>NZ_JACHNC010000001.1:646562-1288125 GCF_014205215.1 Actinoplanes lobatus
GAAGAAGCCGTAGAAGCCGATCGCCACGATCATGCCGCCGAGCCGCCAGCCACGCATCCGCACCGGCGCCGGCAGGTCCCGGGTGTTCAGCTTCACCAGCAGGATCGAGTAGAGCAGCGTCACCACCGAGGCCGCGCAGGTGGAGACGATCAGCAGGCCGAGCGGCTGGGTGAAGCCGGCCAGCAGGATGGCCGAGCCGAGCACGATCTCCGCCCACACCACGGTCAGGTAGATCCGCGGCTCGGTCCAGCGCGCGGAGCCGGCGAGGTAGTTGCGGCGCAGGAAGTCCGACGCCACCCGGCCGATGATGTCGAGCAGGCCCATCGCGGCGGCCCACAGCGACACCGCGGCCACCGCCAGGAACAGCAGCTTGAGCCACGGGCCGACCTCGTCCGCGAAGATCTCGCCCTGGATCCGCAGGAACGACGGGTCCGACTTGAGGTCGCCCCGGCCGAACAGCGTCTCGTACGCGAGCAGGCTCATCACGCCGATGGTCACGAAGCAGACCGCCACGAACGTGACCAGATGCTCGACGTTGGCCCGCTTCCACCACACCTTCCAGCGGCCCATCGACGTCTCGTCGAGCGGGAACGTGTACCGGTCGCCGCCGCCGGCCGCCTCCTCCTGCCCGGTGATCGGGGAGATCAGCCGGGGTACGTGGGCGCCCATGCCGTACCGCTTGTCCCGGATCCAGTTGCTCAGCACCAGGTTGTGCACGCCACCGGCGCCGGCCGCGCCGATCGCACTGAGCAGCATGGTGAAGGTGATGCCGTCCGGGATCTGCCCGAACTCGGTGACCGTGGCCTTCGCGCCGTCACCCCAGGTGCTCAGTGAGATCACGAAGACGACCACGACGGCCAGGAAGAACAGCGTCAGGGCGACCTTGACGGCCTCGACCCGCTCGACGGTCCGGTAGACCACCTTGGACAGCGACAGCAGCACGCCGATGATCACCAGGGTGGCCACCGTGATCCAGACCGGGTCGCCACCCCCGATCAGGTACGTGAAGACGGTCGAGCCGCTGGTCGCCCAGCCGGGCCAGACGTACTGGAAGGCGCCGGCCAGGCAGATGATGACGCCCCAGCCCTTCCACCAGCGGGAGAAGCCGGCGACCACGGTCTGCCCGGTGGCCAGGGTGTAGCGCTCGATCTCCATGTTGATGACGAACTGCACGGCCAGCGTGGTGAACGCCAGCCAGAGCAGGCCCAGGCCGCCGATCGCGGTCAGGTACGGCCAGAGGATGATCTCGCCGGCCGCCAAGCCGATGCCGACGGCGACGACGCCGGGGCCGATCATCCGGCGTAGCGAGAGGGGTTCGGGGAGTTCACGAGTGGTGGTCTCGGTCAGCATTGCCGCTCCAGGATCTGGGAGAGGTGAAGCAACATCCGCGCGATATCGGGGGTACGCCCGGTGAACAGCTCGAACGCCGCGGCGGCCTGGTAGGCGCACATCGCCGTGCCGCCGATCGTCCGCAGACCGCGGGCACGGGCGGCACGCAGCAGCTCCGTCTCCAACGGCATGTAGACGATGTCGGCGACCCACAGGCCACGGTGGAGCGACTCTGCGGGAAGCGGCGTTCCCGGGTGGTGGTGCATGCCGATCGGGCTGGCGTTGACCAGCCCGTCGGCGTCGGCGAGCAGCTCCGGCGTGGCCGTCGTCGCATGGCGCGCGCCGATCCGGTCGGCAAGCTCCGCGCCGCGGGCCCTGTCCGGGTCCACGATCGTCAGCCGCTCGGCGCCCAGTTCACGCAACGCATGGGCACAGGCCGCCCCGGCGCCGCCCGCGCCCAGTTGCACGACATGGCGGACGGCCACATCGGGCAGTTGGGAACGGAAGGACTCGGCGAAGCCGTACGCGTCGGTGTTGTGCCCCTGCCGTCGGCCGTCCCGGAAGACCACGGTGTTGACCGCATTGATGTCGCGGGCCAGCGGGGACAGGTCGTCGAGGTGTTCGATCACCTGCTGCTTGAACGGGTGGGTGATGTTGAGCCCGGCGAAACCGGCGCGGTCGGCCTCGTCGAGGAGCCGTTCGAGATCCGCGGTCTTCCCGGTGTCGAACAGCGTGTAGGTGAGCCCGAGGTGGTGGTGGCGCCCCTCGGCCTCGTGCAGCGCCGGTGACAGCGACGTGCCGATTCCGGCTCCGATCAACCCACACCGGAACGCCGCCATATCGATCTCCACTTCTAATGTACGAACTGGTACGTTAGTTATCGGGTGTGACGGCGGCCACTGTCAAGACTCACGGCAGACTTACTTTCCATGACACAGGAGAAGGCCGTGGTGGAGAGACAGCGCGACGCGGAACGCACCCGCACCGAACTCCTCGACGTGGCCACCGAGGAGTTCGCCGAGAACGGCTACAGCGGCGCCCGGGTCGACGAGATCGCCGCCCGCACCCGCACCACGAAACGGATGATCTACTACTACTTCGGCGGCAAGGAGCAGCTCTACCTGGCGGTTCTCGAGCGGGCGTACGCCGAGATCAGAGCCGCCGAACGCACCGTCGACGTCGACCACCTGGACCCGGTCGCCGCGGTCCGCCGCCTCGCCGAGGTCACCTTCGACCACCACGAGGCACACCCGGCCTTCATCAAACTGGTCGGCGTCGAGAACGCGCAGCACGCCAAACACATGAACCACGTGGCCCGGCTGGTCGACCTGAACAGCTCGGCCGTCGACCTGCTCCGCGGCGTCCTCGACCGGGGCCGCGCGGAAGGCGCCTTCCGCGACGACGTCGACGCCCTCGACGTACACATGATGATCAGTTCGTTCTGCTTCTTCCGCGTCGCCAACCGCCACACCTGGGGCGCGCTCTTCGACCGGGACCTGCTCGACGAGTCCCGCCGCGGGCACTACCGCACCATGCTCGGCGACCTGGTGACCGGCTATTTGAGAAAGTGAGATCCGATGCGCCGGTCGATCGCTACGGTTTGTGTTTCCGGCACCCTTGACGACAAGCTGACGGCGGCGGCCGCGGCCGGTTTCGACGGCATCGAGCTGTTCGAGAACGACCTCGTGGTCTCCCCGTGGTCACCGGCCGGGATCCGGCGGCGCTGCGCCGACCTGGGCCTCACCATCGACCTGTACCAGCCGTTCCGCGACTTCGAAGCGGTGCCGGACGAACTGCTCAAGGCCAACCTCTCGCGGGCCGAACGCAAATTCGAGGTGATGGCCGAACTCGGGACCGACACCGTCCTGGTGTGCTCGTCGGTGTCCCCCGCCGCCGTCGACGACGACGATCTGGCGACCGCACACCTGTCACTGCTGGCCGACCGGGCGGCGGCACACGGGATGCGGATCGCGTACGAGGCCCTGGCCTGGGGCCGTCACGTGTCCACGTGGGACCACTCGTGGCGGATAGTCCAGCAGGCTGATCATCCCGCTCTCGGGCTCTGCCTCGACTCGTTCCACGTACTGTCCCGCGAGATCCCCCCGGACGGCATCGCCGGCATCACCCCCGGCAAGATCTTCTTCCTGCAGTTGGCCGACGCCCCGCACCTGCGGATGGACGTGCTCCAGTGGAGCCGCCACCACCGCCTCTTCCCCGGCCAGGGCGCCTTCGACCTGCCCCGCTTCCTCGGCCTGGTGCTGTCCGCCGGCTACTCCGGCCCGCTGTCGCTCGAGGTCTTCAACGATGTCTTCCGCCAGTCGGATCCCGCCCGAACCGCGGTCGACGCGATGCGCTCCCTCACCCTCCTCGAAGACCGCCTCGCCACCCTCCCCGCCGCACCCCGCACCTCCCCCACCCCCGCCTCCACCGCGCCTCACGCCTCCACCGCCGCGCCCCACGCCTCCGCCACCCCGCCCCACGCCTCCGCCACCGCCGCCGCGCCCCACGCCTCCGCCTCCGCCACCGCGCCCCACGCTTCCACCGCCGCGCCCCACGCCTCCGCCACCGCGCCCCACGCCTCCGCCTCCGCGCCCCACGCCGCCCCCGCCGTTCAGCTCGCGGACCGGCCCGGCGTTCGGCGTCTTCCTCCCGCTCCGCGGCTGACCGGGCACGCCTTCACCGAATTCGCCGTCGACGGGCACTCGGGGCCCGAACTGCGGTCCGCCCTACGGGGTCTCGGCTTCGCGCACACCGGCCAGCACCGCACCAAACCGGTCGAACTCTGGGAACAGGGCGCCTGCCGGATCGTCCTGAACAGCGCGGTCACCCACCCCGGCCCCGCCGCGATCAGCGCCTTCGCCGTCACATCGGAGAATCCGCCGCTCTCCCTGGCCCGGGCCGAGGCGCTGTCCGCCCCCGCCCACCTCAACGTGCGCGAGCCCGGCGAGGCCGAACTCGCCGCGATCACCGCCCCGGACGGCACCAGCGTCCTCGTCACCCACCCCGGCGACAACTGGCGCTCCGACTTCCTGCCCACCGGCACACCGGCCGGCCCCGGCGCCGGGCTGCTCACCGTCGACCATCTCGGCCTGACCCAGCCATTCGACCACTTCGACGAGGCCGGGCTCTTCTACCACTCGGTGCTCGGCCTCGAACACCTTCCCACCGAGGAGTACGCAGCACCGTACGGCCTGATGCGCTCCCGCGCCGTATCCGATCCGCAGAGGACGGTCCGCGTCGCCCTGACCGTGGCCCTGCTCCGCCGCGGCGAATGGGCGCCCGCCGTCTCCGACCCTCAACACGTAGCATTCGCGACCGCCGACCTGATCGCCACCGCCCGCGCCCTGAGCCTGCCGCCGCTGCCGGTCCCGGCCAACTACTACGCCGACCTGGCCGCCCGCTTCGGCCTCACCGACGACTTCGTGGCCACCCTCCGCGAGCACGGCATCCTGTTCGACCGCGACCCCTCCGGCGGCGAACTGCTCCACCTCTACACCCCGGTCTTCGGCGGCCGCGTCTTCTTCGAAATCACCGAACGCCGCGCCGGCTACGACCGCTTCGGCGAACCCAACGCCCCCGTACGCATGGCCGCCCAACGCCACCGCCGCCTGACCACCACCCCTTAGCCCTCCCACCCACCACCCGAACCGCCCACCCCAAACCGCCCACCCCGCACCGCACCACCGCGCACCGCCTTCCCACCCACCGCACCACCACGCACCGTGCACCGCGCGCCACCGCGCCACCGCGCCACCGCGCACCGCGCGCCACCGCGCCGCCGCGCACCGTGCACCGCGCGCCACCGCACCACCGCGCACCGCCTTCCCACCCACCGCACCACCACGCACCGTGCACCGCGCGCCACCGCGCCACCGCGCCACCGCGCAAGGCCTGGCGCCTCGGCAGCCAGCGATCTTGGACGTTCTCCCACCGGATTCGGCGGCAAAACGTCCAAGATCCCGCTACCCGGGCGCGACCCCATCGCCCGCATCCGCCACCCACCCCGGAAGCCGTCCCACCGCAGCCGGACCGCCCACCCGCAGCCGACGATCTTGGACGATTTCCTACCGGATTCGGTGGCAAGACGTCCAAGATTCCGCCACCCTTGCGCCCCACCATCCGCAGCCGCCGCCACCCACCCACTCAGGGCGCCACCCAACCGCGGCCGGAACCACCGGGCCGGAGCCACCGCAGCCGCGACTCCCGCCCACTGCCAGGCGCCGCCCACAGCCGGCGACCTTGGACGTCTTGCCACCAAATCCGGTGGCAAGACGTCCAAGATCCCGCTACCCGGGCGCGACCCCATCGCCCGCATCCGCCGCCCCCGCCGGGCGCCGCCCGCCGCAGCCGGACCGCCCACCCGCAGCCGACGATCTTGGACGTTTTCCTACCAAATCCGGTGGGAAAACGTCCAAGATCCGGCCGACCTGGTTGCCCGGGCACCAACATCCGGCGACCTTGGACGGTCGACCACCAAATCCGGTGGGAAAACGTCCAAGATCTGCGTGGGGGGTCGGCGGCGGGCAAGGCGCGACGGGCGCGACGGGGCGGCGGCGGGCAAGGCGCGACGGGTCGGCGGCGGGCAAGGCGCGACGGGCGGGACGGGCGGGAGGGGGTGGATGCGGTTGGGGGGCTTCAGCCCGTACCGGAAAGGGGTTAAGGGCGACGGATCGCCGGGCCTCGATTCCACCAGAGGGAGAGGGTCACGCCGGTGACCACCAGGAGCGTGCCCAGGAGGAGGAACCAGGCGCTGATCTCGACGTCCCGCTTGGTGAGGCCGAACTCGCGGGGCAGGTCGGCGAGGACGTCGGTGAGCTGTTCGGCGTCCTCGGCCTTGAAGTAGCGGCCGCCGCTCAGGTCGGCCACCTGGGTGAGGGCTTCCTCGTCGATCTCGCGGTTGCCGCCGCCCCGCCCACCGCCGCCGAAGCCGCCTCCGCCGAAGCTTCCGCCGGTGAAGGCCGAGTCGCCGCTGACCTGGTCGGGGGTGCAGACCATCTGCTGCGGGTCGGTGGTGCCGAAGCCGATCGTGTAGACGCGCAGCCGGCGGGCGGCGGCCTGCTGGGCGGCGGTGACCGGGTCGACGCCGGTGGTGTTGGAGCCGTCGGTGAGGACGACGATGGTGTCCGGCTGGTAGTCGATCGGCGTGCCGTCCGGGGTTTCGGGCAGTTCGACGCCGGTGCCGGCCACCTCGGGGTTGATCTCGGCGATCGCGTCGATCGAGGTGAGGATGGCCTGGCCGATGGCGGTGCCGCGGCCGGTCTTGAGGTTCTCGATGGCCTTCAGCAGGGGGGCCTTGTCGGCGGTCGGCGCGACCAGCAGGCCGGCGATGCCGGAGAAGGCGACCAGGCCGATCCGGGTGTCGCCCTCTTGGGCCTCGACGAACTCGCGGGCCGCGTCGACGGCGACGGCCAGCCGGTTCGGGGCGATGTCGGTGTTGCACATCGAGCCGGAGACGTCGATGGCGAGCAGGATGGTGGTGTCGTTGGATGGCACCGTGACCGATGCCTGTGGCCGGGCCACGCCGCCGGCCAGGGCGAACAGTCCGGCCAGGAACAGGTAGACGGGGATCCGGCGGCGCCAGGCGGTGCGCCCGGGCAGGGCGGCACGGATCAGCGCGATGCTGGAGACGGTGACCGCGGTCCGCTTGCGGCGCCGGTTCAGCCACCAGCGGGCGGTCAGCAGGAGCGGTACGGCCAGCACCGCCAGCAGCGCCCACGGCCAGCTCAGCGACATCAGATGATCCTTCCGTGCCAGCGGATGCCCAGCAGCCCGCCGAGGGTGAGGAGCAGCAGGGCCGCCGCGGTGAACGGCGCGGTCAGCTCGATCGGCTCCTTCTCGGTGGTGAGCCGCAGGTCGATCGAGTCGGTGCTGGCGGCGAGCGCGCCCGCGTCGCCGGCCGCGTAGTAGGTGCCGCCGGTGACCTGGGCGACCGCGGTCAGCAGGGTCTCGTCGAGGGCGGTGGCCAGTTGGAAGCCGTCCACTTCGACGGTTCCGCCCTTGGCGGTGCCGACGCCGACGGTCTGGATCCGCACGCCGGCGGCCGCGGCGAGTTCGGCGGCGGCCTGTACGTCGGGCCCGCCGGTTTCCTCGCCGTCGGAGAAGACCACGATGGTGGCCGACGGCCAGTAGCCGAGGTCGGGCGCGGCACCGTTCTGTTCGGGCAGGTTGACCGGTTTGCCGGTGATGGTGCCGAGCGCGACCAGGATGGCCTTGCCGAGGGAGGTGCCGCCGCTGGGCGACACCCGTTCGATGGCGGCGATGGCGGCCGCGTGGTCGTCGGTGGGCGCCTGTGTGAGCAGGGCCTCGCTGCCGAAGACCAGTACGCCGACGTCGACGGTGTCCGGCTGGTCCTCGACGAAGCCTTTGGCGGCCTGCTGGGCGGCGGCCAGACGGCTCGGGGCGACGTCGCCGGCCGACATGCTGTTGGAGATGTCGAAGGCGAGCAGTACGGTGCCGGCGACCCGGGGTACGGCGACCTCGGCCTGCGGGCGGGCCAGGCCGATCAGCATGACCGGGACGGCGGCGAGGATCAGCGCGTACGGCAGATGCCGCCGCTTCCCCAGGCTTTTGAAGCCGGCCGCTTCGAGGGCCGCCGCACGCCTCTTGGCGAGTCCGACATATCCGGCTACCGCTGCGGCGCTCAGCAGGACGGCGACGGCGATCACGGCCGGGTAGAGGAAGGTCACCGGGGCCTCCGTCCGGAACGGCGGACCATGTCGACCAGGGTGGCGAGCATGTCCTGGTCGGTGGTGATCCGGTGGGGGTCGACGCCGGCCCGGCGCATGGCCTCGGCGACCTCCCGCTCGCGGGCGCCGACCTGTTCGGTGAGGCGGGCGCGCAGCAGCGGGTCGCTGGTGTCGACGAGCAGCTGTTCGCCGGTCTCGGCGTCCTCGACGAGGATCAGGCCGAGGTCGGGCAGTTCCAGTTCGGCGGGGTCGACGACGCGGATGACGACGACCTCGTGGCGGTGGGCGAGCCGGGCGAGCGGGCGGTCCCAGCCGGGGTCGCCGATGAAGTCGGACATCACGAAGACGAGGCTGCGCCTTTTCGAGGTCGTCGTGGCGGCCAGGTTGAGCATGGCCGCAAGGTCCGTCGTTTTGTCCGACTTTTTCGGAACATTTCCGGTCAGTTCGCGCGCGATCCGCAAAACCTGATCCCGCCCCGTCCGCGGTGGGACCACCCGGCGAGAAGCGTTGTCGAACAGGATCGCCCCGACCCGGTTCCCCCCTTGGGAGATCAACCGCCCGATACTGATCGCCAGATCGGCCGCGGTCGACTCCTTACCGGCACCCCCACCGAAGCGCATCGACGCCGACCGGTCGATCACCAGCCAGGCGGTCATCTCGCGATCCTCGGTGTACAACCGCACGAACGGCTCGTCCACCCGCGCCGTCACGTTCCAGTCGATGTGCCGGACGTCGTCCTCGGGGGTGTAGGCCCGCAGGTCGGTGAAGTCGAGCCCGGCCCCGTGCCACACGGTCCGGTAGGAACCCTGCAGGCGCCCGTCGAGGCGGCGCCCGAGCTTCCACTCGAGGCGCCGCAGCAGCCGATCGGGGGCCGTCGTCATCGAGTCCGGCCCGCCGGCTCCGGGAACGTCATGTTCGCCAGGATCTTGGCGATGATCAGATCCGCGGTGACCTCGTCGGAGAGCGCCTCGTAGGAGAGCACGAGCCGGTGCCGCAGCACGTCCAGGGCCAGGTCGCCGAGGTCCTCGGGCACCACGTACTCGCGGCCGCGGATGTAGGCCAGCGCCCGGGCGGCCAGCACCAGGCTGATCGAGGACCGCGGGCTGGCGCCGAAGGTGACGTACCGGGCCAGGTCGGTGAGCCCCACCCGGGCCGGGTCACGGGTGGCGTGCGACAGGTTGACCGCGAACTCGATCAGCGACGGGTCGACGTAGACCCGGTCGACCTCCTCCTGGAGCCCGGTGAGGATCTCCGGGTCGATGATCGACTGGATCGCGGCGGCCCGGGCCAGGGCCCGCTCGACCACCACGAACTCCTCGGTCACGCTCGGGTAGCCGACGACCACCTTCATCATGAACCGGTCGACCTGGGCCTCGGGCAGCGGATAGACGCCCTCGTTCTCGATCGGGTTCTGGGTGGCCATCACCAGGAACGGGCTGGGCAGCTTGTGGGTCTCCCGGCCGATGGTGACCTGGCGTTCCTGCATGGTCTCCAGCAGGGCGCTCTGCACCTTGGCGGGCGCCCGGTTGATCTCGTCGGCGAGCAGCAGGTTGGTGAAGACCGGACCGAGCTGGACCTGGAACTCGCCGGTCCGCTGGTTGTAGATCCGGGTGCCGATGATGTCGGCGGGCACCAGGTCGGGGGTGAACTGCACCCGGTGGAAGTCGCCGCCGATCGCCTCGGCCAGGGATTTCACGGCGAGCGTCTTGGCCAGGCCGGGCACGCCCTCGACCAGGATGTGCCCGCGGGCCAGCAGCGCCACGATCAGGCGTTCCAGCAGGTTGTCCTGGCCGACGATGGTCTTCTTGACCTCGTACAGCACCTTCTCGATCGGGCCGGCGGAGGCGGGCGGGGCGTCGGTCCAGCTCATGCGTCCATCGCTTTCTTCTCAAGCTTCTCAGAGGGGAGGCGACTGTCCGTCGCCCTCGCCGGTGCCGCCGAGCGCCGCCCCGATCGGCACGGCGAACCCGATGCCGATGAAGGTGCCGGCGCCGCTCGGGTTGGCCAGCGCGATCACGATCCCGATCACCTGCCCGCGGTCGTTGATCAGCGGTCCGCCCGAGTTGCCGGGGTTGACCGCCGCGTCGAACTGGATGAGGCCTTCGATTCCCTGCCCACCATCGTCGCCGTTCAGCTTCCGGTTCAGCCCGGAGACGACGCCGCTGGTGGTGCTGAAGACCAGCCCGAGCGGGTTGCCGATCGCCACCACGTCGTCGCCGACCGCGGCACCGCCGCCGAGCACCGCCGGGACCAGCGTCTCCGGCAGTTTCTCCGGGGTGAGCATGGCGATGTCCCGCGACGGGTCCTCGCTCCGCAGCTTGGCCGCGGCCTTGGTGCCGTCGGCGTAGGTGAGCTCGATCGTCTCGGCGCCGTCGACCACGTGCAGGGCGGTCAGGACGGTGCCGTCGGCGTTGGCGATCACGCCGGTGCCGCTGCCCGCCTCGGCGCGGTCCCGCGAGTCGTGCCCGGTGGTCTCGATGACCACCACCGACGGGGTGAGCGTCTGGTAGATCTGCGCCACGGTGAGGGGCGCGTCCGAGGCGGACGGCACGGCCGACGGGGCGGTCGCGGCAGGCGTGCCGTCATCACCCCCACCGCGTACGGCCACGAGCACCGTGATCGCCACGGCCCACACCACGATCGCCCCGATGAGCACCCGGCGACGCAGATCAGCGGTGTTCCATCGGCTCTTCCGCTCCTCCGGAGGGGGTTCCGGTGTCTCGGCTCCCTCCGGGCGGAGCACCGTCATCACGGCACGACCGCCACACTCAGCATTTCTCGACCCTAGAAGCCATTCCTAAGAATTTGCCAAGAGAGTGCTCATGGTTTCCGGTACGCGACATCACCCATAAGCCCACGAAGCGGATGTTGCCGGGAGTTCCCTATCAGGGTGACCCGCGAGTAACGTGTCCCGCCTAGGGGGAATGCCATGAGCACGACTCAGCGCAAAACCACCGACGTCTCCGAGAAGCAGGCCCGCCAGACCGCGGAGGCCGCCCGCGAGTCCGAGTGGACCCGTCCCAGCTTCGGCAAGGAGCTGTTCCTCGGCCGGTTCCGGCTCGACCTGATCGACCCACCACCGGCGGCTACGCCCCGGCCCGCGTTCCTGGACCGGCTGGAGGAGTTCCTGCGGTCCGAAGTGGACGGCGCCCGGATCGAGCGGGAGGCGCGGATCCCCGACGAGGTCTTCCAGGGTCTCGCCCGGCTGGGCGCCTTCGGCATGAAGATCGACGAGGAGTTCGGCGGTCTCGGTCTGTCCAACCTGCACTACTGCAAGGCGCTGACCATGACCGGCTCGGTGAACGCCTCGGTGGCCGCGCTGCTCTCCGCACACCAGTCGATCGGTGTGCCGCAGCCGCTCAAGCTGTTCGGCACCGAGGCGCAGAAGCGGGCGTTCCTGCCCCGGCTGGCGGCCGGCGAGGTGTCCGCGTTCCTGCTCACCGAACCGGACGTCGGCTCCGACCCGGCCCGGCTGGGCACGGTGGCCGAGCCGGTGGAGGGCGGCTTCCGGCTCAACGGGGTGAAGCTGTGGGCCACCAACGGCACGGTCGCCACCCTGCTGGTGGTGATGGCCCGGGTCCCGGAGAAGGGGATCACCGCGTTCGTGGTGGAGGGCGACGCGCCGGGCATCACGGTCGAGCGGCGCAACGCGTTCCTCGGGCTGCGCGGCCTGGAGAACAGCGTGACCCGCTTCCACGACGTGTTCGTGCCGGCGGAGAACGTGATCGGTGGCCTCGGCAAGGGCCTGCGGATCGCGCTGACCACGCTGAACACCGGCCGGCTGTCGCTGCCGGCGATGTGCGTCGGCGCCGGCAAGCGGGCGCTGGCGATCGCCCGGGAGTGGTCGGCCGACCGCGTCCAGTGGGGCCGCCCGGTCGGTACCCACGAGGCGGTGGCCAAGAAGATCGCCTTCATCGCCGCCACGACGTACGCCATGGAGTCCATGCTCGACCTCTGCTGCCGGATCGCCGACGACCACCGCAACGACATCCGGATCGAGGCCGCCCTGGTCAAGCTGTTCGCCAGCGAGATGTCGTGGCTGGTGGCCGACGAGCTGATCCAGATCCGCGGCGGCCGCGGTTACGAGACGGCCGAGTCGCTGGACGCCCGCGGCGAACGGGCCGCCGAGGCCGAGCAGATCCTCCGCGACCTGCGGATCAACCGGATCTTCGAGGGCTCGACCGAGATCATGCACCTGCTCATCGCCCGGGAGGCGGTCGACGCGCACCTGTCGGTGGCCGGCGACATCATCGACCCGGACGCCGATCTCGCCCGCAAGGCTCGCGCCGGGGCGCGAGCCGGGGCGTTCTACGCACGCTGGCTGCCCACGCTCACGGTCGGTTCGGGGCAGAACCCTTCGGCGTACGGGGAATTCGGTCCCCTGGCGCACCACCTGCGGTGGGTGGAACGCACCTCGCGACGGCTGGCCCGGTCCACGTTCTACGCGATGTCCCGCTGGCAGGGCCGGATGGAGCGCAAGCAGGCGTTCCTGGGCCGGATCGTGGACATCGGCGCCGAGTTGTTCGCGATGGCCGCGGTGGTCTCCCGGGCACACGCCGAACGCGACGACCGTCCCGCCGGCCGGGAGCTGGCCGACCTGTTCTGCCGGCAGGCGCGGCTGCGGGCCGAGGCGCACCTGGCCGCCCTGTGGGACAACACCGACGCCCTGGACGCGAAGGCCGCCGAGCGGGTGCTCGGCGGCCGGTACGCGTTCCTGGAGGAGGGGGTGATCCACCCGCCGGCGGACAAGCCGTGGGTGGCGGCGTGGGAGCCCGGCGCCAGCACCGCCGAGGACGTCCGCCGCCGGATCCCACCCCCGTCCGGCTGAGGGCTCAGCCGCGCGAGATGGCGGTCATCTCGTCGCGGTCGACGACCTTGATCCGCTTGCGGCCGTGCGGCTCGCCGAGCGCGATCTCGTGGGCGTCCAGCAGCTGCCAGCCGGCCCAGGTGGTGATCGGCAGGCCGCGCTGCTCCAGGTAGGCGACCGGGGCGTCCGGGTCGCCCTCCGGGGCGAGCGGCAGCCGGCCCTGCTCCTGGTCCTCCAGGAGGCTGGCGACCGTCTCACCGGAGCAGCCCTTGGTGTGGCCGATCAGGCCGACCGGGCCGCGCTTGATCCAGCCGGCCACGTAGGTGCCGGGGACGTGCTCGCCGTCGAGGTCGATGACCCGGCCGGCGGCGTGCGGGATGGTGCCGGTACGGGTGTCGAACGGCAGGTCCGGCAGCGCGGAGCTGAGGTAGCCGACCGCACGGTAGACGGCCTGCACGTCCCAGTCGGTGAACTCGCCGGTGCCGCGCACCCAGCCGTCGCCGGTCAGCTCCTGGGTCTCGGTACGCAGGCCGACGACCTTGCCGTCCTCGCCGAGCACCTCGACCGGGGCCTGGAGGAAGTACAGGTGCAGGCGGCGCGGACGGTCCCGCGGGTCGCGGACGGCCCAGTTCTGGAGGATGTCCACGCACATCTTGATGTGCCGGGTCTGGCGCATCGCCTCGAGGCTGGCCTCGTCGAACTCGATGCCCTCGGGGTGGACGATCACCTCGACGTTCTCCGAGTGGTCCAGCTCGCGCAGTTCCTGCGGGGTGAACTTGACCTGGCCCGGGCCGCGGCGGGAGAACAGGTGCACGTCGGTGACCGGGCTGGACCTGAGGGCCTGGTAGACGTTGTCCGGGATCTCGGTGACCAGCAGCTCGTCGGCGGTCTTGGCGAGGATCCGGGCGACGTCGATGGCCACGTTGCCGGCGCCGATGACGGCGACCTCGCGGGCCTCCAGCGGCCAGTCGCGCGGCACGTCCGGGTGCCCGTTGAACCAGGAGGCGAAGTCCGCGCCACCGAAGCTGCCCTGGAGGTCGATGCCCGGGATGTCGAGGGACCGGTCCTTCTCCGCGCCGGTGGAGATGACCGTGGCGTCGTAGAAGCGGTTCAGCTCCTCCGGCTTGACGTCGACGCCGTACGAGACGTTGCCGATGAACCGGATCCGGGGGTTGTCCAGGACCCGGAAGAGCGCGTTGACGATCTCCTTGATCCGCGGGTGGTCCGGGGCCACGCCGTACCGGATGAGACCGTAGGGGGTCGGCAGCTTGTCGAAGATGTCGACGGTGACCGTCTCCGATGCCTTGATCAGATGGTCGGCGGCGTAGATACCGGCCGGGCCGGCTCCGATGACGGCAACTCGCAGGGGGCGGTTCATGGTCGCTTCCTAACTCGCGCTTCGATTCCGTCAGCCAAGATCGACGGCAGGCCGAAGCGACTCTAAAACCTCAACCTAGGTTGAGATCAATGCCGCCTCCCTCGACAAAGCAGGCAAAGCGGACTTAGGGTACCCTCATGCAGGGCTCTGACCTGGGAAAACATTCACTTCTGTGTAACGGGTCTCCCTGCTCACCCGTGAGACGCCCCCCTGAGCCCCCGGTCATCGGCTTCTGGGGTTCCCGGCAGGCGCCGTATCGAGCCTTACTGATCTGGCGTTACCGATCGGTAGCCCTGCCCACCCGAAGGAGCGTTCGATGACCCGCATCCACCCTCTCCGCGCGCTGCTCACCACCGTCGCCTCGGTGACCGTCCTGCTCGGG
Source organism: Actinoplanes lobatus (assembly GCF_014205215.1). NCBI lineage: Bacteria > Bacillati > Actinomycetota > Actinomycetes > Micromonosporales > Micromonosporaceae > Actinoplanes > Actinoplanes lobatus. The sequence continues at coordinate 661,145 of NZ_JACHNC010000001.1, forward strand.
GTGACCACCCCGGCGTACGCCGTCACCCCCGCCGAGAAGCTCCAGGTCCTCGCCTCCTTCACCCAGAACAGCGCGGACTCCTACAACAGCTGGAACGCCGCCCGGCAGAACCAGGGCGCATGGGCCGCCTACGGGTTCGACTGGGAGACCAACTACTGCACCGCCAGCCCCGACAAGCCGCTCGGCTTCGACTTCACCCTCGCCTGCCAGCGGCACGACTTCGGGTACGGCAACTACGAGGCGGTGGGCGCCTTCTCCGCCAACAAGTCCCGCCTCGACGACGCCTTCTACGCCGACCTCAAGCGCAAGTGCGGCACCTACTCCGCCGCCGTCCGCCCCGCCTGCAACAGCCTGGCCTGGACCTACTACGAGGCCGTGGTCGTCTTCGGCTCGACCGCCGCGGTCCAGCCCGCCGACATCGAGGCCGCCGAGGCCCTGCTCGGCTGAACCGCCCCGCACCCGGCCACGAGGACGAGCAGCGCCCCGATCGCCGTACCCGGCCATCCGGGCGCTGTTCGGGCCATCGGCCACACGGCCGCCCGGTCAGGCTCGCGTGGCGCTTTCGAGAGAGGCGGACGGCTCGTTCTGCCCGAGCAGCAGCGCGTAGGCGGCCCCCGCGATGAGACCGCCGGCGAGTGGCGCGACGATGAACAGCCACAGTTGGCCGATGGCGTCACCGCCCGCGAACAGCGCCGGGCCGATCGATCGCGCCGGGTTCACGGAGGTGTTCGTCACCGGAATGCTGACCAGGTGGATCAGCGTGAGGCCGAGACCGATCGCGATCGGTGCGAAGCCGCGCGGCGCCCGGGTGTCCGTCGCACCCAGGATGACGAACAGGAACACGGCGGTCAGCAGAACCTCCGTGATCAGTGCGGCGAGCAGCGAGTAGCCACCGGGTGAGCGGTCGCCGTACCCGTTTGTCGCGAAGCCCGATTCCACGGCGTCGAACCCCGGTCTGCCGGACGCGATGACGTACAGCACACCGGCGCCGGCGATCGCCGCGACGACCTGGGTCACGACGTAGGCCGGGGTGTCTCGCCAGCGGAACTGGCCGGCCGCGGCGAGACCGACGGTCACCGCCGGGTTGAAATGACCGCCCGAGATGTGCCCGACGGCGTACGCCATCGTCATCACGGACAATCCGAACGCCAGCGCCACGCCGAGAAAGCCGATACCGAGCTGTACGTCGGCGGGGCTGAGAAACACGGCGGCGAGAACAGCCGAGCCACAGCCGGCGAAGACCAGCCAGAAGGTGCCGAGGAATTCGGCGGCGATTCGTTTGCGCAGCGCCGGCGCGGGCGTGGACATGTCGCCAGGCTCCCACGACACGGCGGCGCGTGAAGCGTTTTCCCTGCCGGTTACGCCCCTGTGCGTTCATGTCACGGACCCGGACTCACGGCTGCGGTCGGTACGGGACCCGACTGCGCCGGTTCCGGCGTACGCGTTGAGGGTGGTCACGTCGATGGACGTCTCGGCAGGCAGGGTGAAGGTGAAGCGGGTGCCGCCACCGGGGTTGTCGGTGGCGGTGATGGTGCCGCCGTGGCGTTCCACGGTGCGTTTGCAGATGGCCGGCCCGAGACCGGTGCCGCCGTAGCCTTGGCCGCGGTGGGCCCGGTGGAAGGTGTCGAAGACGGCGTCGTGCTGTCCGGCGGGGATGCCGATGCCGTTGTCGGCGATGGTGACCGTGACGGTGTCGCCCTCGCGGCTGCTGGCGACGGTGATGTGTGGGGTGACGCCCACGGCGGTGTCGGCGGCGGCTTCGGTCCAGCCCTCGACGGTGGTCAGCGGGTTGAGCAGGTCGTGGGCGACGACGCCGGCGAAGCCGGCGAGTTCGTCGCGATGGCGGGTCTCAGCGGTGATGTCGCGCAGCAGCACGACGGAGCTGTGGGTGGCGCCGTCCGGGCCGATCAGGGTGTCGCGGTGCTGCGCACGATCCGTGCCTCCGACAGGTCGGGGTTGCGCACGGTGACATCCAGGACGTGGATCTTCCCGTCCGCGGCGGTGATCCGCCAGGGCAGATCGCCGTCGGTGAACGGGCTGCCGTCGAGGTGCCGGAACCCGTAGAAGCCGACCGGGTCGGGCATGTCGGATGACCGGATGCGGCCGAGCAGGGAGACGGCGGCGGGGTTGTGCATCAGCAGGCGCCCGTCGCGGTCGGTGACGGTCACTCCGTCAGCCATGGAGTTGACGATCGCGTTCATCAGCTTCGCCTGCCGGGATGCCTGCTCCTTCTCGTCGGCGAGTTCGGTGGTCAGTGTGGCCCGTTCGTCGCGGCCCAGGGCCAGGGCCAGACCGATCAGGGAGACCATGGAGATGAACACCTGTGCGATCAGCACCCGGTACGCCGACGAGCCGAGATCCGCGAAGGGGCCGACATCGTGCAGCGTGGCCAGGGCGATGGCGATGGCGATGCATACGTTGTGTGCCACCAAGTACGTGGTGGACAGGCGGACCCCGGCCCATACGGTCAGCGCGATCAGCGGGAACACCATCGACACGCCGGGCGCGGTCAGGGTGTAGCCGTACCCGGCCAGCAGGCACAGGGTCACAGCCGCGTACTCGGCCACGCGGGCACCGGTCGGGGTGACACGGTTTCGTTGCCGCCATCCGGCGATGAGAGATCCGTACCGGGCGCGGCAGGTCGCGAGCAGGGTCTCGACGTGCAGTGTGACCGCGCCGTAGAGCAGCATGCTCGCGACGTCGAGGAAGAACCAGGTGGCCGTCGCCGGGCCCGAGGGCATGCCCGTGATCAGCCACAGGCCCGCGGCGCCCACCATGGCGCCGACCGTTGCGGCCGTAGCGACGACCGCCAGCAGCGCCCACAGGTCGCGAGGACGGCGCAGCCTCGCGGCGTCGTCACCGTCGGATCCGGGGTACGCGCGCGGCAGCAGACGCAGGAACACCGAGACCTGCACCAGACCGGTGACGGCGCAAATCGCGGCCACCGCCGGGCCGGCGCCGGCGGCCAGGTTCATGGCCATGATCACGGCCACCAAGGCGACCGGGTCCGCCCAGCGCACGCGGGCCCTCCGCTGCGCGGTGAACCACATCACCGCGATCCCGGCCGCCGGCCAGACCAGGGGCACGCCGCTCTGCCGGGTCATCTCCACCCGGATCAGGCTCTCCATGGCCAGGAAGATCGCGGCGAACGCGGTCGTACGCAGCAACGACGCCGAGATGCTCTGCATCAGGGCTCACTCCCGATGGCGGTGGTACCGATGGTCGGCTGCCACACCGCTAAGCACAACCGCGTGCGGATGAACCGCCTGGGCCGGTAGTCCCCGGCGCCCGTAGGCCTCGCCAGATCAGGCTACGACGCCCGCGACGCGACTGCCCGGCCGACACCGCGATTGCCGCTCCGCTCGACCGGTGTCAGTGGTGAGGGCTCGGCGGCGCCGGCCGGGTGAGGTAGGCGACGGTGACGGTGTTCAAGGGTCCGGCCAGGGCTCGGCGGCGCGGCCGATCCGGCGAATCGGCCCGTCGAGCGGATCAAGGGGTGATCGGCTGGTCGATCCGGACCATCGCGATGCCGGGGCGTACCTTTGCGATGGCGTCGAAGTCGGCATCGACGTGCGCGAGGGTCAGGCCGTGTGACTCGGCGGTCAACGCGATGATGAGATCCATCGGCGACGGCCCGCGATGGTGGCCGATCTTGATCAGGTCTCGCTGGATCGCGAGCACTTGCCGCCAAGGATCATCAAGCGCCGGGACCCAGCCGAACGTACGGCGCAGCACTGCGGTGAACGGCTCGAAGTCACGGCCCGCCCGAACGCCGACCATGAGTTCGGACTCGACCGGCGGGCAGATCGCGACGACGCCTTGCGCGACCAGCCGGGGCCACGCTCCGCCGATCTGCCCACGCAGGAGCCGCCACACTGCTGAGGTGTCGGCCAGATAATCGGTCACCGGCCCGAGCGTTCGTACTCGTCCAGGGCCTCGAAGTCGAGATAGTCCGCGGCGTTCTCCTGCAGCCAGGCGAGTCCGCGTGCCCGGTCCTCGCCGTTGGTGCCGGCCGCGATTACCAGCGCCTGATTGATCGTGTCCCGCTTGGTCTTGGTACCCAGCTGCCGCTGCGCCAGCGCAAGGCTTGCTTCGTCAAGGTCGACTACGGTCCGACTCATCAGCGCCTCCCTCGTGATATACAGCCTGGCACACAGATATCAGTGTAGGCGCCCGGACTCACAACCAACGACTGCGGCATGGCCCTCGGCACTCGCACCACCCGGTCGATGAAAGCGACCCTCAGCATGGACAGGCCCTCAGCGACGAGTTCAGCCCTCAGTTCGGCACGGAGCTGTGGGAGAACGCCTACCTGGTCGGATGGCGGGCTGCCCTGCTGCGACGAGACCTGACCCGGGTGGTAACCATCGCGCAGGAGGGCAGCCATCACCCAAGATCTACGCCGGACTGTAGCCAGCGTGACCGGCCGCCATGACGCTGACCGGATCTTGCAACAGGAGGCGAAATCACGCGACGGAGTGCCTTGACATCGACGTCAGCGGTAATCAGGAAACACAGTCCACAGAGGCGACTGATCACCACATCGGCCTTCCCGCAGACCGAAAAACCGCCCCGTCGACTGCGATGGGCGGTTCGGATGCTGCCTGCTCGTGGGCGATACTGGGATCGAACCAGTGACCTCTTCCGTGTCAAGGAACGGTCCCGCAGCCGGCGACCAACAACTTCGCCATGACCCGCATGTATGCGGCGCAAGTGGCGGTAGTTCAGCGCCGTTTAACGCCGTTCAGCGCCGTTTGCGACAGGGTGATGCTCCCAAATCTGCTCCCACCCACCGAGTGTCGGTGGCGGCGGTCAACGTGGGTGGTGCGCGACGGTCACAGATCTTGGCCGGTGAGGATAGGGGACGACGCGCCACTCGCCGACGCCGACTTCCGGCGCCGCTGACATCACGCTCGATACAACGAGCGCGACAGCGGAGGACGGCGATGGCCAGCACAGCCAAGACCTTCAAACGATGCGGATGCCGCAACCAGCAGGGCAACCGACTGGAACAGAACTGCCCACGCCTGCCCGAGCGCGGCCACGGGCTCCTGGTACTTCCAGTGCTACGCGCCGAACCTGCTCGGCCGTTCCGAACGCATCCGCCGCAGCGGCTACCCGTCCCAGGCCGCTGCCCGGCAAGCCCGCGACGACACCCTCGCCGACAGCGCCGCCCGGCGCACTGGCGACGGCTGGACCCTCGAACGCTGGCTCCGCCACGGCTCGACACCCGAACCCGAATCCCGGCCGCGGATGGAAAGCAGCTTCTCTGTTTGTCACAACGGCCCGACCGATTTCTGTGGACGACACCGTGGTGCAGCCTCGGTGCGGCATCGGTGTACTCCGTGGCGCCGCTCAGATACTGGGATTCCCGCACCGATCTCGAAGGGGGCGGTGATAGCCGCGCACCTGATGAGTCTTGACGGGAAACTGGGAGTCCAGATTGAGCGCTTCTGGTAGTGCTGTGAAATCGCCCGCTGCATCCGCGCGCCGACGCTCGTTCAACGATCTCAGCGTCAACCTCAAGATCGTCAGCGCGGTGGCGGTGTCGTCCCTGGTCGCGCTGTCTGTCAGCGTCCTGGGCTGGCAAGGGCTGGGAGAGACCAACGGGTACGCCGACAAGCTCTACAACAGCAACGTCACCAGCGTGACCGCGCTGGGGGACCTGAAAGCGGCGTTCTTGAAGACCCGGCTCGACATGATGAGCCATGCGACCCTGCCCGACAAGGCGAACAAGGCCGAATACCGCAAGGCGTTCGCCGCCGACCAGAAGGCGGCGGCAGCGGCCTTCGCCGCCTACCGGGACAGCCACCCGGCCAGCGATGTCGCGGTCATCGACCAGTTGGAGGCGGACTACGACGAGTACGTGAAGATCGCCGAGGAGAAGCTGCTCCCGGCGAGCGACCGTAACGACCTGACCACCTGGCGGAAGATCCGCGAGGTCGAGACCGTGCCGGTGGCCAAGCGGGCGACGGCAAGCCTCGCGGCCATGGGCACCGTCGAGAACGCCGACGCCGAGGCCACCGCCGGCGCGGCCCAGGAGTCGTACGACTCGAATCTCACCATCTCGATCGTCATGCTCCTGGTAGGGCTGACCGCCGGTCTCGGCCTGGGTGTGTTCGTCGCCCGGCAGATCGTCCGGTCGCTGCGCAAGGTTCATGCCGTCTGTGACAGCCTGGCCGCGGGCGATCTCACGCAGACCGCGGGTCTGACCTCTCTCGACGAGCCGGGCCGGATGGGCCGTGCGCTGGACGCGGCAGTGGCACGGCTGCGTGAGACGGTCACCACGATCGGCGGGTCGGCGGTCACGCTGGCCGGCGCGTCAAGGGAACTGTCCGGGGTCAGCTCGCAGCTCCAGTCCGGCGCCGCGGACGCCGCCGCGCAGGCCGGTGCGGCGTCGCAGGCCACCGAGGAGGTCAACGCGGGCGTGCAGACGATCGCGGCGGGCGCGGAGGAGATGAGCGCGTCGATCGCCGAGATCGCCAGCAACGCCGGGCAGGCCGCCCAGGTCGCCAACCAGGCGATGAGCGTCGCCGAGCGCACCACCGCGCAGGTCGCCGAGCTGGGCACGGCCAGCGCCGAGATCGGTGACGTGGTCAAGCTGATCACCGTCATCGCCGAGCAGACCAACCTGCTGGCGCTCAACGCCACCATCGAGGCCGCCCGGGCGGGCGAGCTCGGCAAGGGCTTCGCGGTCGTGGCCGGCGAGGTCAAGGACCTGGCACAGCAGACCGCCAAGGCCACCGAGGAGATCACCACCCGGATCGCGGCGATCCAGTCCTCCAGCACCACGGCCACCGAGGCGATCAGCGAGATCACCCAGGTCATCCAGCAGATCAGCGACTACACCACCACGATCGCCTCGGCCGTGGAGGAGCAGACCGCCACCACCTCGGAGATGAGCCGGTCGGTGTCCGACGTCGCGACGAACACCGGCGGTCTGGCCGGCACCGTGTCCCACGTCGCCCAGGGCGCCGCCGCCACCGCCGACAGCGCCAGCTCCACCCAGCAGGCCGCCGCCGACCTCACCACGCTCTCCGGCGAACTTACCGCCATCGTCAACGGATTCCGCCACTAGGTGACTGGTGTTAAACGCGGGTTGATCAGAGTCTTGATCGACCCGCGTTGGTATTTGGAGGTCGCTGCGGGTTGGCTCGCGGATCGTTGTCGGGCTGAATCGTTGCTGGCGAAGAGCGTCTCAGCGGGAGATCGACGGTCGGTGGTGCAACGTTCCGGAGGCCGGCCTGACCGGGGGTAATGGCCGTGCCGGTGGCGAAACCGGTGCCGCTTCGATGGGGTCGTTTCCCGCCTGCCGGTCGAATTTGAGGTACTCGGTGACGGCACGCCGGGCGAACACCGGGCCCATAGCGAGAACGGCCAGCGGGCGCGGGAATGCGGCCTTCTGGGCCAGCTGCCGGACACGGGCCTGGACACCTTCAGCATGTCGGCGATCTCGGCGACCCCCACCAGTTCCTGAACCGGCTCCGCCGCGCCGGTGCGGCGGGTGTAGGTCGTGAGCATCTGCAGGTCGACGTTTGCCGACCTCAGGAACTCCCCGATCGCGGCCAGGCCTGGCCGTGCCGCGTCAGCTGCGATCCCGTCGAGCTGACGTGTGGTAATGGTGACGTGGCCGGTCATCTCGAACGAAACGACGACTTCCGGTTTTTCGCGGCTCAGGCTGTCCAGCCGGACCCTGATCGCATCGTGATGACGAGGCCGTTGGAACTGTGCCGAGATCAACCACATCGCTCTGTCCGCGGCTCAGTCGACGCGCTCCAACGCGGTGCCGTGCTGATCTGCGAAGGCCAGAACGAACAGGCGCTCCGATCTGGTGGTCAGCCGGATGGGTCGGCGCCTCGTCGCATAAAAGGGCGCTCGGAGCAGTCGCCTGCTGACACGCTCGTGACAGAAACCGGATGTCACCCAGGCGGCGGGACCGCTGACAACGAGACGTGAGATCTGGCAGGTCGTTGCGGCGCGGTTCAGCCGTCGGTGCCCGATGGAAGGGCTAGGGCGAGGAACCGACGGTAGGCGCCGGGGTTCGCAGATCATCCAAAGATGATCTTGCGCTCCCAAACTGCTCCCAATGTAAGCAGCAAAACAACAACGGCCCGTTACCGATAAATCGGTTACGGGCCGTTTACCTGCACAAACTCTGGTGGGCGATACTGGGATCGAACCAGTGACCTCTTCCGTGTCAAGGAAGCGCGCTCCCGCTGCGCCAATCGCCCTGGTGATGCGAGGTGGAGACGGGATTTGAACCCGTGTACACGGCTTTGCAGGCCGTTGCCTCGCCTCTCGGCCACTCCACCGTGGCGGCCGAAGCAAATGATCAGCAACAGCCTTCTCCGAGCGGAAGACGGGATTCGAACCCGCGACCCTCACCTTGGCAAGGTGATGCGCTACCACTGCGCCACTTCCGCGTGCCGCGCCGGTTTCCCTGGCGACGGATGAAACCTTAGCCGAGCCACCGGGGAGATGCCAAAGCGGCCCCCGGTTTTCTCCTCGTGGCGCTGGTCAGCGGTTATCGCCGAGCAGCCGGCGGACCTCGGCGACCAGCTCCGCCTGGAACGCCGCGACGCTGCCGTCGACGACGCCGATCCGGTAGTCGTCGCCGGTCTCCGGATGGTGGGCGCGCTGCCGGTCGCGCAATCCGGCCGAGCCGTCGGCGTGACCTGTGGCGTACGCCTCGAATGCTTCTTCCATGGGGGCCTCCTCGAACACGCGCGACAATCTCGCACGCCCGGGTTCGCCGCAATACCGGTCACCCGTCGGAGCAGGCCGGACCGATCGGCAGCGGTACGTCAGCCGGATGTCGGTGGGTGGACGGCCGTCCCGGAGGGCCCCCGAGTCATCCGAACGGATCGGCGCGCGGCACCCGGTAGGTCCATGGCGGTCTGACAGTCACCCCTCAATCGCGGCACAGACTCCGCACAAGCGGGCTCCGCACGATGGGTTCCGGGACGAGCCTAGGAGCCACGAAGATGACATCGAAAGACCAGATCAACCCGGATACCGAGCCGGCCACCGAGGCCGTCGACCCGTGGGCCGCGCCCGCCGCGCCGCAGGCCACCCCGGACGAGCCACCCACCGCGGTGGACATCGAGCCGGTAGAGACCCAGCCGGTAGAGACCCAGCCGGCAGAGACCCAGCCGGCAGAGACCCAGCCCGTCGAGGCCAAGCCGATGGAGGCACAACCGGGCGAGGTCCAGCCGGTCGAGCATGTCGCGCCGTCGGCCGGCGGGACGGGCAGCACCACGCCGCCCGGCCCGCCGCTGCCGCCGCTGGCCGCGCCGGCGGCCAAGGGCCGGTTCAGCCGGAGCCCGAAGCTGGTGCTGATCGCCGCCGTGCTGATCACCGCGATCGCCAGCTCCGGGATCACGGCCGGGGTGATGACGGCGATCGACAGGGACACTGCTCCGGCCGCCACCACCCAGCAGAACGGCACCGGGCAGCGCGGGCCCGGCATGCGCGGCGGGGGCGGCATGCCGGGTGGCGGCGGATTCCCGGGCGGCGCCCAGCAGGGCTCCGGCGACACGGGAGGCGGACAGCAAGGCTCCGCTGACTCGGGCGGCGCCCAGCAGGGCTCCACTGACTCGGGCGGCGCCCAGCAGGGCTCCACTGACTCGGGCGGCGGCCAGCAAGGCTCCGGCGACTCGGGCAGCCGGCAGGGAACCGGGACCTGATCGACGGCGCGGCGGCGGTGGGCGACCGCCGCCGCCGTGTCAGACGCCGAGCCAGGACGGGTCGGTAGCCAGCTCCCGCAGCCGCCCGGCCGGGTCGGCGACCAGCCGCCGGGTCGCCCGGTCCATCAGCCCGGCCACCCCGGTCACCCGGGCGATCGGCACCCCGTCGGCCCGGGTGTAGTCCTGCTCGACCCGGAACGTCTTGCCGTCGCCCCAGACGAAACGGCAGGTCACGTCCACCTCGTCGCCGGCCCGCAGCTCTTTCAGGTAGCGGATCGTGGTCTCCAGCACCACCGGCCCGACACCGGCGCGGACCAGCACGTCGGGGCCGACACCGGCGGCGAGGAAGCACTGCCAGCGGGCGTGCTCGCCGTACTGGAGATAGACCGCCTGATTGACGTGGCCCTGGAGATCCAGCTCGTAACCACGGACCGCGACACGCACCTGGAAGAGGTCAGCCATCACCCGATCCTGGCACACCCCGGTGGCGCGGGATCGAGAACCACATAGACGCTGACGATTCCCCGCCCTAGGCTGGGCCGGCGCGAGGTCCGTGTCCGAGGGGGTGTGGTGCAGTTCCGGCTGCTGGGTCCGGTGGATGCATCCGAGGGGGCGCGCATCGTCGCGCTCGGCGCGCTCAAGCAGCGGCATCTGCTGGCCGCGCTGCTGTTCGACGGCGGGCATCCGGTCACCTTCGAGACGCTGATCGACCGGCTCTGGGGTGACGGGCCGCCGGCCGACGCCCGCGGCGCGCTCTACGGCTATGTGGCCCGGCTGCGCCGGGTGGTCAAGGACAGCACCGGTGTGACCCTGGTCCGCTGGTCCGGCGGCTACACGTTGCAGGTCCCGGACGGCGCGGTGGACCTGTTCCGGTTCCGTGAGCTGCTGGAGTCGGCCCGGTCCGCCCGGCCCGGCGACCGGCTGGCCGCGCTGGACGAGGCACTCGGGCTGTGGCGTGGCGAGGCGCTGGCCGGGCTGCCCGGCGAGTGGGCCCGGCTGACCCGGGAGAGCCTGGAGCAGCAGCGGCTCGCGGTGCTGGCCGACTGGGCGGCGGCCGCGGTGGAGGCGGGACGGCCCGCCGGGGCGGTCGACCGGCTGGCCGCGGCGCTGGCCCGGGATCCACTGTGTGAGCCGCTGATCGCGGCCATGATGCGTGCGTTGCACGCCTCCGGGCGTACCGTCGAGGCTCTTGATCTTTTTGCCCGCTCGCGTAACCGGATCGTCGATGAGCTGGGCGCGGAGCCCGGGCGGCTGTTGCGCGAAGCGCACACCGCCATCCTGCGATCGCCGGCCCCGTCCGTGCCGGAGCGTGCCGGGCCCGCGCTGCCGGAGGCGGCCGGGAAGCCGTTCCTGCTGCCGCCGGATCTGCCCGACTACACCGGTTTCGACGAGCGGGTGGCCGAGACGGTGGCGGCGTTGCGGGTGCCCCGGGCCAGTCCGGTGGTGGTGGTCTCCGGGCCGGGCGGCGCCGGGAAGACGGCGTTCGCGGTGCATGTGGCGCATGCCGTCCGGGACCATTTTCCAGACGGGTTGCTCTTTCTGGACGTCGGCGGCGCGGACCCGCTGGAGCCGGCCGAGGCGCTGAGCCGGCTGCTGCGCATGCTCGGCGTCACCGACGCGGACGCGCAAGGCAATCCGGATCTCCGCGAGCGTGAGGCACGCTACCGGGCCGAGCTGGCCGGCCGGCGGGTGCTGGTGGTCGTCGACGACGCGGTGCGGGCCCGGCAGGTTCATCCGTTCCTGCCCGGGGACGCCGGTTCGGCGCTGCTGGTGACCAGCCGGTTCCGGCTGGCCACGGTGCCCGCCACCGGCCGGGTCGAGCTGGGCATGATGTCGCTGGGCGAGGCGTGGGCGCTGCTCACCCGGGTGATCGGCGCGGCCCGGACGGACGCCGATCCGGAGCAGACCGCCCGCCTCATCGGGTTGTGCGCGCGGCTGCCGCTGGCCGTCCGGGTGGCCGGCGCCCGGCTGGTGGCCCGGCCGCACTGGGCGGTCGCCCAGCTCGCCGACCGGCTCGACGACGAGCGCCGCCGACTGGACGAGCTGGCCGTCGACGACATGGAGGTGCGGGCCGGGCTGGCTGTCGGCTACCGCGGGCTGAGCCCGCGGGCGCAGGCCGCGTTCCGGGCGCTGGGCAGCCTGGACCCGCCGTCGCTGACCGCGCTCACCGTGGCGGCGCTGCTCGGCACCGGCCTGGAGGAGGCGGGCGACCTGGTCGAGGAGATCACCGACGCGCGGCTGCTCGACGTCATCGGCACGGACGGGTCGTGCATCCGCTACCGCATGCACGACCTGGTCCGCCTGTACGCCGGTGAGCTGAGCCGGGCCGAACCGGAGGCCGCCCGGGCGACCGTGACCGGGGCGCTCGCCGCGTTGTTGCGCCTGGTGGAGCGCCTGGCCGAGCAGCTTCCGGTGGCCACTCCGCGGCTCTACCACCCGGCGGGCCTGCCGGAGCCGCCGGCGCACTGGACCACCACCATCGACCGGGTCGACCTGCACTGCTGGTTCGCCCACGAGGAGCCGGCCCTGATCGCCGCGGTGGAGCGGGCCGCCTCTCTGGATCTGGTCGAGCCGGCGTGCGGGCTGGCCGACGCGCTGGTGTTCGCGTCGTTCGCGGCCCGGAACAACTTCGACGGCTGGGAGCGTACGCACACCGCCGTCAGCGTGGCCGCCCGCCGGGCCGGGAACCGTCTCGCCGAGGCCGCCATGGAGTGCGGTATCGGCCAGCTGCGCTATGCCCAGGACCGGTTCCCGGAGTCGCGGGAGCACTTCTCCCGGGCGGCCGGGCTGTTCGAGGCGGCCGGGCACGACCGCGGACAGGCGGTGGCGCTGAACGGCCTCGGCACCGTGAGCCGGGAACTGGGCGAGCACACCACCGCGCTGCCGCAGATCAACCGGGCCCGGGAGATGCTGGACCGGCTGGGTGACGACGCCGGGGTGGCGCACGCCTACTACAGCCTCGGTTTCGCGCACCGGGAGCTGGGCCACGACGCGGTCGCGCTGGGCCACTTCGCGTCCGCGCTGGAGCGGTACCGGCGGATCGGCCACCGGCGCGGCGAGCTGATCTCGATCCGCGGCATCGGCCTGGTGCACCGGGCCCGTGGCGAACTGGCCGAGGCCGCCGAGCACTGTGCCTCGGCGCACGCCATCGCCACCGAGATCGGCGATCCGCACCTGGCCGCCTACACGGCGCAGGCGCTGGCCAAGGTGTGGATCCGGCAGGGCGATCCGGAACGGGGGCGGGATCCGCTGCGGACCGCGCTGGACGCCACCACCGGGCGGCGCGACGGGTACGGGACGGCGCTGGTCACCCGTACCCTCGGTGAGCTGCATCTGGCGGCCGGGCGTCCGGCTGAGGCGATCGGGCTGCTGGAGTCGGCTGCCGAGCAGTGGCGGGCCATCGGGATGGAGCTGGGGCGGGCGCGGACGCTACGGGATCTGGGCGCCGCCCGCCGCGCGGCCGGCGATCACGACGCCGCGCACCGGGACTGGGCGGCGGCCGGGGAGGTCTTTCAGGAGCTGGGCGTACGGGAACGCACCGAGCTGACCGGGTGGCGTGCCCGGTTCGGCTGTCACTGCCCGCCGGAGACCGTCTCGGCGGCCCGCATCACCCGCAGCACGTTGCCGCCGGCCAGCGCCGCCAGGTCCGCGTCGGACCAGCGGCGGGCCGCCAGTTCCCCGAACAACCGGGGGTAGCCGGACACGTCGTCGAGCCCGGCCGGCATGTCGCCGCAGCCGTCGAAGTCGCCGCCGATGCCGACGTGCTCGATCCCGGCCACCTCTCGGACGTGTTCGACGTGGTCGGCCACCTGCTCCACCGTCACCGGCGGGGGCGGGCCGTCCGGCTGCCGCTCCCAGGCCCACCGGTCGGCGGTCAGGAACGCCGGGACGAACGTCACCATGCACACGCCGCCGTTGCCGGGCAGCCGGGTCAGCACGTCGTCGGGCACGTTGCGGGGGTGGCCGCAGAGCGCCCGCGCCGACGAGTGGCTGAAGATCACCGGCGCGGTGCTGACGTTCAGGGCGTCGTGCATCGTGGTGTCGGCGACGTGCGACAGGTCGACCAGCATGCCGATCCGGTTCATCTCGGCGATCACCTCACGGCCGAAGTCGCTCAGGCCACCGAGCCGGGGTACGTCGGTGGCGCTGTCCGCCCAGGCGACGTTCTGGTTGTGGGTCAGGGTCAGATACCGTACGCCCAGCTCGGCCAGCATGCGCAGGACGGCGAGCGAGTCGCAGATGCTGTGGCCGCCCTCGGCCCCGATCAGCCCGGCGATGCGCCCGGCCCGGAAGGCCTCCTCCACCTGGTCCGCGGTCCGCGCCGGCGCCAGCCGGCCGGAGTGCAGCCGGGTCATCTCGTGGACGAGGTCGATCTGCTGGAGGGTGCGCACCACGGCGGCGGCCGGTGGCAGGTCGCCGGGCACGTAGACCGACCAGAACTGGGCGCCGACCCGTCCGGCGGTGAGCCGCGGCAGGTCGGTGCGGGTCCGTGGATGCGGTTGATCCAGGGCGAACTTCTCCAGCTCGGCCGGGGAGACCGGGCCTCCGGCCAGGGTGCGCAGCGCGTCCGGCAGATCGTTGTGCCCGTCGATCAGCGGGTACGTGCTGAGCAGGCGGGCGATTCGGTCGCCCCCGTCACGAGCAGACTCGTCGATCGGCCACACCCGCGGTCACACCCCATCCGAAGCCGTGTCTCGTCCCGGCGACGTCCTCAGGCTGCCACGGGCGTCTGCCGGTTTTCTGGCACGTTTCTGTCAGGCGGGTGGGAGGGCCGCGCCCCAGCGGTGGAACTGGGCCCGCGCCTGGCGCTCGGACCGGGCCAGCAGCCGGGCGCGGCCTCCGGGCAGCCGGCCGAGACCCTGGCTGACCAGCAGGTTCGCGCCGATCCGGGCGAGGCCGTACCACGGCGGGCGGTAGGGCAGGCCGAGGTCGCGCAGGGCGGCCCGGCCGAGCAGCCAGCAGCTCACCGACAGGGCCCGCTCCCGCTCGTAGCGGCGCCGCCAGCCGGTCGTCACGTCGTCGGTCATGTCGATGAGCGCGCGGGCCAGGGCGACGCTGTTGCCGTCCGGCGGCGGATCGTGGGACAGGAAGTGGTAGAGCAGCCGCCGGCCGCGGCGCTCGGTGTGCGGCAGCCAGTCCTCGTCGACGCCCATCAGCCAGCCGATGTAGCTCCACAGGTGCATCACCGCGTGGGCGTCGGCGCGGGACACCCGTACGCCCAGGAGGCGCAGGTGCAGCAGGAAGCTGGTGCTGAAGACGCCGAGGGTGCTGGCCTGGTCGTACTGGTTGACGGGCACGCCGCGCAGCTCCCAGTCCCAGGCCGGATCGGCCTCCAGGCGGGCGTTGACCAGCGCGTGCATGACCCGGACGTGCAGGCTGAGCCGGTAGCCCTCGGCGCCCGGCCGGAGGCCGCCCGGTGCGGTGACCGCGCGCCACCAGATCGAGGTCTCCTGGATCCGGCGCAGCGTCTCGCCGCCGGCCAGCCGCCCGGTCCGCACCAGCGGCTCCAGGGCGGCCGCGGTGCGGTAGCCGCCGAGCAGCGACCCGTACGCCAGGACCAGGCCGGCGTCCATGCCGAACGTCCGGCAGGCCTCGGCGCCGCGGGCCAGCAGCGTGTCGTCCACCCAGGACGGCCGCTGCCCGACCGCGTCGTAGAAGGCCCGCAGCGGCTCCGGCACATCGCCGTCCGGGCCGGCGACGAGCGCCCGGTGCAGCTCGTTCGGCCGCACCGCCCGGACCAGTTCGGCCGCGAGCTCGTCGCGGCGTATCAGGCCGGCGCCGAGCGCGGCCACTTCCTCTCCGGTGGGGTTCGCTCCCGGGCCGGCGACCAGCCGCAGCGGGCGGGCCGCCCGCTCGGACCACTCACGGTCGGCGCCGAACCGGGTGGGTACCCGCAGATCCGCGTGCGTCGTCATGAACCGACGATAAGTGAATCAGGATTCGCACGCTACCGGCTCAGGCCGCGGCCGCTTTCAGATCCGCGGCCCGGTCGGTGCGCTCCCAGGTGAACTCGGGCGGCTCCCGCCCGAAGTGGCCGTAGGCGAGCTCCCTCACCTTACCGTGGCGCCCGCCGATCGGCGGGCGCCACGTCGTCTCCTCCCCCGGGCGGGCGCATCATCCCTGGTAGGAGGCCTTTATCAGCACGCCGGTGGAAGACTGAACGTCCACACCGACCTAGCGTCGTGACGACGCCCGGCCAGGGCGCTCTGATGAGGAGGAGAAGCCCGGATGGCATCCCAAGCCTTCACCGAAAACGATCTGCGCACCCTGCTGCTGGCGGTCGGCGCCGACCCCGGCATCGGCTCCGCCGACTACGGCCGCTCGTTCACCGACCTGGATCTGGACTCGCTGGCCCGGACCGAGATCGCCACCCGGATCCAGGACCGGTACGGCGTCGAAGTCGAGCCGCGACTGGACGCCGACAGCACGCCGGAGAGCCTGCGCTCCCTGGTCAACGACCTCGCCGCCGCGAACAGCTGAGGGGGACCGATGACCGGCCTGCTGGGACACACCGACAACGCCATCGAGATCGACGCGCCCATCGACTTCGTCTGGGCCAACACCAACGACGTACGGACCTGGCCCACCCTGTTCACCGAGTACGCCTCGGTCGACGTGCTGGACGAGCAGCCGGGCGGCGTGACGTTCCGGCTCACCATGCACCCCGACGAGCAGGGCCGGGTCTGGTCCTGGGTCTCGCACCGCACCTGGGACCGGGACACCTGGACGGCCCGCGCGCGGCGGGTGGAGACCGGCCCGTTCGAGTTCATGAACATCACCTGGACGTACGAGGAGTTGGCCCCCGACCGCACCCGGATGCGCTGGACGCAGGACTTCCACATGCGCCCGGACGCCCCGGTGGACACCGCCGGGATGACCGAGCGGATCAACCGGAACACCCTGGTCCAGCAGAAGGTGATCCGGGAGACGCTGGAGCGGCGGCGGCAGGCCGTGATCGGCTTCCCGGACGTGCCGTCGAACACCCGGCGGGGCGGCGACCTGCGTACCCTCGTCTCGCCGGCGACCGTCGGCTCGACCTCCGGGTTCTGCGGCGCGGTCCGGCTGGCGCCCGGCGAGGGTGTCTCCGAGCACTACCACCCGTACTCCGAGGAGTACCTCTACCTGGTCAGCGGCGAGCTGCGGGTGGACCTGGACGGCCGGCCGGTGACGGTACGCCCGGACCACGCGCTGCTCGTGCCGCGCAACGTCCGGCACCGGCTGACCAACGTCGGCGCCGGCACCGCCCTGGTGGTGTTCCAGCTCAGCCCGCTGGCGCCGCGCCCCGAACTGGGCCACGTCGACACCGAGCCGGGCCCGAACGAGCATCTCGCGCCGGTGCCGGTGGTGACCGGATGACCCGGCGCAGCGTGGTGACCGGCATCGGGGTGGTGGTGCCGGGCGGCGCGAACCGCGAGGAGTTCTGGAGCCGGATCGTGGCCGGCAAGCCGGCGATCCGGCGGATCTCCCGCTTCGACCCGGGCGCGTACCGGTCGCAGATCGCGGCCGAGTGCGACTTCGACCCGGCCGGGTACGGCCTGTCGCCGCAGGTGATCCGCCGCACCGACCGGTTCGTGCAGATGGCCCTGGCATCGGCGGACGAGGCCGTCCGGGACTCCGGCCTGGACCTGGCGGCGACCGACACCGAACGGATCGGGGTGAGCCTGGGCAGCGCGGTCGGCGCCACGATCCGGCTCGAGGACGAGTACGTGGTGGCCAGCGATCACGGCCGGGCCTGGACGGTGGACGAGAACCACCTCATGCCGTTCATGTACCAGCAGTTGGTGCCGTCGAGCGCGGCCACCGAACTGGCGGTCCGGTACGGCGCGCACGGCCCGGCCGCGGTGATCTCCACCGGCTGCACCTCGGGGATCGACTCGATCGGGCACGCCCACGGTCTGATCCAGGACGGCGAGGCGGATGTGGTCATCGCGGGCGCCTCGGACGCGCCGATCTCCCCGATCACGGTGGCCTGCTTCGACGCGATCCGGGCCACCACCCCGAGCAACGACGAGCCGGAACTGGCGTCGCGCCCGTTCGACGCGGGCCGGCAGGGCTTCGTGCTCGGGGAGGGCTCGGCCGTACTGATCGTGGAGGAGCTGGAGCACGCCCGGGCCCGCGGCGCCCGCATCTACTGCGAGGTGTCCGGGTACGCGGCCCGGGCCAACGGGTTCCACATGACCGGCCTGCGGCCGGACGGGTTCGAGCTGGGCGAGGCGATCAGCGAGACGGTCGCGCAGTCCGGCATCAGCCCGGAGGACATCGGCTACATCAGCGCACACGGCTCCGGCACCAAGCAGAACGACCGCCACGAGACGGCCGCCTACAAGCGGGCGCTCGGCGACACCGTACGGAAGATCCCGATCAGCTCGATCAAGTCGGTGGTCGGGCACTCGCTCGGCGCCATCGGCTCGATCGAGATGGCCGCCTGCGCGCTGGTCATCGAACGCGGGATCATCCCGCCGACGGCGAACCTGACCGACCCCGACCCGGAGTGCGACCTGGACTACACGCCGCTGGTCAGCCGGGAGGCGCGGGTGGACCACGCGCTCTCGGCGGGCAGCGGCTTCGGCGGTTTCCAGTCGGCCATGGTGTTCTCCCGGGTCTTGCAATGAGCGAGCT
Organism: Actinoplanes lobatus; assembly: GCF_014205215.1. Lineage (NCBI taxonomy): Bacteria > Bacillati > Actinomycetota > Actinomycetes > Micromonosporales > Micromonosporaceae > Actinoplanes > Actinoplanes lobatus. The sequence continues at coordinate 679,450 of NZ_JACHNC010000001.1, forward strand.
TGCGAGCGAATCATCGAACTCGGTCCAGGTGTCGCGATGAACGCGCGGATGCCGGTGATCACCGGCATCGGCGTGGTGGCGCCGACCGGCGTGGGCGTGGCCGAGCACTGGCGCAACTCGCTGGCCGGCACCGCCCGGATCGCCCCGATCTCGGCCCCCGAGCCGCCCGCCCCCACGAATGGCTCCCCCTCCTCGGCCGACCGGGGTCTGCCGATCTCGGTCGCCGGGGAGGTGGCCGGCTTCACGCACACCGAGTTCGTGGAGAACCGGCTCGCCGTACAGACCGACCGGTGGACCTGGATGGCGCTGGCCGCCACCGGGATGGCGCTCACCGACGCGGACCTGGATCCGCGCCGGGAGGTGCCGATGGACCTGTCGGTGGTGACGGCGAGCGGCTCGGGCGGCAACGCGTTCGGGCAGCGGGAGATCCAGGCGCTCTGGCGGGACGGGCCGCGGACGGTCAGCGCGTACCAGTCGATCGGCTGGTTCTACGCCGCGAGCAGCGGGCAGATCTCCATCCGGCACCAGCTCAAGGGCGCGTGCGGGGTGCTGGTCGCGGACGGTGCGGGCGGCATCGACGCGGTCGCCCAGGCTCGCCGGCTGATCCGCCGGGGCAGTTCGGCGGTGGTGGCCGGGGGCACCGAGGCGCCGCTGTCGCCGTACGCGCTGGCCTGCCAGAGCAGCGTGGGCACCCTGCACCGAGGCGCCGACCCGGCGCTCGCGTACCGGCCGTTCGCGGCCGGCGCGAGCGGCTACGTGCCGGGCGAGGGCGGCGCGATGCTGGTGCTGGAGGCGGCACACCGGGCCCGGGGCCGGGCGGCACAGGTCTACGCCGAGATCGCCGGCACCGCCTCCACCCACGACGCGCACCATCCGTCCGAGCCGGCCCCGGACCACCGCCAGCTGGCCCGGGCCATGCGCACCGCACTGGACCGGGCCGGCGTCTCCCCGGACCGGATCGGCGTGGTCTTCGCCGACGGCGCCGGGGACCCGCTCCGCGACCGCCTGGAGGCCGCGGCGATCGCCGAGGTGTTCGGTGGCCGCCGGGTGCCGGTGACCGTGCCGAAGACGATGACCGGCCGGCTCTGCTCGGGCGCGGCCGCGCTCGATCTGGCCTGGGCGGCGCTGGCCCTGCGGCACGACGTGGTGCCGCCGACCGTCAACGTGGACCCGGCCGACGTCGCCGCGTCCGGGCTGGACCTGGTCACCGAGGCCCGCGAGGGCGCCGGCCTGCGGGCCGCGCTGGTGGTGGCGCGGGGCGTGGGCGGCTTCAACGCCGCGGCCGTGCTCACCGCCCCCGCCGCCTGACACACCCGCACACGAGAACGGGCCCCCGCATCGGATGCGGGGGCCTGCCCGCGGCGCCGGAGGAGCCGGAGTGACGCCCACCCGTCCTATCTGGTGCCGGCCACCACCGTGGCGACCTGGGTGCCGTTGAGCGTGCCGCCCAGGTAGAGGCCGCCGCCGACAGCGGTGCCGGAGACGCTTCCGCCGGTCCGGATCGCGTAGGTCGTACCCCGGGCGATCTGGTTGGAGGAGAAGACCACGCCGCGGAACGCCTTCGCCGCGGTGTACGACGCGATCTGCGTGCCGGAGGTGGTGGCGATGTGCACCACGGTGCCGGCCGGCTGGTTGGCGCTGAGGGTGACCGACACCCAGCCCTGCCCGGAGGTCGGGAGGGTGCTGGTGGTGGCGCTGATCCCGGTGGAGATCAGGGTGCCGGCGGTGATGGTGAGGGCGCCGTTGGAGTCCAGGCCGCCCTCGCCGCCGCCGCGGGTGCCGGAGCCGCTGACCACGACCGTGCCGCCGCCGATGGTGAGGGCGCCGTTGGAGTCGAGGCCGTCGGTGCCGCCGCTGACGCTCACGGTGCCGCCGGTGATCGAGATGAGCGCGTTCGGGGAGTTCTGCATCTCCCCGTAGGCCGGGTCGGAGGCGTTGAACGCGTCGTCGGAGGCGGTGGCCGAGACGGTGCCGCCGGTCACGTACACCTTGAGGCCCTCCACCCCCTCGTACGACTTGGTGACGTTGACCGTGCCGCCGCCGATCCGCACGTCGGTCTCCGCGTGCACGCCGTCGTCACCGCTGGACACGGTCGTGGTGCCGCCGTCGATGGTGACCGCGGCGTCGGAGTGGACGCCGTCGTCGGTGGCGGTGACGTTGACCGTGCCGTCGCTGATCACGCTGAGCACGCCGGCCTTGAGGCCCTTCGCCGAGTCGGCGCCGGTGGTCTTCGCCGTGATCGAGCCGCCGTTGACGATCACGTCGGTCTGGCCGGTGAGCGCGTCGCCGGTCGAGGTGACGTTGACGGTGCCGCCGGTGACCGCCACGTACCCGCGGGTGGCGTCCTCCTCGTTGTCCGACTTGAGGCCGTCGCCACCGGCCGTCGCGGTGATCGAGCCACCGGAGACGATCACGTAGTCCTGGCCGCGGATGGCGTCGTCCGGCGCCGTCGCGGTGATCGTGCCACCCGCGATGACCAGGCCGTCCTTGACGTTGATGGCGTCGTTGGCGTTGCCGGTGACGATCAGCGACCCGGTGCCGGCGATGGTCGTGTCGGCGGCCGAGGCGAGCGGGGCGTCGGCGGAGGCGGTGCCGTCGGTCAGCCGGTTGGTGGTGCCGGCCGTCAGGTGCACCAGCACCTCGTCGGCGGCGACGACGTTGATGGCGCCGGTGCTGCCGGTGATCGTCACACCGTTGAGGATGAGCCGGACGATGCCGGTGCCGGTGCTGTTGACGACGATCTGGCCGCTGGTGAGGGTGCCGCTGAACCGGTAGGTGCCGGCCGCCGTGACGGTCACCGTGCTGCCGGAGACGGTCACGTTGGAGCTGGTCGTGGTGGCGCTCGTGCCGGTCAGGGTGACCGCCGCGACGTCCGACTCGTTCCAGGTCAGGTCGGCGGCGCTCAGGTGCGAGGCCTGGTTGGCGGCGAGCGCGGCCGCGGCGGCGGGCCCGGCCGCGAACGCCGGGGCGGGTGCCACCCAGGCGGCCAGGGCGGTGGCGGTCAGCACCGCGGGGACGGCCAGACGGGGGATTCTGGGCATGGTGGGTCCTTATGTTCGGGGACGAATTGCCTGGGTTCAGCAGGAGAAATGACGGCGCATGAGACGGCGCCAGGGGACGGCGGGCAGATCGGGGCGCAACGCTGCGAGCCCGGTCGCGTACTTGGAGATGCTGGTGGGCCGGTGCCCGCGGGCCCACAGCAGCCGGTCGACCGGGGAGACGGCCGATCCGGTCTTGGTCTCGACCACCGCGACGTGCGGGAGGGTCAGTGCGGTGCCGTCCACGCCGGTCCAGGTGAGATCGACGTCGACGGTCGCCCGGGAGTCGTCCGCGGGCTGGTAGAACGTGGTTCGCCGGTAGTGCGTGAGCAGCGTCGGCGCGAGGTCCAGCCCGGCGCTGTGGCCCAGCACGTCGTCGACGAACCAGCGGCCCGGCTCGACCGTGTCGTGGTCGCATGCCTGGTAGGGCAGCCGGTTCTTGACGGTTCCGCCGCGGTAGCCCTCGGTCTTCACCTCGAGCCAGCACAGCGCCGAGTCCAGATAGGTCCGGGTGCGGACCTTGAACCGCCGCCGCCGGCGGTGCGCGGTGAGCCGGTAGCTGACCAGGTCCGGGGTGTCGAAGTAGACCGACCGGTAGCGGAACGTCCGCTCGCCGTCGATCTCCAGCACCCGGGTCCGCGGATCGAGGAGTTCCACCAGTTCCTGGGCCGCTTCCAGGGGAAGGACGTACTTGCGGTCGACCCGCGTCTGCAACTCGGCCTTGTCGGTGAGCTCGGCCAGCGAGATCGGATCCAGGTGGGTGGTCGCGCTCACCGGTTCACTCCGGCAAGCGACGGCGCTTTCCTTCCCTGGGCGTACGAGTAGCGCACGTCGACCACGGTCGTCTCGTTGACCAGGTCCAGCCGCTCGATGGTGGCCTTGTGCACGCGCGCCCCGAGGATGCCCTCCAGCTGCACGGTCAGGGTGAGCGGGTCGGTGACGGCACTGTCCAGCACCAGCACCTGCCGTCCGTACGACCGGAACAGCCGTGGGTGGTCACCCAGGTACATGACCATCAGGATCAGCCCCATCAGCGCCGGCGCCAGCCACTGCTCCCCACCGCTGAGCGGCCCGAGGATGCCCAGCGCGAGGGCCGAGAAGTAGTACGCCACCTCGTGCTGGTCCAGTTCGGTGGATCGCAGCCGGATGATCGACAGCACGCCGAAGAGCCCGAGCCCGAGGCCCGCGCCGACCGTGCTGGAGCTGAGCGACCCGGCCACCGCGAGGACGCCCACGTTGACGCCGAGATAGGCCACCACCAGGTCCCGCCGCCGGTGCCGGGGAAAATACAGCCCGAAGACCAGAAGGGACACCGCTACGAGGTCTAGCGCAAACATGGCGAGCCGGGGCATAGTGACACGACCTCTCGAGGCTTCCGGCCGGACCTCCCCCGTGAACACCGTCCGGACCGCAGGTTACATATCGATGAACTTCGATTAGACGGTAACCGCGCCCGGCCGCTTTTCCATCGAACAAAACCTCAGAGCTACCTCAAAGACCCCTGTGTTCCAGCTGTCCCGGTCGATACCGATTCTTGATCAATAAGGGACACCGCGCAGGTGGGGCGGGGAACTACCGTGCGACCGTGCACAACCAAGTTCCTTCCGACCCCATCCAGCAGCCGGCGACGCCGGCCGCTGCTCCGCCCCCCTTTCCCCCCGCGCCTCCGCAGCCCTTTCCGCCCGCCCCCGGCGCCGGACCGCAGCCGTTCGGCGGACCGGTAGCCCCCGGCCAGTACCCGCCGGGCTGGTCGGGCGACCCGTTCGCGCCGGCACCGAAGGAGGGCACCAACGGGTGGGCGATCGCCGGCCTGCTGACCACCTTCCTCGTCAGCGGCCTCGTCGGGGCCGTCTTCGCCGTCATCGCGCTGCGAAAGATCAAACGGCAGCCCCAGCGCGGCCGCGGGCTCGCCATCGCCACCCTGATCATTGCCGGACTGCAGGTCCTGTTCATCGCCGCGATCATCGGCGTCCTCGTCGTCGACGAGCGGCGGGACGCGGCAGCCGGGATCGACGACGTCGTGGTCACCGAACTGAAGGCCGGCGACTGCATCCGTGACTTCGACGGCTCATCGGCGATCTACGACCTCCCGACGGTGGCCTGCACCGATCCGCACCAGGCGGAGATCTACCACGTCTACACCTTCCCGGAGGGCTCCTACCCCGGCACGGCCCAGGTCGAGGCGGAGAGCGACAAGCGGTGCGGCGCGGCCTTCGAGCCGTACCTGACCCCGCAGACCGAGAACATGGACATCTACTACCTCTACCCGCGAGACGCCCGCGAATGGCGGCAGGACCGGAGCATCTCCTGCATCGTGGTCGCCCCGAGCGGCACCCTCACCGCCCCGCTCACCAAGTGACCGGTCCGGCCACGCCCTCTGGGCGTGGCCGGACCCATCATCACGTGTTCACGGCCCGACGCGGCCGCCCTCCGGCTCCGCGTCCTCGATCGCGTCGTTGGCGTTGTCCTGCATCACCATGTCGACGGCCGACCCCAGCACCGCACCCGTCACGGTGCCGCTGGCGACGGCGCCGCCGCTCACCGGTCCGCTCCACCAGGTGGCCGCGGCGGCCCCGGCCGCGCCGGTGATCGCTCCCATCACGTCCGCGCGGGCCACCTGGGACTTGTCGATTCCCCCGCCGGCCTTCTTCGCGGCGCCGTCGGGATCGGACCACATCGACACGCTGCCGATCAGCACGCCGGCCACGAGGTCGGCGATGTGCTGCTCGGGGGCGGTGAGTGACCCGCCGAGCCGTTCGTCGAGCGCCGTGACGCGGTCGGTGACCGTCGCGGCGGTCGTGTCGGCCGCGCCGGCGATCGCCAGGTAACCGTCCAGCAGGGTGTCGAGCGCCTCGCTCCAGTCGGCAGCGGGATCCTTGCCGCTGCGTGCCGACGCGACGACCGACCGGGACCACGTCACGAAGTCGGGCCGCGCGCTCCTGGTCGTCTCGCCGCGCCGGAGTGTCAGCTCGAACGCGACGTCGATGACGGCATCGACGACCCGTCTTTCCTCGCGAAGCTCCGTGAGGATCGCCAGCACGTCGCGCTCGTGTCGCTCGGCCGCGGCGCCACCTGGGGTGGTGCTCTTCGTCGGCGTACTCATTTCTTTGTGATCTTGATTGAGGTCGACGTGCCGTTCTCGTCGGTCGTCGTCGTGGTCGTCGTGGTGCCGCGGTCGTCGCTGGTGGTGGTCGTGGTGGTCGTGGTGCCTCCGGACCGGACCGTCACCGAGGTGACGAGGGTGCCACCCGAGATCGAGAACGACTCGGTCACCTGCGTCGCCCCATCGGCTTTGCGGGCGTCGCCGGCCTCGCTGACCCGCAGGGTGAACGTGCTGGCCTCGAACGCCTGCTGCTTGCCGTCGATCTCGAGCACGCCGACGAGGGTCTGGTTGAGCTGGTCTGTCATGAACCGGCCTTCCGTGGGTTGGGATGGGTGACAAGACCTCCCGAGGATGGGCGGCCGACCCTGGGCGAACGTTGGCGAATCCTTGAATCCGCCGGTCAGGGCATCCCAGGATCGGGTCGGTGACAGAGCGTTGAACAATGGGCGCCGCACGGGCCAGGCTGAGCGGTAGGGACGTACCGGGGGCGCTGGCACTGAGGCGGTGGTCGAGATGGCTGTGGAGTTCCGTCTGCTCGGCGACCTCGAGGTACGCATCGACGGCCACCCGGTCGACATCGGCCACGTCCAGCAGCGCTCCGTGCTCGTGGCCCTGCTTCTGGACACGAACCGGGTCGTGCCGGTGGACCGGCTTCTGGAGCGGGTGTGGGGCGACCATCCGCCCCAGCGGGCACGCGGCACGCTCTACAGCTACCTGTCCCGGCTCCGGAAGGTCCTGGCCACCGAGGACGTGACCATCGCCCGGCGGCCCGGCGGCTACGTGCTCACGGCGGATCCCGGCACGGTGGACGTGCACCGGTTCCGGCACCTCGTCGCGCAGGCCCGCACGGCCGACGACGAGACCGCCGTGGCGCTGCTCACCCGGGCGCTCGCGCTCTGGCGCGGATCGCCCCTGGCCACGTCCGGCACGCCGTGGCTCACCGCGGTCCGGGACGGGCTGGAGATGGCCCGATGGGCCGCCGAACTGGACCGCAACGAGGTCGCGCTCCGTTGCGGCCGGCACGCGGAACTGCTGGGCGAGCTGCCGGCATGCGCCGCCGCGCACCCGCTGGACGAACGCGTCGCCGGTCAGCTGATGCTGGCCCTGTACCGGGCCGGCAGGCGGGGCGACGCGCTGGCGTGTTACCAGCGGATCCGGCGGCACCTCGCCGACGATCTGGGCATCGACCCGAGCCCACCGCTGCACGACCTGCACCGGCGGGTCCTGACCGCCGACCCGGCCCTGACCGTCCCGCCGCGGGCCCGGCGGCCGGCGGCGACCGTGGCGCGTGCTCCGGTACCGCGCCAGCTCCCCGCGCCGCCGCGCGCGTTCACCGGCCGGACCGTCGAGCTGGCCGAACTGACCGCCACGGTGGACTCCGGGTCCGATCAGGGCGGCGGCGCGGTGACGATCTCGGTGATCGACGGCACCGGCGGCATCGGGAAGACCTGGCTGGCGCTGCGGTGGGCGTACGACAACCTGCCGTGCTTCCCCGACGGGCAGCTCTACGTGAACCTGCGCGGGTTCGACCCGGCCATCGACCCGGTGCCTCCCGCCGTGGCCGTACGCGGGTTCCTCGACGCGCTCGGGGTGTCACCCGAGGCCATCCCGCCCGACCCCACCACGCAGGCCGCGCTGTACCGCAGCCTCGTCGCGGACCGCCGGATCCTGATCGTCCTGGACAACGCCCGCGACAGCGCCCAGGTGATCCCGCTGGTACCCGCCACCGGCACGGTCCTCGTCACCAGCCGCCACCAGCTCACCAGCCTGATCACCGAACACGGCGCCCGGCCGCTCCCGCTCGACGTGCTGCCCGAGGCCGATGCCCGGCAACTCCTCACCGGCCACCTCGGCGCCGACCGGGTCGCCGCCGAACCCGAGGCGGTCACCGCGCTCCTCCGGCATTGCGCGGGTCTGCCGCTGGCACTGGGTGTCGTCGCCGCCCGCGCCTCGGTCCGCCCCGACCTGCCGCTCGCGGCGCCGGCCGCCGAACTGCACGAGACCACCACCCGGCTGGACGCGCTGGACGGCGGCGAGCTGGCGGTGAGTCTCCGTACCGTGCTGTCGTGCTCGTCCACCGCCCTGCCGCGGGACGCCGCGCGGATGTTCGGGCTGCTCGGCCTCGCGCCGGGCCCGGACATCGGCCTGCCCGCCGCCGCGAGTCTCGCCGGCCTGCCGCCGGCCGCCGCCCGCGTCCTGCTGCGCCGGCTCATCGCCGCGCACCTGCTCAACGAGCCGGTGTCCGGCCGCTACCGCATGCACGACCTGGTCCGGTTGTTCGCGGCAGAACAGGCCGGCGCGGACTGCGCGGACCCCGCCGGTGAACGGCACGCGGCGCTGCGCCGCGTGCTCGGCCACTACCTGCACACCGCGCACGCCGCGGACCGGCTGCTCGCCCCGCACCGCGATCCGATCATCCCCGGCCCGCCGCCGACCGGGACCACACCGGAGGAGTTCGCCGACCACAACGAGGCGCTGGCCTGGTTCACCGCCGAGCACGCCGCGCTGCTCGCCACCGTCGACCGGGCCGCCGACGCCGGGATCGACACGCACATCTGGCACCTCGCGTGGGCGCTGACCACCTACTTCAACCGGCGTGGGCACTGGTACGACCACGCCGCGACCTACACCGCCGCACTGCGGGCGACCAGGCGCATGGCCGACCGGCACGCACAGGCCCACGCCCACCGGGGCCTCGCCGTGGCGTACACCTGGTTCGGTCGCCACGACGACGCCCACACCCACCTCGACCATGCCCTCGGACTGTTCGGTGAGCTCGGTGACCTCGCCGGACAGGCACTCAGCCGCCGCACCCTCGCCCGGGTCTGGGCACAACAGGGCGAACACCGGCAGGCCCTCCCCCACGACGAGCGGGCCCTCGCCCTCTACCAGGCCGCCGGCCACCGCAGCGGGCAGGCCACCGCGCTCAACGCCATCGGGTGGCACCACGCACACCTCGACGACCACCAGCAGGCCCTCACCTACTGCCAACGGGCCCTGGCCCTGCACCAGGAACTCGGCGACCGCCACGGCACCGCCGCCACCTGGGACAGCCTCGGCTACATCCACCTCCACCTCGGCCACCACCAGCGGGCCACCGAGTGCTACCAGCATGCGCTCGACCTGTTCCGCGACCTCGACGACCGGTACCAGCAGGCCGAGACGGCCATGAACCTGGGCGACACCTGCCGGACCGTCGGCGACATCGACACCGCGCACACCCACTGGCGGCACGCGCTGGACGTCCTGGACGAACTCGGCCACCCCCGCGCCGAACAGGTCCGCGCCAGGCTGAGCCACGGACCCGCCCGTCCGTACGGCCGCCTGCCCGTTCGCAGCGGCTGAACCGCTCAGGTCGCGGCCCGGCCTGCCGAACAGATGTTCATGGCCGGGCCACTGCTGGCCGCGGTACTGATCGTCAAGAACGAGGCCGCGATGCTGCCCGCCTGCCTGGAGTCGCTCGCAGGCGTGGTCGACCAGATCCACGTGCACGACACCGGCTCCACCGACGGCACTCCGGCGGTAGCCGCCCGGCACGGCGCCACCGTCACCCACGGCGGCTGGCACGACGACTTCTCGGCCGCCCGCAACGAGGCACAGCAGGGCTGCCCGGCGACCTGGATCCTCGCCGTCGACGCCGACCACCGGGTGACGGCCGACCCCGGCGCGCTGCGGCGGCTGCTCGCCGAGGCCACCACGGACGCCCTCCTGGTACAGGTCGACGGAGCGCACCACGCCGGTGCCCACACCCAGTTCGAGACGCGGCTCTACCGGCCCGGCTCGCTCTCCTGGACCGGCCGGGTGCACGAACGGCTGGCCGGGCCCGGCTCCGAGCCCCCGGACCAGGGCACCGTGCCCGCGGCCACGCTGCGGCTGCACCACCTCGGCCACGCCACCTACGCCGACCGGATCCGCCGCGCCGACCGCAATGTCGCCCTCGGCAAACTCACCCTCGACGAGCTCATCGCCCAGGGACCGGCCGCCGACCCGCGGCAGATCGCCCGTACGCTGCTCGACCTGGGCCGTGACTGCACGGCGGCCGAACAGCTCCAGCAGGCGGTCGACACGTTCGCCCTGTTGCGCGAGATGTTCCCGGGCACACCGGAGTCGTCGCAGGCGAACGACGCGCTGAGCCGCCTCATGGTCGGGGTCTGCTACGAGAATTTCTGCCGGGTCCTGGTCGACCAGTTGCAGGCCGCGAACCGGCCCTGAGAACGTCAAAGGGCCAGCCCATGACGAGCTGACCCAAATGTTCATCATGCTGGGCGCGACGGACACCGGGGGTGCCGGCCGGCGGCAACGTTGCGACGTCGGCGGATCGCGTGACGACCGGGTCGCCGATAGCCGGGTACGGGTGGCGGCCGGTCAGGAGCCGCCGAGGACGTACGCCAGGTCGTCCCAGCGCGTGACGAGCAGACCGGCGACCGCGCCGGCCGCCAGTGCGATGGCCACGGCCGCCACGGTGGCGGCCGGATCGGCCGTGACGGCTGCGACCAGCCCGAGCGCGGCGACGGCCACCAGAACCAGATTGCGGGCGATGTGGCTGCCCCGGACGGGCCCGGCGTCGTATCCGAAACACCGGCAGCGCAAGGTCGCGCCCTGCCGCAGGTTGACGGCCAGGGTGGCGGTGAAGGCGGCAAGGGTGAGCGCGCTGAGCAGATAGCCGGCCGGGACGGCGGGCGGAATCCACAGCAGGACCACGCTGGTGGCCTCGGCGAGCACGGTGGCCGCCGCCAGGGGACGCCGGGCATGCCGGGGAATCCACCGGATCGGCCGGAGCGAGCCGGTGAAGGCGGCGAAGGCCGCCGGGCGGACCTTGCCGGCCACCGCCACGACGAAGACCGTCGTCAGCAGGGCCCGGCAGGCGAGGTCGAGGTAGTGCACGCCGGATTCCGTTCTCTGCGGGGTCAGTCGCCGATGCGGCGGACGACCGTGGCGAGGATGTTGGCGATCGGGATGAAGCCCAGATGCCGCGAGTCCAGGCTCTGCGCCCGATTGTCGCCGATCACCGCGACGTGGCCGTGCGGCACGACGGCGGCGGCCATCTCGTCCGGGGCCGCGTCGTCCGCGACCGCCGCGACCCGCTTGACCAGCACCGGCCCGTCGGAGGATCCCGGCACCCCGTGCGGACGCGGATTGCGGAACACCACCACATCCCCGCGCCGGGGCGCGGTCGATCGCCGGCGGCGGGCGATCAGCCGGTCGCCGTCGCGATAGGTCGGCTGCATGCTCGGGCCACGGACGACGGCCACGAGTACGGCGTTTCGAATCCACAGTGCACCGGCCCCGGCCAGCGCGAGCACCGCGGCAACGGCGATCAGCATCGCGGTCCTCCGTCTCGCGAGAAGTCCTGCCGCCGAGTAACACCCGGCGGCAGGAACAACACCCTACGCGGAGCAGTCGCAGGTGACGTAGGTGACCGCAGCCACCGTCACGAGCGGACAATCATGCTCGACTGTCACTTCCCCGGCGCTTCTCACCCGCCGATCGACGGGTGAACCCGGGCGTCTACTTGCCCGTGCAGCTGTAGGTCACCTTCGGCGCGCACGAGTCGTAGTTCCTGGTGATCTTGTACCGGACGACGCCGTCGGCGCCGGCGCAGTAGCCCGCCGGGGTACGCACCGTGCTGATCAGGACGCAGGCCGCTTCGGCCTCCGTCGTGGGCGCCACCATCGCCAGCAGGCGGTCGGCGAGCTTGCCGAACATGCTCATCTGTTTGCTCCCTCGTGTGTACCAGCCGGTGGGTTACCGGCCGGCATGTCTCACCCGCCGGTCGACGGGTGAAGTTCTGCGCGCGCATCCGGCGATGCGGTGTAGCCGGACGCCTGCAAGGTGAAGAGCCCGGCGTAGGTGCCACCGGCCGCCAGGAGGGTGTCGTGGTCGCCCAGCTCGGTGACCACCCCGCCGGACAGCACGGCGATGGTGTCGGCGTCGCGTACGGTGCTCAGCCGGTGCGAGATGAGAACGCTGGTGGATCCCTCGCGCAGCGCCCGCAGCCGGGTGTGGACCTCGTGCTCGGCGTCGGCGTCCAGTCCGGCGCTCGGCTCGTCCAGGATCAGCAGGTCCCGGTCGGCGCGCATGAACGCGCGCGCCAGCGCCAGTCGCTGCCACTGCCCGCCGGAGAGCTGCACGCCACTCGACGCCTTCTCCTCGAGCACCTCGTCCGGGGAGAAGAATCTGGTCAGCAGGGTGTCGTAGCCGCGAGGCAGCTTCTCGACGGTCAGGTGGCAGCCGGCTCGCTCGGCGGTGGCCTCGATCGCCGGGCGGTCGTCGAGGCGGGCGACGTCGCCGAGCCCGATGTTCTCGGCCGCACTCAGGTCGTACGACATGAAGTCCTGGAAGACGGCGCCCAGGCGCTCGCGCAGCTCCTCGACCGGGAACCGGCGCAGATCGACGCCGTCCCACAGCACCGCGCCACGGGTCGGGTCGTAGAGCCGGCACAGCAGTTTGACGATCGTGCTCTTGCCCGCGCCGTTGAGCCCGACCAACGCCGTCGCCCGGCCGGCCCGGATGGTGAGGTTGACGCCCCGAAGGATCCAGGGCAGCGACGGGCCGTAGCGGAACCAGACGTCGCGCAGCTCGATGGCGTCCCGCAGCGACGGCACGGGCAGCACCGGCAGGCCCTCCAGCGGCGCCAGGTCGGCCGGCGCCCGCACCACCTGCTGGAAGTGCGTGAAGATCAACAGCGCCTGATGGGTACGCGCGACGTTGCCGATGATCGAGGCGAGCAGGTTCTGCACCCCGGCGGTCGCAGCCGCGAAGACCACGATGTCGCCGACGCCCAGCCGGCCCGAGCGGGCGGAGAGCGCCGCCCACACCAGTCCGCCGCCGGCCACCACAGCGCCGAGCCCGGTCAGTGCCGACTGCATCCGCAGCTCTCGCAGGTCCAGCCCGCGCATCCCCCGGTTGATCTTCCGCAGCTCGGTCGTCATCCGGACGGCGAACAGGTCGCTGAGCCCGTAGATGCGGACCTCCTTGGCCGCGGTGACCGACGAGATCAGATCCGCGTAGAACAGTTCGCGCCGGCTGGCGTGCCCGAGTTGCAGCATCATCGCCGCCCGGGCCCGCGACAGGGTCAGCTCGGCCCGGACGGTCGGGATCGCCGCGACGGTCACCACCACCGCCATCCAGGGGGCCATGCTCGCCAGCGCGGCGACGAAGCCGACGATCGTGACGGCGGACTGCGCGATGGTCAGCCCGTTCGCGGTGACCTGGGCGGGGGTCGCCGGACCGTCGGAGACGGCCAGTTGCAGGCGGTCCTGGAAGTCCGGATCCTCGAAGCGGCCGAGCCCACCGAAGCCGCCGATCGCCCGGTAGAGCTGCGCACGCCCGGCGAGCTGGGTGCGCCGGCTCAGTTCGGCGTCGACGAAGTTGCCGACCGCCGGCAGCAGCGCGCCGGCAAGGGTGGTCACCGCCAGCGCCAGCACCACGGCCAGCACCGCCCTGGTCGTACCGCCGTCGACCAGCAGGTCCAGCAGCAGCTTTGTCATCCAGGCCGCCGCCACCGGGGCCAGGCCACCGGCCAGCGCGACGCCGATCCGCGCCGCGAGCAGCCATCGGGAGGCCTGCCAGGCCAGCGCGAAGGCGGCCTTCAGCAGGGCGAGGGTGCCCCGGGCGCCGGAGTCAGCGCCGCTCATGCGGCCGCCGCGACGGGCAGGTCGTCCACAGCGACGCCGCCGGCCACGACGCGGCCGGTGGCGTCCACCACGAAGAAGGAGGGGAAGGCTTGCACCGAGAACGCCGAGAGCAGCGAGTCGTCCTCGTTCTGCAGGACCACCCGCGCGACCGGCTCCAGCGACGGCAGGTACTGCGACGCCGACTCGGCGTCGCCCGTCACGACCGCCCAGGAGCGCTGCGGGCCGAAGGCCGCCGACCGTGCGGCGGCCACGAAAGCCGGCAATTGCTCGCTGCAGGCATCGCAGCCGGGCGAGAAGAAGCCGACGAGCGTACGGCCGTCGAGATCGGCCCGGGACAGCGGCTGCTGCCGCAGGTCGCGGGCGGCGAAGTCGCCGACCGGCGAGCCGGACGGCAGCACGCCCGGGTACGTGGCCGAGCCGGTCGCCGGGCGCTGGCGCAGACGCCGGATGATGCCGAGAGTGAGCAGCAGGTTGAGCAGAGTGAGCGCACCGAAGAGGGCCATTAGAACGTAGAGAACCGCCACCTGTTTTCCCCCGTACAGATGATCAACAACCGGTCGAGAGTCTCTCACGTTAGGCACCGCGACTCTACGTCGGCTCTCCATTCGCTCTCACCACCGCCCGTCGACGCGGTTCGATATCGGCTTCCCTCATGGGGCCGAGTCATACCTGGCAACGTGTCACCCAGGGCCGCCGGGCCTTTGACGAAAGGGCCTGTCTCGAATGAACGGAAATCGCCGCACGAAATAGGCCGACAGCGGCGTCGCAAGCGTCATAGGTCTATTGAGCCTGCTCATGCGTGAAACCGTCGCGGACGGCGAATCGGCCTCAGCCCTGTCAGGCACCTGCACGATCTGCGCCACACCCACAAGACGTGGCTGATCGAAGACGACATTCCCGAAGTTGCTCAAGCCCGCAGGCACAACGGCGGCGTCGACCCATCCTCGGCACGCGATTCACCCGGATAGCTGGGAGCTGGATCATGAAACGATCTTGCGCTCCCAAGCTGCTCCCAATGTAAGCAGCAAAACAACAACGGCCCGTTACCGATAAATCGGTGACGGGCCGTTCAACTGCATAAACTCTGGTGGGCGATACTGGGATCGAACCAGTGACCTCTTCCGTGTCAAGGAAGCGCGCTCCCGCTGCGCCAATCGCCCTGGTAATGCGAGGTGGAGACGGGATTTGAACCCGTGTACACGGCTTTGCAGGCCGTTGCCTCGCCTCTCGGCCACTCCACCGAGGTGGCCTCCAGTGGCAAGCCACTCCGAGCGGAAGACGGGATTCGAACCCGCGACCCTCACCTTGGCAAGGTGATGCGCTACCACTGCGCCACTTCCGCGTTGCCCTCCGGCGTTTCCCCCGGCGACGACAGAACTTTATCCGAACCCCACCACCACCTCCAAACCGGGGGTCCCCCGCGTGTCGCGATCCGGGTCTGACCAGCCGGAACACGACAGGACATGATGTGCGGCGTGGAGATCACGACCTGGTACCTGGAGCAGGACGACCCCGCCCTGCTGCGCCCGGCCGGGCAGCCCGCGACCCCGGTGACCATCACCCGCGCCGAGCTGCCCAGCCCCGAGCTCAACCGCTACCTCTACACCGCCGTCGGTGGCGACTGGTTCTGGTCGGACCGGCTGCCTTGGACCTGGCAGCAGTGGCAGGACTTCCTGGACCGGCCCGGAGTGGAGACCTGGGTGGCGTCGGTCCGCGGCACTCCGGCCGGCTACGCCGAGCTGGACGGCCACTCCCCCGGCGAGGTGGATATCGCCTACTTCGGGCTGCTGCCGTGTTTCGCCGGCCAGGGCATCGGCGGCCATCTGCTCACGGTCGCCCTCCGGCACGCCTGGACCCTCCCGGAACGCCACCCCGGCCTGCCTCCGGTCCGCCGCGTCACGGTGAACACGTGCAGCCTCGACGGCCCGGCCGCCCTCGCCAACTACCAGGCCCGCGGCATGCGCATCCACCGCACCGAGACGAAACCCGCGGCCACGCAGCCCCAGACCCCCGGACCGTGGCCGGGAGCAGAACGACCGTGAACCCGCGGGTCAGGGGGCGATCGGCAGGTTGGCGGACGTGAAAGCGCGACCGTCGTCGGTGACCGCGGCGGACTCGTAGCCGTCCGCGACCCGCTTGGCCAGCCAGGACAGGCCCGGCTCGCCCATCGCCAGGGCGGCGGTCGCGTAGGCGTCGGCGACGGCCAGGTCGGGGCCGACCACGGTGACCGAGCAGAGGCCGCTGGCGGGGCGCCCGGCCACCGGGTTCCAGACGTGGGCGCCGCGCTCGTACGTCCCGGAAGTGGCCACCGCGCCGTCGGTCAGCGAGAGGACCCAGGCGAGCTTGTCCGCCTCCCAGGGGTGGCGGACGCCGACCCGCCAGGGGCGGCCGCCGGGGCCGGCGCCGCGCATCCGGATGTCGCCGCCCGCGCCGATGTAGTGCCGGACCGAGCCGGCGGCGGCGAGGCGTTGTGAGGCCACCTCCACTGACCAGCCCTTGACGTAGCCGGACGGGTCGAGGGGACCGCTCGCGTACGCGTCGAAGTAGCCGTCGGTGTCACGCCACAGGTCGGCGCAGCGGTCCAGGACGTGACGCAGGTCGGCGGAGCAGTCCTCGAGCCGGAGCGCGCCGGAGCGGAACCGGCACACCTCGCTGTCGTCCTTGTAGGTGCTGAACCGGGCGTCGACCTCGTGCAGCCAGGCGCACGTCGCGCCGACGAGCTCGGTGAGCCGGGCCGGTGGCAGGTCGTCGGCCAGTTCGATGCTGACGACCGTACCCATGACCTGCTCCGCGTGGCGCACGGTCCGAACCCTACGCTCCGGCTTTGTCCAGCGCCGCCTGGAGGGACGTGACGTAGGACTGGCTGGTGAAGGTGGCCCCGGAGACGGCGTCGACGTCGGCGCTCTGTGCCTTGAGGGTGGCCGCCGACAGGGTCTGTACGGCCTTCGGGTTGATCGTGCCGGAGAACCCGTCGGTCGGGAAGGTCGAGTCCGCCGCGGTGATCTTGCCGCCACTGATCTTGATGGTGACCTGCATCGTGCCGTACTGGTTCTGCACGGCCTTGCCCTTGTAGGTGCCGGCCTTGAGCCCGGCCTTCTCGTCGGCCGCCGGGGCGCTGGTCTTCTTGCCGGACGGCTTCTTGGTGGTGCTCGGGTCCGGTTCGGCGGTCGACTCGGCGGCGGCGTCCTCAGGCTCTCCGCCCGCGTCGTCCGGCGCGGCGGCGGACACCGGGACGGCCGGCGGTTGCACGCTCAGGCGGACCCCGAGGATCAGGGCCGCGCCGGTGAGGGTGCCGACGGCTGCTGCGGTACTACGTCGCATCGCGAAAACTCCCAGTCGATAGGGGTCAGAACTCGAACGGGTCCAGGTGCAGCTGGCTGTCCGGCACGTCGAGCTCCTTGAGCGTGTCGACGGCGGCATTGACCAGCCCGGGAGGGCCGCACAGGTAGACGTCGCGGCGGTTCACGTCGGGGACCAGGCCGCGCAGCCCGTCGGGGGTGAACAGCCGGCGCGGGCCCGGGTCGTTGCGGCCGCCGACGATGTAGCGCACCCAGGCGTCCCGCTCCTCGGCCAGTTCCTCCAGCTCGGTGCGGAAGACCAGCTCGTCCGGACGGCTGGCCCGGTAGATCACGATGGTGTCCGGCGGCATGTCCTCGAGCAGGGCGCGGATCGGGGCGATGCCGCTGCCGCCGGCGATCAGCAGGGCCCGCCGCCGGGTACGCCGTTCGGCGGTGAACGTCCCGAACGGGCCCTCCGCCCAGATCGGCGTGCCGGGGCTCATGGTGGCCAGCTTGCGGGTGTGGCCGCCGGCGATGGTGACGGTGAGCCGCAGCCACTGCGAGTTCGGGGCGGCCGACAGGGAGAACGGGTGGGACTGCCACCAGCCGTTCGCGGTCAGGAACCGCCAGCGCATGAACTGGCCGGCCTGCACCGGGAGCTTGTCGAGCCGCTTGCCCTCGATGTAGATCGAGAACGTGTTGGCGCCCTCGGCGACCACCTCGGCCACGGTGAACCGGTGCCGCGCGTTCAGCCAGACCGGCTCGACGATGCGGCCCCAGAACAGGGCGGCGATGGTGATGCAGCCGAGCGCCGGCCAGAACACCGAGGCGTACCGGCCGCTCATGTCGGCGCCGGCCGCGATCTGGTGGCCGTACCCGAGCAGCAGGACGCCGTAGCTGGTCAGGTGGACCAGGTGCCAGAGCTCGTAGTTGAGCCGGTTGCGGATGAACCGGACCGAGATCAGGGCGATGAAGACGAGCAGCCCGGTGGCGATGGTGGCGCTGATCATCTCGGGGAACGTGGTGATCACGGTCCAGCCCTGGTCGACGACGCCGGTGCCGGCGGTGAGGGCGTAGCCGTAGACGATGAAGACGATGTGCGCGACCACCGCGGCCAGCAGCGAGGTGCCCAGCCAGCGGTGCCAGCGCAGCAGGTCGCGGGAGCCGACCCACTCCTCCAGCCAGGACACCCGGCTCATCATCAGCAGCTGGACGAAGAGCAGGTAGCCGCCGATCAGCCCGGTCACCCGGCCGGCCGCGATCATCGTGCTCGCGGTGTCGCTGACCGCGCCGGCCCGCGTGTTGAACAGCCAGAGCGCGATGCTGGTGCCCAGACCGGAGAAGAACAGCAGGACGGTGAAGAGCCGGTTGCCGCTGGTCGACTCGCCGGGCGGCCGGTCGTCGACGACCGGGACACCGGTGCCGGCCTTCCAGCCGGTCGGGTCGGTCATCGAGACCTCGGTGACCTCGCCGCGGCGGAACCCGTCCGGGGTGTTGTAGGGCTGGCCGTACTGGGGCTGGGCCGGTGCGGCGTCGTACTGGGGGGTGTCCGGCCACGGGGGCATGGACGGGTTGTCCCAGCCCGGGCGGTCGTCGGAGCGCAGCCCGGCGAAGTACCCGTCGTCGTCGGGGATCTCGCGCTGATCCCGGTAGGCCGGAATGGTCAACGTCCTCACCTGCTCAGCAGTCGTCTCGCGGCGCCTGCCACCCCATGCGGCCGACGTGACGGCCCCGGTCCGCATCAGAAGCCGTCACAGTGTCGTACGCGCATCACGCCCGGTTGGCTCAACGAGAACGCGAAAAATCCCGGGCGCTAGGTTCAGGGCATGGAACACCAGGACGTGGTCACCGTGATCGGCGTCGGCGCCGGCGGGTGGCCCGGGCTTTCCGGTACGGCGCGGAGCGCCCTGACGTCCGCCGAGGTGGTCCTCGGCGCCGCCCGGCAGCTCGATCTGCTCCCCGGTGAGCTCGTCGCCGCGCGTCGCGTCCCATGGCCGTCTCCGCTGGTGCCGGCCCTGCCCGGGCTGATCGGGGCGGAGCGCGGGCGGCGGGTGTGCGTGCTGGCCAGCGGCGACCCGATGTTCCACGGCATCGGCTCCACACTGGTCCGTCTGTTCGGCGCGGACCGGATCCGGGTGGTGCCGCACCCGTCGTCGGTGTCGCTGGCCGCGGCCCGCCTCGGCTGGGACCTGGCCGCCGTCGACGTGGTGAGCCTGGTCACAGCCCCGGTCGAGACGCTCGGCCGGCTGATCAATCCCGGCCGCCGGATCCTGGTGCTCTCCGCGGGCGCGGCCACCCCGGCGGCGGTCGCGGCGCTGCTCGCCGACCGCGGCCACGGCACCGCGTCGATGACCGTCCTGGAGCAACTCGGCGGGCCGGGCGAGCGGGCCATGACCGGCGCCGCGGACGGCTGGGCGCTGCCGGAGGGCGACCCGCTCAACATCGTCGCCGTCGAGTGCGGCGACGGGCCGGAGCTGCCGATCGTCCCCGGCCTGCCGGACGACCGCTACCGGGGCGACGGGCAGCTCACCAAGCGTGAGGTACGGGCCGTCACGCTGGCCGCGCTCGCCCCCGCGCCGGGCCGGCTGCTGTGGGACGTGGGCGCCGGCTCGGGCAGCATCGGCATCGAGTGGATGCGCGCGCACCCGTCCTGCCGGGCGATCGCGGTCGAGTCGTCGGCCGAACGGGCGGCCACCGTCACGGCGAACGCGGCGAACCTCGGCGTCCCCGGTCTGCGCGTGGTGCACGGCCGGGCACCGGAGGCTCTCGACGGGCTGCCGGAACCGGACACGATCTTCATAGGAGGCGGATTGACCCGCGACGGCGTACTGGACCGTTGCCTGGCCGCGCTGCGCCCCGGCGGGCGGCTCGTGGCGAACGCGGTGACGGTCGAGTCGGAGGCGGTGCTGGCGGCCGCGTACGCGAAACTCGGCGGCGAGCTGAGCCGGATCACCGTGCAGCGCGGCTCGCCGGTCGGCGGGTTCACCGGCTGGCGCTCGTTCATGCCGGTGACGATCTGGTCGGTGACGCGATGACCGTCCACTTCATCGGGGCCGGGCCGGGCGCCGCCGACCTGATCACGTTGCGCGGCCACCGGCTGATCGCGTCGTCGCCGGTCTGTCTCTACGCCGGCAGCCTGGTCCCGGCCGAACTGCTGGAGGCCTGTCCGCCGGGCGCCCGCAAGATTGACACCCGGGACCTGAACCTGGACCAGATCGTCGCCGAGATGGTGGCAGCGCACGAGGCCGGGCAGGACGTGGCCCGGCTGCACTCCGGCGATCCGTCGGTGTTCAGCGCGGTCGCCGAGCAGATGCGCCGCCTCGACACGGCCGGAGTGCCCTACGACGTGACACCCGGGGTGCCCGCCTTCGCCGCGGCCGCCGCCGCCCTCGGCCGCGAGTTCACCGTTCCCGGGGTGGCGCAGACGGTGATCCTCACCCGGACCGCGGAACGGGCCACCGCCATGCCGCCCGGCGAGGACCTGGCCACCCTCGGCGCCAGCCGGTCGACCATGGTGCTGCACCTCGCGGTCCAGCGGATCGACGCGGTGGTGGCCGAACTGACCGGCAACTACGGGCCGGACTGCCCGGTCGCGGTGGTGGCGCGGGCCTCCCGGCCCGACGAGGTCGTGCTGCGCGGCACGCTCGCCGACATCGCGGCCAAGGTCAAGGACGCGGGGGTACGAAGGACAGCCGTGATCGTGGTGGGCGCGGCACTCACCGCCGGGCAGTTCCCGGACAGCCACCTGTACTCGGCGGACCGCTGCCGGTCATGAGGATCCTGCTGCTGGGCGGGACCACCGAGGCGCGACGGCTGGCCGGGCTGGTCGACGCCGAGCACACGGTGATCACCTCGCTGGCCGGGCGCACCACCGATCCGCTGCGCCCCGCCGGAGAACTCCGGATCGGCGGATTCGGCGGGGTGGACGGGCTGGCCGGCTACCTGCGGGACACGGACGTCGACGTGGTGGTCGACGCCACCCATCCGTTCGCGGCGACGATGAGCGGCCACGCGGTGCTCGCGTGCGCGGCGGTGGGCGTACCCCTGCTGGTCGTGCGACGTCCGGGCTGGACCGCCGGTCCGGGCGACGAGTGGCACCGGGTCGCGTCGCTGGACGCCGCCGCCGCGCTGCTGCCCCGGCTCGGGCGGCGGGTCTTCCTCACCACCGGGCGGCAGGGCATCGCGGCCTTCGCCGGGCTGGACGGATGCTGGTTCCTGGCCCGGTCGGTCGAGCCACCCACGGGGGTGACGCCGCGGAACCTGGAGGTGCTGCTCGACCGGGGCCCGTTCACCGTCGACGGCGAACACGATCTGCTCACCCGGCACCACATCGGGGTACTGGTCACGAAGGACAGTGGCGGCTCGAAAGCGAAGCTGGTGGCGGCCCGTGAGCTGGGCGTACCCGTGCTCATGGTGGACCGGCCGCCGGCGCCGGCCGCTCCCGTGGTGCCCACAGCGGACGGCGCGGTGATCTGGCTGCAAACCCTGGGACGCTGAAACACGACACTCCGGGAGCTGCGCGGCCGCCGTCGCGATGCGAGGCTCGTAGCATGTCTGGCCGCGCCCTGCATGCCGAACTCACCGCCGTGCGCGCGCTGGTCGCGGACGGGCTGGCCGAGGTCGGCGACGCGGCCGGCGCCGGTCAGGTCTGGCTCCGCTCCGCGTGCACCCGGCTGACCTCGCTCGACGGCGTCCTGGTCGAGGCCGCCGGGATGATCGCCACCCCGGTGTGGGTGGTGGCCGTGACCGCGGTGACGTTCGTGGTGGTGATCCTCGCCGCGGCGGTCGCCGAAGCGCTGGGGCTCGGCGTGGCCGGAATGCTCGCGGTGTCGGGCACGGCCCTGCTCGGCACACTGGCCGCCGGACCGTGGGCGGGCCGCCACATCCGCGTCGCGCTGGGCCGCCACCGGCTGGGCCCGGCGCCGCCCCCGGTTCGGGGCGCGGCCACCCTCACCGAGGTTCCGGAACAGCTCCTGCGCGCCCGGGTGCGGCTCGTGTCGGCGGCGCTGCGGCGGGCCGGGGCGGATCACTGGACGGTGCCCCACCTGCGGCGGGCCGTTCGCACCGATCCGGTGGTCCGGCGCCTCGCCCACGCCGACCTGCTGCTCTGCCAGGCGATCGACTGCCTGGACCGCCACCTCGGCGACCTGCGGAAGGACATGCCATGAGCGAGCGACCGCGCGGGGCCGCCGGCATGAACGAGCGGGTCTTCCGGCGGCTGCGGGCGCGCAACGATCCGTTCTCCGGGACCGTCGTGCCGAGATTGCGGCACATCGAGCGGGACCTGGACGCGGTGATCACCGACGCGCAGAGCCGGGACTGGTCGGCGGACCGGCCGGATCAGGTGGTCTTCGCCCGGCTCGCGCAGGCCCGGCGCCGGGTGCGGGCCGCGCGGCGGTTCCCGGTGGGCGGCCCCGCTGATCCGGTCGCGGTCCTGCTCGGTGCGGTCGCCGGGGCCGGTGTGGCGGGCGGGCTGCTGTGGGCGGGCGGGGCGGCCGCGGTCCGGCCGGTTCCGCTGGCCGTGGTGGCGGTCGCCGGGCTCTGGGCGGCACTGGCCGCCGTGGCGGTGCTGCGCCGGCTCCGCCGCCGGTGGGACCGGGACACGCATCCCGGGCGGGCGCCGATCGACGACCCCTACCTGTACGCCGCCCTGCGCCGCCGGATCGAGACCTGCGCCGCCGCGGCCCGCGACCATCGCTCGCACCGCCGCCGGGGCGCCGCCACCGAACTCGAATACGCCCTCGACTGGCTCAGCGCCGCCCAGAGCGAGTTACCCCGCCGCTGAACCGGGCTGTCACATGGTGAGCGGCTGCCTCGTCCTATCTGGGTAATCGACACCGAGACAGGGAGAAACGCGATGCGGATCGTAGTGGTGGGCGGCACCGGCCAGACCGGGCGACTGCTGGTGGAAGCGCTGCGCAAGGACGGCCATGAGGCGGCGCCGGCATCCCGGTCGACCGGGGTCGACGCCTTCACCGGGGCCGGCCTGAAAGAGGCCCTCACCGGCGCGGACGTGGTCTTCGACGTCACCAATCCGCCGGCCCGGGAGGAGGCGGCGGAGTTCTTCCGGGTCTCGTCGGAGAACCTGACGGCGGCCGGGCGCGAAGCCGGGGTACGGCATCTCGTGACCCTGTCGATCATCGGGCTGGAGAAGGCCTCGGACCTGGCGTACTACCGGGCGAAACTGGCCCAGGAGGCGGCCGTCCAGGCGGGCGGGCTGCCGTTCACCATCGTCCGGGCCGCGCAGTTCTTCGAGTTCCTCGACGTGCTGATGCAGGCGAACACCGACGGCGACGAGATCCGGCTGGCGCCGGTGCGGGTGCAGCCGATCGCACTGTCCGATCTGGTCGCTCGTCTCGCCGGGCTGGCCGGTGCGGCGCCGGTGAACGGGACCGTCGAGATGGCCGGGCCGGAGGTGTTCGCCCTGGACGAGATCGGCCGCCTGCTCGCCGCCCCGGGACAGCACGTGACCAGCGACGGCCGGCCGTTCTTCGGCGCGGACATCCCGGTGGACGCCCTGGTGGCGGGACCGTCCGCCGACCTGGCGCCGACCACGCTGGCGGAATGGCGGGCCGCAAGAGAGCTTTTGTGATCAAGGTACGAGTGGCGCTTCCGGCTCCTTCTTCCGGTACGCGTGTCCTCGCCCCCTCCTGATCAGGGCCGTCCCGTCCGGTCGGCGCGCGCCTACTGCCCGCTCCGGCCTGTGCCGCGCCCGCCGGGCGGAGATCGGTGCCCGGGCGCCTGCCACCCGCTGCTTTCGGTCCCGCCGGGTGGGTGGTCGCGCTGTTGCCGGCCGGGCTCCCGGGTTGCCCGCTGCCGTAGCGCCGGTCGCCCCGTGCGGTGGTCCCGCTCTTGCTTCCCAGGCACGGGACTGCCCACGGCCGAATCCGCAATCCCTCGCCAGCAGGACGCGCCACCTGGAGCGATCTTGAACGATCTACCACCGCCTCGGGTGGCAAATCGTTCAAGATCGCACAACAGCGGCGGATAAAGCGGGCGAAACGGGCGCCTGTTTCCGGCGAAAGCCCCATTTCCGCCTAGCGCGGCGGACGGCGCCCCCATTTGGTGGTTCGCCCGACCGGGCGCTTGACGTAGAACCGCGAACGCCCAAGAAGGAGACTCCCGGATGGCCACAATGGCGCAAGATCGCGCGTTCGGTGACGATTAACCAAGATCTACATCAATGCCTGCAAGGACAAACCGCAACCACCCGCCCGGCGCGAGTGGCGGCACATGCGGGGGTGGCCGACCGATCTACGCCCGGCGGGGGCAGCACAGGCTGGAGCGGGCAGCGAGAAGGGCCGAGCGGGCGGAACGGGACGAATGGGAACGGGACGGCGACACGCGTACGAGAAAAGGAAGCGGAAGCGGAAAGCGGACCTCGACCACCGAGGTTCTCTAGCTCTTGGTCTTGAAGGTGTTCCGGTAGCCCTGCGGGGTGGTGCTCAGGCGCTGGGTGAAGTGGTGCCGCAGCGTCTGGGCGCTGCCGAAGCCGGCCTTCGCGGCGATCGCGTCGATGCCGAGGTCGGTGTCCTCCAGCAGCCGGCGGGCGAGCAGCACGCGCTGTGCGGTCAGCCAGTCGTGCGGGGTGGCGCCGGTCTCGGCGCGGAAGCGGCGGGCGAAGGTGCGCGGGGCCATGTGGACGAGGTCGGCCAGGGTGTCCACGGTGTGCGGGTGGTCGAGGGTCTCCAGTACGTGGCTGAGCAGCGGCTGGAGGGTTTCGCAGGAGATCGGCGGCACCGGCGTCTGGATGAACTGGGCCTGGCCGCCGTCGCGGTGTGGCGGCACCACCATACGGCGGGCGATCTGGGCGGCCACCGCCGAGCCCTGTTCCTCGCGGATCAGGTGGATGCCGCAGTCGATGGCCGCGGCCGTCCCGGCGCTGGTGACGATGTTGTCGTCGACCACGTAGAGGACGCCCGGGTCGACCTTGGCCCGCGGGTAGCGGGCGGCCAGGTCGTCGGTGTGGCGCCAGTGTGTGGTGCAGCGGCGGTCGTCGAGCAGACCGGCCTCGCCGAGCGTGAACGCGCCGGTGCAGACGCTCATCACCCAGGCGCCGCGCTCGTGGGCTCGGCGCAGCACGTCGAGCACCTCGGACGGCACCTCGCGCATGTCGTTGGGGGCGATCGCGACCAGGTCGGCGGTTTCGGCCGGGGTGAGGTCGAACTCCGGGGTCATGCTGAAGCCGGCGTGGGTGCGCACCGGGGCGCCGCCGACCCCGCACACGTGGAAGTCGTAACCGGGCAGGCCCTCGGCGGTGCGGTCGTAGCCGAACAGCTCGCAGAGCACGCCGAGCTCGAAGACCGCCACCTCGGGCAGGGCGATCACAGCGACGCTTCTCAACATGTGGCCACGGTACCCGAGGTTGGCAGCATCTTGAAGATGTATGGCATTCCTGCCACTGTTCCGGCGGCCGGAACGGCGCGACCCTTGATGTATGGAAATCGCGATGCTTGTCTTCTTCGTCCTGCTATTGATCGCTTCGGTCACCGGGCTCACCGCGGACAGCCACGACAGCGCCGACTGGAAGCCCACTGACGGCGGGCGCCGGGCCGCATGACCCGGCGCCCGTCACAGCGCCGCCGGACCGCCCACGAACACCGGCCCGGCGGCGGAGATCAGCGACCCCCGGTCAGGACCGAGACCGGCTTCGGGGCCACCACCGGCGGCAGTGTCTTGCCCGGCGTCACGGCCGACTTGATCGACAGCTCCTCGCCCGGATCCTCGCCGGTCCCCAGCTTCTCGGTGAACGGCTGGTGCACGGCCTTGCAGACCGTGCCCTTGGCCGGCACCTTGCCGGTCAGCAGGTAGCGGTCGACGGCGGCGGTCGCGCAGACGCCCGTGCCGTACGCCGTGTGCCCCCAGTTGTCGCTGGTCACCAGCCGCGAGTTGGGCAGCAGCCGGCTCGACGACACGGACGCGGCGTAGTTGGTGGCCGGGTCCCAGTAGTTGCCGACCACCAGGACGGTCGCCTTGGTCCGCTTGTTGAACGGGCCGCGGTAGGCGTCCTCGTCCCGTACGGTCCAGGTGCCGCTCGCGCACTGGACGCTGAGCCAGCCCCAGATCCGGCCGAAGTACGGCGCCTGGAGGTCACGGGAGGCGGTCGCCACCGGCCAGCCGTTCGCGTTCTTCGGGTGCTTGCCGTCGGTGCAGATGACCGCGCTCTGCGCCTCGAAGGAGTTGTCGTACGGGAAGTCGTACCCGATCTCCTTGGCGGCCTGGACCCGCTTGCGCAGCGACACCTCGGCGGCGGCCGCGGCGGTGCCACCGGCCTGCAGCGCGGCGACCTCGGCGGCCAGCTGGGTGACCATCTCCCCGGCGTACGTGCTGTAGAGGTAGCTGAGGCTGGCGCCGACGAAGTCCGCGTAGGTGATCTTGAAGGTGCCGAACTCGTCGGTGACGACCAGCGGCTTGGCCCGCAGCTTCCGGGCGATGGCCGCGTAGTTGGCGACCGGGTTGCCGGCGGCGAACGCGCAGTACTCCTCACCGGCCTTGTCGCAGCGGATCAGGATCTCCCGCAGGGCACGGCTCGCACCCTCGGCCGAGTGCATCCGGGCGTCCAGGATCCGGTTGCCGCTGCTGCCCGCGCCGACCCACTGCCGCGGGTCGATGTTGCCGTCGACGGCGATCGCGCGGAACCGGTCCGGGAACAGGTTGGCGTAGTACTGCCCGAGCGCGGTGCCGTAGCTGAAACCCAGGTAGGTCAGCTTCTTGTCACCGACCGCGCGGCGCATCAGCTCCATGTCGCGGGCCACCTCGGCGGTGGACATCGCGCCGGCCAGGGTCTTGCCGGTGGTGGAGCAGGCCTTGCCGAAGGCCTTGGCGCCGGCGATGTACCGCTTCTCCTCGGCCGATCCGAGCGGGAACGCGACGTTCATCTTGTTGAAGACGGCGGTCTGCTGCTTGACCGACTTGAAGCACTTGATGTTGGCGCTGAACCCGATGCCGCGCGGGTCGACGCCGACGACGTCGAAGCGCTCCAGGACCGGGTCGCTCAGGAAGTCCGGCGCGAAGAGCGCGAACTGGGCGGCCGAGCCGCCCGGGCCGCCCGGGTTCACGAACAGACTGCCGATCTTACGCTTCTGGTCCTTGGCCTTGACGCGTACGACGGCCAGCTCGGTCTTGGCGCCCTTGGGCTTGTCGTAGTCGAGCGGCACCTTCACGGTGGCGCACTCGGCGATCTGGTAGCACTTGTACCAGCCCAGCTTCGGCGTGGGCAGCCGGTCCAGGCGGCGCTTCTCGGCGGCGCTGGTGGTGGCGGACTTGGGCGCGGCCGACGCGGCTCCCGGCACCGAGACCGCCGCCGTCGTGGCGACGGCGGCGGCCAGGACGCCCGCGATGAGCAGGCGCGGTCGAATCGATGGCATATAGCCCCCTCTCAATGGACGATCGCATCGTAGAAGACCGATGCGAGGGGGCCGTCCACTTCGGAGTCGCACCCGTGGTTGTCACTGCCTCGTCCTCATTTGGCACAGTGGACAGATGCTGACCGACGTGGATCTGCCCGCGCCCGGACTGCTCTGGACCCGCTGGGCCACACTGAGCGCGACAGGTGCCGCGACCGGACAGGCCGGGCCGTGGACCATCGACGGTCGCGGCGCCGACTTCGCCGAGGGCGAGCGGAACTGGGCACGGTTCGCCCTGCTGGACGGCCGTCGCGCGGTCGTCTACGGGCACCACGGGCACAGCGCCACCACCCGGGCCGATCCGCCGGTCGACCTGCTCACCGGCGCGCCGGACTGGCTGCCCTGGGACATCCTGTCCCCGCTCGCCGAGGGCGACCGGCTCGGCTTCGTGGTCTGGCACGAGAACGGCCGCTGGTCCCGGGTCCGCTACCCGGGGCGGCTCGCCGACGGCATGACCGACATGCTCGCTCCGCTGCTCACCGCCGAGCACACCCTGGCCGCGCTGGGCCGGCTCGGCGCCCGCCCCGCCGCCGAGGAGCTGATCGCCGCCGCGATACGGGCCGCGGTGACGGCGGACCACATCGCCGCACTGATCACCGGCCCGGACGCGGACATCGCGTCGGCCATGACCGTCGCCACCCGGGCCGGGCTGGTGCCCGGCAGCGCGGCGCCCCGGATCGAGCCCGGCCGGCGCCCGCCGATGCGCCGGGTCCGCCGGCTCAGCAAGGGCGAGCACGACCGGCTCGTCTGGGCGGCCATGCAGGACTCCCCCGAGCTGACCCGGCCGGCGCCGCCCGCCAGTGAGGAGCTGGACACGCTGATCTCCTGGCTGCGGGAGCGGTCGCCGCACGACGACGGGCGGTGCACCCTGCTGGCCTACGCCGACTCCACCAGCTTCAGCTCCCAGCCCGGCGGCTTCCCGCCGGGCGACCGGCCCGGCGAGGAGCGGTACGCCGCCTTTCGCCGGCTCACCGAGCTGGTCCGGGCGCTGCGCCACACCGAGTCCGATCCACGGTACGGGCGGTGGCTCTTCCTCCGGGTGGAGACCAGCGCCACCGGCGTCCAGGTGGAACGCCGCTACGACTCCTGGCCGCCGTGGTGGCACGACGACGGCGTCTCCGGGCCGTGGCGGACCAACCTCCAGGAGGAGATGACGTCCCGCGGCCCGGCGTGGCGGCCGTCCTGGGTCACACTGCTCGACCCGGAGACCGCCTACCGGCCCACGTCGTGACCCCGGTCAGAACGGGGTCAGGGTGATCCCGGCCGCCCGCGGGTCACCGTCGTGCACCAGCGACTCCTGGTTGAGCACGTCGTCGAAGGCGAACGCGTACGCCTTGCCGTCGACCATGTTGGTGTGGATCGACTTCGCGTACGGGTTGGCCGGCCCGCCGGTGTAGAAGTCTGCCGCCGTACCGCCCGGCTGGGTGTCGATCCGGCCCAGCGTGGTCCGCCACAGCGCGGCGCAGAGGGTTCGCGCGATCGGGCCGACCACCTGGTCGTTCGGCGCGGCCAGGGCGCCGTCGCAACCCCAGACGTTCGCCGTGGAGGGCTTGGTGAAGGACGCCACGGTACGCCCGGAAGCGTCGGTGAAGTTCAGGACGTTCCCGCTGGTGCGGCCCGAGTACCGCACGTCCGGCCGGTCGGTGAACGGCACCACGGTCAGGGTCTTCGACGTGTACGCGTTCCACGCGGTGGTGATGTAGGAGTCCAGGTAGGACGCGCTCATCAGCCCGGCGTCGGCGGCCTTGCCGGGGGCCAGCACCCGCAGCACGGTGCCGTCCGCGGCGGTCACCACGCTCTTGGCGAAGTCGGCGTTCGCCCGGACCGCGTCGATCACCTTCTGCCGGCCGCCGCCGGCCAGCTCACCGGTCCGGCTCGTGACACCGCCGCCGCCGGTGACCGTGACGATGTGCGGGATCGCGAACATGTCCACCTGCGAGCTGTTCAGAAACAGGCCGGAGCCGTCGAGGGTGAACTCGCTCCAGTCGAAGAGGGTGTCGCGGTTGGGGTCGCCGCCCGCCCACGGGGCCGGCTGGACCAGGCCGTCGGTGGTGAGCCGGAAGTCGAGCTTGCGGCCCAGCGAGAAGTAGATCCGGCCGGAGAGGTTCTTCGGGACCCGCACCGTGGTGGCGGCGCCGTTCGCCGGGCCGGCGATGGCGACGTCCGGCGCCGGGACCGGGACGGCCCCGCCGCCGGTCCACGGGGTGAAGGCGCCCGACGCGTTGACGTACCCGAGCTTGCCGGTGTTCAGGTTGACGCCCAGGACGTACAGATAGACGTCCTGGTTACGGCCGGTCCGGTTGGTGACGGTGAGCGGAAGCAGATCGCTCGCCGGCGGAACCGTGGTGGGCGCCGCCGTCGTCGGTGCGGTGGTCGTCGGCGCGACGGTGGTGGGGGCCGTCGTGGGCGTCGCGGTGGGAACGGTCGCCGTCGGCACGGTGGTCGTGGGAGTGGTCGCCACTCCGTTGCACGGGACACCGTTCAGCTTGCAGTTCACCGGCTGCGGCCCGGCTCCGACGAAGCCGAACGTCACGCTCGCGCCGACCGGGACCGACCCGTTCCAGGACCGGTTGGTGAACGTCCGGTGTGTTCCGGAGGCGGTCATGTCCGTCTCCCAGAAGCTGCCGACCGAACTTCCCGCCGGAAGGTCGAACTCCACCTTCCAGGACGTCATGGCGGACACCCCGGTGTTGGCGACGGTCACCTCGTCCTGCCATCCGCTGCCCCAGTCGGAGACGGTGCGCAGGGTGGCGGTGGGCGCGGCGGCCGAGGCCGGCAGGGCTATCCAGGCGGTGGTGAGGGCCGCGACGGTCGCGGTCGCGGCGAGGACAAGACTCCGTTTACGGCGCATGGGGGTGCGGCCTCCGAAGGTGTGACGGTCAGGGGATGACCGGCAGTATTCGCCTTCAGAAACCGCTCTCCCAGAGCATTTAACATTGTTTTAAGGTCTATTTCGCCGACGTTTCCGCCGCCCCCCGATAACACTTTCCCGGCTGGATGATCAGACGGTACGGGCGAAGCGGATCGCGCTCCAGGAGACGCGGGGCAGGGTCAGGGTGACGGCGCCGCCCTCGACGGACACGGCCCCGGTGGGCACCTCGGCGGTCGGGCGCAGGGTGACCCGGTCCGGGTTCTCCCTGGTGTTGCTCGCGTAGAGGTCCTCCTCGTCGGTCAGGGTCCACGCCTCGGCCACGGCCAGGTCGCCGAACGCGCTCAGGTCCACGATGAACTCGACCGGGTTCGTCACGTCCCGGTTCACCGCGAAGACCGTCACGTCGCCGGTGGCCGGGTCGTGCGTGGCGACCGCGTCGACGACCGGGGCCACGCCGTACCTGGCGGTCTCGTAGGTCGGGGCGTCGATGTGCAGGCGCAGCACCTCGCCCTTGGCCAGGGCCGCGGTCTTGGCGAACGGGTGGAAGATGGTCTGCCGCCAGGCCGGGCCACCGGGCTCGGTCATGATCGGGGCGATCACGTTGACCAGCTGCGCCTGGCAGGCCGCGGTCACCCGGTCGCTGTGCCGGAGCAGCGAGATCAGCAGGTTGCCGACCACCACGGCGTCGGCCACGTTGTACCGGTCCTCGATCACCGGCGGGGCGACCTTCCACTCCTCCGGCAGCGGGGCGCTCTGGAACCGGGAGAGGTACCAGACGTTCCACTCGTCGAACGAGAGGTTGATCTTCTTCTTGCTCTTCAGCCGGGCACCGACCGCGTCCGCGGTGGCCACGATGCTGTTCACGAAGTAGTCCATGTCGACCGCGCTGGCCAGGAACGAGCCCAGGTCGCCGTCGTGCTCCTCGTAGTACGCGTGGCAGGACACGTAGTCGACCAGGTCGTACGCGTGCTCCAGAACCGTCGACTCCCAGGTCCCGAAGGTCGGCATCGACGAGCTGGAGCTGCCGCAGGCGACCAGTTCGAGATCCGGCTCGGCGGACCGCAGCGCCCGTGCCGTGGCGGCCGCGAGCAGGCCGTACTCCTCGGGGGTCTTGTGCCCGGTCTGCCACGGACCGTCCAGCTCGTTGCCGAGGCACCAGATCTTGACGCCGTACGGCTTCTCGGCGCCGTTGGCCCGCCGCTGCTCGGAGAGCGCGGTGCCCTCCGGGTGGTTGAGGTACTCGTGCACGTCGAGCGCCTCCTGCACGCCACGGGTGCCGAGGTTGACCGCGTACATGATCTCGACGTCGGCCTTCTCCGCCCACCTGGCGAACTCGTCGATGCCGACCTCGTTGGTCTCGATGCTGCGCCAGGCCAGGTCACGCCGACGGGGCCGTTTCCCGACCGGTCCGACGCCGTCCTCCCAGCGGTAACCGGAGACGAAGTTGCCACCCGGGTACCGGACCATGGTGACGCCGAGCTCACGGGCGAGAGCCAGCACATCGGTACGGAAGCCGTCCTCGTCGGCGAGCGGGTGGCCCGGCTCGTAGATGCCGGTGTAGACACAGCGGCCCATGTGTTCGACGAACGAGCCGAAGGTCCGGCGGCTGACCGGCGCCACGACGGCACCCGGATTCAATGCGACACGCGCACGGAGCATGGTTGTTCCCTTTACCGATGAGAAGAGGAGATGCGCGGATTACTTGACGGAGCCGATGGTCAAACCACCGCGCCAGTACCGCTGCAACATCAGGAAGGCGACGATCAGGGGGACGATCGCCACGAGAGCGCCGGTCACGATCACGCTGAAGGTCGCCGCTCCGCCGTTGCCCATGATCGCGGACATGTACCAGGCCCGGAGCCCGACCGTGAGCGGGTAGAGCTGGTCGTCGCTCAGCATCACCAGCGGCAGGAAGAAGTTGTTCCAGGACGCGACCATGCTGAACAGCAGGACGGTGACCAGGGCGGGCTTCATCGCGGGCAGGGCCACGCTGGTGAACACCCGGAACTCGCCGGCGCCGTCGATCCGGGCCGCCTCGAGCATCTCGTCCGGGATCGAGTCGTGCACGTAGACCCGCAGCAGGTAGACGCCGAACGGGTTGAGCAGCGACGGCAGGATGACCGCCCAGATCGTGTCGACCAGGTTCGCCTGCGACATGAGCAGGTAGGTGGGCAGCACGAGCGCCGTCGCCGGCACCATGATCAGGCCGAGCAGCAGCGCGAACAGGGCGTTGCGGCCGGGGAAGCGCAGCTTCGCGAAGGCGTAGCCGGCCAGCGCCGAGATGGCCGTCGCGCCGGCGCCGCTGACCACGGCGTAGAACGCCGAGTTGCGCAGCCAGGTGAGGTAGACCCCGCCGTCCTGCTCGAACAGGATCCGCAGGTTGTCGATCAGGTGGAAGTCGGAGAACCAGAGCGAGGCCGACTGGAAGAGCCCGGTGTTGTCCTTCGTCGCGGCGACCAGCAGCCACCAGAACGGGAGCAGGAAGTAGATCGCCAGCAGGCCCATCACGACGTGGGCGGCGGCGCTGCCTTTTCTGAGGTTCATCGCAGCGCGCTCCTCTTCCGGGTGGCGAACAGGAAGATGTACGACCCGATGAAGACCACCGCGCCGAGCAGGAACGAGATCGCCGCCGAGTAGTTGTACTGCTGGAACGAGAACGCCTGGTTGTAGGCGTACACGTTGGGTGTGTAGTGCTGGGTGATCGCGCCCGGGTTGAGCGGCTGGAGGATCAGCGGCTCGGTGAAGAACTGGAGCGTGCCCATGATGGTGAAGAGGGTCGCCAGGACCAGCGCCGAGGAGATCATCGGCGTCTTGATCCGCAGGGCGATCTGCACCTCGCTCGCGCCGTCGATGCGGGCCGACTCGTAGACGTCCCGGGGCAGGCCCTGGAGCGCCGCGTACAGGACGATCATGTTGTAGCCGGCCCACTGCCAGGTGACGATGTTGCCCAGCGAGGCCAGCACCGTGTCGCTGGAGGTGAAGTCGATCCCGGTCCAGGCGAACGGGCCGATGCTGTCGCTGTAGAGGAAGCCCCACATCAGCGTGCCGATGACCACCGGCACGGCGTAGGGCACGAACGCCGCCAGCCGGAAGAACCGGGAGAACCTGGAGGTCGCGGCGTCGATCAGCAGGGCCGCGATCAGCGCGATCCCGATCATCACGGGGGTCTGGAGCAGACCGAAGATCAGGACCCGGACCACGCCCTCACGCACCAGCGGGTCGTCGATCGCCTGCTTGTAGTTGTCGAACCAGGCGAAGACCTCACCCTCGATGAGGGTGGACCGGTACAGGCTGATCTTGAAGGCGTACGCCATCGGGAGCAGCAGGAAGGCGACCAGCAGGACGGTGAACGGCAGGGCGAAGAGCCAGCCGGTGGCCGCCTCCTTCACCCGCGCGGCCCGCTGGGTGCCGGTCCTGGGCGAGGGGCCCGCGGCCGCCGGAGCGGCCGCGGGGGACGTCTGCACCTCGGTCATTACTGAACCTTGAAGCCCTGCTGGGTGGCGTAGGTCTTGATGTTCTCCTGCGCGGTGTCCAGCGCCGCGGTCCAGGAGGTCTTCTTCTCGATCGCCTGGCCCAGGTTGGTGGTCAGCTGGTTGAAGTTGTAGCTGTTGAACGGGCTCCAGTCCAGGTCACCGACACCGTTGTAGGCCGGCACGAAGACCTCGTTGACCTTCTGGCCGCCGAAGAAGTCGTACGTCTTGCCGGTGAACGCGTCCGACTCCAGGACCGGGGTGACGGTCGGGAACAGGAACGCCTTGTCGATGCCGATCTTCCAGGCCTCGCTGTTCTTGGCGCCGAAGATCTCCATGGCGACCTTGGCCGCGATGTCCGGGTACTGGGCCTGGTCGGTCACCGCGAACGAGGAGCCACCCCAGTCACCCTGGGCGTTGGCGCCGGCGGTCCACTGCGGCAGCGGGGCGACCCGCCACTTGCCGGCCGCACCGCCCGCGTTCGCCTGGATGTAACCGGGTCCCCAGCCGGCCGCGAGGTAGGTGGCGTACTTCTCCGAGCCGAGGCCGTTGTAGAAGTCGGTGGTGTGGAAGGCGGTCGTGTCGGCGAGGCCGGTGTTGACCATGCCCTCCCAGTACTCGAAGACCTTCTTGGCCTCGGCGCTGTTGACGTTCACGCCGATGGCGCCCGGGTTCGCGATGTCGTAGGTGTACGGCTTGGCGCCGGCCTGCCAGAACAGACCGGTCATGAAGCCGCCGTCGTTGGCGCCGAAGTCCGTCATGAAGCTCTTGCCACCGGAGGCGGCCTTCAGCTTCTCGGCCTGCGCCTTGTACTCGTCCCAGGTGGTCGGGACGGTCAGGTTGTACTTCTTGAAGATGTCCTCGCGGTACATCATCGCCATGGGGCCCGCGTCGACCGGGAGCGCGTAGACCTGCTCACCGGAGCTGACCTGGTCCCACGCCCAGCCGGCGTAGTCGCCCTTGACCGCGTTCGCACCGTACTTGCCCAGGTCGACCAGGTGCTTGGTGAGCGCGAAGGTGGGGATCTCCTGGAGCTCCAGCATCACCACGTCGGGCGCGCCCTTGCCGGCCTTCAGCGCGGTCTGGAGCTTGGTGTACTGGTCCTGGCCGGTGCCCGCGTTCGTCCACTCGATCTTGACGTCGGTGTGGGTCGCGTTGAACTGGTCGACGACCGCCTTGAACTCCGGGTACCAGGCCCACACCTTGACGGTGACCGTGCCGGTCGGCTTGGCGGCGGTGGCCGCCTTGTCGTCGTCGCCGCTACCACAGGCCGCCAGGGTCACGGCGGTCGCCGTCGCCGCGATGGCCGCCACAACTGATCGCCGACTGACTTTTCGTGCACTAAAGTTGCCGATGTTCACTGGGTCCTCACAGACAAGTAGATGCGTATCCAGTTGATCAGTTCTGATGCCCACAGGGCTCAGAGAGCCGACCTCCGGTGCTGGCACATCGGGGGTCGGCCATCAGGTTCTCACCGCTGGTCGAGCCGAGTTGCTACGCTTTTGCAGCGCTGCAAAGCAAAGCATGCACGGGACCCTATAACGACGGCAAGGGGTAACCTGCCGGAAACTTGGGGCGGCCAGAGGGGGCAAGAATGCGTCGAGAAGTCACTCTGCGTGACGTCGCGGAGTTGGCCGGCGTTTCCAGCCGAACCGTCTCCAACGTGGTCAACGGTTACGCCAACGTCACGGAGCGTACGAGAGAGCGTGTTCAACGGGCGGTCGAGGAGCTCGGCTATCGACCAAACGTGCTCGCGCGGAACCTGGCACAGGGCCGATCCGGTCAGATCGCGGTCGTCGTGCCGTACCTGGACACCCCGTACTTCTCCGAGTTGTTGCAGAGCGTGATCCGCGCGGCGCGGGTCAGCGGCTATAACGTTTTGATCGACCAGACCGACGGCGACCCCGAGCACGAGCGGGCGTTCATCGCCGACGGGTCACGCCGGCTGCTCTTCGACGGGGTCATCTTCAGCCCCCTCGGCCTCGATCAGCAGGCACTCGCCACCCGCGACCACCGACTGCCCCTGGTGATACTCGGCGAGCGGTCCAGCGACGGCAGCTTCGACCACGTCGGGATAGACGATGTAGCGGCCTCCCGGCAGGCCACCGAGCATCTGATCGACCTGGGCCGGCAGCGGATCGCGGCGATCGGCGACCAGCCCTACGCCACCGGCGAGGCGGCGCAGCGGCGCACCCGGGGCTTCCGCGAGGCGCACGCGGCCCGCGGGCGCACACCCCGGGAAGACCTGATCATCAGCACCCCCCGGTTCAACCGGCCGGACGGCGCCCAGGCCATGGAGCATCTGCTGGACCTGGCGGAGCCTCCGGACGCGGTGTTCTGCTACAGCGACCTGGTGGCGCTCGGGGCGATCCGGACGCTTCTGTCCCGAGGGCTGCGCGTGCCCGAGGACGTCGCGGTGGTCGGCTACGACGACATCGAGGACGGGCGGTTCTCCAACCCGACGATCACCACGATCTCGCCGGACAAGGAGATGATCGCGACCACCGCGGTGGAGCGGCTGCTGCTGCGCATCAGCAGTTCCACCCCACCCGCCGGGCTCGAGCTGCGCGCGCCGCACAAGCTGATCATCAGGGAGAGCACGGCCGGGCGTACGCCGAACGCCCGGTGATCGTGGATCACCGGGCGCCGTGGGACGGCTGGTCTCAGTCGATCGTCACGGTGAACCCAGTGACCTCGCTGACCCCGGCCGCCCCGACCGGGTAGACCGCCCCGCGCAGGGTGCGGCTGTCCGGCCAGGCGATGGAGACCATCAGCGACGTCTTGCCCGTGACGTCGGCCAGTTCCCGCTCCTTCAGCACCTTGCCGTCGGTGACCCGGATCAGGGCGACGACGGGGCGCAACCCGGCGCCGGTGTCCCGGTCGTAGGCGACCGCGAGGGTCCTGCTGTCCGGGGAGAGCCGCATGTCGGTCACCGCGATGCAGCCGGTCAGCGGGATCTCGGTCACGAGATCGGCGCCGGTGATGTCGTACACCCGGGGCACGCACTCGTCCCGCATCCGGGACACCGCCACCCAGCCACCGGACATGTCGGTGAGCCGCAGGTTGCCGAAGACCTGGCCGAGGCCGAACGCCGACCCTCCGGCGATGAGCTCCTCGTGCCCGGTGGCCATGCTGTGCATGAACAGGCCGGCCGGCCGCCACAGGTAGGCGACGTCCTCCCGGGCGGTCAGCAGCATGACCGATTCGCCCTTCTTACGCACGTTCCGCTGGATCCGGACCCGGCCGTCCGGGTCGGTCCCCACGAGCCGGTATTCGAGCCCCGACACGTTCGGGCCGTCCTTGCGCTTCGTTCCCGGTTGGGTGTCGTGTGAGCCGAAGGCGACCACACCACCGCTCGGCAGCACCACCACCCGCTCCCAGTTCCGGGCACCGACCACCGGATGACCGATCAGGGTGCCGTCCGGCAGCAGCTCCCCGACCGCCGTCTCACCGCCGAGCCGCACGGTCGTCCCGCCGGAGCCCCGATAGTCGCCGGCGGCCGCCTGCAGGAGGAGATGCTGGCCCGGCGGCTCGGCGCCCGGTCCGGAGCTGATCCGCGCGCTGGGGCTGATCCCCGGTTCGGCGCGGCCCGCCGGAGGGAGCACCCCCGCGCCGGCGGACGGGCCCGGCCGTCGCTGGATCGCCACGCCCGCCACCACACCGGCGAGCACCGCCACCACCGCGGCGGCGGAGACCGCGGCCTGCCGGTTGCGGCGACGGCGGGCCCGGCGGTGAATGTCGGCGAGGTCGCCCGGGTATCCCCGTGCGGCCTGCGCCGCCACCCGGACCGCCTCGGTCACGTTCTGCGGAATCCCTTCCATGTCTCAGTCCTCGCTGTTCAGCTCGTGCCGGAGGGTGGCCAGCCCGCGGGAGAGACGGCTCTTCACCGTGCCCTCGCTGATGCGCAGGGCCACGGCGGTCTCGGCGGTGGAGAGGTCGAGCAGCACCCGGCAGGTGATCACGGCTCGCTGCGGCGCGGGCAGCTTGGCCAGCGCGTCCTGAGCCGCCACCGAGCCGTCCGGTGGCCGCAGATGCGGGTGGGCGGCCTCGTCGGCCGGCGGTTGCTCCCGGCGGACCTTGCGCCACCACGACGTCGCCCAGTTGAGCGCCACCCGGAAGACCCAGCCGGCCGGGTTCTCCAGCCGGCTCACCGCCGGCCAGCGGGCATAGGCCCGGGACATCGCCTCGGCCACCGCCTCGGCGGCCAGGTCGTCACGGCGCAGGGTGACCACGAGAGCCCGGTAGACCCGGTCGGCGTTCGCCCGGTAGAAGGCCTCGAAACCGTCGTGTTCCGGGGGAGCCGCCGCGTGGGTCAGCGCTGTCTGTACCGCCATGACCGATACACGCGGGACGGCGCCGATCGGTTCCCGGTCAATCCTGGGACTTCTCCTCGGGGGTGGTCAGGCCGGCATGCTCGTCGAAGTCGGCCCACTCCAGCAGGGCGTCCAGGGAGTGCGCGTGGTCGTCCATGGGGGCGTACAGGTCCCCCAGCTCGGCGAAGCGCGCGGGGACCGTACGGATGGTGAGGTCTCTGGGGTCCAGATCCTGGATCTCGTCCCAGGTGACCGGGGTGGAGACGGTGGCGGTGGGCACGCCCCGGACCGAGTAGGCGCTGGCGACGGTGTGGTCGCGCGTGTTCTGGTTGTAGTCGACGAACAGCGCGGACGGGTCGCGGTCGCGGCGCCACCAGGTGGTCGTGACGTCGTCGGGGGCGCGCCGCTCCACCTCGCGGGCGAAGGCGAGCGCGGCGCGCCGCACGTCGGAGAAGCCCCAGCTCGGTTCGATCCGCACGTAGACGTGCATCCCCCGGCCGCCGGAGGTCTTCGGATAGCCGGTGATCCCCAGTTCGTCGAGGAGCTCGCGGACCACCGTGGCGACCCGCTGGACCGTGCCGAACGGGCAGTCCGGCATCGGGTCCAGGTCGATCCGCCACTCGTCGGGCTTCTCGGTGTCGGCCCGCCGGGAGTTCCACGGATGGAACTCCACGGTGGACATCTGCACCGCCCAGATCACGTCGGCCGGTTTGGTCACGCACAGCTCGTCGGCGTGCCGGTTGTAGCGCGGGAACGACACCCGCACCGTCTCCAGCCACGGCGGCGCGCCGTTGGGCACCCGTTTCTGGTGCACCTTCGCACCGGCCAGGCCGTCCGGGAACCGGTGCAGCATGCACGGGCGCTCACGCAGCGCGCGGACGATCCCGTCGCTCACCGCCAGGTAGTACTCGACCAGGTCGAGCTTCGTGACGCCGAGCTCCGGGAAATAGACGCGATCCGGGTTGGAGACCCGGACGTCGTAGTCGCCGACTTCGATGGTCGTGGCTTCACCGGCCATGACCTGAACCTATCCCAACCAGGCGTCGTCCATGTCCCGAAGAAGGGTGTCGCCGGAGTC
This sequence comes from Actinoplanes lobatus, assembly GCF_014205215.1. Classification (NCBI taxonomy): domain Bacteria; kingdom Bacillati; phylum Actinomycetota; class Actinomycetes; order Micromonosporales; family Micromonosporaceae; genus Actinoplanes; species Actinoplanes lobatus. Next base: position 718,645 of record NZ_JACHNC010000001.1, read on the forward strand.
GAGCAGGTCCAGCATGGGGCCGATCCGGGGCAGCTCGTGGGTGACGAAGTACCGGGCGGCCAGCCGCTTGCCCTGGTAGAAGTCACCCTCCCCGCCCTCGGCGGCGAGCAGCTGCTCCAGCCAGAGCCAGGCGATCACCAGGTGGCCGGCGGCGTCCAGGTAGGCGGTGGCGTTGACCAGGGCGCTCGACGGGTCGCCGGTCGCCCAGAGCTTGGCGGTCGTCGCGGCCAGCCGGTCGGCGGCGCTCAGCACCGGGCCGCCCAGCTCGGCGGGCGCCTTCGAGGCGGTGGCCCGGATCCGGTCGAGCAGCAGGCCCAGACCAGCCCCGCCCCGCATGGTCACCTTGCGGCCGAGCAGGTCGAGGGCCTGGATGCCGTCGGTGCCCTCATGGATCGAGTTGAGGCGGTTGTCCCGGTAGAACTGCTCGACCGGGTACTCCCGGGTGTAGCCGTAGCCGCCGTGGACCTGGATGGCGTGGTCGTCGGCGAGCCGGCACCACTGCGACGGCCAGGCCTTCACGATCGGGGTGAGCGTGTCGAGCAGCAGGTCGTTCTCCGGCGACGGCTCGTCCAGCAGCTTCGCCGCGTAGAGGACCAGGGCGAGACCGCCCTCGACGTACGACTTGGAGGCCAGCAGCATCCGGCGGACGTCCGGGTGCTCGACGATCGGCACCGGCGGGGCCAGCGGATCCTTGCCGTTCACCGGGCGGCCCTGGAGACGCTCCCGGGCGTACGCGAGGGCGTGCAGGTATCCGGTGTAGCCGAGGGCCACCGCGCCGGACCCGACACCGATCCGCGCCTCGTTCATCATGTGGAACATGTACGCCAGGCCGCGGCCCTCCTCGCCGACCAGTTCGGCGGCCGCGCCCTCGAAGGCGAGCACCGCGTTGGTGGTGCCCCGGTAGCCCATCTTGTGGTTGAGCCCGGCCAGGACGACGCCGTTGCGCTCGCCGGTCTCCAGGTTCCGCTTCGGGACGATGAACAGCGACAGGCCCTTCACCCCGGCCGGCGCGCCCTCCACCCGGGCCAGCACCAGGTGGATGATGTTCTCGCTCAGCTCGTGGTCGCCGCCGGAGATCCACATCTTGCCGCCGTCGATCCGGTAGGTGCCGTCGGCCTGCCGGGTGGCCTTCGTCGTCACGTCGCTGAGCGACGAGCCCGCCTGCGGCTCGGAGAGGCACATGGTGCCGGTGAACCGGCCCTCGATCATCGGCTGCACGTAGCGCCGGATCTGCTCCTCGGTGCCGTGCGTGAGCAGCAGGTGGGCGTTGCCGGCGGTGAGCATGGCGTAGGCCGAGGTGGCCGTGTTGGCGGCCTGGAACCAGAGGAAGCAGGCCCGCTGCACCACGTGCGGCAGCTGGAGGCCGCCGTGCTCGGCGTCCATGCCGGCGGCCGGGAGCCCGGACTCGGCGAAGACCCGCAGCGCCCGGCTCACCTCCGGGATGATCGTGACCTTCTCGCCGTCGAAGGTCGGCTCGGTCAGGTCACCGGCCCGGTTGTGCGGCGCGAAGTCGCGCTCGGCGATCTGCTGGGAGACGTCGAGGAACGCGTCGAACGTCTCCCGCGAGTGCTCGGCGAACCGCTCGCGGGCGGTCAGCGACTCGGCGCCGAGCCACTCGTACAGCAGGAAGTCGAGGTCTCGCCGGGAGAGGACCTTGGACACCGCAGCCACCACCGTTCATCCGGAAACTTCGTGCACCCAGTGTGCACGAAGTTTAGTCCGGCGCGCGGTGCCGTCCGACCCGGGCCACCGTGCCGGCCGGGACCCGCCGAGAGTGCTTGATCTCGTACATGGCGTGGTCGGCGGCCCGCAGGGCCTCGTCCGGGTCACCGGCGGCCGGGGCCAGGTGCACCCCGACGCTGGCGCCGATCTGGATCTCGTGCCCGTCGATCCGGAACGGCAGCCCGAGAACGTACCGCACGCGGTTGCTCATGGCGTCGACGTCCCCCGGGTCGACCACCCCGGGCATCAGCATGACGAACTCGTCGCCACCGACCCGGGACAGCACGTCGCTGGAGCGTACGCACGCGCTGAGCCGGTCCGCCACCTGGCGCAGCAGCTCGTCGCCGACCTCGTGCCCGTGCGCGTCGTTGACCGGCTTGAACCCGTCCAGGTCGACGAAGAGCACCGCCACCGAGTCGGCACGCAGCGACGTGTGGAGCTTGTCCTGCATCCGGCGCCGGTTGGGCAGGCCGGTCAGCGGGTCGTGCTGGGCCTCGTGCTCCAGCCGCTCCTGGAAGGCCCGGTTCTCCGAGATGTCCCGGGCGTTGATCACCACGCCGCTGAGAGCCGCGTTCTGCATCTGGTTGGAGGCGGTGAAGTCGAACCAGCGGTACTCGCCGTCGGCGGTCCGCACCCGGCACTGCAGGCGCAGCACGCCGGACAGGTCGGCCAGCAGGGTGGTCAGCCCCTCACGCATCTGCTGCTGGTCCTCGGGGTGCACCACCTCGAAGACGCTGTGCCCGGTCCGCGAGCCGGCCGCGAAGCCGAGCACCGACGTGGTGCTGGGGCTGCTGAAGACGATCCGGCCGGTTCCGTCCAGGACCGACACCAGGTCCGGGGCGTGCTGGAAGAGCGCCTGGAACCGCTCGTCGGCGCGGCGCCGCTGGATCTGCGTCCGGTAGCCGAGGAGGGTGATTCCCACCACACCGATCGCCAGCATCGCGAGCAGCGTGAGGTTGAGGGTCTGGCTGCGGCTGTAGACGGCGCCGTCGAAGGAGGCCTGGGTCTGCGTCCGCACATAGGACCAGTCGCTGGCCAGGCCGCCGACCACCACCGCGATCATGTCCCGGCCGTTCTCGGTGTACTCGACGAACTGGGCCTTTTCGTGGTCCAGCCGTGCTTTGATTTCCGGGTGTACGACCTCACCGACGAGCGTGTCGTCGCTGGCCGCCCCGACCCGGCCGGCCTTGTCGACGATCATCGTCTTGTGGGCCGTGCTGCGCAGCTCGCGGATGTAGTTGTGCAGCGGGGTCTGCGCCACCTCGTTGAGACCGATCAGGTAGCCGACCGGGCCACCGCCCACCAGGACCGGGATGCCCACCGCGGCCACGTAGGTGTCCCCGGCGTTCATCACACCGGAGAACCCGTACTTCTCGGCCTTGATCTGCTCCCACAGCGGTTTCCAGGCGGCGTCGTTCTGCGCCGGGAGGCCGCTGGCCCGGCTCACGGTCAGGAAGTTCCCGTCGAGATCCGTGGTGATCATCCCGTACTGGAAGGTGGTGCTCTTCTTGGCGGCCACAGCGAGAGAGGTGCGGTCCTTGGCGTCGTCGGCGGCCAGCCGGACGGCGATCTGGCCGAGGAGGAGCGTGAGCTCCCTCACCGAGTTCTTCTGGAGCTGACCCGTAAGGGTGCCGTTGTTGGTGCCGAGCGCGGTGGTGTCGTTCTGGTGCACCGTCTCGACCGCCTTGACGGTCGAACGGTTGACCAGAATGCCGACGACACCGGCACCGGCCAGCAGTAGCACGCTGACCAGCACCGCGATCCAGTTGCGCAGCCGCATGGCGTTCCCTCCTCGCCGCTTGTCATCGGCAGCCGGCAGCCTGGCTGAACGAACCCGGGCGGCCGGAATTCAGGGGGAAATGGGGCGGCGCTCAGTGGCATAGACCCCCGATGATGGAGAGGAACGTGCCGGGTTGCTTCCGTCACCCCGGGCACGAGGCCGGCCGCGACGAAACGGAGCACCGGATGCGCAGACAGGTGGTGGCGTCGCCGACAGGCTGGCTGGCGCCGTTCCGTGGCCGGGTTCCCATCCCGCGCCCCTCACTCGGGCAGGCCCCTCCACACACCACCGATCCATCGCTCACCCCCGCCCGGCGGCGCATCGTGCGCTCCGGCCTCAGCCTCACCGGCGCCGCCTTCGCGGCCGTCTTCTACTGCCTCTCCTTCACCCCGTCCCTGCTGCCCCGGGCCTGGTCCCTCCAGGGCGTGGTGGCCGGGATCACCGCCGCCATGGGGTACGCGGTGGGCGCCGCCCTGGGAGCGCTGTTCCGCCGCGGGTGGCGGCAGCCCACCGCCCGGACCGTCCGGATCGCCTGGAGCATCCTGTTCGCCGTGGTGCCGCTGCTCGTCGTGGTCTTCCTCTGGCTGGGCACCCGCTGGCAACGTGACCTGCGGATCCGCCTGGGCATGCCGCCGGCCGAGGAGCACGACATAGTCCGCACCGTCGGGGTGAGCCTGCTCACCTTCGGCCTGCTGCTGCTGATCGCCCGGCTGCTCCGGCTGTCCACGCACGGATGCGCCTGGCTCTTCCGGCAGTTCGTCCCGGCCCCGGCCGCCTGGTGCGCCGGCTCGGTGGTGGTGGCCCTGCTCGCGTACGGCGCCGTGGACAGCCTGCTGATCACCCAGATGTTCTCGATGGCCGACCGGTCGGCCGCCGTGGTCAACAGCGGCACCGGCGACGGCGTGCGGGTTCCGGAGTCATCGCTGCGCTCCGGCGGGCCGCGGTCACTGGTCTCCTGGGACTCGCTGGGCCGGCAGGGGCGGGCGTTCGTGGCCGGCGTCCCGACCGGCGAGCAGCTGACCGCCTTCGCCGGGCGGCCCGCCCTGGAGCCGATCCGCCTCTACGCCGGCCTCAGTTCGGCGTACACCGTCGAGGAGCGGGCCGACCTGGTGGTCCGGGAGATGGACCGGACCGGGGCCTTCGACCGGGCGGTGGTGGCGATCATCACACCGACCGGGACCGGCTGGGTGGACAGCAAGGTGCCCCGCTCCCTGGAGTACATGTACGCCGGCGACACCGCGCTGGTGTCCATGCAGTACTCGTACCTGCCGAGCTTCTTCGCCTTCCTGGGCGACCGGTCCGAGGTGGTGGACGCGGCCGACGCCCTGATCGGCGCGGTCCGCGAGCGGTGGGCGGCCATGCCGGTGGGCGAGCGGCCCCGCCTGTTGCTGTTCGGCGAGAGCCTCGGGACGTACGGGATGGAGAAGACCTTCGGCACCCCGCAAGGTCTGGTCGACGGGGCCGACGGCGCGCTGCTGCTCGGGCCGACCTTCGCGAACCCGGCGCACCGGGCGCTCACCGAGGGCCGCGCCGAGGGCAGCTCGGTCTGGGACCCGGACTACCCGGGCCTGGCCGTCGAGTTCGCCGACGACGCGGCCGAGCTGCGCACCCTGACCGGCGCCCGGCCGAAGGTGGTCTACCTCCAGAACGCGACCGATCCGGTGGTCTGGTGGAGCTGGGACCTGCTCTGGAAGCAGCCGGAGTGGCTGAGCGGGCGGCGGGCCCCCGACGTCACTCCCGACATGCACTGGTACCCGGGAATCACCTTCTGGCAGATCAGCTGCGACATGGTCTTCTCCAACAAGGTGCCGACCGGGCACGGCCACGTCTACAAGTCGGCGACGGTGGACGGATGGGCCACTATCGCTCCACCGCCGGGCTGGACGACGGCGGACAGTCTTCGTCTACGGGCGCTGCTGGACGACTGAGACCGGGCCGGTCGCCGAAACGGGAGTCCACCACGGCGGGCCGGTCGGGAACCGCACCGGCGTAGGCCCGGACCGCCAGGCCGGCCAGGAAGGCGACCACCGACATGACCGCCACACCGGCCACGGCGCCCCGCCGGAAATTCGATCGGAACCGGCCATCCATCAGCGCACCTCCTGACGAAACCTCCCTCAATCGTGAATGCCGGACACATGGCTTCATACCCGGTTGTTCGGGCGACCCGGTACGGGTGACACCCGAAGGAGACCTCGCACCGTTGGTAACGACGAGGGCGCTGGAGGGAGACATCGATGGCCGAACCACCGAACGGGTTCCGGCGGATGCCCGGACAGCGGCCGCGCCCGGTGGCCCAGGGCATCGCCGCCATGGTCGCCGCGGTCGCGGTGCTGGGCGGCGGGCTGCTCGCGAACCGTCTGCTGTCCGGTGAGGACGACCAGCCGCCACCCGCGCCGTCCCCGAGTCCATCGAAATCCGCCGCTTGACCCGGTAGGTTCGGCGGACATGACGCCGCATCGAAAACTGTCCATAGCAGCGCTCGCTCTCGTCATGCTCGGCGGTTTCGGATTCACCCCGGACCGCGGGCCCTCCTGGCAGCTCACCGACACCGGGGTCACCGCCCGGTTCCGTGGTCTGGCCCCGGTCAGCGGGAAGGTCGCGTGGGCGGCCGGCTCCGCCGGAACCGTGCTGCGCACCGTCGACGGCGGCCGTACCTGGGCCTCGGTCGGGCCGCCCGAGGCCGCCGCGCTCCAGTTCCGCGACATCGAGGCGGCCGACGCCCGGCACGCGGTCGCCCTCACCATCGGCAACGGCGCGGACTCCCGGATCTACGCGACCTCGGACGCCGGCGTCACCTGGACCGAGACGTTCCGCAACGACGATCCGGCCGCCTTCTACGACTGCATGACCTTCCTGGACCGGCGGCACGGCCTGGCCCTGTCCGACCCGGTCGGCGGGAGGTTCCGGATCCTGGCCACCTCCGACGGCGGCCGTACCTGGCAGGTCCGTCCCACCGACGGCATGCCGGACGCGCTGCCCGGCGAGTTCGCCTTCGCGGCCAGCGGCACCTGCCTGGTCTCGGCCGGCGGGCACGCCTGGTTCGCCACCGGCGGCGACGCCACCGCCCGGGTGTTCGCCTCCCGCGACGGCGGCCGGAGCTGGACGGTCAGCGACTCACCGGTGCCCAGCGGCCCGAGCGCCGGGATCTACTCGCTGGCGTTCCGGGACCCGTGGCACGGCCTCGCGGTCGGCGGCGACTACGCGGCGCCCACGGCGGCGCCGGACGGCTCGGCGGTCACCCGGGACGGCGGCCGGCGCTGGACCGTCTCCCGCACGGTGCCCGGCGAGTACCGGTCCGGGGTGGCCTGGACGGGCCGGGGCCGGACCGCGCTGGCCGTCGGGCCGACCGGCAGCGAGATCTCCTACGACGGCGGGGTCACCTGGCGACGGTTCGACACCGGCAGCTTCGACGCGGTGGTCTGCGCCCCGGACGGCTCCTGCTGGGCCTCCGGAGAGAAGGGGCGGGTGGCGAGGCTCAGCCGTTGAGATAGGCCAGGACGGCGAGCACCCGGCGGTGGTCGTCGTCCGACGGCGGCAGTCCCAGCTTCGTGAAGATGCTGTTGATGTGCTTGCTGACCGCCTTGTCGCCGATGAAGAGCTTGGCGGCGATCGCCCCGTTGGAACGCCCCTCGGCCATCAGCCCGAGCACCTCCCGCTCGCGGACGGTCAGGGCGGCCAGCGGCGGCTGGTGCCGGGCCAGGAGCTGGCCGACCACCTCGGGGTCCATCACGGTGCCGCCGGACGCCACCCGGCGCACCCCGTCGATGAACTGGGCCACGTTCGCCACCCGGTCCTTGAGCAGGTAGCCGACCCCGCCCCGCCGGTCGGTGAGCAGTTCCCGGGCGTAGAGCGGCTCGACGTGCTGGGAGAGGACGAGCACCGGCAGGCCGGGGACCGTGGTCCGGGCCGCGATGGCCGCCTGGAGGCCCTCGTCGGTGAAGGTCGGTGGCAGCCGGACGTCGATGACGGCCACGTCCGGCCGGTGCTCGACGAGGGCGGGCAGCAGGGACGGCCCGTCCTCGACGGCGGCCACCACCTCGAAGTCGTACGCCCGCAGAAGCCGGGTCAGACCGTCCCGGAGGAGGGCGAGGTCCTCGGCGATGACAACGCGCACGGCAGCTCCATGGTCACGACGGTCGGTCCGCCCAGCGGGCTGGACAGGCTCATCGTGCCATCGAAGGCGGCGAGTCTGCGTTCGATCCCCCGCAGCCCGGTTCCGCGGTCCGGGTCGGCCCCGCCCCGCCCGTCGTCGCTGACCCGCAGGAGCAGCAGGTCCCCGGTATGCCAGAGTTCCACGGCCGCGTTGCCGGCGCCGGAGTGCCGGGTCGCGTTGGCCAGCGCCTCGGCGACCGCGAAGTAGGCGGCCGACTCGACCGGCGTGTCCAGCCGGCCGGGCAGCGCCGCGGTGACCGTGGCCGGGATCGGCAGGGCCATGGCCAGCGCCCGCACCGCACCCTCCAGGCCGCGCTCGGCGAGCACCGGCGGATGGATGCCGCGGACCAGGTGGCGCAGCTCGTGCAGGGCGGTCGTGCTGTTCTCCCGGGCCTCGGCGAGCAGTTTGCGGGCGGTGGCCGGGTCGGCGTCGATGATCTCCTCGGCGAGCCCGATGGTCATGCCCAGCGACACCAGCCGGGCCTGGGCCCCGTCGTGCAGGTCCCGTTCGATCCGGCGCAGTTCGGCGGCCTGCGCGTCGACCGTGTCGGCCCGGGTGACGGTGAGCTGGCTGACCCGCAGGCGCAGTTCGGCGGCGCGGGTCGGGGCCAGGAAGAGCCGGGCCGTGTACGCCTCCGCCTGCCGCAGGTGGGGCGCCGCCGCCACGCCGATGGCCAGGATCGCCGCGCCCTGCGGCAGGGACAGGAAGCCCTCGCCGATGGTGTCGATCGGCCAGATCACGCCGTAGCCGTAGCCGTCCACCCCGAGCGACACCCAGAGCGGGATGAGCAGGATGCCCTCCGCCCCGTAGGCGACGATGCCCAGGGACACCAGCGCGAGGGCCAGCCCGGCGATCGCACCGGGCAGCAGCCACGCCGCGTCCCGCCAGGTGGCCGGGTCGGTGACCAGCCACCGGTAGTGCCGGATGCCGCCCGGCACCGCCCGCTCCGGGCGCGGCCGGTACGGGCGGGCGATCGCCACCCGGTAGCCGGCCGCCAGGCGCCGGGCCAGGTCGGCACGCGCCCGGATCAGCATGGTCACCAGCGGCAGCAGCACCAGCCCGAGCCCGAGCACCGGGGTCAGCGCGAGCGACACCACGAAGAGCACGAGGAGCGGGATGTTGACGATGGCCAGGGGGACGGCCAGCGCCGCGCCCGCTACGGCGTGCAGGCCGTCGCGGATCCAGTCACGCGAGTCCATGCCCCCATCCTGGCCGTCCGCCGCCAGGATGTCGGTAGTGCCAGCCCTACCGGGCCACTGGGGGCTGACACTCCTGACCCGGTGGTGCCACGTTGGTTATCTGTATGCATGACGACGACAGCCGAGACACGGTCCGGCAGCGACTTCGCCGAACTCAACCGCCGGATCAACGCCGCCGGCCTGCTACGCCGCCGGCCCGGCCACTACGCCGTACGCCTGAGCCTGGTGGCCCTCGCCTACCTCGGCGGCTGGACCGCGTTCGCCCTGGTCGGCGCCTCGTGGTGGACGCTGGCGGTGGCCGTCTTCCTGGCCGTCGTCTTCACCCAGGTGGGTCTGGTGGCGCACGACCTGGCGCACCGGCAGGTGTTCCGCACCAACGCGCCGAGCGCCCGCGCCGGGCTGATCGCCGGGAACCTGGCGATCGGCATGTCCTACGGCTACTGGATGGACAAGCACACCAAGCACCACGCCAACCCGAACCACGACGACCTCGACCCGGACGTCAGCCCGGCCGCGCTGGTCTGGTCGGTGGAGCACGCCCGCGGCAAGGGCTTCCTGGTCCGGTATCAGGCCTGGTTCTTCTTCCCGCTGCTCACCCTGCTCGGGATGTCGCTCAAGCGGGACAGCGTCCGCGCGCTGCGTACCGGGTCGGTCAAGCGGCGCGGCCTGGAGTCCGTGCTGCTCGGGCTCCACTTCATCGGGTACGCCGCCGCGCTCCTGATCGTGCTGTCCCCGCTGCAGGCGCTGGCCTTCCTGGTGGTGCACCAGGCGCTGTTCGGCGTTTACCTGGGGCTCACCTTCGCCCCCAACCACAAGGGCATGCCGCATCCGGACGGCACCGAGGACTATCTCCGCAAGCAGGTCCTGACCTCGCGGAACGTACGTGGTGGGCGGTTCGTGGACGTGGTGCTGGGCGGGCTGAACTACCAGATCGAGCACCACCTGTTCCCGGCCATGCCGATGCCGAACCTGCGGGCGGCCCAGCCGATCGTGCGCGACTACTGCGCCGAGATCGGGGTGCCGTACGAGATGACCGGACTGCTGGAGTCCTACCGGCAGGCCCTGCGGCACCTGCACGATGTCGGCGCGGAGTTGCGCGGCGGCCGGGCGTAGAGTCTGCGGGTGCGTGTCCGGAATCGACACCGGTTCGTAATAACTGAGCAGAATTCGGCTACCCCCCGCCGCGATGGACGTTACCGCTGGTAGTGACCTTGGTGAACCGACGGGGTACATAGCGTTTTCATGGGATTAAGGGATAAAGTGCCGCGGGTGAAGGTGACCTTGCAGGAGATCCGGGAACGGACCTACAAACCGGTCGACGCGTGGTGGACCGTGCTTCTGGTCGACCCCCTGGCGTCGCGACTGGTGCGTCTGGTGGCGCCGTACCGGTGGATCACGCCCAACATTCTGACCCTCGTCGCGTCGATCTTCGGCTTCGGCGCGGCCGCCTGTTTCGCCGTCGGTGAGCGGTGGTACCTCGTCGCCGGTGGGATCCTGTTCCACATCAGCTTCGTGGTCGACTGCATGGACGGCAAGATCGCGCGGCTGAACGGCACCGGGACGATGTTCGGGCAGTGGCTCGACTTCGTCCTCGACCGGGTCCGGGTCTTCATCATCGCCCTCTGCCTCTTCGGCGGTCAGTACGCCAGGACCGACGACGTCGCGTACCTCTGGCTGATGTCCGTGGCGATCTTCCTGGACCTGTTCCGTTACCTGAACAGCGCTCAGATGACCAAGGTCCGCAAGAGCATGAAGGACCAGCTCACCGCGTACCTCGAGCCGGTGCGGGTGCAGGCCGAGCCGGCCGCCGCGATGGCCGAGCCGGTCGACGAGATGCCGGAGCCCGCCCCGGCCCCCACCGGCGGCGGCTCGCTGAAGAACCGGATCGGCGCCACGCTGCGCCGCAACCGGATCCGCACCCACCTGATCAGCGGCATCGAGTACGAGATGACGGTCTTCATCATCGGCCCGATCACCGGCCTGATCTTCCCGGTCACCATCGCGATCGGCGCCGGCCTGCTCGCCTTCGAGGCGTTCCTGATCTTCAAGCTGTTCCGCGCCTGCCAGCAGTTCCCCGCGAAGCTGGCCGCCGCCCAGGCCGCCTACGAGGAGTTCGAGGCGGGCCGGGACGAGGACCAGCGCGTCCCTTCCACGGTCTGACACCCACGTGGTGACGCACCCCCGGCGGCCGGTCCGCCGGGGGTGCGCTCGTTCCGCCCGGCGGTCCGGCTAGATTGGCCCGATGCCACGACGCCGCCTGCTCTATCTCCTGGCGGTTCTGGCGATGCTGGGGCAGATGGCGTTCGCCATGGTCACCACCGCGATCCAGCAGTCGCCGACCATCGACGAGCCGGTCTACGTGGCCACCGCCGAGGTGTACCGGCAGCAGCACAGCCTGCGCTACAACCCGGAGCATCCGCCGCTCGGCAAGCTGATCATCGCGGCCGGGACGGCGCTGGCCGGGGCCGAGCTGGACCCGGCCTACCCGGGCAACCAGACCCGGCTGGGCCGGCACCTGCTGTACGAGACCGGCAACAACCCGTTCCAGCTGATGCTCCTGGCCCGCCTGCCGGTCATCCTGCTCACCCTGCTCTTCGGGCTGGTGGTGCTGGCCTTCGCACGGGACCTGGCCGGGCCGCTCGCCGGGCTGATCGCCCTGGCCCTCTACAGCTTCTCCCCCGACGTGATCGCGCACGGCTCGCTGGCCACCCTGGACTTGCCCGCCGCCGGGATGCTGCTGACCGCCTTCTGGCTGGCCTGGCGCGCCCGCACCCGGCCGGCGCTCTACGTGCCCCTGGCCGGGGCCGCTCTCGGCGCGGCGATGGCGACCAGGATGAGCGTGCTCCCCGCCGTACCGTTGCTGGTGCTCCTGGCCGGACTGTCGACCTGGCGCAACCGGACCGATCAGCGCGGGCGCCGTCTGTTGATCGCCGCGGGAGCGGCGCTGGGCGCCGGAGTGATCGCGGTGGCCATGGTGTGGATCACCTACCTGATGGTGGACCCGCGGCTGCGCTGGACCACCCCGGCCGGCCTGGACCAGATCCACGAGCTGAAACGGCTGGCCGTGGGCCTGCTGCCGTTCCCGCAGGCCTACCAGGACGGGATGCTGATCCAGTTCAAGTTCGAGAACCGGTCGTTCAACGGGTTCCTGCTGGGTGAGGCCTACAAGGGATCGCCGTGGTACTACCTGCCGGCCGCGATCATGATCAAGACGCCGCTCGGGATGCTGGCGCTCTGGCTGGCCGGCGCGGTCACCATGGTCGTGATGCCGCGGCTGCGGGCCGCCGCGCTCTACGTGCTGCCGGTCTCCGCGCTGCTGGTGGCGGTCGGCATGACCGGGGAACGGAACTACGGCACCCGCTACTCGATCTTCCTGCCCATGTTCCTGGCCGTGGCCGCCGCTACGGTCGCGCTGATCCGCCTCAGGTGGGCGCGGATCACCACGGGGCTGCTGGTGCTCTCCGTCGCGGTCAGCTCGCTGCTGACGTTCCCCTACTACCTGCCCTACTCGAACGAGGCGTTCGGCGGGACCGACCGGACCCACCTGAACCTGCACGACGCCAACGTGGACTGGGGGCAGGACCTCGCCCGGCTCGGGCAGCGGCTGCGCACCGACCACCCGGGCGAGCAGGTGTGGCTCGTCTACAAGGGCTCGGGTGTGCCGGGGTACTACGGGATCGAGGCGCGTGACCCGTACACCGTCCCCGACGACCAGGTACGCGGGCTGCTCGTGGTCTCCGACTCCCGGGTGGCGCTCGCCGGGCCCCGGCTGAAGAGCTGGATCGAGAGCAGCACCGAGATCGGGAACGTCGGCCACTCGATCCGTATCTACCGGCGCTGAGATATTGAGGGTTACCGGCCGGTAATGCTTAGGTGACACGATGACGCACTACGACATCGTGATCGTCGGCAGCGGCTTCGGTGGCAGCGTCAGCGCACTGCGGCTGGCGGAGAAGGGCTACCGGGTCGGCGTGCTCGAGGCCGGCCGCCGGTTCACCCGCGACACCCTGCCCAAGACCTCCTGGGACCTGCGCAACTTCCTCTGGGCCCCGCGACTCGGACTGCGCGGCATGCAGCGGATCACCCTGCTCAAGGACATCATGGTGCTGTCCGCGGCCGGGGTCGGCGGCGGATCGCTGGTCTACGCCAACACCCTCTACCGGCCACCCGCGCCGTTCTTCGCCGACCCGCACTGGGCCGGGATCACCGACTGGGCCGCCGAGCTCGACCCCTTCTACGACCAGGCGTCCCGGATGCTGGGCGTCACCGAGCAGCCCAGCATGACCGCCTCGGACGTGGTGATCCAGCAGGTCGCCGAGGACATGGGGGTGGGCCACACGTTCCGGCGTACCCCGGTCGGGGTGTTCTTCGGCGAGCCGGGGAAGACCGTGCCGGACCCGTACTTCGGTGGCGCCGGCCCGGACCGCACCGGTTGCGTCGAGTGCGGCAACTGCATGATCGGCTGCACCGTCGGCGCCAAGAACCGGCTGGACGTCAACTACCTCTACCTGGCCGAGCGCGCCGGGGCCGTGGTGCACCCGGACACCGAGGTCACCGCGCTGCGCCCGGACGGCGACGGCTGGCGGGTGGAGACCCGGACCGGCGCCTTCACGGCCGGCCAGGTGATCCTCTCGGCGGGCGCGCTCGGCACCCAGCGGCTGCTGCACGCCATGAAGGACTCCGGCGTGCTGCCCGGGCTCTCCGGCCGGCTCGGCCGGCTCACCCGCACCAACTCGGAGGCCCTGCTCGGCGCGGCCACCAAGGACGTACCGGAACGGCCGTTCTCCGAGGGCATCGCGATCACCTCGTCGTTCCACCCGGACGCCGACACCCACATCGAGCCGGTCCGGTACGGCCCGCGCAGCAACGCCATGGGCCTGCTGTCGACGATCCTGGTGGACGGCGGCGGCCGGGTGCCGCGCCCGCTCCGCTTCCTGTGGCAGGCAGTGCGGCATCCGGTCGTCTTCGGCCACTCCCTGTCGGTCCGCCGGTGGAGCGAACGCACCATCATCGCCCTGGTCATGCAGACCCTGGACAACTCGCTGACGGTCCGGCGCACCCGGTTCGGGCGGCTGACCACCACCCTCGGGCACGGTAGGGCCAACCCGGTCTGGATCCCGGTCGGCCACGAGGCGGTCCGGCGCATCGCCGACCGGATCGGCGGCTATCCCGGCGGCACCCTCGGCGACGTGGTCAACATCCCGCTCACCGCGCACATCCTCGGCGGCGCCACCATCGGCGAGTCGGCGGAGACCGGGGTGGTGGACGCCTACCACCGGGTCTACGGGCATCCCGGCCTGCACGTGATCGACGGCTCCACGGTCCCGGCGAACCTGGGCGTGAACCCGTCCCTCACGATCACCGCCCTGGCCGAACGGGCCACCGCCCTCTGGCCCAACAAGGGCGAACCCGACCAGCGACCGGCCCTCGGCGACACCTACCGCCGCGTCGACCCGATCCCGCCGCACTCCCCCGCGGTCCCGGCCCACGCCCCCACGGCCCTCCGCCTGATCCCCCGCCCCCGATGATCCACTCGATACCGGCCGCACCGGGCCCGGCACCCTGCCGGACCGCGGCCGGCCGGCCGGATCCCCGGCTGCGGCGGCACGTGCTGGCGTACAGCGCCTTCTCCACCACCACCCCGGTCGCCCACCGCCTTCTCCCGATCAACGTGCCCGTCCTGGTCGTCGACCTGACCGGGGAGTGCCGGGTGGCGACCGGCCCACGGTCCGCACCGGGACTCGGCGGGCCGGACCGCTGGCGGCGCGGCGTCACCGTGGGCCTCACCCCGGCCGGCATGTCCGCGCTGCTCGGCGGCATCCCGCCCCGGGAACTGGCCGGGCGGGCCGTACCGCTCGCCGACGTGCTCGGCCGCGCCGACGCCGCACTCGCCGAACACCTCGCCGGCGCACCGACCTGGGCCGCCCGGTTCCGCCGCCTGGACACCTGGCTGACCGCCCGGCTGGACCCGAACCTGCCGGAGGATCCGCTGGTCACGGCCGCGTGGTGGCGGTTGCAGCGGGGTACCGGCCGGGCCCGGGTAGGTGCCGTGGCAGCCGGTCTCGGGGTGGGCCGCCGCCACCTGGAGGTCGCGTTTCAGCGGGCGCTCGGCCTCTCCCCCGGCACGGTCGCCCGGATCGCCCGGTTCCAGCGGGCCGTCGGCCTGGTCGCGGCCGGTGCGCCCCTGTCCCGGGCGGCCGCCGATGCCGGCTACGCCGACCAGCCGCACCTCACCCGCGACATGCGGGCGCTGGCCGGCCTCACCCCCGGGTCGCTGCGCGCATTCGTTCAAGACCGGGCGGCCGTCTCCGCATAGCGTGCCAGGGCATGACGCCTCCACTCACCGGAAAGACGGCCCTCGTCACCGGCGGCTCCCGCGGCATCGGCCGCGCCGTCGCCCGGCGCCTGGCCGCGGACGGCGCCCGGGTCGTCTTCACCTACCGTTCGTCGAAGGACGCCGCCGACGCACTGGCCGGCGAGATCGGGGCGGTCGCCGTCCCATGTGATCAGGCCGACCCGAACACCCTCCCGGCCGTCTTCGAGCCGCTCCAGGACGGCCTGGACATCCTGGTGAACAACGCCGCCATCACCCTGAGCCGCCCGATCGCCGACCTCACCCCGGAGGACTTCGACCGGGTCCTGACGATCAACACGAAGTTTCCGCTGCTGGCCATCCGGGCCGCGATCCCGCTGCTCCCCGACGGCGGCCGGATCATCAACCTCTCCACCCTGAACACCGCCGTCCCCGCACCCGGCCTCGCCCTCTACTGCGCGAGCAAGGCCGCCCTCGAACAGATCACCGCCGTAGCCGCCCGCGAACTCGGCCCCCGCGCCATCACGGTCAACACCGTCTCACCCGGCGCCACCGACACCGACATGCTCCAGGCCACCAACACCCCGGAGTCCCTCGCTCGGACGGCCGCCCTCACCGCACTCCAGCGCCTGGGCCAACCCACCGACATAGCCGCCGTCGTCGCCTTCCTGGCCGGCCCCGACGCCGCCTGGCTGACCGGCCAGAACCTCCGAGCCACCGGCGGCCTGCTGATCTGACCTCCCGGCCCACTCACCCTCTGCCACCCCACCGGCTGCCCGATCCAAGACGGCCTGGCCGAGCGGGCGGGCAATACCGACCTTTCACCCATTTTCGGTACGGCGTCCGCCGCCCCCGAAGAATCCACCCTGTCCCGCCGGCTCCACGCGATCGATTGCCGGGTCAAGCCCGTGCCGCGCCCGCCGGGCTGAGCTCGGTGGTCCAGCCGGCACCCAGCGCTCCCACAAACGCACCTCAACAGCCCCAGCCACAAAACAGTCACGCCGACCTGGACAGCGGCACACTCAACCTCCCCCGCAAAACGCCGCCGGTGTCGAGGCAGCTGATTTGCCGACGCCAGCGGGTTTTGCTGGCGGCGGGAAATCACCTGCCTCGACACCGGTTACAAGGCGTTTTGCCGCGGAGCGAAGCGGAGCAATCAGGCACAGCCGCGGAGCCAGTGTTACAGCACCGGGGCGTCGGTCCACAGTTGGCGGGAGCGGCCGGAGAGTGCCTCGAGTAGCCCGATGGCCTGGCTGTCGGTGAGGCCGGCCACGAAGTCGATGACGGCACGGCCGCGGGCCTGGGTGAGGCGGTTCGGGGTGCCGGCCGGGAGTTCGGCCTCGGCCAGTTCGACCAGGTCGCGCAGGCGGGGCGGCAGGCGCTGTTCCTCGTCGGGGTCGGTGAGCCAGGCGAGCAGGGCCTCCACCAGGGAGGACAGCAGCCGGCCTTGACCACGCTGGTGCAGGGCCAGGTCGGGGCGTTCGAGGACGAAGCGGTTCTGGACGAACTTGAGGATCTGCACCTCGTGCCACTGGGCGCGGGCCAGTTGGACGTGGCCGCTGCGGACGGCCGGCTGTTCGATCAGCTCGGCGGATTCGACGAGGCGGCGGGTCCAGTTGGCGGAGAAGGCGGCGACCCGGGCCTCGGCCTCCAGGGAGCCGTCGAAGGGCCGGGCCAGGAGGCCGTCGACGAGTTCGGCGCGGACCAGTTCGACGGCCCCGGCGAAGGCGTCGTCGTCGGCGATCCAGCCGTCCTTGCGGTGCAGCTGGCGGCGCAGTGACTCGATGGCGCCGCCGGCCCGGTTCAGGTCGGTCTCCTTGCCCCAGCGCTGCCAGGTCATCAGCTCAGTGGCGACCAGTCCCTGCTGGAGCACGCCGAGGCGGTGCACGTCCTCCAGGTCGTGGATGGCGTACGCGATGTCGTCGGCGGTGTCCATGACGGACGCCTCGACGGTCTGCTGCCAGTCGGCGACCCGTCCGGCGAACGGCGCCCGGGCCGCCCGCACGTCGGCGATCTCGGTGGAGTAGGCGCCGAACTTGAGGGAGCCGCCGTCCGGGTCGTCGGGCGGCGCGGCGGCACCGCGCGGCGGCGGGTCCATGAACCGCGGGTGCGGGTCCGGGTGGGTGCGCCGGGTCCACGGGTATTTGAGGATCGCCGCGCGGACCGCGTTGGTCAGGTTGAGCCCGATCGTCGCCTGGCCGCGGATCTCGGTGCTGGTCACGATCCGGTACGACTGGGCGTTGCCCTCGAATCCGTCCGGCAGCCCGAGCCGGTGCCGGGCCAGCCGGTCCAGCACCCGCTCGCCGAGATGCCCGAACGGCGGGTGCCCGAGGTCGTGGGCGAGGGCCGCCGCCTCGACCACGTCCGGGTCACAGCCGCCCAGTTTCTCGGCGAGATCCGGGGCGGCGGCCCGCAGCCGGTCGGCGATGGCCCGGCCCACCTGTGCCACCTTGAGGCTGTGGGTGAGCCGGTTGTGCACCAGCAGGCCCGCCCCGCCGGGGCTGATCACCTGGGTGACCTCGGCAAGACGGGCCAGGAAGGGCGAACTGACGATCCGGTCCCGGTCCACCCGGAAGGGATTCGACGCCAGGTCACCGGGGGCGACCAGGCGGTCACCGAAGAGGCGCTGGGCACGCGGATCATCCATGCCCGAAAACTTACCGGGAGGGTCTCAGCGGGACTGGAGGGCGTCCAGAGCGACGGCCATGGCGACCACGAGACGGCGGTCCAGGGACGGGTCGTGGATGCTGACCTGGTACGTGTCCCGCAGCCCCCACTTGCGCACCACCGAGAAGGCCGGCCGGCCCTGGATGGTGAAGTCGAAGTGGTAGGGCAGCCACGACAGCGAGTCCACGAACCGCCGCAGGATCGCCACCCACTGGTTGCGCTCCTGGCCGGTGATCTCGCCGTAGCCGGGCTGTTCGAGGACCCAGGTGGACCGGAACAGCGAGGCCGCGAAGCTCTTCCGGAACAAGCCGATGGGCTGCCCGTTCACGTCGGTGACATCGTAGGTGGCACCGAGGTCGATGACCTGGCGGGCCTTGAAACCGAGCAGTGGGGTCTGCTTGGTGTCGTCGGTGTAGAGGGTCACCTGCTCCTTGAACGCCAGCCGCTTCTGCTGGGCGAAGGCGAGGATTCCCGCCTCCTCACCGGTGGCCGGGTCGACGGAGTGGACCTCGTACTGGTTGACCATGAGACGGATGCGCTGGCGCACGATCAGGTGCTGCTGCGCTTGAAGGGTATCGAGCGTCACCGCGGCAGTGTGTCATACCCGTCACTTACTGAGTGGAGGCTGAGGGTGGCGGTGGCAGTCGCCGACCTGGGCAGGTCAGACTGGGTCACATGGCGAAGCGAAGGCGTACCCGTACCGTGATGGCTCTGGCGCTGGGCGCCGCGGCGGTGTGGGCCGCCCGTGACATTCCGGCGCAGCTCGGCGCCCGGGCGCGGGGCGCCCGGCTGGCCCGGGTCCTGGCGTCGCCGCAGTTCTCCGGTGGAAAGTTCCGCAACACCCTGCCGGCCTCCGAGGTGACCGCCGCGTCGATGCCGCGGCTGGCCGCCGAGGCGCTGACCGGCCGCGACGCGCGGCGTCCGCATCAGCCGGTCCCGGTGCTCACCCCGCCGCCCGGCGGCGACGCCCAGGGTCTGCACATCACCTGGTACGGACACTCCTCCGCACTGATCGAGATCGAGGGCCGGCGGGTGCTGCTCGACCCGGTGTGGAGCGAGCGCTGCTCCCCGTCCCGGCTGGCCGGCCCGCGCCGCCTGCACGAGCCGCCGATCGCGCTGCGGGAGCTGCCGCCGATCGACGCCGTGGTGATCTCCCACGACCACTACGACCACCTCGACATGGCCACCGTGCAGACGCTGGTGGACCTCCAGGCCGCCCGCTTCCTGGTGCCGCTCGGGGTGGGCGCGCACCTGGAGCGCTGGGGCGTCCCGCCCACCCGCATCGTGGAGCTGGACTGGGACGAGCGGGCCACGGTCGCCGGGGTGGAGTTCACCGCGACGCCGGCCCGGCACTTCTCCGGCCGTGGCCTGGGCCGCGACGAGACGCTCTGGGCGAGCTGGGTGATCGCCGGCCCGACCCGGAAGGTGTTCTACTCCGGCGACACCGGCTACTTTCCCGGCTTCGCCGCGATCGGCGCCGAGCACGGCCCGTTCGACGCGACGCTGGTGCAGGTGGGGGCGTACGGGGACGCCTGGCCGGACATCCACATGACCCCGGAGGACGGCGTCGCCACCCATGTGGACGTGGACGGCGGCCTGCTCATCCCGGTGCACTGGGCCACCTTCAACCTGGCGCTGCACGACTGGGCGGAGCCGGCCGACCGGGTCTGGAGCGAGGCCAAGGCCCGCGGCGTGCGGCTGGCCGTCCCGCGCCCGGGCGAGCGGGTGGACGTCGACAACCCGCCGCCGGTCGACGGCTGGTGGCAGCAGATCGCCTAGAAGCTGTCCGGCAGGGCGATGCCGAAGCGGTCACAGAGCAGCGGCACGTCGTGCCGGTCGGCGGCCCGGGGCGGGTAGCCGGTGTGCCAGCGGACCGCCCACTCCGGGGCCTCGCAGCGCACCGGCTGCCCGTCGATCACGCCCTGCCCGTTCAGCGCCACGGCCGGGAAGGTCACCCCGTCGACGGGCGAGCCGTAGTGCAGCCGCCCGTCCGGGAGCCGTTCGTACAGGTGCAGGTCGACGCGGAGCCGGGCGCCGTCGTGCAGGACGAAGTTCCACGGGCGGTCGCCGGGCCCGGGGAAGATGCGGTCGACGCCGCGGCCGGCCAGCGCCCGGAACAGCCACTCCAGGTGCGCCGCCGGGGCCCACAGGTCGAGGTCGGAGTGTTCCCGGGTCTGTTCGCCGAGCAGCGCGTCGACCGCCCAGCCACCGCTGAGGCAGACCTCGACCCGGTGCGCTTCGAGTGCGTCGAGGATCGCGGTGACGTCCCCGGCCGCCGCGATGTGCCGCCCCGCCATCCGTCCTCCCGCTGTCCGAGAGGCTCAGGTAATCGCAGCGGTGGCGTCCCCTGCCATAGGCCTTTCGGCCGGGACGCAGACCCGGACCGCGGACGGGACCACCTTGGCGGAGAACTTCTTCGTCCTGGTCCGGGCGCCGCCGTCGAGTTCGTACTCCAGTTTGGAGCCGAGTTCGACGTCGACCCGGCGGGCGCGGGTCATCCGGACGAACGGTGAGTGGTCGGACCGGGTGACCGCCATGGTGCCGAGCGCGCGGGCCCACTGGAGGGCGTTCTGGGCGGTGGCAACTCCGACGTCGAGCCAGCCGTCGTCCGGGGACGCGTCGTCGAAGGCCCGGATGCCGCCGGTGATGGTGCCCACGTTGCCGATCAGGACGCAGCTGGCCTCGTCGTCGAACCAGCCGGCGCCGTCCACTGTGATCTTCACGCGCGGGGCCTCGCCGTTGACGTGGCGCAGGCCGGTCCAGACGTACGACAGTTTGCCGAGCCGGTCCTTCAGCCCGCCGTCGGCGTCCTTGATCATGGCGCCGTCGAAGCCGACGCCGGCCATCACGGCGAAGTGCTCGCCGTGGATCCGGCCCAGGTCGAGCCGCCGGTGCCCGCCGGTGAAGGCGATCTCGACGGCCTTCTCCAGGTCCTCCGGGATGCCGAGGTTGCCGGCCAGCAGGTTGCCGGTGCCGGCCGGCATGATCGCGACCGGGATCCGGCCGCCGCCCTTCTCCCGGGCCAGTACGTCCAGGGTGCGCTGGACCATGCCGTCGCCGCCCCAGACGACGAGCAGGTCGGCGCCGTCCCGGATCACCTCACGGACCCGTTTCGGCGCCTTCCGGCTCTTCGGGACCTCATGCCAGATCAGCTTCTCGACGCCGCGGCCGGTGAGCAGGCGGCGCAGCTCGTCGAGCCCACCACCGAGGCTCTTCCGCTGGTGGGCGACGACGGCGATCGTGCGAGGGGTGCGCATGACGCCGCCGTACCCGGTCCGGTGGGAATCCAATCCGATCAGTTCACGGTCTCCCGCATGCGTTGTTCGGCGGCCGCGCTGCGGATCACCATGAGCCGCAGCTCCAGTTCGTCGGCGACGATCGAGGCCAGGTGCTGGAGGGCGGTGAGCTGCCGCGGGTTCGCCTCCCGGGGCACGCTGTCGATCACGTTGACGGTGCCGAGGCGGTAGCCGTCGTGGGTGCGGATCGGTGCGGCGGCGTAGAAGCGCAGGCCCAGCTCACCGCGGACCAGGGGATGCTCCAGGGTGCGCGGGTCCACGGCGGCGTTGTTGATCACGTACACGTCGTCCTGCGCGATCACCGAGGCGCACAGGCCGGGCTCCTTGCCGATCTCCCGGACGCCGGTCAGGCCCTGGCAGGCGGCCAGCCACACCCGGTCCTGCTCGACCAGGGACACGGTGGCGATCGGCGTGCCGAAGAGGGCGCCGGCCACGAAGGCGATCCGGTCGTACGCGTCCTCGACCGGCTGGTCCACCAGCCGGTAGCGGCGCACCGCCGCGAGCCGGGCCTGCTCCCGCGGGTCGACGTTGTCCAGGTACTCGTAGGCGTTCGACGACTCTGTCATGGCATCGAAGCCTATTGCCGCGCGCGGTGACCCGTCGCACACCAGGTCAGTCGGCGTCGATGGACTCGGCCAGGGCGCGGACCCGGACCCGGGTGATGGCCCGGCCGGTCACCTCGGTCACCTCGGCGGTGAACTCGGGCAGGGTCACCACCTCCCCCGGTTCGGTGGGGATGTGCCCGAGCGCGGCCAGCACCATCCCGGCGATCGTGGTGTAGTCGCCCTCCTCCGGCGGATTGCCCCGGAACCCGACGTCGGGCAGGTCGTGGATGGGGAACGAGCCGGGCATCAGCAGGGCGCCGTCCGGCTCCCGTACGGTCGAGGCGACGTCCCGGTCCGTCTCGTCGTAGATCTCCCCGACGATCTCCTCGACCAGGTCCTCGATGGTGACGATGCCGTCGATGGCGCCGCGCTCGTCGACGATCAGGGCGAGCGGCTGCCGTTCCGCCCGCAACTGCATGAGCGCGTCGGAGACCCGCAGCGTCTCCGGCAGGAACAGCGGCGGCCGGGCCACGTCGTCGACCGGGCCGTCGGCGCCGACCAGGTCCCGCAGATGCACCACGCCGATCACGTCGTCCAGCCCCGCCTTGCCGATCACCGGCGCGCGGGAGTGCCCACTGTCGATCAGGGTGCGCAGCGCCTCGGCGGCCGGCCGCCCGCTGGGCAGGGTCAGCACGTCACGGCGGGGCACCAGGATCTCCCGCATGATCCGGTCGGCGATCTCGAAGGCGCCGGTGATGATGGTCCGCTGCTCGGCGGAGATCTCCTGCTGGGCGGCGACCAGCTCACGGATCTCCTCGGCGGTGACCTCGTCACGCCGGGCGTGCGGGTCGACGCCGGCCAGGCGCACCACCCCGTCGGTGGCCCTCCCGAGCAGCCAGACGGCCGGGCGGGAGAAGTTCGACAGCTGGTCGAGCGGCCGGGCCACCACCAGCGCCCAGCTCTCGGCCCGCTGCATGGCGATCCGCTTCGGCGCCAGTTCGCCCAGCACCAGCGTGACGAAGGTGAGCACCACGGTGGTCAGGAAGGTGGCCATCGGCTCGGCCGCGGTGCCGGCGAAGCCGAGCTGGCCGGCCAGCGGCTTCGACAGGTAGAGGGCGACCACGGCGGAGGCCAGGAAGCCGGCCAGGGTGATGCCGATCTGGATGGTGACCAGGAAGCGGTTGGCGTCGCGGGTGAGCCGGGCCAGCACCCGCCCGGGGCGGGACTCCCGCTCCAGGCGCTGGACCTGGCCCTCCCGCAGCGAGATGAGGGCCATCTCGCTGCCGGTGAGCACCGCGTTGACCAGGATCAGCAGAAGCACCAGGAGGATCGGCACACCGACGCCACCCATCAAGCCACCCTCCGGGACAAAACGCACATTCGGTGAACACCGTAGCGGAGGGTGGCGGATCAGAACCGCGCGAACGACCGCAGCGGCATCCGGGGACCGAACTTCGGCGCCTGGATGCCACCCAGGGCGAGCAGGTCACAGACCCGGCCCCGGTGGCCACGGAACGGTTCGAGCAGCTCCAGCATCCGGGCGTCGGTGCCGCGCGGCTCCCCGGCCAGCGCCCAGGCCACCGTGTTGGGGATGTGGAAGTCACCGACGCTCACCGCGTCCGGGTCGCCGTAGGCGTACCGCACCGTCTCGGCGGCGGTCCACGGGCCGATCCCGGGCAGCGCGGTCATCCGGGTGGTCGCCTCGGCCGCGTCGGCGCAGCGCTCCAGCCGGTCCGCGACCCGCGCGGCCCGCAGCAGGGTCTCGGTGCGGCGCTGCTCGACGCCGAACGGATGGAACTCCCAGTAGGCGGTGGCCGCCACGGCGGCCGGATCGGGTGGCAGCAGCAGACCGGCCGGGCCCGGCGCCGGCTCACCGAAATGCCGGCAGACCGCACGGTACGACCGGTGCGCCTCCTTGCCGGTGACCTTCTGTTCGAGGACGGCACGGAGCAGTCGCGGGAAAACCTGTCCGGTGGCCGGCAGGCGTACCCCGGAAAAGGTTTTGGCCAGCCGGGCGACCAGCGGATGCCGCGCGGCGAGCGTGGGCAGATCGCCCGGATCGTCGCGGAGGCCGGCGATCGCGTCGGCCCGGTCGGCGGCCCACTCGGCGCCCGGCCCGTGACCGGTGGCGATCAGGTCCCCGGCGGCGCGGGCCAGGTGCAGCGAGGCGGGCCCGGCCGGGGTACGCATGGCGAGCCAGAGACCGTCGTCGCCGAGCCGCCCGCAGGGATCGTGCTTCGGGACCAGCAGTGGCCGCACCGAGACCGCGAAGGCGTAACGCTCGGGTGGCCGCAGGCGGCGGACGACTTCCACCGCGCCACTATGACACTTTGTCCGGGCAGACCGATGGCCCTGACCGTGCTCCGGGGTCAGGGCCATCGGTGTGGTGACCGGACGCCCGAGAATGTCCGGTCACTCTCTGCGGCGCCGAACCCGGTGGTGGCCGGGTGGCCCGCCGCGTTCTCGTCCGGCAGGGGGAAGGACGGTCGCCGGACCGAGGGGGGCCCGGACCAGGGTGGGAGACCTCGGTCCGGTTCGGTCCGGCGACAGCGGCAGCGGCGTCCGCGGTCTTTGCCGTCGGTCAGCGAACCCGGATCTTGACCGAGTCGAAGGCCGGCGTCTGGTTGGCGCGCTCCATCATCGGGATACGGTGCGAACCGTCACCGGCCCACGAGGAGCACTGGAAGGTGCCCGCCTGGGGCAGACCCGGCACCTGGATGGCGACGGTGTCCGGCTGAGCGCCACCCTGCCGGTCCTCGGTCGCGACGAAGAACGCCGGGACCGGGTCCGGGGCGGGCGCCTGGTTCTGGCTGTCCAGGATCCGGCACGCGGTGTGGAAGTGACCGCGGACCAGGCCGTTCTGGAGCACGCTGGACTCCACGTAGTAACCACCCTGGCCGGCCGCGAGGAACCGGTCACGGATCAGGTTCCGGGTGCTCACCTGGAGGGTGAACGGGGTGTTCCGGTTGACCTGCCGGGGCGCGCCCGTGATGAGCAGCGTCGGGTTGTTCGCGGCGGCGCCGACCTCACCGAACTCGGTCGAGACGCAGCGGTTGCCGCGCTGGAAGCCGTCGTGGTCCTCCAGATCGGAGGTGTCGCAGCTGTTGGTCAGGATGCCGAGGCCGGCGCCGGGCGGCGGGGTGGTGGCGGTGGGAGCGGGAGCCGGCTGGTCCCCACCCTGGTCGCCGCCGTTGTTTCCGCCCTGGTTCTGGTCGCCACCCTGGTTCTGGTCGCCACCGCCCTGGTTCTGGTCGCCGCCCTGGTCGGCGGGCGCGCTGGTGGCTCCGTCGGCGGGAGCGCTGGTGGCTCCGTCGGCGGGCGCGCTGGTGGCCGCGTCGGTGGGCGCCGCGGCGCTGGCGCTCGGTGCGGCGCCACCACCGTTGTTGTTGCCGCCGTTCTGGCCGCCGTTGTTGTTGCCACCGTTGTTGTTGCCGCGGCCGCCACCGTTGTTGTTGCCCCGGTTGCGCCGGAGGGTGGTGGCCTCGGTCTCGGAGGCGACGTTGTTCAGCACCCACTCACGGCAGCGGTTCTGCACGTCCGCGGTCGTCGCCACGTCACCGGCACCGTCGTCCGGGTGCTGCGTGACCTGGCCGTTGTTCGTGGTGTACGTGCCTCGCCGGGTCTGGGTGGAGAGCCGCGAGGACTTCGGCGCCTGCAGATCGTCACACGCCGCCAGGGCCCGGTCGGTGACCGTGTCCTCGGTGGCCGCGTTGGAGATCTGGGTGACGGTCACTACGCCGCCGAACGCCGCCACCGCCGCAGCGCCGATGACCGCGATGCGGCGCCGACCGCTGAACCAAGTCGGGGAATTGGCGCGGCGGTACTTGGACCTTCGCATGGGTGACACCTTTCTTCGTCGCCGTGGGCGATTTCGACTTACCGCGCGCGGAAGATGCGCATGGTCGTTACGACCCCGACCACCAGCGCGGCAGCGAGGACCAACAGGATTACGGTGTTGCTGAGGCCGGGGATGCTCTCCCCGTTGTTCGCCGCGACCAGCATCTGGTTGTCGATCGGGACAGGACCCTGTCCCGCGGCGGCCGGCGCGGGCGCTGTGGGCAGCGCCGCGTAGTCGACGATCCCGCTGCTCTCCAGCAGGGTCATGTGCGTCGCGACGAACTGGTTCGTCTGCTGTGCCAGCGCGCGGACCGTGTCGTTGCGCGTGGTGGCCCGGATCGTGGCGATCGCCGGGAAGATCTTGCCGTGCGCGGCGCGGAGCCGGTCGATGAAGATCTGGTCGAACTGCTCCGGCGTCGCCGCCGTGCGCATCTCGTTCAGCCAGCCCTGCTGGTCGCCGTTCGGCTGGTTGGGCAGGCTGATCCCGAGCTTCTTGGCCGCGGTGCGGTCCAGGCTGTCCAGCGCGACGTGCTGCGCCGCGATCGACTGGCCGATCTTCTTGACCGCCGCGTTGTTCGACTTCTCCACGGCCATGTTGCCGGCCGGGATCTCCCAGAGGCCGGCCAGCCGAACCTTGATCACGAAGTCGCGGTCAGCCGCGGCGAGCGTGCCGGTGCCCTTGTTGGGCAGGCCTGAGGTCTGCGGAACCGGAATCGGCTCCGCGGCGTGAGCCACCCCGGCCGGCGCCATCATGAACGCCAGGGATAGGGCCAGGGTGCCGACCAGCCATCGGGGGCTACGGCGGGTCCTCATCATGTCCTCCAATGCCTCGTGTCTGCCGGATCAGTAGCTGTAGTCGCCGCCGGCCTCGCCACTACCGGCCTCGCCGGAGGTGTCGTCGGACGGCGGAGCGACCGGCTTCGACACGGCCGGCAGGCAGGTCAGGTTCTTGGTGCCGGTGGGCGTGATGACGAACCAGGTGCCACTGACGTTCTGGCCCTTCCACTGACCGGGCTTCTTGTCGCCGATGTAGCGGTAGAGCGGCCAGCCCTTGAGGGTGAGCTGCTTGGTGCCGTCGGCCCGGGTGACCGTCCCGACCAGGGACTTGTCGACGCCCTTGAGAGTGGGCTCCCCGTCGGTGGTGTAGGCCGGCGGCCAGATCTTGGCGCAGTCGCCGTTGCAGTTCGACTTCGCCGGGTCGTCGGAGTCCTTGTCGAAGCGGTAGAGCACGAAGCCGTCCTCGTCCTGAACGGTGGTGCCCATCCGGGCCACCTTCGTCGCGTTCAGTTCGGTGGTGGCCACCTCTTCGCTGATCTCCGGGGTGTTCGCCTCGCCACCGCCGGCCGGGTCGGCCGGCGCGGTCGCCTCGGCGGTGGGGTCGCCCGCGGCGACCGGTTCACCGGTGGCGCCCGGCGAGGCCTGGACGTCATTGGAGGCCGGCTCTGCCGCGTTCCCGTAGTCGGCGGCGCCCGCGTCGAATCCGGCCGGGGCACAACCGGGCAGGGTGATCACCGCCGCCAGCGCCGCACCGACGACCATCAACTTTCGCTTCTCCGGTACCACGAGCCCTCCCGGCTGATTCATGGCTATGCCATTTCCGGGCAGTAGTACGGAGGGGGTGCGAAGACGGTTGAACATTCGGGTGGATCAAATCAATGATTTTTCGGTTGAACCTTCCGGCCCGGCCGTACGTAAAGTGATGACCCGGCACGCGAAAAAGGCCCGGCCGCATGGGCGACCGGACCTTTTCGTGGTCGTACGGTTACGGAACGCGAACCAGCGTCTCGCCGGCACCGGTCGAGGTGATCTCCTGGACCTGGACGTGCGCGATCTGGTCCCGTGGGGTGGCGGTGACCGCCTGGAGCATCAACGGGGTCGGGTTGGCGGCGGTGCCCCAGCCGTCCTCGTTGACCGTCCAGTCGGCGACCTTCTCGGCCGTGCCGTCGGTGCGCACCACGAAGAGGGCACACGTCTTCGGCCCGCTGATGTTGGCGACCGCGAAGGAGACCTGGGTGCCCCAGTCCTTCTTCAGCAGGCCGACCGCGGCGGCCACGTTGGTCCGGTTGTTGGTGCCGCTGTAGTTGTCGCCGGGCAGCTTGGTGCCACCGATGGCCACCCCGTCGGCGCTCGGCAGCTGGTCCAGCTGGCTGCCGCCGCCCTGGGCGCTCGTCTCGGTCGAGGCCGCCTGGTCCGGTGCGAGCCACCGGCCGCCCGCGAACAGCGCGCCGATGGACAGCATGGCGAAGACCACCACGGCGGCGGCCAGCGAGTAGAGCCGGCGGCTGTTGGCCCGCTGCCGCTCCACGCCGACCTCGCGCATCATGCGGTTCAGGACCGCGCCGTCGCGCTCGGCCCGCTCGGCGGCCACGAAGGCCTCCGCGTCCACGGTCGAGAGGACGTCCGCCACCTGGACGAACGACTCCAGCTCGTACGCGCACTGCGCGCAGTCGATCAGGTGGTCCTCGAACTGGGCGGCATCGCGGTCGTCGAGGATGCCGAGGGCGTACGAGGCGACGTCGTAGTGCTGCTCCTGCGTCATTCGGTCACCCCCCGCTGCTGCAACGCGGTACGCAGTGCGCGCAGCGCGTAGTACACCCGCGACTTGGCCGTGCCCAGCGGAAGGTTCAGCGCCTCGGCGGCCTCCGGCACGGTACGGCCGCGGAAGTACGTCTCGATCAGGATCTCCCGGTGCGAGTGGCTCAACTGCCGGAGCGCGTCGGACACGGTCATCGACTGCAGGACCTTGTCGGTCTCGTCGGACGTGGTCGGGAAGCTCTCCAGCTCCCGATCGTACGTCTCGGCGGGGCGCGCGTTGGCGCTGCGATGCTCGTCGATGGCGATCCGCCGGGCCACGGTGACCAGCCAGGGGCGCAGCGACTGCTGGCCCTGGGCGCCGAGCCGGTGCGCGTTGCGCCAGGCCCGGAGCAGGGTCTCCTGCACGATGTCCTCGGCGCGCTGCCGGTCACCACCGGTCAGCCGCAGCACGAACATCAGCAGCGGGCCCGCGTGCTCCTCGTAGAGCGTCCGCACGAGGGTGTCCTCGTGGCTGGGAGAACTGCTCGGAGCGGCCTCGTGCCGCGCGCCCTGCCGCGGGATCACCGTGCCCTGGTCGCGCTGGTTGCCACCGTCCAGAGCCTGCCACCTGCCACCGGAGTGTTGCCGTGCCATCACGCGCACCCTCTCCGGCGCGAGCCGCTCTTCGACCACCGCATGCATCGATACCTCCGCCCGGACCCTTCCCCGTCGCCTGAGATACGGCCGGGGAGCCCTGCCGGGATCAAAGCCGGGGCGAGATTTTCCGGGGCACTCGGTCTCAACGGTCCTCCGCTGCGTTCGTGGTCGGGACGGCGCACCAGCCGCCGATCACCCTCCGTATTGATCAACGCCGATTGGGACGCCAGGTAAGCCGGAATGATACTCAGTGACATTCGGCCCTGGACATGTCCCTGAGAATAATTCTCGGAGGCGCCGAGAGAGCGTGATCTCGCAGCGTGAACAAGCGATTCCGCTGCGTTGCCACAGGTGCGTAATGTGCGGCTAATAGGAACCCCGGTGAGCCGATCGGGTGATGCCGGAATGCCGGTCGGCCCCTTTCGGGCGACACCCGTCCGGGAGCGCTCCCAACAGCCGATCCCCCTGATCGGGCGGTGGACCGTGCCCGAATTCGCACGCCACGCGACAGCCGGTCACCGACCTCCACGGTGAGCGCCCCGGCCGTCCGCGCGGACAAAGACCCGGGACCCGGATCAGCGTCCCACTGAATGAGATGCCGGGATCGGTTCTGAGATCGCGCGCCCAGCAAGTGGGCACGCCCCCTCAGAACGCCCGTGCCGAGTCGCGGGCCAGCGCCCGGTGCAGCACCCGGGCGTCGCCCAGCAGGCCCCGCAGACGGCGTTCCAGGCCCGCGATCGGCACCAGGTTCTGGGGCGCGCGGGGATCCTTGTACGCCGACGAGGCGAACCGGGGCAGCGTCGCGAGCGACACCTCGGCCAGCTCGATCGCCTGCTCCGGGGACAGCTCGGGCGAACACTCCACCCGGACGATCCCGGACCACGGCGCGCCCGACGACCCGGGCAACCTCAGATACCACGACCAGCCGCCCCAGACCGTGCCGATCTGGAAGACCGGGGTCCGCTGGCCGGGGCGCAGCCGGGGCACGATCGCCTCCTGCGCGGCCGGCAGATAGTGCTTCTGCTGGGTCTTCACGTACCCGATGGTGCGGGGCAGCTGCCGCCGGTTGCGCAGCGGACCGTCCACGATCAGCAGGTCGGTCCCGTCCGAGCCGCTGTCCCGCGCGGCCGACGAGATCTCGATCTCCAGCGCGGTGAGCGGCCCCTGCACGGCGGCCGGCAGTTTGCTCGCCTCACCGGGGCCGCTGACCCGGTGCACCTCGTAGCGCACCGTCCCGGCGCGGACGTCACCGAGCGACGGGCTGGCGGTGAACAGGCCCCGGCTGACCCGGGCGACGGCCAGCTCGGCCGCCCCGCGGGCCAGGTCGCAGCGCACCACGCCGGCCGCGAACGAGGCGGCCAGCCCGGCGTACGTGGTGCCGTCGTCCTCCGCCGTCCACACCTGGGCGTCGTTGCGCCGCACCCCGTCGACCAGGAACACCACGTCCGGCACCCGGGCGCCGGCCGACACGCCGATCGGCGCCCACTCGGCGGCCGGCACCTCGACCTCGATGTCCACCTGGGCGCTGCTGGACGACCCCGGCCCGGCGCCGCCGTCGCCTCCCTCGAACGACGCGCCGTAGGACGGGTCCCACGCGTCGACGAACACTCTGGTCACAGGCCGACCCTCTCGACATGGGCGGTACGCGCGTCCTTGCGCACCTCGAACCGGACCGGCACCCGCTCGGCCAGCGCGTGCACGTGGGTCACCAGGCCGACCATCCGGTCGCCGCGGGCCGCCAGGTTCTCCAGGGTCGCGGCGACCACGTCGAGGGTGGCCGCGTCCAGCGTGCCGAAGCCCTCGTCCAGGACGATCGACTCCAGGCTGGCCGCCGTGGTGCTCATCCCGGCGAGCTGCTCGGAGAGGGCCAGCGCCAGGGCCAGCGAGGCCTGGAACGTCTCGCCGCCGGAGAGCGTCCGCACGCCGCGGCGCAGCCCGGCGTCGTGGTGGTCCACGACGTAGAACTCGCCCTTCTCGTGCATCAGTTCGTACTGTCCGCCGGTGAGCTCCCGCAGAATCCGGGAGGCGCCGTCGACCAACAGGTCGAGGGCCTCCTCCAGCAGCCAGCGCTCGAAGTTGTTGGCCCGCAGGTGCCCGGCCAGCGACTTGGCCACCCGGCTCTCCCACTGCAACGCCCCCCGCTGCTCGGCGGCGGCCCGGGCCAGCTCACGCCGCTCGGTGGCCCGCTCCCACGCCGCACCGGCCCGCTCGGCCGCCACCGCGGCGGCCCGGATCAGCCCCGACTCGCCCACCTGGCCGGTGGGCGCCGCCGCCCCGGAAGCCGTGAACAGCTCCACGATCGACTCGTGCACCCGGACGGTCGAGGCGCGGGCCGCCTGGACGGCCGCCTCCGCCTCCGCCCGGGCAGCAAGACGCCGGCCGTGCTCGGCGGCCGCCCAGTCGACCAGAGCCCGCCAGGCGCCGGCCAGGTCGTCCCGGTCGGCCGGCGGCGGCACGAACCGGGCCAGGCCGTCGCGGGTCGCGTCGAACCGCTGCCAGACCGCCCGCTGCTGCTCCTCCGCCGTCCGGACCAGGGCCTGGGCCTTACGGTGCCCGTCCCGGGCGACCTTGACCGCGGCGGCCGCGTCCTCCAGGCGCCGTTGCAGCTCGCCCAGCTCGGCCAGGCGCTGCTGGAGCGCCTCCACCCCGGGCAGGCCCTCCACCGCCCGGCGCACCTCGGCGAGCCGGGTCAGATGGTGCTCGTACTGGCCGCGCTTGCGCTCCAGATCGTTCGCCACGTTGCGGGCCACCGCGTCCCGCTCACGCCACCGGGCGGTCGCCTTCTCCGCCTCGTCCTTGGCGGCGTTGCCGGCCGCCTCGGCGATCCGCACCGCCGACTCCCGGGGCACCTCCGGCACCTCGGTCACCGTCTGCTCGCAGACCGGGCAGGCGTCGCCGGCGGTCAGATGGCCGCGCAAGGCGGCCGCGCGGTCCCGCTGCTGGGCGTCCCGGTAGTCCTGCCGGGCCTGCTCCAGAAGCTGCTGGGCGCCGACGTGGTGGGCGTGCGCCAGATCGGCGGCGGCGACCGCGTCCCGGTGCTCGACCTCGGCGACCGACACCTTGCCGGCGAACCACTCCTCCTGCTCGATCAGCCGGGCCAGTTCGGTGTGCCGGTCGAGGGCCACCCGCAGGCGGCCCGGGTCACCGGCCGCGGCCAGCTCGCCGCGGATCTTCTCCTCGGCCTCCTCGGCGGCGTGCACCTCGTCGGCCGCACGGGTGGCCGCGTCACGGGCCGCGGCGATCGCGCCGGACACCTCGGTCAGCCCGTCCGGCACCCGGACCGAGCCCAGGGCGGCCAGCTCGGCGTCGAGCGCGTCCCGCGACTCGGCGGCGGCGGTCTCCGCCTCCCGGGCGGTACGCAGCCCCGGCACGGCCGCCTCCACGGCGGCGGTCAGCTCCCGCATCCGCGAGTGCTCCCCGGCGGCCGCCTCGACCGAGGAGTCGGTGGCGTCCTCCAGCGTGCCGAGCTGCTGCTCGACCACGGTCAGCTTGGCCTCCGCGGCACGGCCCCGATCGGTCGCCTTGGCCTGCACCTCCTCGTAGACGTGCAGGCCCAGCAGGTTGACCAGGATCTGCTGGCGGGTGGCCGGCTTGGCGTGCAGGAAGTCGGCGAACTGGCCCTGCGGCAGCACCACACAGCTGGTGAACTGCTCGTACGGCAGGCCGACCGCCTCCAGCACCGCGGCGTCCATCTCGGCCGGGGTGCCGGCCAGCACCTCGCCGAGATCGGCCAGGTCCATGCCGGTGTCGAGCTTGGTGACGTCGAAGCCGGGCGGCATCAGCTGCAGCCCGGCTCCCGCCGTCTTCACGTTGCCCCGGCCGTCCCGCCGGACCACCCGGGTCGCCACGAACCGGTTGTTCGCCGACTCGAACACCAGCCGCACCCGGGCCTCGGACGCCGACGGGGCCAGCGCGTTGCCGATGCCCCGGACGCCGCCCCACCGGGGAACCGTGCCGTAGAGGGCGAAACAGATCGCGTCCAGCACCGTCGACTTGCCCGAACCGGTCGGGCCGACCAGGGCGAAGTAGTCGGCGTCGGTGAAGTCCACGGTGGTCTGGTCACGGAACACCGTGAATCCGGCCATGTCCAGCCTTAATGGCCTCATTTGTTGCTGCTCACCTCGTCGTACAGCTGGTCGAAGAGCTCGCGGACGCCCTCCTCGGCGTTGCCGCGACTGTCCAGATAGTCGCCGAACAGCTCACGTGGGGAACGGCCGGCCCGCTCCGCCGACCGCGCGCCCGACCGGCTCGGCAGCATGTCCGGGTCGATGCGCACCTCCAGCGCGTTGGGCAGCAGCTCCTGCACGTCCTCCCGGAGGCCGGGCCTCGGCGCCTCCCGGACCAGGACACGCAGCCAGGCGTCCGGAAGGTTCACCGTGGCGAGCTGCTCCAGGGTGCCGCGCACGGTCCGCAGGGTGAGCGCCGAGGTGACCGGCACGTCCCGGACGTGGGCCGCCTTGTCGGTGGAGACGTCGACGATCGCGACCGAGCAGACGTTCTCCTCCTCGCCGAAGTCGACGGCGAGCGGGCTGCCCGAATAGCGGGTGGGGCAGGGCGAGATCACCGACTGGGTCCGGTGCAGGTGACCGAGGGCCACGTAGTGCGCGTTCGGCGGGAAGACCGTGGCCGGCACCGCGTAGCCCATGACGGTGTGCGCCTCACGCTCGCCGCCGCCGGTGCTCGCCCCGACGATCGTCAGGTGGGCGGTCAGCAGGTTGACCGCGCCCGGCTCGGCGAACGGCTCGCTGAGCTTGGCGATCAGCCGGGCCACCAGATCCGCGTACGTCTGGTTGGCCTCGGCGGCGGTCAGCTCGTACATCTCGGCGGCACGGATCGCGTACCGCTGGGAGAGGAACGGCAGGGCGACCAGCCGCCACCGCTCGCCACCCTCGGTGACGCCCTCGATCAGAAGATCATTCAGATCACCTTGGGGGTACGACCCGCGCAGCTCGATCCCGGCGGCGTCGGCCCACGGCCGCAACGCGTCGAGAGCGGCCCCGTTGTCGTGGTTGCCGCCGATCGCCACCACCCGGGCGCCGGTCCGGCGCAGGGCGGAGAGCGCCCGGGTCACCAGCTTGGTGGCGTCAGCGGTCGGCGCCGCCGTGTCGTAGAGGTCGCCCGCCACGATCACCAGATCGGGTCTCTCCGCCTGGGCGATCTCGATCACCTGGGCGAGCACTCGCCGGTGCTCGTCACGACGGTCCTTGCCCTTGAGAACCTTCCCGACATGCCAGTCGGAGGTGTGCAGGATGCGCATCGCTGAACCCTAGTCCGATCCCTAGAACGGAATGTCGTCGTCGGCCCCTGGTCGGCCGCCTATCACCGCGAACGGGTCGGCGCCCTGCACGATCGACCGCAGCGTCTCGGCCGGCGGCGGCCCCGACTCCGACTTGCGGGTGGCCCACGCCGGGAACGGGAACTCGACGCAGAGCGGGACCGGGATGTCCGGCTGGTTGACGAACATCGTGCCGGGCCGGGCCAGCAGGGCGCGCTGGCGCATGGCCGGGGGCAGGAAGCCGTACTCCGGGCGGGACGCCTCGGCCGGGTCGAGCCGGCCCACCACCCGGATCGCCGAGTTCGTCACGATCCGCCGCTCCACCTCGCTCGCGGTCTGCTGGGCGCCGATCAGGATCACGCCGAGCGAGCGGCCGCGCTCGGCGATGTCGAGCAGCACCTCCTTGATCGGGGAGGAGCCCTCGCGGGGTGCGTACTTGTTCAGCTCGTCGAGGACCACGAAGAGCAGCGGGCGGCCGGTGCCGGCCTTCTCCTTCTCCTCGAACTCGGTCTTCAGCGTCACGCCGACCACGAACCGCTGCGCCCGGTCCGGCAGGTTGTGCAGGTCGACCACGGTGACCTGGGCGCTGTCCGCGGTCTTGATCTGGTGCGGCCGGCGCTGCGCCAGATCGCCGCGGATCAGCCGGGACAGGTCCCGCTTGCTGCCGATCAGCCGGCGGGCGAAGGCGTTGACCGTGCCCATGTTGACCGCGCTGCCGGCCCAGGTGGACCGGGTCTCGTCGTCGGTCAGCTGCTCGACGACGTGGTCCACGAGATCCTGGTACGAGCTGATCCGCTGCCCGTCGATGCTGATGCCGCCCTCGGCCGGGACCGCGTACCGGGCCAGGTGGGCGGTGACCGAGTGGACCACCATCGTGTACTGCTGGCGCTCGTCGTCGGCGTCGGCGAACACGTACGGCAGGAGCTTCTTCTCGCAGAACTCGGCCAGCGTCCAGTAGAACGCGTCGACACCGGTGAGGCGGCTGGCCACGTCCGGCGCGCCGGACGAGTCGCCGGCGCGCGGCGGGGCGTAGACCCGGACGTCCGGGAACGGCGCGGCCGGGAGACCGAGATGCGCGTACGCCGCGCGGGTCGTGTCGTCCAGCTTCGTGTTCGGGTGGTCCAGGAAGAGCAGGTCCTCACCCTTGACGTTGAAGATCAGCGCCCGCGCGTTGGTCCCGTCGGCGCCCAGCTGACCGGACCGGAACACCGAGTAGAGCAGGAACGTGGCGAAACTGGTCTTGGTGGCCACGCCGGAGATGCCGGAGATCGACACATGGGCGCCGCGGGTGCCGTCGAGGAAGTCCGCGTTCAGGAAGACCGGCACCCCGTCGCGCCCGGTGCCCATCGGGACCCGCCGCTCCATCCGGTCGAAGTGCAGCGCGGCGTCGCGGGCTTCGCCGGTGGCCCGGTGCACCACCGCGCCGGGGGCGGGCGGAACGTAGAGCTCCGGGTCGACGCGGGTGGTGGTGATCTCGGCGGCCTCCTGCACCATCGCGGGCAGGGTGCCCTCGGCGATGGCGAACACGTCCGAGTCGAACTGGGCCCCCTCGTGCCGGGCGCGCACCTGGGTGACCACCCCGGCGATCGTCACCGGCTCGCGGTCCGGAAGGTCACGGCGGGTCACCACGACGTCGTCGAGCTGGAGGTAGCTGCCGGGGGTCACGGCCGTCCAGAACTGCAAGGGGGTGGCGTCCGCGGTGCCCAGCACCCGGCCGACGGGGGAAGTTTCGTCAGACACGCCGATCATCGTGCCTCAGAGGTACGACAAAATGCCCGCGCCCCGGGTTGTCCACAAGCTGTGGGGTCCATCCACAGAGTTATGCACAAGATCTTGCTTTCCTGAATCAGGCGCTCCGGGCAGGCCTCAAAAATGAAGCGTGCTCCGCACGTACCTCAGGAAAAGCATGTCCCCGTGGATGAGCGCGTGCCGCAGGGACATCGGGCGAGGCGGAGACGGCGGTCCGTGCGCGATGCGGCCCGCCGGGCCGCCGACCAGCAGCGGCGCGACCGTGAGGCACAGCTCGTCGACCAGATCGGCGGCGATCATCGAGCCCAGCAGCCCCGGCCCGCCCTCGCAGAGCAGCTGGGTGGCGCCGCGCTCGTGCAGCAGCCGCAGCCCGGCCGCGAGGTCGACCTCGGTGTCACCCGTGGGGATGATTTCGGCGACCTCGCGGATCGGGGAATCGGGGGCGGCCCGGTGGGTCAGCACGACCGGTGGAATCGGGGCGTCCGAGAAGACCAGCTGTGCGGGGTCCAGGTCGAGGGAGCCGGAGACGATCACCATGAGCGGGAACTCGGGCAGCCCGTGCGCGACCCGCCAGGCCCGCGCGGACGGGGTCGGCCGCAGGGCGTCGTAGCCCTCGGCGCGGACCGTGCCGGCCGCCACCACGAGGGCGTCGCAGACCATCCGCAGGGTGTCGAAGACCTCCTTGTCACCGGGCCCCTGGAGGCCGGCGGAGAGGCCGTCGACGGAGACCGCGCCGTCGGCGCTGGCGATGAAGTTCACCCGGAGGACGGGCCGCTCGGCACGCGGATAGTGGGTGGCGAGCGCTGCGGGGTCGAGATTCACGGACCGGGCG
Organism: Actinoplanes lobatus; assembly: GCF_014205215.1. Lineage (NCBI taxonomy): Bacteria > Bacillati > Actinomycetota > Actinomycetes > Micromonosporales > Micromonosporaceae > Actinoplanes > Actinoplanes lobatus. Next base: position 755,187 of record NZ_JACHNC010000001.1, read on the forward strand.
GACCGGTGACCGGCGGGACCGGCTCGGGCTCGCGGTGCTGGCAGTCGCACCACGAACCGCCGCGGCAGTCGTCGTGCCGCCGCTGCCGGCAGGCTGCGCAGATCATGTGCCGACCCTACGGCACTGTCCGACACCCGACCTGCACAGTTCTCCGAACATCGCGAACTCCTACCCTGACGTTGTGATTTCGGGCATAAAGCTGCAGCTTGACGGCCGGGACACGGCCGTGCAACGGGTCCGAAACGCCGGATGTGCAAGGTGTTGATCGCAGGACGGCGCCACCGGCCGTCGCGACGGGAGGAGTTTCATGTTGCTGCGGGTTCGAGTCACTCTGCCGGACCGTCCCGGCGCTCTGGGCCAGGTCGCGCGCACCCTCGGGGTGGCCGGCGCGGACATCGTCCAGGTGGTGGTGCTGGAACGGCTCGGCGGCCGCGCCGTCGACGACTTCACCGTGGTGTGGCCGGGCGCCACCCGCGTCGAGCGCCTCCTCGCCGGTCTCGCCGCCATTCCGGGCGTGCAGGTCGACGGGGTGTGGAAGGCGATAGGAGCACCGGTCAACGGCGGCCACGACGCCGAACTGCTCGCCCAGGTCGCGGCGAACCCGGTGGACGGCCTGGCCACCCTGGTCGACGCGGTGCCCGGCCTGCTGGCCGCCGACTGGGCCGCGGCCGCCATGGTGCCGGCCGACTGGGCGGCCCGCAGCGGCGCCGGCGGCGGCAGCGAGCCGCGGTCGGTCTACGCGAGCTGGCGTGCCCCGTCCCCGCTGCACCTGCCCGAGGTCACCCCGCTGCGGGCCCGCCCGATGGCCGAGCCGGGCGGCGCACGGTACGCGGTGGCCCCCTTCGGCCGGGCCGGGCTGGTGCTGGTCGTCGCCCGTGCCGACGACGACGACCTGCCCGCCGCCGCCTTCCACGTGACCGAGGTGGACCGGGTCGCCCAGCTGGTCCGGGCCGCCGCGGTCATCCTCGGCGACCGTCTGGACGCCGTCGGCACGCCCGCCGGGGCCACCCAGGTGTGATGCTCCTGACCCGGTAACCGCTGGTGAAGGCAATATTCGCGCAACAACGCCGGTGCACTCTTGAGGGCGGAGGAAAGGAGTGCCCGCATGGCGTTGTGGCGGATCAGGGCCACGGTCGACGACCGTCCCGGCTACCTCTCGGTGCTGACCGCGAGCCTGGCTCTGCGGTCGGTGAACATCCTCGCCGTCCAGGTGCACACCACCGAGGAGGGCGCGGTCGACGACTTCCTGGTGGACGCGCCGGACGCGCTCACCGAGGCCGACCTGATGGCGGCGGTGGTCAAGGGCCGCGGGCGGGACGCGTTCGTCGCCCGTGCCGAGGCGGAGGGCCTGGCCGACCAGCCGACCCGCGGTCTGGCGCTGGCCGGGCGCCTGGTGCACGAGCCGGATTCCCTCGGCGAGTCCCTGGTCGCCCTGCTGGACGCCACCGACGTGCGCTGGCGGCCGGCGTCCGCCTCCGACGGGCCCGGGTTCCACGGTGGCCGGATGACGCTGATCGACCCGGCGGGTGGCTGCCTGGAGGTGCTCCGGGCGCTGCCCGCCTTCACCCCGGCCGAGTTCGCCCGGGCGCAGGCGCTGGTCGAGGTTGCCGCCTCGGTCCACCGGTTGCAGCGGGAGCAGGTGTCCCTGCTCCTGCCGGACGGCTCCGAGCTGGTGCTCCGCCCGGCCGGGCCGGACGATCTGCCCGCCGTCCGCGACCTGCACGAGGAGTGCTCGCCGGCCACGCTGCGCCACCGCTATCCGGGCGGGATCCCCGGCGAGGCCCGGCTGCGCCGCCTCCTGGAGCCGTCCCGCGGGGTCACCCTGCTGGCGGTGGCCCCGGGCGGGTCGGTGGCGGCGACGGCGACACTGTTCGTCGAGGGCGACCTCGGTGAGGCCACCGTCCTGGTGGAGGACGGCTGGCAGCGCCGCGGCCTGGGCACCGCGCTGCTGCGCCGGCTGCACGCGCACGCCGAGCGGGCCGGCCTCGGCGCGGTGGTGGCGCACATCGCGAGCGACAACGTGGCGATGCTGCGCACGCTGCGGCGGCTCGGGGCGCACGCCTTCGAGCGCGACGGCGCGATGGTCAGCGTCACGATGCCGGCCGCCCGGGAGACCCCGGCGCCGTCGGCCTAGGCCTGGCCCGTCCGGACGCCGTGCTCCACACAGGTGGCGGTCCATCCGGTGGGGACGACCTGCACCTTCATCCGGCGGCGGCACTGCGCGCAGAACCGGGGCGGTTCCAGCGCACGTGCCGCCGCGCAACCCGTGTGGTCACCGTCGGCCGCCGGGAGCCCGCACCGGTCGCAGAACATCAGAAGGTCGCCGACAGGGACTTGACCGGCATCTTCAGGTCGGCCAGCAGCTCCAGGTCGGCGGTCGCCGGGCGGCCCAGCGTGGTGAGGTAGTTGCCGACGATCACCGCGTTGATGCCGCCGAGCAGCCCGTCCCGGGTGCCCAGGTCACCGAGGGTGATCTCACGGCCCCCGGCGTACCGGAGGATGGTCCGGGGCATCGCCAGCCGGAAGGCGGCGATGGCGCGCAGCGCGTCCTTGCCCTCCACCACCGGCCGGTCGCCCAGCGGGGTGCCGGGCCGCGGGTTCAGGAAGTTCAGCGGCACCTCGTGCGGGTCCAGTTCGGCGAGCTGGGCGGCGAACTCGGCCCGCTGCTCGACGGTCTCGCCCAGCCCGAGGATGCCGCCGCAGCAGACCTCCATGCCGGATTCGCGAACCATCCTCAGCGTCTCCCACCGCTCCTCCCACGAATGGGTGGTCACCACGTTGGGAAAGTAGGACCGGCAGGTCTCCAGATTGTGGTTGTAGCGATGCACGCCCATGTCCACCAGGTCGTCGACCTGCTCCTGGCTGAGCATGCCGAGGCTGGCGGCGACCTGGATGTCGACCGCCTCCCGGATGGCCGCGACCCCGGCGCGCATCTGCTCCATGAGCCGCTTGTCCGGCCCGCGGACGGCGGCCACGATGCAGAACTCGCTCGCACCGGTGGCAGCGGTCTGCTTCGCGGCCTCCACCAGGGACGGGATGTCCAGCCAGACGGCCCGGACGGGGGACGCGAACAGGCCCGACTGGGAGCAGAAGTGGCAGTCCTCGGGACAGCCGCCGGTCTTCAGCGAGACGATGCCCTCGACCTCGACCTCGGGGCCGCACCACTTCAGCCGGACGTCGTGGGCGAGCTGCAACAGCTCCGGCAGCGCCTCGTCGGGCAGGCGCAGAATCTCCAGAATGTCCGCCTCGGCCAGGCCGGAACCTTCGTCGAGCACCCGGGCCCTGGCCCGGTCGAGGATGTCAGACATGCCCGTACCCTACAGAGTTCACAGGCCGGCAGGACTGTCGGTGCTGGGTGATAGTTTCCCATTCTCGTGATCACTGGGGGTGTCTTGGCGGACTGGTTGGAGGCGCTGGACAGCCTGGCCCGTGAGCGGGCCAAGGCGGGGCTCACCCGTCAGTTGCGGCCGCGCGCCGCCGGCGACACCGTCGTCGATCTGGCCGGCAACGACTATCTCGGCCTCTCCGCCCACCCCCGGGTGATCGCCGCGGCGCGTCAGACCCTCGAGGGGTACGGGCTGGGCGCCACCGGTTCCCGGCTGGTCCGTGGCTCCACCGGCCCGCACACCGAGCTGGAGGAGGCGCTGGCCGGCTGGCTGGGCGCCGAGTCCACCCTGCTCTTCTCGTCCGGCTATCTGGCCAACCTGGCCGTGGTCCGGGCCGTCGGCGCGGTCTGCGACCTGGTGGTGTCGGACGCCTACAACCACGCCTCCCTGATCGACGGCTGCCGGATCTCCGGTCTGCCGGTGCGGGTGTCGCCGCACAACGACCCGTCCGCCGTCGCCGCGATCCTCGAAGCGCATCCGGGCCGGGCCGCCGTGGTGACCGAGTCGGTCTTCTCGGTCGACGGCGACCTCGCCCCGCTCGCCGCCCTGCACCAGGTGACCGCGGCCCACGGCGCGCTGCTGATCGTCGACGACGCGCACGCCCTCGGCCTGCTCGGGCCGACCGGCGCGGGCGGGGTCGCGGCCGCCGGGCTGGCCGGCGCGCCCGGCGTGATCGTCACGGCGACACTGTCCAAATCGCTCGGCGGCGCCGGTGGCGTGGTGGCCGGGCCGGCGGCGTTCGTCCGCCACCTGATCGACACGGGCCGCAGCTTCATCTACGACACGGCGCCGCCGCCGGCCGTGGTGGCCGGGGTGCTGGCCGCCGTCGGCATCGCCCGGGCGGCCGACGACCGGCGGGCCGTGCTGTTCGAGCGCGGCGCCCGGATCGCCGCCCGGCTCCGGGAGGCGGGGCTGCCCGCCCGCGATCCGGCGGCCGGGGTGCTGTCGGTTCCGGCGCCCGGGCCGGAGGCCGCCGTGGCGTGGGCCGCCGACTGCCGGGACCGTGGGGTCGCGGTCGGCTGCTTCCGGCCACCGTCGACACCGGACGGCAGCTCGCGCCTGCGGCTGACCGTGAACGCGGGCGTCCCCGAGACGGATTTCGCCCGAGCCCTGACCGTGATCCTGGAGTGCGCACCATGACCGCCGACCCCCCTCAGGCGTCCCGTCCCACCCACCTCTCGCTGGTCCCCCCGCACCGCGGCGGCGGCCACGGCCTGCCGGTCGCCACCGGCCCGGCCCGGCGGACGGTGACGACGGCCCCCGACCCGTTGCAGGCCCACGGTGGTGGGCACGCTCCGGCCGTACCCTCGCCGGTGGTGAGCGTGACCCCGGCCGAGGCCGCCGGTGAACCGGAGGCCTCGCTCCCCACCGAGCCCTCCTCCGAATCCCTCTCCGAACCCGCCGAGCCCGCGGCCGAGCCCGCCGGGCCTTCCGCCGAGCCCGAGGCCGGCCCCGAAGCGGAAGCGCCCGTCGAGACGCGGGAGACGCCGCGGCCGAGCCGGGCCGACAGCGACGAGTGGCGCGGGATCGTGCTGGTCACCGGCACCGACACCGAGGTCGGCAAGACCATCGCCACCGCCGCGATGGCCGCCGCCGCCCAGGCCGCCGGCCTCCGCGTGGCCGTGATCAAACCCGGTCAGACCGGCATCGCCACCGGCATGCCGACCGACGCCGAGGTGGTGACCCGTCTGGCCGGTCCGGAGACCGTGCGCACGCTGTCCGAGTTCCCGGAGCCGCTCGCCCCGCTGGCCGCCGCCAAGGTGGCCGGGCTGCCCCCGCTGGACCTGTTCGACGTGGTCGACGCGGTCCGGGCCGAGGCGGAGAAACACGACCTGGTGCTGGTCGAGGGCGCCGGCGGCCTGCTGGTGCCGATGGGCGTGCGCCCGTCCGGGGAGGCGTGGACGTTCGCCGACCTGGGCACCACGCTGGGCTGCGGGATGATCGTGGTGGCCCGCGCCGGGCTCGGCACGCTGAACCACACGGCCCTCACCCTGGAGGCGCTGAACCGTCGCGGCGTCCCGGCCCGGGTGATCCTCGGCGCCTGGCCGGCCGAACCCGAACTGGTCCACTGGGCCAACCTGGGCGAACTGGTCCCGCACCTGGTGGGCGCCCTGCCGGCGGGCGCCGGATCGATGGATCCCGGAGTCTTCCGCCGGTCCGCGCCCGGCTGGCTCACCCCGGCGCTGTACGGCGTTCTGGACAGCTGGCGCGTCTGGGCGGAAGAGGCGGGCTGACCGGACACCCGGCACAATTACCACCGGGGGAGGTGTCGCGCATGCACACTGGCCGAGTGGCATTCACCTTGACGATCGACTGCGGCGGTGGCGGGATCAAGGGATCGGTCCTCGACGAGGCCGGGACCATGCGGGCACACCCGATCCGGGTGCCCACCCCTTACCCGCTCTCGCCCGACCTGTTCGTCAAGACGCTCGTCGATCTGGGTCACCAGCTGCCGAACGCGGATCGCGTCACGGTCGGCATGCCCGGGATGATCCGGCACGGCGTGGTGGTGGCGACCCCGCACTACGTGACCCGCAGCGGCCCGCGGACCCGGGTGGACCCGGAGCTGTTCGAGGCGTGGCGGGGGTTCGACGCGCGGACCGCCCTGGCCGAGGCGTTCGGGCTGCCCACGCTGGTGCTCAACGACGCCGAGGTGCACGGCTGCGGGGTGGTCGCGGGCACCGGCTGCGAGCTGGTCCTGACCCTCGGCACCGGGCTGGGCTGCGCCCTCTTCGACGGCGGCGAGCTGGCCCCGCACCTGGAGATGTCGCAGGCCCCGGTGCGGTGGGGGATGTCCTACGACACGTACATCGGCGAGCACGAGCGCCGCCGCCTCGGTGACGCGCTCTGGTCGCGCCGGGTCCGCAACGTGGTGGAGGGGCTGCGCCCGGTCTTCCTGTGGGACCGGGTCTACCTGGGCGGCGGCAACTCCCGCCTGATCACCCCCGCACAGCTGGCCCGGATGGGCGACGACGTGGTGGTGGTGCCGAACACGGCGGGCATCGTCGGCGGCGTCCGCGCCTGGACGCTGGGCCAGGTCGCCTAGGACCGGCTAGGTCGTGACCTGCCAGACGGTGGTCCGGCGGATCGGGACGCTCTCCAGGTCCTCGACCACCGGGACGTCGTACTCGGCGCGGCGGATCAGGCCCTCCGGCAGGTAGGCGCGGCCCGGATCGCCGACCAGGACCAGGGAGCCACGGGCGGCGGCACGGCGCAGGAACGGCAGGACCCGGCCGGCCATCTCCCGGCTGTAGAAGACGTCGCCGGCCAGGACGACGCCGTACCGGTCGTCGCTGTCCAGCAGGTCGGCCTCGACGGTCTCCACCGGCATGCCGTTGGCGTCGGCGTTGGCCCGGGCGGCGGCCAGCGACATCGGGTCGATGTCGTTGGCGACGACCGGTCGCGCGCCGGCCCGGGCCGCGGCCACCGCGACCAGTCCGGAGCCGGTGGCCAGGTCGAGGACGCTGCGCCCGGCGACCAGGTCGGGCTCGTCCAGGATGTGCCGGGCCAGCGCCTGCCCGCCGGCCCAGGCGAACGCCCAGAACGGCGGCGGCTGCGGCGTGCCGGCCGCCTCGGTCGCCTCCCAGAGGGCGATCGAGTCCTCTGCCTGGTAGAGCGAGACCTCGGGGACGAACGGGACCGGCGCCAGGACCGTGTGGGCGTGGACGAACTCCAGAAGCACCCACCGATTGTGCCGTTGCCGCTCAGAGGCCCGGCGACCGGGCCGATCAGGACAGGGGAGAACGTCGGAGGGAGCGGGATGCCGACACGGTGGCCGGCCACCATCTTCGGCGCCTGGATGGTGGTGCTCGCCGTGGCCTTCGGGCTGCAGCCGGCGCTGCGGGCTCCGCTCTTGTTGATCGCCGGCGTCTCCGCCGTGGTGGCGCTGACCCTCGGTATCCGCAGCAGCCACCCGGACGACGTACGCCCGTGGTGGGTCCTGGCCGGCGCGGTCGGCCTGTCCGCGCTCGGTGGCGCGGCCGCCGGCGCCCCGGCCTTCCTCACCGACCGGCTGCCCTGGCTCGAGCCGGCCGGCACGGCGCTCCTGCTGGTCGGCTACGCGGCCCTGGCGGTGGCGCTGGCCGGGTTCGTGGACCGGCGGACCAGCTCCTCGCGGGACCGGGCCGGGCTGCTCGACGCGCTCATGGTCACCTCCGGCGTGGCGCTGCTGATCTGGACCTTCGTGGTCGGCCCGCGCCTGGAGAGCTCGGTCGCGACCGGCTGGACCGAGGTCGCCATGCCGGTCGCCGACCTGCTCTGCCTGGGCCTGCTGGTCCGGCTCGCGACCATGCCCGGCCGCCTGGTGGCGCCCGGCTACATCCTGGGCGCCGGAGTGGTGGCGCTGCTCGCCGCCGACGTGGCCCGGGCTTCCGGGTACGGGCTTCTGGCCCTCTACACGGCGGCCGGGATGGCGGCGCTGATCCCGTCGATGGCGGAGCTGACCCGCCCGGCCGAGTCGCCGCCCACCGAGACGAGTCACGCCCGGCTGGCGCTGCTCGGGGTGGCCGCCATGGTGGCCCCGACCGTGCTGCTGGTGAAGATGTTCCGGGACGGCCAGTACGCGGGCCTGACCGTGGTGGCCGCGCTGAGCACGCTGATGATGGCGCTGGTGCTGGCCCGGATGGCCGGAATCATGTCGAACCACCGGAAGGCGATGTCCCGGGAGCGGGCGCTGCGGGAGGCGTCCGCGGCGCTGGTGTCGGCCGCCGAGGTGGAGGCGGTGGGACTGGCCGTACGCACCGCGGTGGCCCAGCTCATCCCGGGCGACGTGCCGAACGGGGTGGTGCTGGCGATCGCGATCGCGCAGGCCGAGCCGCAGTCGCCGGAGGCGGTGGCGCAGGCCGCCGTGGACCGGGCCACCGGCACCGCCGCGCGCCTGGTCACCACCCGGGACGTGGACTGGGCGGTGGCGGTACGCCTCACCCAGTTCACCAGGACACTGCGCTGCCCCATGGTGCTCAAGGACCGGCCGGCCGGCGACCCGCTGGTCGGCGTGCTGCACGTGGGCGCCCCGACCTGGGCGCTGCTGGAGTTGCAGCGGTCGGTGGAGGTGCTGGCCGGTCAGGTGGCGCTGGCCCTGGAGCGGATCGCGCTCGGGCAGGAGGTGACCCGGCAGAACAGCGAGAGGTACTTCCGGACCCTGGTCCAGAACACCGCCGACGTGATCACGATCGTCGACGAGCAGGACCGGATCCGGTACGCCAGCCCGTCCGCGATCGGTGTCTTCGGCGGTGACCCGACCGGCTACTTCCTGCCCGAGGTGATCCACCCGGGCGAGCGGGACCGGCTGGGCGAGGTGCTGACCGCGGTCCGGAGCGGTCACCAGCTGGACGAGCAGCCGGACTTCCGGGCGCGCGGCAACCGGAGCACCGAGGTGCTGCTCGAACTGCAATGCCGGGACCTGCGGGCCGACCCGACGGTGTCCGCCCTGGTCATCACGATGCGGGACGTGACCGAGCAGCGGCGCCTCCAGAACGAGCTGACCCATCAGGCGTTCCACGACGCGATGACCGGTCTGGCGAACCGGGTGCTGTTCAACGACCGGCTGCGGCACGCGGCGGCCCGCAGCGCCCGGGACGGCTCGGTGATCGGCGTGCTCTTCATCGACCTGGACGACTTCAAGATCGTGAACGACACCCTCGGGCACGCGGTCGGCGACCAGCTGCTGATCGCGGTGGCGCACCGGATCGCCGGGGCGTTGCGGGCCGACGACACGGCGGCCCGGCTCGGCGGTGACGAGTTCGCCGCCCTGGTGGAGAACGTCAACGACCCGGGCGCCGTGGAGGAGACCGCCAACCGGATCTTCACGGCCCTGACCGAGCCGATCGCCACCGACGCCAAGCCCCTGTACGCCGCGGCCAGCATCGGCATCACCACCACCCCCGAGGGCAACGACGCCGACGAGCTGCTACGCCAGGCCGACCTGGCCCTGTACGTGGCCAAGGGCGCCGGCAAGAACCAGTGGCGCCGCTACCAGGCGCACCTGCACGACGAGATGGTGCAGCGCCTGGAACTGCGGTCGGCGCTGGACCACGCCGTCAACGAGGGCCACTTCCTGCTGCACTACCAGCCGATCGTGGACCTGCCCAGCGGCATGGCGGTCGGGTTCGAGGCGCTGGTCCGCTGGCACCACCCGAAGCGCGGGATCGTCACGCCGGAGGAGTTCATCGAGGTCGCCGAGGAGAGCGGGCTGATCCTGCCGATGGGCCGCTGGGTGCTGGAGGAGGCGCTGCGCACGGTCGCCGAGTGGCGCCGCATCCTGCCGGCCGGCCAGGCCCCGTACGTCAGCGTCAACGTCTCGGTCCGGCAGTTCCGCGAGTCCGGGTTCGTCGAGCAGGTCCGGGCCGCGCTCACGCACACCGGCGTGCCGCCGCACGGCCTGATGCTGGAGATCACCGAGACCCTGCTGGTGAAGGACGACGAACGGATCTGGACCGATCTGGGCGCGCTGCGGGAGATGGGCGTCCGGATCGCCATCGACGACTTCGGCACCGGCTACTCGTCGCTCGGCTACCTGCGCCAGCGCCCGATCGACATCATCAAGATCGACAAGACGTTCATCGACGACATGGTCTCCAGCCCGCAGCCGATGGCCCTGGTCAGCGGCATCGTGAGCCTGGCGCAGTCGCTCGGCCTCACGGTCATCGCCGAGGGCATCGAGAGCCCCACCCATCGCGAGGTGCTGGTCCGCCTCGGCTGCCCGCTCGGCCAGGGCTACCTCTTCTCCAGCCCGCTCGGCCCCACCGAGGTGCTGGCCTGGCTGCGCAGCACCCAGCAGATAGCCGTCTGATCGATACGGGTCGACCCCGCACAGGTTTCGCGTACGCCCGGCGGCCACGCCGAATCCCCGGCCATTTCCGGCCGGGCGCTTTCCGCACGGATGGGCCGGCCCCCGTTTTCCAGTCCCCGGGCGCCGCCGGATACCCTTTCCGGCCCGCCGGAGCGGCCATCGGCGAAGGTCCGGAGGGTTCCCGCCGGCCGCGGCTACGTCGGTCCGGTACCGTCTCATTCCCCGCCGGTTAACGCCCCTTTAGCGGCCGGCCTTTCCCAGGCCCCGCGCGCGACTTTCCCCGGCCGGCGGCCGGCTCGTTCCCGGGCACCGGAACCGAAATGACGCCGATCGCACCGGCTATCGAAGACCGCCGCTCAGGTCAGGGCGGGTCCGGACCGTCCACAAGAGACGGCAACGGCGCCGCCCGGAAACCCGGACGGCGCCGCCGCGGAGCGCTCTAGCGCTTGTTGTGGTACGCCTCGACCACGTTGCTCGGGATCCGGCCACGCTCGGAGACCGGATAGCCGTTCTTGTTCGCCCACTCACGAATAGCCTGGTTCTGGTCCCGGCTGGAACGGCTCGACACGGCCGCGACGGCCCGCCGGGCAGTGGCCGGAACGTTGCCGTTGCGACCCAGGCGCGTGGCCGCGGAGAGGAACGGCTCCAGGGCTTTACGCAGCTTACCGGCGTTCTTTTCGGAGAGGTCGATGGTGTAGTTGACCCCGTCGAGACCGAATTCGACGGTGCGGTCGGCTTCACCCCCGTCGAGGTCGTCGGTCAGAACGGTAATTATCTGCTTGGCCATGGTTGTTCGCTCCTACAGCGACGTCATTAGGCTGACGCCCGCCCCGGTCCTGGCCGCGAATGGTCGTCATCGCATTCATTCTGTCGCCCTGGTGGTGGCCAGTGCAAATTGCCCGTTCTGGCATGTCGCAATTGCCGGGCCCATCGCGCCGTCGGCCGAGGGGGCTTTTCAGACCTGTGAATATGCGGTAACGTTCGTGGTGGGAGCGCTCCCACGCCGCCATCCCCCGCGATGGCCCGCAGACCCGAGCCGCCTCGTCGCCGATCCTCCGGTGCCGGGGCGGTTCGCCGTTTCCCGGTCCATGATCCGGCCCATCCTGCCACGCGATCCCATCGCGCGCCGCACGCGGGCTCTCTGGCCCGTCGACGCCGCGCGGCCACACCCCGCGGCCCTCCCACCGCCGCCCGCGGCGGGCACACCTCGCCCGACAGGCGGCCCTCCCGCCGCCCGACCAACGTCGAGTACTCACTCCCCCACCTCCTCCGCCGACAGGTCTGGCGGAGCGGCGCGAAAGGTTGTAAGCATGTAATCAGGTAAGCGAGGAGGTTGTCATGCCAGTCCGATTCGCCGCGCCCGGTGGGCGCACCGAGCCACCCAACGCCGACGACGCCGCCGCCTGGATCACCGGCGCGGTCCCCGACAGCTGGTTCACCGAGGCACCCGAGGTCGTCATCGACCGAGACGAGATCATCATCTGGGGCCGCCTGCCCCGGCCCGACCTGCCGGAGGACGCCACCGACGCCGACCGCGCCGCGGGCCAGGCCGGGCGGATCTCCGGGTTCCGGGAGGAGACCCGCGAGGCCCGGATCCGGGTCGCCCGCCAGGTCGAGCACCGCTACCAGCGCAAGGTCGCCTGGGGCACCCGATGCGGGGAGACCTCGGAACTCTTCACCCATCTGTCCGCACCGGTGATGACCCGGCTGCGCCAGCCCGAACGCCAGGTCCTCGACACCCTGGTCGACGCCGGTGTGGCCCGCTCCCGCTCCGAGGCGCTGGCCTGGTGCGTGAAGCTGGTCGGCCGGCACACCGAGGACTGGCTGGAGGAGCTGCGCTCCGCCATGACCCGCGTCGACGAGCTCCGCCGCCGCGGACCGGAGGCTTAGAGATCTTTCGTGGCCGAGGTCCGCGTTCCGCTTCCAGCTCCTTTTTCCGGTACGCGTGTCCTCGCCCCGCCTCATCAGGACCGTCCCGTCCGGTCGGCGCGCGCTTGCTGCCCGCTCCAGCCGGTGCCGCGCCCGCCGGGCGCAGATCGGTGGCCGGGCGGGCCCGGCCAGTCGCCACCACCGGTGCCTGCCGCCGGTCACGGCCGACTCACCCGTCCTGCTTTCGGTCACCCTGGGCGGGCGGCCAGGCACGGGGCGCCCGCTCACGGCCGTGACGCCGGTCGCCCTGAGCGTGTGGTCGCAGTCTTGCCACCCAGGCACCGGGTTGCCCACTCCGAGCCGTTGCGCCGACCACGGCCGCCGAAAGTCACTCACCGTGACCATGACATGAGTGCGAGAAGGCGCGTGGTTCATCCGTGCCGCCCTGGAGCCTCTTTCTCGGTTGTCGCCGGGGGCGGATGTCACGTCGCCTGTTCGCGTGCTTCCCGCCTTCGCCGCGAGATTCGGCCGGTCACCGCCGGTCGCGCGAGTCATCCGCAGGCATCGATGTGAATCTGGGGTGATCGTCACCGAACGCGCGATCTTGCGCCATTGCGGCCATCCTGGAGTCTTCCCCTTGGGCGTTTGCGGTTCGACGTCAAGCGCCTGGTCGGGCGAATCGGCGAAGGGGCCGCCATCCGCCGCGCTAGGTGGAAATGGGGCTTTCGCGGGGAACAGATGCCCGTTTCGCCCGCTTTGCATGCCGACGCTCTGCGATCTTGAACGATTGGCCACCCGAGACGGTGATAAATCGACCAAGATCGCTCAGGGTGACGCGTCCGCTGGACGAGGGATTGCGGACTCGGCCGTGGGCAGCCAAGAAGAAGACTCCCGGATGCATCCGATAACCCAAGGTCTTCCAGCGGAAATGGATCATGGGCGATGATCGGCCGCCGGGCAGCGACCAGGAATCAAGATCGGCCCGACAGCCACCATCGCCCAAGATCGCCGGCGAGTCGGGGTGACGCCGCAGCCATCCGACTGCGCCACTCGACATCACGGCCACCCACAACCGAGAAGCAGGCTCGCTGGCTACCTCTGTCCTCCACAAGAGCCGGCGAACCGGGTCCCCGCTCACGCGGAGTGCCGGCCGGCCGGACTTTCGGCGGTGAAAGCACACGAACGCCGCCACGTGAGCGGCCATCGCCGCGACAGGGCACGTAGGCGACCACGACACCGCCGCCGTGCGCGCCCACCCTCGTGAAAGCGCGACCATCCACCCCGGGCGACCGGGCGTGACAGCCGAAAGCAGGCAACCCGGGTGCCTGGCGGGCAAGGGCGTGACCACCCGCTCAGCGAGCCGAAAGCAGGACGGCGGCTCGGTTCGGCGTGAGGGTGCGCTTCGGCCCGGCGGGCGCGTCACGGCCGTGAGGTGGGCAGCGGCTCGCGTGGAGCGGGCGGGACGGCCGCTGTCGGGCGGGGCGGCGCACCGCGTACGAGATCATGGTCCGTAGGGTGGGTGGCGTGTTGCGTGAGGTCACCGCCATCCGTTATGTGACGCCCCTGCGGGAGGGCGGCTCGTTGCCCGGTGTCGTCGAAACGGACGATCTCGGGACCTATGTGGTCAAGTTCCGCGGAGCGGGCCAGGGGCCGCGCGCGCTGGTGGCCGAGGTGATCGCCGGGGAGCTGGCGCGGCGGCTCGGGCTGCCGATGCCGGAGCTGGCCCGGGTGGAACTGGATCCGGTGGTGGCCCGCGCCGAGCCGGACGAGGAGGTCCAAGAGCTGATCAAGGCGAGCGCCGGCGGCAATCTGGGGATGGACTTCCTGCCCGGTTCGCTGGGGTACGACCCGGTGGCGCACCCGGTGGACGCCGCGCTGGCCAGCCGGATCATCGCCTTCGACGCGTTCGTGGAGAACGTGGACCGCAGCTGGCGCAACCCCAACCTGCTGATCTGGCACGGCCGGCTCTGGCTGATCGATCATGGGGCGACGCTCTACTTCCACCACAACTGGGCGCGTGCCGAGCAGGTGGTGCACCGGCCCTACCGGTGGGACGACCACGTGCTGAGGCCGTACGCGAGCGGGCTCGCCACCGAGGGCCCGGCGCTGGCCGCGCGGATCACCCCGGAGCTGCTGGCCGAGGTGATCGATCTGGTGCCTCAGGAGTGGCTGGAGAACGGCGACCGGGCCGCCTACCTGAGCCATCTGTCCCGCCGGGCCGAGCGGCCGGAGGCGTGGCTGCCGTGACACCGTACGAGTACGCGATCATCCAGGCCATGCCGCGGGTCGAGCGCGGTGAGCTGATCAACGTCGGGGTGCTGCTCTACTGCCAGCGGCGGGACTTCCTGTCCGCGCGGACGCATCTGGACGAGTCCCGGCTGCTCGCGCTGGACCCGTCGGCCGACGTGGCGGCGATCCGGGCCGCGCTGGACGCCTGGGACCGGACCTGTGGCGGCAGCGGGGCGGCCGAGCAGATGCGGCAGGGTGAGCGGTTCCGCTGGCTGGTGGCGCCGCGCAGCACGATTCTGCGGGCCGGGCCGGTCCACATGGGCCTGACCGCCGAGCCGGAGGCCGAACTGGAGCGCCTCGTGGAACTGCTGGTCCGGTAACGGGGCACCCGGCGGCCACCAAACCCGGCAGACTGATCGGATGCAGCTCCCGCTGAACCCGCCGGTCAAGCCGATGCTCGCGAAACCCGTCGCGGAGATCCCGCCCGGCCAGCTCTACGAGCCCAAATGGGACGGATTCCGGTCGATCGTCTTCCGGGACGGCGACGAGGTGGAGATCGGCAGCCGCAACGAGAAGCCGATGACCCGCTACTTCCCCGAGGTGGTCGCCGCCGTGCTGGCGAACTTCCCGGAGCGGGCGGTGATCGACGGCGAGGTGATCGTCGCCGACACCGGGCGGAACACTCTCGATTTCGAGGCACTCCAGCAGCGCATCCACCCGGCGGCCAGCCGGGTCCGGCTGCTGTCCGAGCAGACTCCGGCCAGTTTCGTGGCCTTCGACCTGCTCGCGCTCGGCGACGAGGATCTGACCGGGCTGCCGTTCCAGGAGCGCCGGGCCAGGCTGGCGGAAACCTTGAAGAACGCTCGACCTCCGGTGTACGTGACTCCCGCGACCGATGATCTGGAGACCGCCCGCCGGTGGTTCGCCGAGTTCGAGGGCGCCGGGCTGGACGGGTTGATCGCCAAGGGGCGGGATCTGACGTACCAGCCGGACAAGCGGGTGATGTCGAAGATCAAACACAAGCGGACCGCGGACTGCGTGGTGGCCGGCTACCGGGTGCACAAGTCGGCCGACAACCGGATCGGGTCGCTGCTGCTGGGCCTGCACGACGAGCGTGGTGTCCTGGTGAGCGTCGGGGTGATCGGATCGTTCCCGATGAAGGTGCGCGAGGAGCTGTTCGAGGAGTTGCAGCCGCTGGTCACCACGTTCGAGGGACACCCGTGGAACTGGGCGGCGCACGAGCAGGGCGAGCGCACCCCGCGCAAGAACGAGGTGAGCAGGTGGAACGCGGGCAAGGACCTGTCGTTCACGCCGCTGCGGCCGGAGCGGGTCGTCGAGGTCCGCTACGACTACATGGAGGGCATCCGGTTCCGGCACACCGCCCAGTTCGAGCGGTGGCGTCCCGATCGCGACCCGCTGACCTGCACGTACGAGCAGTTGGAGCGCCCGGTGCGGTTCGACCTGGCCGAGGTGCTCACGAGCCGTTGAGGGGCGTACCGGCACGGACGGGATAGGGTCGGTACGTGGATCGTCGCTCGCGCCTGGCCGTCGCAGTCCTCGCCGTTCTGGTCACGGTCACCGGCTGCACCCTGCCGTCGTTCGCTCCGGAGGGTTCGGACCAGCCGGCCCGGGCGGAGTCCGGCACGTCCGCGCCCGGCTCGGCGGAGCCCGGCTCCGCGCGGTGGCGGTCCTGCCCCGACGTGCCGCAGGACCTGGTCGGCCGGACCGCGCCCGGGATGACCTATCAGTGCGCGACGGTCCAGGTGCCGGAGGACTGGGCGAAGCCGGACGCCGGCAAGAAGTACGACATCTCGATGATCCGGATCCGCTCCAGCAGGCAGAAGTCGTCGGAGCGGATCGGCTCGCTGCTGCTCAATCCGGGCGGCCCGGGTGGCTCGGGTGTCGACCTGGCGATCTATCTGACGTTCGGGGAGAAGCTGGGCGGCCTGCCCACCGAGATCACCGACCGGTTCGACATCGTCGGCTTCGACCCGCGCGGGGTCAACCGGTCCAGCCCGGTCAAGTGCATCACCGCGAAGGACCAGGACGCCTCCTTCGCCGCCGACCCGGACCCGGTGAGCCAGGCCGAGTTCGACGCGGTGGCGGCGCTGACCAAGAGGATCGCCGACGGCTGCACCGAGAAGTACGGCGACGACCTGACCGACTTCGCCACCGAGCAGGCCGCCCGTGACGTGGACGCGCTGCGCGCCGCGGTCGGCGACGAGAAGCTCACCTACCTGGGGTATTCGTACGGCACCCTGCTCGGCGCCACCTACGCGCAGCTGTTCCCGAAGAACGTGCGCGCCCTGGTGCTGGACGGCGCGGTCGACCCGACGGAGACCTTCACGCAGGGTTCGGAGCAGCAGGCCAAGGGCTTCGAGCGGGCGTTCACCAACTTCACGAAGTGGTGCACGACCGAGCCCAGCCGCTGCCCGATCGCGCCGGACGCCCGGGGCGCCGTGACCGACGCGCTCGCCAAGGCCGAGACGTCGCCGGTGCGCGGTCCGGACGGGCGGTTCGCCACGACCGGCTGGGTGTTCCTCGGGCTGATCTCGTCGCTCTACACCGAGTCCGGCTGGGCCGACCTGGCCAACGCCATCGACGACCTCCAGGCCGGTGACGCGACCGGCATCTTCGAGCTGGCCGACCAGTACGCGGAACGCGAACCCGACGGCACCTACTCCAACCTGTTCGACGCCAACCTGACGGTGAACTGCGTGGACAACGAGAAGGCGCCGGGCGCCGCGGAGATCCGCAAGCTCCAGGGCGAGTGGCGGACCAGGTACCCACTGTTCGGAGCGCCGATGGCGGTCGGGATGCTGCCGTGCGCGTACTGGGGTGGGCACCGGGATCCGTACCCGGCCGGGAAGGCGGAGGGTGCGCCGCCGATCCTGGTGGTGGGCACGACCGGGGACCCGGCCACGCCGTACGAGAACACCGCCGACCTGGCGAAGATGCTGGGTGTCGGGCAGGTGCTCACGTGGGAGGGCGAGGGGCACACCGCCTACCCCTCCACCCAGTGCATCAAGGACGCGGTGGACGGCTACCTGCTGGATCTGAAGATGCCGCCGGAGGGTCTGCGCTGCCCTCCGAAGTGACCACTCCCTGACGGGCCGCCATCTCTTCGAGCAGTACGCGTACCCGTCGGAGGTTGTCCTTGAGCTCCTCCTGCTCCTCGTGGCGGAAGGCGTCGTTGTCGACGATCAGTTTGCTGGCGAAGTGCGCGGTGATCAGCGGGATCACCAGCAGCACCATGACCGAGATGAGGATTCCGGCCATCACCCGGGCCTGCCAGGTCCCGGGTGAGATGTCGCCGTAGCCGACCGTGGACGCGGTGACGACGGCCCACCAGATCGAGTCGCCGAACGTGGTGTTCTTCTCGAAGTGGTTGTACAGGGTGCCGCAGATGATGATCAGCATCGAGTACGACAGCAGCAGCGTCTTCGGCGAGTTGGCCAGCCAGACCATCCCGCGGTAGACGAGTTTCGGCAGCGTGAGCAACGCGTGCATGTGGTCATGGTGCCCGAGGTGAACGGTCCGCGACAGCCCGTGACAAGCTTTCGATCATGCAGATCCGGATCGCCACCCGTGCCGACGTCCCCGCCGTGCTCGGCCTGCTCGCCGACGACGACATCAGCCGTACCCGTGGTTTCGGGTCGGCCGACGTCGAGCCGGGGATCTGGGCGGCCTTCGAGGCCATCGACTCCGACGACCGCAACTACCTGATCGTGGCCGTCGACGGCGACGAGGTGGTCGGCACCTGCCAGCTCACCTTCATCCCCGGGCTGAGCCGGGGCGGCGCCGAGCGGATGCTGATCGAGGCGGTCCGGATCGGCGCGGCCCGGCGCGGGGAGGGCCTCGGCGGCGAGCTGATGCGCTGGGCGATCGAGCGGGCGCGGGCGCGCGGCTGCCGGATCGTGCAGCTGACCACGGACAAGCGCCGCACCGACGCGCACCGGTTCTACGAGGCGCTCGGCTTCGAGGCCTCGCACGAGGGCATGAAGCTACTTCTGTGAACGGTCGCGGTCCTTGGACGGCTGCACCCGCTTCGGCTCGCCGGGCATCTTGGGATGGTCCGGCGGGTAGGGCAGGTCGCCGAGGCCGTCGCGTTCGTCGCGCTCCACCCACTCCAGCAGCGGGGTGAGGTCGTGGGCCACGTCGTCGATGCCGGCGTGCGGGTCGCCGCTCTTCGCGAACCGGGCCGGCACGGTCCGCAGGTCGAAGTCGTCGGGCTGGACGTCGGCCAGCTCGGCCCAGGTGACCGGGGTGGAGACGGTGGCCCGGGCGTTGGCGCGCAGCGAGTAGGCGCAGGCGATGGTGCGGTCCCGGGCCATCTGGTTGTAGTCGAGGAACACCCGCTCGCCGCGCTCCTCCTTCCACCAGGAGGTGGTGATGCCGGCCGGGTTGCGGCGCTCCACCTCACGGGCCAGGGCGATGGCCGCGCGGCGCACGTCGATGAAGGACCAGCGCGGCTCGATGCGCGCGTAGACGTGCACGCCGCGGCCGCCGGAGGTTTTCGGGAACCCGGTCCAGCCCAGGTCGGCGAGGACCTCGCGGACCACGCCGGCGGTGGTGACCACGTCGGCGAAGCCGGTGCCGGGCTGCGGGTCGAGGTCGATGCGCAGCTCGTCGGGCTCGTCGGGGGCGGCGGCGCGAACCGGCCAGGGGTGGAAGACCACGGTGCCCATCTGCGCGGCCCAGGCGACGTGGGCCAGGTCGGCGGGGCTGAGCTCGTCGGCCGTACGCATGCTCGGGAACTTGATCGTGGCGGTTTTGATCCAGTCGGGGACGCCGCGGGCGGGGATCCGCTTCTGGAAGAACATCTCGCCCTCGATGCCGTCCGGGAAGCGCTGCAACGTGGTGGGACGGTCGCGCAGGGCCCGCAGGATGCCGTCGCCGACGGCGAGGTAATAGTCGAAGACGTCGCGCTTGGTGAATCCGCGCTCCGGGAAGACCATCTTGTCCGGGCTGCTCAGGCGCACGGTGTGGCCGGCGACCTCGTGCTCTTCCGCGGCGGCTTTCGGCATGCCCCTCAGCTTAGGGGCCGATACGTGGGGAGGCCGCCCGGCAAACCGGACGGCCCCTACCGTTTTATGCTGATATTTCAGACATTCCGTCGGCGACGCGTGTACCAGACGGCCGCGGCGCCACCCGCCACCATCAGGCCACCGAGAGCCAGCACGCCCCCGGACGGGGAGCCGGTCAGCGGGAGCGTGTTGCCGGAGCTGACACCCGCGCCCGCGGTGGTCTGGGTCGGCTTCGGCGTGGCGGTCTCCGAGCTGACCCCGGCCGGCGGCACCGTGTTGACATTGCCGGTCGGCAGGCTCGGGCTGGGGCTCGGCGTCTCGCTCACGCCGCCGTAGCCCGGCTTGCCGCGGGTCGGCGGGGTGGCGGTCACCGCGTTGACGGCGGGCGGCGCGACCTCGCTACCGCCGTAGCCGTCGCCTGGCTCCGGGCTCGGCGCCGCCATGACGTGACCGGCGTTGCCGGCGAGATCAGCGGACGCCGTGGCGGGCGTGGCGCCGAGGGCGAGAGCGGCGAGGACAGTGGCGCCGACCGTGGGAAGTCCAGCGGTCAGCCGACGCGAAAAGCTCATGAGGAGTATCCGTTCTGTTGCTGAAGGTACGGTTCCATGGTCGCACGGGAGCTTAACGGTAATTGCCCGTTTTACCCGGAAACACCCCGAGGCGGGTCTTCAGCTAGGAAGACCACCGAAACGGTGACTGCGCCACAAGTGCGACAAAGTGAATACCTTGAGCTCGAACTGCGGATCCGCGGCAAACAGTCCCCCGCTGTACGGAGCGTGCAGTTGCACACTGGCCCCGGTGTCCAGATAGACCGAGACCACGTTGCGGCGGCCGCGCCGCTCGGCCCGCAGGTCCACCACCCGGTGCCAGGGCGCCTCGCCCTCCTCGAAAACCGACGACGTACGGATTCCGCCGGCGCCCACCTCGACCCCGGTACGCCGCCCGGCCACCATGCCGGCCACCGCGCCCAGCAGCAGCGGCCCGCCGATCAGCGCGAGCCACACCCAGCCCGGCGGGCCACCCCGGCCGGGCCAGGCCAGTGCCGCGATCACCCCCGTCGTGACACTCGCCACCGCGCTCATCGCGCCGAGATAGAGACCGTGGCCGAGAACCTGCTGCCAGGTCGGCCGGAACATCGCCGGGGATCCACCTTCCATGACCTCTCAACCGGCGGGGTCACCGCCTCCGGCGCACGCCGGGTGCGACGTACGGTGGATGGCATGACAACCGATCTACCCACGACCGAGGAGGAGTGGCGGATCCGCCTCTCTCCGGCCGAGTTCCGCGTGCTCCGCGAGGCCGGCACCGAAGCGCCGTGGAGCGGCGAGTATGTGAGCACCAAGACCGCCGGTGTCTACGACTGCCGGGCCTGCGGCGCCCAGCTCTACCCGAGCGACACCAAGTTCGACAGTCACTGCGGCTGGCCGTCCTTCGACGACGCCATCCCGGGCGCGGTCAAAGAGATCGACGACCACAGCCACGGGATGGTGCGCACCGAGATCCGGTGTGCCCGCTGCGACTCGCACCTGGGTCACGTGTTCCGGGGCGAGGGCTTCACCCCGAAGAACACGCGGCACTGTGTGAACAGCCTGTCGATCCGGCTCACGGCCGCCGGCTGAGGTCCTCCACCACATAGGTCACGCCGTTCGGCGCCTGGACACGGTCGGCACTGGTGACCCGCCAGTCGTCGCCGAGTTCAGGCGCGAACGCGTCGCCGGGCACCGTGAGGTCGAGCCTCGTCCGTACGATGTGCCCGGCCCGCGGGAGGAAAGCGGCATAGATCTGCGAGCCGCCCATCACCCAGAATTCCTCATGTTTCACGTCGTCGAAGGAATGGATGACCGTGGCGCCCGGGGCCGCCCAGTGCGGGTCGCGGGTGAGGACGATGTTCTCCCGGCCCGGCAGCGGCCGCTTCGGCAGCGACTCCCAGGTGCGGCGGCCCATCACCACCGGCGCGCCCATGGTGCGCTCCTTGAAGACGGTCTGCTCCCCCGGGACCCGCCACGGGATGGTGTTGCCGGCGCCGATCACCCGGTCCCGGGCCTCGGCCCAGATCATGTGGATCGTCATACCGCGACGGGGGCCGGGATCAGCGGGTGGTGCCGGTAGCCGGCCACGGTGAAGTCGGCGTACTCGTGCTCGAACAGGCCGGGGCGGGGCGCGATCTCGAGTTCCGGGAACGGGTACGGCTCCCGGGTGAGCTGCTCCCGCACCTGCTCGATGTGGTTGTCGTAGATGTGCACGTCGCCGCCGACCCAGATGAAGTCGCCGGGCTCCAGGCCGACGTGGGCCGCGATCATCCGGGTCAGCAGGGCGTAGCTGGCGATGTTGAACGGGACGCCCAGGAAGAGGTCGGCGCTGCGCTGGTAGAGCTGGCAGGAGAGCCTGCCGTCGGCCACGTAGAACTGGAACAGCGCATGGCAGGGCGCCAACGCCATGTCCGGGATGTCGGACACGTTCCAGGCGGAGACGATCATCCGCCGGGAGTCCGGATTCTTCCGGATGGTCTCGACCACCTCGGAGAGCTGGTCGATGTCCCCGTTCCGCCCCGGCCAGGAACGCCACTGCTTGCCGTAGACCGGCCCCAGCTCGCCATCGGCGCCGGCCCACTCGTCCCAGATCGTGACGCCCTGCTCGTGCAGCCACTTCACGTTGGTGTCCCCGCGCAGGAACCAGAGCAACTCGACCGCGATCGACTTGAAATGCACCCGCTTCGTGGTGATCAGCGGAAAGCCCTGTGCCAGGTCGTACCGCAGGGTCGCACCGAAGAGACTCCGCGTCCCGGTGCCGGTGCGGTCGCTCTTGGGCGTGCCCGTCTCGAGAACCCGTCGCAAAAGATCTTCAAATTGGGTGTCGGCGGCCATACGGTGAAAATATCACCGCACGTCAGAGATGGAGTTCGCAGCCGTCCGGGTCGTCCAGCCACACCCCGTCGGTGGCCAGATAGCGGAACTTGTAGTGACCCGGGTCGAGCGGCACGCTCACCGTCCGGGTGCCGTTGCGCCGCGCCAGGAGTTCATGCGCCCCCGGCCGCCAGTCGTTGAAGTCACCGACCACGCTCACCGTGCCGGGCGGCTCGTCACCCGGGAGGCAGAAGGTCACCCGGGTCTTGTTGCCGAACAGTTTGCTGCGCTTGATCATGACGTCCTCCAGGCTTCACCGGTACAACGTCGACAAGCCCACGTATGTTGTGCCGATGCATCCCGAACCACACGACGAGCTGCGGGTGGCGTCGTTCCGCGACCTCGACACCACCACCCTCTACGAGATCCTCAAGCTGCGCAGCGAGGTCTTCGTCGTCGAACAGGAGTGCGCCTACCTCGACCCGGACGGGCGGGACATCGACCCCGGCACCCGGCACCTGTGGTTCGCACAGGGCAAGCACGTGCGGGCCTACCTGCGGATCCTGAGCGACCACGGGGTGGAGCGGATCGGCCGGGTGGTGACCGCCCCGGAGGCCCGTGGCAACGGGCTGGCCGGGCGGCTGATCTCCGAGGCGATCGCCGTGATCGGCAACCGCCCGTCGATCCTGCACGCCCAGGCCCACCTCGCCGCCTACTACACCCGGTTCGGCTTCGAGCGGTCCGGCCCCGAATACCTCGAGGACGGCATCCCGCACATCCCGATGAAGCGGGACTAGCTAGGGCAGGTTCGCCACGATCTCGATGACCGAGCGGCGCCGGCCGGTGTAGAACGGCACCTCCTCGCGGACGTGCCGCCGCGCCCGGGACGCCCGCAGCTCACGCATCAGGTCCAGGATGCGGTGCAGCTCGTCGGCCTCGAACGCCAGCATCCACTCGTAGTCGCCGAGCGCGAACGACGCGACCGTGTTGGCGCGGACGTCCGGGTAGCCGCGCGCCTGACGGCCGTGCTCGGCCAGCATCTCGCGCCGCTCCGATTCGGGCAGCAGGTACCACTCGTAGGAGCGGACGAACGGGTAGACGCAGACGTACTGCCGGGGCTCCTCGTCGGCCAGGAAGGCCGGCAGGTGGCTGCGGTTGAACTCGGCCGGGCGGTGCAGCGCCATCTGCGACCAGACCGGCTCCAGGTGGCGGCCCAGCGCGGTCCGGCGGAACAGCCCGTAGGCGTCCTGGAGCGCGTCCGACGAGCCGGAGTGCCACCACACCATGATGTCGGCGTCGGCGCGCAGACCGGCCACGTCGTAGGTGCCGCGGATCGTCACGTCCTTGCCGGCCAGCTGCTCGAAGAGCGCGTCGACCTCACCGGCCAGCTCGTCACGCAGTGCGGGCAGCGGCGCGGTCACCCGGAACACCGACCACATGGTGTAGCGGATGGTCGCGTTCAGCTCGTTGATCCGCGCCGCATTCGTCTGTTCGGTCATGCCGCCACCTCCGCTGCGCTCCGGCGTCGCCATGACTTCAGAACTGAGCTGAATGATTCGCTCGCAAGCTCGCTCATGTGATCTCCTTCAGGAACGTACTCACATCGTCCGCGGCGCGCTCGCCGCTGGCCACGCACACCGGGATGCCGACACCGTCGAACGCCGCTCCGGCCAGCGCCAGCCCCTCCGGCAGCCCGGCCCGTGCCGCGGCTATCCGGCCGGCGTGACCCGGCGCGTACTGCGGCAGGCCGCCGCCCCAGCGTTGCACCCACGCCGCCGCGGGGACCGGCAGCCCCACCCCGAGCAGGTCGCCCAGCTCCCGGCGGGCCGTCTCCAGCAGCGCGGTGTCGGCCCGCTGGAGCCGCTCCTCCTCGCCGGACCGGCCGAGCGACACCCGGACGATCACGGGGCCGTCCCCACGGGCCAGGTGCGGCCATTTGGTGGTGAAGAAGGTGGCCGCCTTGACCAGCGTGCCCTCGCCCGGCGGCACCAGGAACCCGGAGAGGTCCGGCAGTTCGGTCCCGGCCGGCAGGGCCATCGCCGCGAGGGCGACGCTCGCGTAGTCCAGGGCGGCGACCGCGGCGGCCGGCTCCGGCGCGACCTCGCTCAGCAGCCGGGACGCCGGCTTCGCCGGCAACGCCAGGATCACCGCGTCGAACTCTTCGGTCCGCGGCGCGGGCACCGGCCCGGACACCACCTTCCAAAGGCCCTTCCCGGTACGGGTGAGCTCGCGCACCGGCGCACCGAGGCTGATCCGCGCCCCGCTCGCCGTGGCGGCGGCACCGGCCAGCCGGCTCATCCCGCCGTCGACCGCGGCGAAGACCGGCCGCCCGGGGACCCGGCGACCGCGCGCCTGGGCGGCCCGGACCGCGGCGGTCAGGGTGTGCTCGGTCTCCGCGGTGTGCGCCAGCTGCGGCATGGTGACCCGCAGGGACAGCCGGTCGGCGCGGCCCGCGTAGACCCCGCCGAGCATCGGGTCCACCAGCCGGTCCACGACCTCGTCGCCGAACCGCTCGCGGACCAGGGCGCCGACCGCCACGTCGGCGCCGGGCGCCAGCAGGGGGCGGCCGGTGTCCCGGTCGGCGCCGCTCACCGGCAGCGCCACGCCGTCCAGCGTGGACAGGTCACCGGGGACGCCGACCAGCGTGCCGCCGGGGACGGGAGCGAGACGGCCCCCGAAGGCCAGGGCGGCCGGACGGGCCGCCGGGTGCACCAGGGCGTCACCGAGGCCGACCCGCCGGGCCAGGGCCACCGCCGCGGACTCGGCGCCGTCGGGCGCACTGTTCAGGAACGACTCGGCGCCGCGCTCGACCGTGCGCCCGCCCAGCTCACCGGTGCTGAGCTTGCCGCCCACGGCGGGGCCGCTCTCGAACACCACCACCTCGGCGCCCGGGTGGACATCCCGCAGGCGCACGGCGGCCGCCAGGCCGGCGATGCCGCCGCCGATGACCGCGATCCGCTTCCGCACGCTTCACACACTCCCAGGTTCCGCCGGGCCCCGGCCAGTGGGGTCCGCGTCTGTGACGTGAGACTGCCGCGATCCGGCCCCGGCGCCCAGGGGCCTAAGACCCGGAGACCTCGTGGACCAGGGCGACCAGGCGGGTGAGGATGTCCGGGTCGGTCTCCGGCATCACGCCGTGGCCCAGGTTGAAGACGTGCCCGGGGGCGGCCCTGCCCTGTTCGAGGATCCGGCGGGTCTCCCGCTCGACCACGTCCCACCCGGCGAAGAGGATCGCCGGGTCCAGATTGCCCTGCACCGCGCGGTCCGGGCCGATCCGCCGGGTGGCCTGGTCCAGCGGGGTCCGCCAGTCCACACCGACCACGTCGGCGCCGGCCTCGCCCATCGCCTCCAGCAGCACCCCGGTGCCGACGCCGAAGTGGATGCGCGGCACCCCGGCGTCGATCAGGCCGCTCAGCACGGCGGCCGAGTGCGGCATCACGAACCGCCGGTAGTCGGCCTCGGAGAGTGCGCCGGCCCATGAGTCGAACAGCTGCACGGCGCTGACCCCGGCGTCGATCTGGACGCGCAGGAACGTCAGCGTGATCTCGGCGAGCCGGGCCAGCAGGGCGTTCCACAGTTCGGGTGCGCCGTACATCATGGCCTTGGTCTTCAGGTAGGTCCGTGACGGACCGCCCTCGATCAGGTAGCTGGCCAGCGTGAACGGCGCGCCCGCGAAGCCGATCAGCGGCGTGTCGCCCAGCTCGGCGACCAGCAGCCGCACCGCCTCGGTGACGAAGTCCACGTCGGCCGGGACGATCGGCCGCAGCCGGGCCAGGTCGGCCTCGGTGCGCACCGGCTCGGCCACCACCGGGCCGGTGCCGGCCACGATGTCGAGGTCGATGCCGGCCGCCGCGACCGGGACCACGATGTCGCTGAAGAAGATCGCCGCGTCCACGTTGTGCCGGCGGACCGGTTGCAGGGTGATCTCGGTGACCAGGTCCGGCCGGCGGCACGACTCGAGCATGCCGACGCCCTCCCGGATCTTGCGGTACTCGGGCAGCGAGCGCCCGGCCTGCCGCATGAACCACACCGGCGTGTGCGGGCCGGGCAGACCACGACACGCCCGGACGAAGGGGGAATCCTGGAGAACCGTCACCGGGCCATGGTGCCACGTCAGTAGGGAGGCGCGGCGGCGTGCCGACCCCGGACCGCCGCTAGATCGGCATAGGCTTTGCCCATGGCGTCCCCCTCCGCTGCCCCTGAGGCGTTCACCCGCGCCGTCGCCGGGCTGCGCGCGGAGTCGCCGCGGCCGGAGATCCTGCTCGAGGAGATCGCCGCGCCTCAGCGGCTCGCGCCGTACGCGTTCGCCCTCAGCGCCACCGTGCTCCGCGGCGGTGACGAGGTGGCGAGCGGCCGGCTGATCCTGCTGCACGACCCGGCCGGGCACGAGGCCTGGCAGGGCGACCTGCGCCTGGTCACGCTGATCACCGCAGAGCTGGAGGAGGACCTGGCCTCCGACCCGCTGCTGTCGGCGGTGGCGTGGACCTGGCTGACCGACGGGCTGGAGCAGTACGCGGCGGCGTACACGGCGATCGGCGGCACGGTCACGCAGACCGCGTCCACCCGGTTCGGTGAGCTGGCCGGCCCGGCCCCGACCGCCGACCTGGAGGTGCGTGCCTCCTGGACACCCACCTCCGCCGACTTCGGCGCCCATCTGTACGGCTGGTGCGCGATGCTGGCCTCGACGGCCGGTCTGCCGCCGCCCGGGGTGGCCTCAATCACCGACCGGGTCAAATCCGCCTGATCCTGGACGACCGGCCACCGAAAACAGTGGCCAACGTCCAGGATCGGCCAATTTCACTAGCCGTTGCCGCAGGCGCCCAGAGTCCGGCAGGCCGTTTCGATCGGGATGGCCAGGCCGATGCCCTCGGCGTCCCGCGCCTTCGCGGTGGCCAGCCCGACCACCTTCTTGCTGGAGTTGACCACCGGGCCGCCGGAGTTGCCCGGGTTGATCGGGGCGTCGAACTGGATGGTCGGCCCGTCCTCGGCGTCCGGCCGGTAGGCGCTGATCACGCCGGTGGTGACCGAGTCCTCGAGGCCGAGCGGCGCGCCGACGACCATCACCTGCTGGCCGGGCTTCACCTCGTCGGCGGCCACACCGAGCGGGGTGATGTCGGTGTTGGTACGCAGCAGCGCCAGATCCTTCCCCTCGCTCACCTTGATGATCGTCGCGTCGATCCGGGTGTTGCCGCGCTCCAGCGACACCGCACGGTCGCCGCCGGTCCACACCTCCTCCACCACGTGGAAGTTGGTGAACAGGTTGGTCCGGCCGTTCGCCTGGCCGACCGCGAACGCCGTACCGGTGAAGTCGCCGGCCCGGACCCGGAACACGCTGGGCAGCACGCTCTTCGCGATGCCCTCCGGGTCGAAGACCGTGGCGAGCTGCTTCTCCAGCTCCTGGCTGCGGCCCTGCTCGGCGTTGACGGCGGTGGCCAGGTCGTTGCTGCTCCGGATCATGGTCTCCACCCGGAACGCCTGCCAGCCGGTGACCAGCAGCAGCGCCGCGACCAGGCCGATGACGATCGTGCGGCCCCGCGCACGTTTCGGGGCGAGGGCCGGCGCCGGCTCGTAGACCGGCTGCTGCGGCGCCTCGTAGACCGGCTGGCTCCACTGCGGCTGCTGCGGCTGTTGTTGCTGCTGCTGCTGTTGCTGCTGCGCCCACTGCGGCTCGGGCGCCCACTGCTGCTGCTGGGGCTGCTGTTGCTGACCCCACGGGTCGTACGCCGGTTGCTGCTGCTGGGGCTGCTGGTTCCAGGAGCGGTCTTCCTCCCAGGACCACTCCTGGGCGCGCCGGTGCCCGCCTGATCCGTTGGCGGGCGTGAAGGGTTCGAATGGTGCGGTCATCCGGCGCGGCCTCCCCGGGTCTCGGCGCTGCGACAGGTGGTACGGAACGGAGCGCTGAACGGATGAACTTCGCACGAGATCAAGAATCGACGCGCCGGACCCCGGCTGCGCACGCCAAGGGTGCTACCCCCGTACGGTTACGGAGTGACCGACGAAGCACCCCTGCGCCGTCGGGACTCGCCGGACACGGCAGGAGACGGACCGCACCCAGTGCCGCCCGGCCCGCACGCCGGCGGTCCCGAGGGCGGCCCCGAGGAACCCCGACCCGCGACACCACTGACCGCACCCCGTGATGGCACGCCCCGCCCGGTGGAGACCGAGGCCGAACTGGCCGAGATCGTCTCCCGTCTGGCGGCGGGCACCGGCCCCGTCGCCGTGGACGCCGAACGCGCCTCCGGATACCGCTACACCCAGCGCGCCTACCTGGTGCAGCTGCGCCGGGCCGGGTCCGGCACCGTGCTGCTGGACCCACTCCCCCTCGACGATCTGCGCACCCTGGACACGGCCCTCGCCGACACCGAGTGGGTGCTGCACGCCGCCAGCCAGGACCTGCCCTGCCTGGCCGAACTGGGGATGCGACCACGCCGGCTGTTCGACACCGAACTGGCGGCCCGGCTGGCCGGCTTCGAGCGGGTCGGTCTCGCCGCGCTGACCGAGCAGCTGCTCGGCTACTCGCTGGAGAAACACCACTCGGCGGCGGACTGGTCGACCCGGCCGCTGCCGGAGTCCTGGCTGACGTACGCGGCCCTCGACGTGGAACTGCTCACCGACCTGCGCGACATGCTCGCCGCCGAACTGGAACAGCAGGGCAAGACGGCATGGGCGGCCGAGGAGTTCGCCGCCCTGGTGGCCGGCGCGGACCGCCCGCCCCGGGTGCGCCCCGATCCGTGGCGGCGCACCTCCGGCATCCACCGGGTGCGCGGCGCCCGCGCCCAGTCCCGGGTCCGCGCGCTCTGGTACGCCCGCGACGGCGTGGCGGCCCGCCGGGACTCGGCGCCCGGCCGGGTGCTGCCCGACTCGGCGATCGTGGCGGCGGCCGAGGCCGATCCGAAGGACGAGCGCACCCTGCTCGGCATCCCCGGCTTCGGCGGCCGCTCGGTGCGCCGGCTGGCCCGGATCTGGCTGGACGCGCTGGATCAGGCGCGTGCCCTGCCGGACGACGCGCTGCCGGTGAACCAGCCGGTGGACGGGCCGCCCCCGCCGCACCGCTGGGCCGAGCGCGACCCGATCGCGGCGGCCCGGCTGGCCCGGTGCCGGCAGATCGTGGTGGGTACCGCCGAACAACACAACCTCCCACCGGAGAACCTGGTCAGCCCGGACTTCGTCCGCCGGCTGGCCTGGTCCCCGCCGGACGAGATCACGTCCCGCACGGTGGGCGACACGCTGCTCGGTTTCGGCGCCCGCAACTGGCAGGTGGTCCTGCTCGCCGACGACCTGGCCGAGGTCCTCCCCGAAGCCCTCTGAACGGTAGGTGTGGAAGGCCGGCGCGGATCCCCACGCCGGCCGCTCACTCTCAGCTCTTGGTCTCGATCTCGGCGCGCAGCGCCGGGAAGTCCGCACGCACGTCGGCGGCGGTCTTGAAGAACCACATGATCATGCCGACGCTGCCCTCGTCGGCCCAGCCGCAGATCGCCAGGTCGACGCCGGAGGTGCTGCTGGTGCCGCACCGGGCGACACCGCCCAGGTCGCCGGTGGAGGCGTCGGACAGGCCGGACACCTCGGCGGACTGGCCGAAGACCCGGAACGACTCGGTGAGCTCCTTCTCCGGGTCGGCGATGGTGGCCTTGGTGGCCAGGGCGGCGATCATGTTCTGCTCGGCGGGCGAGCCGTAGATGGCGCCGAACGAGCTGGACGCGCCCGGGTAGGCGGCCAGGCTGCTCTCCATCTCCTCGGTGATGGCCGCGAACTGCGGGTCGTCGACGAGGGGCAGGCCACCCAGCGTCTGCGGCTGCGTGATGGCGATCCTGGCGGCCGCGGCCTCGGCGTCGTCGACCGCGTTCTTGCCGATCAGCACGAGCGTGGCGGCGCCGCCGACGCAGAGCACCAGCGCGATCGCCACCGAGAGCAGGACGATCGGTACGGTCCGGGACTTGGGCTTCTCCGGCGGAAGCGGCGGCGGGAAACCGGCGTAGCCCGGCTGCGGGGGCCCGTAGCCGGGTTGCGGCGGACCATAGGGGCCGTACCCGGGCTGCGGCGCGCTGTACCCGGAGGGCGGGTACTGCTGCGTGGGCGGGTACTCCGGCTGGCCGGGCGGCGGAGGGTATGTCATCAACGCTCCATGACTGGTGAAGGTCGGTGGATCTTATCTACGCCGGGGAGCGCGAACGGACCGTTCATGTCGTGAGTAGTCACACCCGTACGCCGAAGGCCCCCGCACTGAGAGTGCGGGGGCCTCCGAAGGGGTCAACCGGTCAGGCGCGGCGGTTGGCCACACCGTCCGGCAGGAAACGCTTGCCGGTGACCCGCTCCGCGGTGCCGCTGCGGTCCAGGTACGGCGTGACGCCACCCAGGTGGAACGGGTATCCGGCGCCAAGGATCATGCACAGGTCGATGTCCTGCGCCTCGGCGACCACGCCCTCGTCCAGCATGAGGCGGATCTCCTCGGCCAGGCCGTCGAGCGCCTTCTGCCGGACCTCGTCGGCGGTGAGCGGGGCGTCGCCGACCTGCAGCAGCGCCACGACCTCGGGGTTGATCTCCTTGTCCACCATCACCGGGAGACGCGAGTCGACGATCCGCTTGAGGTTCGGCGAGTCGACGTAGCGGTCCGGGAAGGCGGCGTGCAGGGTCTCGCCCACGTGGTACGCCACCGCGGGGCCGACCAGCTGGAGCAGCGCGATCGGGCGCATCGGCAGGCCCAGCGGGTCCATCGCCACGTTCACCACGTCCAGCGGGGTGCCGGCGTCGACGGCCTGGAAGATCTCGCTGGTCACCCGGGTGAGCAGGCGGTTGACCACGAACGCCGGGGCGTCCTTGACCAGCACCGAGGACTTCCTCAGCTGCTTGCCGACCTCGAAGGCGGTGGACAGCGTGGCGTCGTCGGTCTTCTCGCCGCGGATGATCTCCAGCAGCGGCAGGACGGCGACCGGGTTGAAGAAGTGGAAGCCGACGACCCGCTCCGGGTGCTCAAGGTCGGCCGCCATCTCGGTGATCGACAGCGAGCTGGTGTTGGTCGCGAGGATCGCCTCGGGCTTGACGATCTTCTCGAGCTCGGCCCAGATCTGCTTCTTCAGGTCGAGGTTCTCGAAGACCGCCTCGATCACGAAGTCGGCGTCGGCGAAGACGGACTTGTCCACCGAGCCGCTGATCAGCAGGCGCAGCTTGGCCGCGGTGCCCTCGTCCATCCGCTTCTTGGCGACCAGCTTGTCGATCTCGCCGGTCACGTAGGCGACGCCCTTGTCGACCCGCTCCTGGTCCAGGTCGGTGAGGACCACCGGGACCTGGAGGCGGCGCAGGAACAGCAGGGCCAGCTGCGAGGCCATCAGGCCGGCGCCGATGATGCCGACCTTGGTGACCTTGCGGGCCAGCGACTTGTCCGGCACCCCGACCGGGCGCTTGGCCCGGCGCTGGACCAGGTCGAACGAGTACAGGCTGGCACGCGCCTCGTCGCCCATGATCAGGTCGGCGAGGGCCTCGGTCTCGGCCGCGGTGCCGTCCTCGAAGGACGCGTCCTTGGCCAGGGCCAGCAGCTCGACGGCCTTGTTGGCGGACGGGACGGCGCCGTGCAGCTTCTCGTCCAGCATCGCCTTGACGAACTCCAGGACGCCGTCCCAGTCCTTGCGCTCGATCTCCGGGCGCTCGACGGTGACCTCGCCCTTGACCACGCCGGCCGCCCAGGCCAGCGAGTCCTCCAGGAAGTCGGCCGCCTCGAAGAGGGCGTCCGCGACACCCATCTCCTTGGCCTGCTTCGGGCGCAGCGTCTTCTGGGTCAGCGGGTTCTGGAGGATGACCGTGGCCGCGTTGATGATGCCGATCAGGTTCGGCAGGATCTGCGAGCCGCCCCAGCCGGGGATCAGGCCGATCGCGACCTCGGGCAGGGCGAGCGCCGCCGCGCCGGTGGAGACGGTCCGGTAGTGGCAGTGCAGCGCCACCTCGAGGCCGCCGCCCATGGCCGCGCCGTTCACGAACGCGAACGTCGGGATGGCGGAGGAACGAAGCCGGGCGAACACCTGGTGGCCCAGCTCGCCCAGCGCGAGGGCCTGCTCGCGCGAGTTGATCAGCGGCATGCCGGTGATGTCGGCGCCGACGCAGAAGATGAACGGCTTACCGGTCAGCGCGATGAACGACGGGTCCGCCTCGGTGGCCGCGGTGATCGCCTCGTCCAGCGACCGCAGACCGCCCGGCCCGAAGCTGTTCGGCTTCTTGTAGTCGAAGCCGTTGTCCAGCGTGATCAGGGCCGCGGGCTTCGCCAGCCCCGGTACCGGGACCAGACGGAGGATCGCCTTGGTGACTACCTCGTTCGGGTTCTCGATCACTTGGCCGCGCCTTCCCAGTACGGGTTCTCCCAGATAACGGTGCCGCCCATGCCGATGCCGATGCACATCGCGTTGATCCCGTAGCGGACGTCGGGGCGCTCGGCGAACTGCCGGGCGAGCTGGGTCATCAGGCGGATGGCCGAGGACGCCAGCGGGTGACCGATCGCGATCGCGCCGCCCCACGGGTTGACCCGCGGGTCGTCGTCGGCGATGCCGTAGTGGTCGAGGAAGGCGAGCACCTGCACGGCGAACGCCTCGTTCAGCTCGAACAGGCCGATGTCGTCGATCGTCAGGCCGGCCTTCTTCAGGGCCTTCTCGGTCGCCGGGACCGGGCCGTAGCCCATGATCTCCGGCTCGACGCCGACGAACGCGTAGGACACCATCCGCATGGCGATCGGCAGGCCCAGCTCGCGGGCGGTCGCCTCGTCGGCCAGGATGGCCGCGGTCGCACCGTCGTTGAGACCGGCCGCGTTACCGGCGGTGACCCGGCCGTGCGGACGGAACGGGGTCTTCAGGGTGCCCAGCTTCTCCAGCGACGTCTGGCGCGGGGCCTCGTCGACGGTGGCCAGGCCCCAGCCCAGCTCGGCGGAGCGGATGGCGACCGGCACCAGGTCCGGCTGGATCTTGCCATCGGCGTACGCCTTGGCGGTCTTGATCTGGGAGTTGAGGCCGTACTTGTCGGCCCGCTCCTTCGTGATGTGCGGCAGGCGGTCGTGCAGGTTCTCCGCCGTCGAGCCCATCACGAGCGCGGACGGGTCGACCAGCTTCTCGGCCAGGATCCGCGGGTTGGGGTCGACGCCCTCGCCCATCGGGTGGCGGCCCATGTGCTCGACGCCGCCGGCGATGGCGATGTCGTACGCGCCCATCGCGATCCCGCCGGCGACATTGGTCACCGCGGTCATGGCGCCCGCGCACATCCGGTCGACGGAGTAGCCGGGGGTGGTCTTCGGCAGGCCGGAGAGCAGCGCGGCGGTCCGGCCGAGCGTCAGGCCCTGGTCGCCGATCTGGGTGGTGGCCGCGATCGCGACCTCCTCCACCTTCTCCGGCGGGAGGTTGGGGTTGCGCTTCAGCAGCTCTCGCATGCAGCGGATCACCAGGTCGTCGGCGCGGGTCTCGGCGTACATGCCGCCCGCCTTGCCGAACGGGGTGCGGACGCCGTCGACGAAGACGACCTCGCGTACTTCACGGGGCACAGCAAGCCTCCTTGCGGGCGTGAACCCAAATGTGTCGGCAATGCTACTCGCCAGTAACTAGTAGCTGCCAGGCCTACCGGGAAAAGGTCACAACCCGGGGACGGCACTTCCCATCGGCGCTGCTGGGCCCCTTTGAAGGACTCCGAATCAGCTGGCGCGGGGGACGCTGGCGGTGGCCGCCACCACGGGAGTGGTGTCGGCGGCCGGCAGCGCGACCGTGACCTCCAGCCCGCCGCCCTCCAGGGCCACCGCCGACACGGTGCCGCCGTGCGCGTCGCAGACCGCCCGCACGATGGAGAGGCCCAGCCCCGACCCGCGGGAGCCGGTACGTTCCCAGCCGCCCCGCTGGAACGGCTCGAACAGGCCCGGCACATCGCCCGGTTCCACCTCGTAGCCGGTGTTGCCGACCACCAGCCGGGCCTGGCCGCCCACCGACTCGGTCCGCAGCCACAACTGCCCGAGCAGGTGGTTGTAGCGGATCGCGTTCTCGATCAGGTTGCCGGCCAGCCGGTCCAGCAGGCTCGGGTCGCCGACCACCGGGGCCGGCGCCAGTTCCGTGCTGACATC
This sequence comes from Actinoplanes lobatus, assembly GCF_014205215.1. Lineage (NCBI taxonomy): Bacteria > Bacillati > Actinomycetota > Actinomycetes > Micromonosporales > Micromonosporaceae > Actinoplanes > Actinoplanes lobatus. The sequence goes on from NZ_JACHNC010000001.1 coordinate 789,407, forward strand.
GAGCTTGAGGCGCTCGGCCTCGGCCTTCACCGCGGACAGCGCGTTGTGGACGCTGATCGCCAGGTCGGCCGGCACCTTGCGGACCAGCCGGCGGCCGGACTGCGCCTCCGACCGGGCCAGCACCAGCAGCGCGTCGACCAGCCCGTTGGCCCGCTCCGAGGCGTTGCGGACCACCTTGGCCATCCGCCGGTACTCCGCCACGTCGGCCTCGTCGTCACTGAGCGTCACGTCGATCTCGGTCCGCATCACCGCGAGCGGGGTCCGCAGTTCGTGCGACGCGTTCGCCACGAACCGCTTCTGCGACTCGAACGCGGCGGTCAGCCTGTCCAGCATGGCGTCGAAGGTCCGGGCCAGCTCGGCCACCTCGTCGTCCGCGCCGGAGTAGCGGATCCGCTGGTCCAGCGTCTCCTCGCCGAGCCGCTGCGCGGTCTGGGTCACGTAGTGCAGCGGGCGCAGCGCCCGTCCGGCCATCAGGTAGGCCAGGGCGACTCCGATGAGCCCGACCGCGATCAGCGCGCTGAAGCCCTTGATCAGCACCTCGCGGGAGGCCTGCGCGACCATCTCGGTCTGCCAGGCGAGCGCCTCCTGGGTGCGCCCGTCGCGCAGGGTCACCGTGGAGCCGGCCCGCAGCTCCTCGACCGGGTGCAGCGACTCGCTGACCATCAGCCAGGCCAGCAGCACCAGGATCACCCCGGCGCCGACCAGCAGGAGGCCGTTGAGCAGGGTGAGGCGCAGCCGCAGGGTGGGGCGCATCCGGCCGCGGTCGCCGGGGTAGACGGTCACGAGGCCACGACCGGTTCGGCGATCCGGTAACCGGCGCCCACCACGGTCTCGACCAGCGGCGGATCACCCAGCTTCTTCCGCAGGGTGTTGATCGTCACACGTACGGTCGTGGTGAAGGGGTCGGTGTTGGCGTCCCACACCCGGTCCAGCAGCTCCTCGCTGGAGACCACCCCGCCCTTGGCCTTGAGCAGTTCCTCGAGGACGCAGAACTCCTTGTTGGTGAGCTCCAGCGGCGCCCCGCTCCGGGTCACCACCCGACGGGACTGGTCCAGCACCAGATTGCCGGCGGTGAGCACCGGGGGCGCCACCGGGGTGGCCCGCCGGCCGAGCGCCTGCACCCGGGCCACCAGCTCCTTGAAGTCGAACGGCTTGGCCAGGTAGTCGTCGGCGCCCAGCTCCAGGCCCTCTACCTTGTCGTCCACCGACGAGCTGGCGGTCAGCATCAGCACCCGGGTCAGCGTGCCCGACTCGACCAGGGCCGCGCAGATCTCGTCGCCGTGCATGCCGGGCAGGTCGCGGTCGAGGACGACCACGTCATACCGCGTCACGTAGGCCATCTCGTGACCTTGGAGACCGTCGTAGGCGACGTCCACCGCCATCCCCTTGCGGCGCAGGCCCCGCACGATCGCGTCGGCCATGTCCCGCTCGTCCTCCACCACCAGCACACGCACCGCAGACCTCCCGAAACACCCCGGCCGTACGTGCAGGCTACCCAGCCGCGGCCAGCGGCGTCAGAGGCGCCAGACCGCGGCCGACGCATCCAGCCGGCGGCAGATCAGCGCCCCCGAACCGAACCGGCAGCCACCGGCGATCCACGCCGCCCCACCGAGCAGGCGGACCTTCCCGGTGGTCAGATCGAGCACCCCGTACCGCATGGTGTTGTCGATCGAGAGGATGCGGTGGACGTAGGCCGTGCCGGGCCGCGGACCGGGACCACCGTTGATCCAGGCGCCCACCCGGGCGGTGATCCGGCCGGTACGCGAGTCGAGCACCGACAGGTCCGGATCCCCCCGGCTCGCCGCGCCCAGCATCACGTGGTCGCCGAGCGGCTCGTGGCTGTCCCAGCCGTCCCGCCGCCACACCTGACGCCCGGTGGCCGGGTCGATGCCGGCGAGACCGTCCTCGCCCTGCACGGCGCAGATCACCGGACGGCAGTCCAGCAGGTACCCGTCCGGGCCGACCAGCGACCCGGCCCGCCAGCGCTCGGCCAGGGTGGTGTCGTCGTAGGCGATCGAGTCGCCGCCGCGCGTGACGATGAGGAGGCCGCCCGCCACCCGGAACACGGTGTCCCGGTCCACCGGCAGCGGTGTGCGGGTGGACGCGGTGATCCCGCCGGTACGCGTCTCCCGCGCCTCCAGCCGCCCGTCCGGCCACAAGGTGTGGATCAGACCGGGGAACACGGTGTAGAAGTAGCCGGTCCGCAGCGCCCACGTGCCCGGCGGTGGCGGCGGCGACATCGTCCAGCGCGGTTTCCCGGTCCGCGGATCCAGCCCGTGCCAGGACGCCAGGCCGGGGTCGATGGTGTCGTCGTGGACCAGGGCCGTGCTCCGGTCGCCGGAGAGGCCGAGCATGACGGCCGCCCGCTGCCAGAGCGGCTCCGCCGACCCGGCCCGTACGGCGATCAACCCGCTCGCCCCTGCCCCGTCCTGCGTGTTGGAGGAGATGAGCAGGATGCCGTCGCCGGCGTCGGTGAGCGAGCGGACGTCCCCCGCGATCGGGGCCGTCCAGGTGCCGGACAGGGTCATGCCGGGCAGCGCGAAGGCGCGGATGGTGTGGGTCCGCACCTCGCTGCCGATCGGCTCGCCGGGCCCGATCAGGTAGAGCCGGTCGCCGTCCACCCGGATCGCGTGACGCAGGGTGAGCGGGATGACCTGGGGTGGCGGCGGGGGCGCCGCGGGTGGCACCGCTCCACCGAGCGCGGCCAGCAGGATCGCCGCGAGCGGACCCAGAATCCATCGGTACGGCAGAGGCGCGCGCGGCAGCACGGTCTCGTCCGGCGCACCGGCCGGCACCTCGCCGAGGTCGATCACGCGGTGTCCCCTGGTCCGGCGAACGGTCAGGTCCGGTACGCCCAGACCCGCAGGCCCCCGGTATCCCGACAGACTACGTATCGATCGTCGCCACCGCAGTCCCCGCCGTGCACGTCCGCCAGGCCGAGCACCTTCACCTCGGGCTCCCCGGCCAGCACCGCCCCGAAGGTCTGGCCGCCGTCACGCTCGTGGCGGCGCAGCAGCAGCACCCGGTCGGAGGTCCCGTCCACCGGCGCGGTCCAGCCCTTCAGGTTCACCAGAGGCGCCGCGGTGACCGGGTCGATCAGGTGCCACGGCGCACCCGTCTCCGCTCTGGCCAGCAGCACGTACCCGGCCCGCGCGCTGAGGCTCATCTCGGCCGGGACGAACCACTTCGGCTCTCCGCTGACCGGATCGACCACCGACACCTCGGCCTTGTCCCGGGAGCAGAGCAGCCCGGTGCAGTCGGCCGGCGCGGGATCGTCGGTGATCAGGCGCTTCCAGCGGCGCTCCAGCGTGCGGGCGTCGTAGCCCAGTTGCACGTTCGCGCCCTGGTAGCCGACCAGGGCCAGGTCGCCGAGCACCGACGCGGTGCTCGGCCCGGCGCCGTCGACCTGCCGCAACGGCTTCTCGCGCAGCACCCGGCCGGTCGCCGCGTCCAGCAGGGTGAGCCGCTCGGAGGCGGTGACGAGGACGGCCCGCGGCGAACCGGCGACCGGGTCGGCGGTGACCGAGCCGGGCGACGACGCGGTCCACAGCGTCTCCCCGGTGCCGAGGTCCAGGCCACGCACCTCGGTGCGCTCCGGCGGCTCGGTGTGCGGCTGCCCGTCGGCCGAGAAGTAGAGCATGCCCGGGTCGCCGGACTCCTGGTCGTAGAGCGTGCCGGGCCGGAAGATCCGGTCCACCGTGAACGCGGTGTCGCCGGCCGTGGTGACCCGGGCCGCCGAGGTCCAGAGGGCCCGCCCGTTCTCCGGGTCCATGGCCGTGGTCGGGCCCGGCCCGTCGGTGACCAGCAGCACCCCGCCGGCCGCCCGTACCGAGACCGGCCCGAAGATGCCGCTGGCCGGGTCGTGGTCGGCGCTGACCGGCAGTGCGGCGCTCCACATCCGGTACGGCTCCGGCTTCAGGGCCCAGGCGGTCAGCGTCCGCTCCGGACCGGAGGAGACGACCGTGAAGAGCCGCCCGCCGGCCAGCTGGATCGGCGCGTCGGTGCCGGCCGAGGCCGGGATCAGGCCCAGATGGCGCCAGAACGTGCCGCCCGGGAGGGCCGCGCCGCCCAGGGTCACCGCCAGGACGGCGGACAGGGCCAGGCCGAGATGCCGGTAGCGCCAGGGCGGCGGGGTACGGCGGGGCGGTTCCGGATCGAGCGGGGCGTCCCGGTCCAGCTCGATCAACGTCACGCCGCGCCCTCCTCGCTCACGCCGTCAGAGGCCGGTACGCCCAGACGACCAACTCCCCGTACACCGACCGGCAGATCAGCCGCTCCGGGGCGGTCTGACACTCCCCGGTGCCGGTGGGCAGCTCGGCGAGCAGGCGCGGATGGGGCAGGCCCGGGGCCGCGACGGCGACCATCGTACGCGGGCCCGGCCCGATCTCCCGGGTCACGAGCAGCTCCCCGCCGGCGGCCGCCCCGCCGACCGGCCGCCACCCGCTCAGGTCGACCAGCATCCGCCCGGTCCGGGCGTCGACCACCCCGGCCGGGTACTCGGGGCCGTCGGCGTACGCGATCAGCCCGGCGCCGGACTCCGCGACGGATCGCCAGCCCGGCCGGTGCCAGCGCTGGTCGCCGGTGGCCGGGTCGATGGCCCGCACCCCGTCCAGCCCGATGAGGCAGGCCAGCGGCCCGCACGCCTGGATCTCCCGGGTGCCGGTGGCCGGCTGGGTCCACATCGGCCGCAGGGTCAGCGGGTCGTAGGCGGAGATCTCGATCCCGGACGGCCCGGGATGCCGCAGCAGCACCAGGCCACCGGCGACCACCGGGTTCTCCGGGTCGTAGTTGGCGGGCGGCATCCGGTGCACGGCCACCGGGGCGCCGGTCGCCGCCTCGTACACGTGGGCCGTCAGGTCGTCCCGGACGAGCAGCAGCCGGCCGGGTCCACCGGGCGGGCCGGGCACGGCGAGCAGCACGGCGGTGGACGGCACCCAGAGCCGCCAGCGTGCGCCCCCGCCGGCCGGATCGAGCATCTCGATCCACTTCTCCACCCGGCGGCCGTTGCCGGACAGGCTGCGCACGCCCTCGACCGCGAGCATCAGGTCGTCGCCCGGGAAGGTGATCACGTTGCGCTCGTTGTGCCAGGTGCGGGCGCCGGTCCGCAGGGACACCGCGGTGGTCCCGGGTTCGCCCCGGCCCGGCGCCCAGGGGCGCAGCAGGACCTGGCCGCCGCCGGTGCGCAACCGGTAGACCGGGATGTCCTGCGCGACCCGCCACTGCTGTTCGCCGGTCTCCAGGTCGTAGGAGCTCAGCTCGCCGGCCCGCTGGATGACCAGGCGACCGTCGCTGGTCAGGGTGTCCGGGTCGCCGGGGCTGATGTCGAGCCGGAGCAGCTCGGACAGCGGCGGGCCGGGCGGCGGCGCCGCGGCCGCGACCGAGAAGAGCAGTAGGACGGCGAGGAGGGCCGGACCGAGCCAGAGCGGCGTGGTCCGCCGCTCCGGCCGGTGGTACGTCTCCGGCTCACCCCGTTCCAGCCCCAGATCGATGACGACCGGCCCACTGGAGGCGCTCATCCATCAAAGGTAACAATTATGTAACGGGAATGCTCGCCTCAAGGCTCGACGCCCACTCGGTCACGTCCCGCGCGATGTCCTGCGCGGTCAGGCCCAGGGCGGTCAGGATCTCGGCGCGGGTGCCGTGCGGGTGGAACCCGGCCGGCACACCGAAGTCCCGCAGCGGGGTGGCCACACCGGCGTCCCGCAGCGCGCTGGCCACCGCGTCGCCCACACCACCGGTACGGATCCCGTCCTCCAGGGTGACCACGGCGCGGTGCTGGGCGGCCAGACCGGTCAGTTCGATCGGCACCGGGCGGACCCAGCGCGGGTCGACGACGGTGACGCCGTACCCCTGCTCGGTGAGCCGCTCCGCGGTGTCCAGCGCCAGGCCCACGAACGAACCCACCGCCACGAGCAGCACGTCCTGGCGGTCGCTTTCACGCAGCACGTCGACCTGACCCACCCGGCGCAGCGCCGGGGTGTCCGGGGCGACCGAGCCGGTCGGGAACCGCACGATGGTCGGCCCGTCGTCGACCGCGACCGCCTCGCGCAGCTCCTCGCGCAGGGTGGCGGCGTCCCGCGGGGCGGCGATCCGCAGCCCCGGGACCACGCCGAAGACGCTCATGTCCCACATGCCGTAGTGGCTCGGCCCGTCCGGCCCGGTGATCCCGGCCCGGTCCAGCACGAAGGTCACCGGCAGGCGGTGCATCGCCACGTCCAGCAGGACCTGGTCGAAGGCCCGGTTCAGGAACGTCGCGTAGACCGCCACCACCGGGTGCAGCCCGCCCATCGCCAGGCCGGCCGCGGAGGTCGCCGCGTGCTGCTCGGCGATGCCCACGTCGTACGTCCGCTCCGGGTACTTCTTCGCCAGCGCCGCGATGCCGGTCGGCTCGGCCATCGCCGCGGTGATGCCCACGATGTCCGGGCGCTCGTCGGCGATCCGGACCAGTTCCTCGGAGAACACCTTGGTCCACTTGAGCGTCGGCGCGGCCAGCAGCTTGCCGGTCTCCACGTCGAACGCGCTGCCCGGGCCGTGCAGGCAGTCCGCCTCGTCCTGCTCGGCGGGGAGGTAGCCGTAGCCCTTCTTCGTGACCGCGTGCACGATGACCGGGGCGTTGAAGCCCTTGGCCCGGCGCAGCGCCGACTCCATGGCCTGCTGGTCATGGCCGTCGACCGGGCCGATGTACTTCAGGCCCAGGTCCTCGAACATCGGCTGCGGGCTGATCGCGTCCTTGATGCCCTTCTTGACCGCGTGCAGCACCTCGAAGACCGGCTTGCCCACCACCGGGGTCTGGCCCAGCGCGTCCTTGACCAGGTCGAGCACCTTCTCGTAGCCCGGGTTGAGGCGCAGCGTGGACAGGTGGTCGGCGAGACCGCCGATGGTCGGCGCGTAGGAGCGGCCGTTGTCGTTGACCACGATCACCAGGCGGTTGCGGGTGGCCGCGATGTTGTTCAGCGCCTCCCAGCACATGCCGCCGGTCAGCGCGCCGTCACCGACGACCGCCACCACGTGCCGGTCCTCGCCACGCAGGGTGAACGCCTTGGCCAGGCCGTCCGCGTACGACAGGGCGGTGGAGGCGTGCGAATTCTCGATCAGGTCGTGCTCGCTCTCCGCCTGGCTCGGGTAGCCGGTCAGGCCACCGCGCTGGCGGAGCAGGTCGAAGCCGTCCTGCCGGCCGGTCACGATCTTGTGAACATACGCCTGATGGCCGGTGTCGAAGAGGATCTTGTCGCGCGGGGAGTCGAAGACGCGGTGCATCGCCAGGGTCATCTCGACCACGCCCAGGTTCGGACCCAGATGACCGCCGGTGCGCGAGACCTTGGCCACCAGGAAGTCACGAATCTCGGCCGCGAGCAGGGTCAACTGCTCAGCGGTCAGTCGCTTGAGATCACCGGGTTCGGTGATGCTGCTCAGCAGGCCGGCCGGGGTCGAGGGGGAGTCACTCATGAGGGCAGAGTCTATCGGTGCCCCGCCGCGCCGCGACTTGAGCGAACGGACCGTCACCAATCCTCCACACAATTGGGACCTCCCCCGACCGGCGCGAATCGAACCCCCGGCTGGTTCTCCGGCACGACCTTCGGGCATTCTGGGAGCACACAGCGACTGGCGGCACGGGGATGGTCGAACCATCGGGGAGCTCGTCACGAGGAGTCGACCGCCTGGGCTCCCCGCACGAGGAGTCCACATGTCCACCGCACGTCTTCTGCCCGGCGCCCCGGTCGCCGAATCGGTCCTCGACGACGTCCGCGAACGTGTCGCACGTCTCCAGGAGCGCGGCATCCAGCCCAGCCTCGCCACCATCCTGGTCGGTGACGACGACGCCAGCGCCGGCTACATCCGGATCAAGCAGAAGCAGGCCGCCGAACTCGGCTTCTCCTCCCCGCACCAGCACCTGAGCGGTGACGTCACCCAGGCCGACCTGCTCAAGGTGATCGCCGACTTCAACGACGACAAGAACGTGCACGGCGTCCTCATCCAGTACCCGATCCCGGCCCACCTGGACTACGACGCGGCCCTGCAGACCCTCGACCCCGACAAGGACGTCGACGGCATGCACCCGCTCAACATGGGCCGGCTCGCCGTCGGCCTGCCCGGCCCGCTCCCCTGCACCCCGGCCGGCATCGAGGCGCTGCTCGCCTTCCACGGCATCGAGATCTCCGGCCGCGAGGTGGTCATCCTGGGCCGCGGCGCCACCCTGGGCCGCCCGCTCGCCATGCTGCTGGCGCAGAAACGCCCGACCGCCAACGCCGCCGTCACCGTGGTGCACACCGGCGTCAAGGACTGGCCCCGCTACACCCAGCGGGCCGACGTCCTGATCGCCGCGGCCGGCGTCCCCGGCATCGTCAAGCCCGAACACGTCAAGCCGGGCGCGGTCGTCATCGGCGCCGGCGTCCGCTACGAGGGCCGCCGCCTCCTCCCGGACGTCGAGGAGTCCTGCGCCGAGGTGGCCGGCGCCATCACCCCCCGTGTCGGCGGCGTCGGCCCGACCACCGTCGCGATGCTCTTCCGCAACGCGGTAACGGCCGCCGAACGAGCAAACCCCTAAAGCCCTTCATCGGTACGGGGTGGGCCGCACCCGCCAAATCCACCCCGTCCCGCCGGCTCCACGCGATCCAGCTGCCGGGGCACGCCTTTGCCGCGCCCGCCGGGCTGAGCCTGATTGCTCCGCTTCGCTCCGCGGCAAAACGCTGGGCCTAATTGCTCCGCTTCGCTCCGCGGCAAAACGCCTTGTAACCGGTGTCGAGGCAGGCGATTTCCCGCCACAGCACACCCCGCTGCGTCGGCAAATCGCTTGCCTCGACACCGGCGGCGTTTTGCGTGAGTGTGGGTGCTTTCGTGGTGGTGTGGTGTGGTGTGGGTCAGGCGGGGGTCAGGTGGGCCACGCACTCGACGTGCTGGGTCATCGGGAAGCAGTCGAAGGCACGGACTTCCTTGACGTGCCAGCCCTCGGCACGGAACGTCTTCAGGTCACGGGCCAGGGCGGCCGGGTCGCAGGCCACGTAGGCGACGGCCCGCGGACGGGCCGCCGCGACGGCCCGGACCACCCGGGCGCCGGCGCCGGCCCGGGGCGGGTCGAGGACGACCAGGTCGACCGGGCCGGCGACGCGGCGCCGGGACAGCGCCACCTCCACGCGGGCCTCGACGATGTCCAGGTGGGGCAGGTCGGCCAGGTTGGCGCGGGCGGCGGCCACCCCGGCCGGGGACGACTCGACGACGGTCACCCGGGCCCCGGTCCGCCCGGCGATCGCGGCGGCGAACAGGCCGGCGCCCCCGTACAGATCCCAGGTGGTCTCGCCGGCGGCCGGCCGCAGCATCTCCAGGACCGCCGTGACCAGGGTGTCCGCGGCCTGCGGGTGAACCTGCCAGAAGCCCTGCGGCGGGATCCGCCAGGCCCGTCCGGCCGCCTGCTCGGTGACCTCGGCCGGTCCGGAGAGCCGGATCAGCGAGCCGCCCTCCGGCGCCTCCCCGAGGTCGTCGCCGTGGGCCGGGCCGGCCGTGCCGGACGGGCGGCCCAGCACCGCGACGTCCCCGCCGGTGGAGGCGACGGCCTGCACCGCGTCGACGTCGGGCCAGTCCCCGGCGAGCACGTCCAGGTCCTGGATGGCCGGATGGGCGATCCGGCAGCGGTCGATCGGCACCACCTGGTGCGACCGGTGCTGCAACAGCCCGGGGCGCCCGGCCGCGTCGACCGCGTACCGCACCCGGGTCCGCCATCCGAGCAGCGGATCCTTGGCGGGCAGCGGCTCCACCCGTACGAAAATGCCCTCGGGGTCGAGACCGGCCAGACGGACCAGCTGTTCCCGGACCACCTCGGCCTTCCACCGCAGCTGGGCCTCGCCGGAGGCGTGCTGGAGGTCGCAGCCGCCGCACCCGCCCGGATGGGCGTAGGGGCACGGCGGGGTGACCCGGTCCGGGGACGGCTCGTGGATCTCCACGGCGTCGGCTCGCAGGTATCCGCGGTGCAGCTCGGTGATCTCGGCGGTGACCCGCTCGCCGGGCAGGGCGTGCCGGACGAAGATCACCCGTCCGTGCGGGCCGCCGAGCCGGGCGACACAGTGCCCGCCGTGCGCGGGCGCGCCCACGGTGACCTCGACCCGGTCCCCCTCGACCAGGTCGTCGATGATCGCACCGGTCATCGTGGCGCCTCGTCTTCCTCGTCGTGGATACGCGGTCCACGAGCCGGCGCCCGGGTGAGGCCCCGGTCCATCCGGTCGAGGTCCCGGTCCTGGCTGGATTGCAGCTGCCAGGGCACGCTGGTGACCATCACGCCGGGCTCGAACAGCAGCCGGCCCTTGATCCGCAGCGCGCTCTGGTTGTGCAGCAGGTTCTCCCACCAGCGGCCCACCACGTACTCCGGGACGAAGACGGTGACCACGTCGCGCGGTGACGCGCGCCGGGTGTTCTTCACGAAGTCGATGATCGGCCGGGTGATCTCCCGGTACGGCGAGTCGACCACCGTGAGCGCGACCGGCAACTGCCGCCGTTCCCACTCGGCCTGGATGGCCCGGGTGTCGTTGTCGTCGACGTTGACGGTGACCGCGGTGAGCGTGTCCGGCCGGGTGGCCTGCGCGTAGGCGAGCGCACGCAGGGTCGGCTGGTGCACCTTGCTGACCAGCACGATGGCGTGGTTGCGGGACGGCAGCACGGGCCGCTCGTCGGTGGGTTTGAGCTCCTCGGCGACCCGGGTGTAGTGCCGGTGGATGGCGACCATCAGCCCGTAGATCACGATCATGGCGGCGATCGCGATCCACGCCCCGAGCAGGAACTTGGTGATCAGGACGACGATGAGCACGGCGCCGGTGAGGATCATGCCGAACGTGTTGATCGCCCGGGACCGGATCATCTGCCGGCGCCGGATCGGGTCACGCTGGGTCCGCAGGTGCCGGTTCCAGTGCCGGATCATGCCGGCCTGGGACAGCGTGAACGACACGAACACGCCCACGATGTACAGCTGGATCAGCCTGGTGACCTCGGCCTCGAAGGCCACGATCAGCACCATGGCGGCGCCCGCCAGGAAGAGGATGCCGTTGCTGAAGGCCAGCCGGTCGCCGCGGGTGTGCAACTGGCGGGGCAGGTAGCGGTCCTGGGCGAGGATCGAGCCGAGCACCGGGAAGCCGTTGAAGGCGGTGTTCGCGGCCAGGAAGAGGATCAGGGCGGTGACCGCGCCGACCAGGTACAGCATGAACGAACCGGATCCGAAGACGGTCTCGGCGAGCTGGGTGGTGACCGTCTTCTGGACGTAGCCCTCGGACGCGGCGTTCGGCACGATCTGCAGCAGCGGGTCCTCCACATACTGCAACTTCGTGCGCTGGGCCAGCAGGATGATGCCCGAGAGCATGACGATCGCGAGCCCGCCGAGCAGCATCAGGGTGGTCGCCGCGTTCTTGCTCTTCGGCTTCTTGAAGGCGGGCACCCCGTTGGAGATCGCCTCCACGCCGGTGAGCGCGGCGCAGCCCGAGGAGAACGTCCGAAGCAGCAGGAAGGCGAACGCCATCTGGGTCAGATGGTGTTCCTCGGCGTCGATCGTCAGGCCCGCGCTGGGCGCCCGCAGGTCCTCGCCGAGCACGAAGACCCGGAACACCCCGATGAGGATCATGCCGACGATGACCACGATGAACAGGTAGGTGGGAACCGCGAAGGCCGCGCCGGACTCCCGCAGGCCACGCAGGTTGAGCGCGCTGAGCAGGACGATCGCGAGGATGGCGATGGGCACCTTGTGGGTGGCGACCCAGGGGACCACCGAACCCAGGTTGCTCACCCCGGAGGAGATCGACACCGCGACCGTGAGGATGTAGTCGACCAGCAGCGCGCTGGCGACGCCGAGCCCGGCCTTCGGCCCGAGGTTGACCGTGGCCACCTCGTAGTCGCCGCCGCCGGACGGGTAGGCGTGCACGTTCTGCCGGTAGCTGGCGACCACCGTCACCATCACCACCGCGACGGCCAGCGTCACCCAGGGAGAGAAGGCGTACGCCGCGGCGCCGGCGATCGACAACGTCAGCAGGATCTCGTCGGGCGCGTACGCCACGCTGGACAGCGCGTCGCTCGCGAAGACGGGCAGGGCGATCCGCTTGGGCAGCAGCGTGTGCTGGAGCTTGTCCGAGCGGAACGGCCGGCCCAGGAGCAGCCGTTTGGCTAGGGAGGTGGTACTTGCCACGAGTGCCAAGCGTACGGGCGGACCTTTCGGCGTGTGGTCCGCCCCGGACAGCGCTCGCAACAGCGGCATGGCAGGCTCACACTGATCGGTACTGAATCGGGAGGGCACGGACCGTGCACGTGGTGATCATGGGGTGTGGCCGGCTCGGTTCGACGCTGGCCCAGAAGCTCGACGCTCAGGGTCACCAGGTCGCGGTGATCGACCGGGACGCCGACGCGTTCCGGCGTCTCGGGGACAACTTCGGCGGCGTCACGGTCAACGGCATCGGCTTCGACCGGGACGTGCTGCGCGCCGCCGGCATCGAGCGGGCGGACGCCTTCGCGGCGGTCTCCAGCGGCGACAACTCGAACATCATCTCGGCCCGCCTGGCCCGCGAGACGTTCGGCGTCTCCCGGGTGGTGGCCCGGATCTACGACTCCCGCCGCGCGCAGGTCTACGAGCGGCTGGGCATCCCGACGATCGCGACGATCCGGTGGGCCGCCGACCGGATGTACCGGTTCCTGGTGCCCTCGGACCGGGTCGAGGTGTTCCGCGACCCGACCAGCGTGGTCAGCATCGTGGAGACCCCGTTGCACCGGGACTGGGTCGGCCGCACGGTCAAGACGCTGGAGGACCGGACCGGCGCCCGGGTGGCCTACCTGGTCCGCTTCGGGGTGGGCACCCTCGCCGTGCCGTCCACCGTCCTCCAGGACGGCGACCAGGTCTACATGATCGTCACCGACGAGACCGTGGAGCAGGTGCTGGACATCGCCCAGGGCGCCGACAAGGAAGGGAACTGATCGTGCGGATCGCCATCGCCGGCGCCGGCAACGTGGGCCGGTCCATCGCCCAGGAACTGATCGGCAACGGTCACGAGGTCATGCTGATCGAGCGGCAGCCCCGGCAGTTGTGCCCGGAGCGGGTGCCGGAGGCCCGCTGGGTGCTCGCCGACGCCTGCGAGCTGAGCAGCCTGGAGGACGCCGACCTGGCCGGTTGTGACGTGGTGGTCGCGGCCACCGGCGACGACAAGGCCAACCTGGTGGTGTCGCTGCTGGCCAAGACCGAGTTCGCGGTGCCCCGGGTGGTCGCCCGGGTGAACCGGGCGGAGAACGAGTGGCTCTTCAACGAGCAGTGGGGCGTCGACGTCTCGGTGAGCAAGCCCCGCCTGATGGCCGCCCTGGTCGAGGAGGCGGTGACGGTCGGCGACCTGGTCCGGCTGATGACCTTCCGGCAGGGCGAGGCGAACCTCGTGGAGATCACCCTGCCGAAGAACGCGCCCTACGAGGGCCAGCCGGTCCGCTCGGTGCCGATGCCGCGGGATGCCGCCCTGGTCGCCATCCTGCGCGGCAAGCGGGTGGTGGTGCCGACCCCCGACGATCCGCTGGAGGCCGGCGACGAGCTGATCTTCGTGTGCACCGCCGAGGTGGAGGACCAGGTCCGCGCCGTGGTCCTCGGCTCCGACTAGGCGACGGCGGTGTCCCGGCGCTGCGCCGACGTCACCCGGTGGATGGCCCAGATGGTGAAGGCGAACGTGGCGGCGTAGATCGGCCAGCTCACCAGGATGCGCACGATGCCGAGCGCGTTCGCCTTGTCCATCGCGTAGAGGACCGCCTGGATGCCGGCGCGCGTGCTGAGCGAGACGGCCCAGAGCACGGTCAGCCACTGGAAGGTACGGAAGAGCGGGCCGTTGTCGAACCAGTCCTGCTTGCCCTTGTTGGCCATGATGCCCCAGGCGTACCCGATCAGGGGTTTGCGGACCGTCACCGAGACCAGCAGCACCGCCGCCTGACCGAAGGTCAGCAGGATGCCGGGCAGGTAGAAGTCCTTGGCGTCGCCGCTGCGCCAGGCCAGCCAGGCGCCGAGCGCGATGCCGAAGAGGCCGTTGACCGCGTGCCGGACCGGCTGCCGGCGGGCCAGCCGCACCGCGCCGATGGCCAGCGCCGAACCGACCGAGCCGATGATCGCCCACAACAGGGCGGTCCGTTTCTCCAGCCCCGCCACGGACTCGCCGAGCAGCACGTTGAGCAGGACGAAGGCGAGCACCGGAACGCTCGACTCGATGAGGCCGCGGACACCGCCGAGCTGCTCGGCGATCTGCTCGCTCATCGACGGGAGCGGCTCCTCGTCGTCACCGGGCTTCCCGGCCGGCTTCATCTCGTGGAGGTCGTGCTCCGCGATGATCTCCTCGGCGATCTTCTCCTCGGCGGAGTCGAACATCTCGGAGAGCCGCTCCTCGACCGACTCGTGCGCGGCGTGGCGCGGCTCGCTTCCGGATGTCACCGGGGCGCCTCCAGCTCGTAGTAGGGGTTGTAGATCACCTTGCGGTCGTCCCGGATCGCGATCCGGCCTCGCGCGGTGAGCTGACGCCCCGGTTCGATGCCGGAGATGGACCGGCGCCCCAGGAAGACCAGCGTGACCACGTCACTGCCGTCGTAGAGGTCGGCCTCGAGCGTCGGCAGGTTGGTGCGAGGAGTGTACGCCACCGTCCGCAGTCGTCCCGACACCGAGACGACCTGTCCGCGCCGGCAGCCGTCCACCGGGACGGCGCCGCACTTGGCGCTGTCCCGCTGCAACTCCCTCGCGTCCAGCTCGGAATCGGTCGCCGTCAACCGGTCCAGGAACCGGCGTAGTCCGGTGCGCTCTTCGGTCGTCATGACTTCGCCGTCACCCTTCGTCGACGCGACGCAGTGTGCGCGTGTGCCGGACGTCCACGCTACGCCCGGAGCGCCCCGGTGATCTAGGTCACTCCGGCTGACTGCCGTTCGCCGCCCGCTGGGCCGCGGCCTGGCCCTGCTCGGCCATCTCCTTCGGCAGGCGCAGCGGCAGCGGCTCACGCACCGGGCGGGGCTCGTTGTCCCGGACCACGACCAGACCGGAGAGCACCTCGCCGAGCACGCCCTCGCTCCCCGGCGAGGCGGCGGCCGCGCCCTGGAACAGCGCCCGGACCATCCAGCGGGGCCCGTCCACGCCGACGAACCGGACGTCCGCCGGGCCGTCCGGGGTGTTCACCCGGGCCAGCAGCTCCACGCCGTACCGTCCCTGGACCTCGCGCGGGGCGACCCCGTCCGCGGCCATCGCCTGGGCGATCTCCTCACGCACGTCGACCCAGATGCCCTCGGTACGCGGCGCGGCGAACACCCCGAGTTGCAGGGCGCTCTCGCCGTCGACCAGGACGATCTGCTCCACACTGCCGTCCGGGTTCGCCTGCACCCGGACCTCGACGCCGTCGAGCGCGGGGATCTGGAGGCTGCCCAGATCGAGCCGCCGCACCCCGGCCGGGGCGTGTGCGGCGTCCCACGGCCCGAACTCGGGCGCCGGCGCCGCACCGTCGGAGGCGAGGCTGTCGGCAAGCGCCTTGGAGGGCGGCGCGTCGGCCGCCCGGACGTGCTTCGCGGCACCACGCTTACGGGAGAACATCACTGCCAGCCTTTCCTTCTCTTCGGGGCTCAGAGGGCCTGGTGGCCGCCGGTCGAACCGTGCCCGCCCGCGCCCCGCGCCGTGTCGTCGAGCGTGTCCACCTCGTGGAACACCGCCCGCTCCACCCGCTGAACGACGAGCTGGGCGATCCGGTCGCCCCGGGAGATCTTGACGGTGTTCTGCCGATCATGGTTGATCAGGTTCACCAGGATCTCGCCGCGGTAGCCGGCGTCGACCGTACCGGGCGCGTTGAGGACCGTCACGCCCAGGCGCGCGGCGAGCCCGGAGCGTGGGTGCACCAGGCCCACGAAGCCGTCCGGCAGGGCGATCGCGATCCCGGTGCGCACCTTCGCCCGGGCGCCCGGGACGAGCTCCACCTCCTCGGCCGCGAACAGGTCCGCGCCGGCGTCCCCAGGGTGGGCGTAGGCCGGTACGGGCAGGTCCGGGTCGATCCGGAGGACCTGGATGTTCACGTCGGGCACGTCGGGGTTCCTCACTGGCACAGGCACTGCGGGCGGCACTTACCCTGCCATCCTGCCGCGCCCCGCCACGGAGGCGCGCCGTACCCTTCGAGGGTGACACCCGAGTCCCCGGTCCGCACGGTGGCGGCCCATCAGGAACGCCTCAGCCTGCCGTGGTGGGCCTGGCCCGCCGGTCTCGCCGCCGCCGCGATCCTCGCCGTCGAACTGGTCCTGGGCCTGCCCGACCTGCCCGTCTGGCTGCCGTTCGCGGTGCTGCTCCCGCTCGGTGTCCTGCTGCTGCTCCCGCTGAACCGGCTGCGCGTCGAGGTGACGCCGGAGGAGTTCCGGGTGGACGACGCCCGGCTCCCGGTCGAGTTCATCTCCGGCGTGGTGGCGCTGGACGCCGCCGGCAAGCGGGAGGCGCTGGGCGTCGGCTCGCACCCGCTGGCCTTCGTGGTGCAGCGTGCCTGGATCGGCCCGGCGGTGCAGGTACTGCTCGACGACCCGGCCGACCCGACCCCGTTCTGGGTGGTGAGCACCCGGCGCCCGGTCGAGCTGGCCACCGCCCTGCTCGAGGTCAGCGGCCGAGCGCGGGCCGAGCGGGCGGCGTCCTGAGGGCCTTCCTCCGCAGGTCGTCGTGCACCCTGTCGCCGACCGCCCGGGTGGCCCGCCGGTTCAGGTAACTCGCGACCACCGCGCCGGTGAGCATCGGCCCCAGCGTGGTCAGGTTGCGGCCGAACCGCTTCATCAACGATTTCTGCAACTCGCTGCGGGACGCCGTGCTGAGCACGGTGGCGACCCCGACGCCGGGCACCCTGGGGTTGACACCGCGCTGCCCGGACCACGCCTCGATCAGGCGCAGAGCACGCTCGCCGGCGTCGCCGCCGATCGGCCGGCCGTACAGCTCGTGGAGCTCCCCGATCAACTTGATCTCGATCGCCACCACGGCGACCGTCTCGGTGGCCAGCAGCACCGGCACGGAGAGCAGGGTCGGGGCGGCGACCCACTCGACCGAGGCGATGCCGCCCCCGGCAGCGCCCACCCCGGCGGTGGCCCGGGCGGCGTTGCGGATCAGGCGCTCGGCCAGCTCCCCGTCGTCCATGCCGGGGAAGTGCCGGCGCAGCGTCTCCCGATCCCGGATCGGGACGTGCGGGGCCAGATCGGCGACGGTGTCGGTGACCCAGCGCAGCGCCGCCCTCGGCCGGAACACCCGGCCGATCCCACGCCCGCGCAGTTGACCGGCCAGCCGGCCGAGCAACCGGCTCCGGCCGCCCTGCTCCAGATCGTCGGCGGTGAGGGCCGCGACGGTGCGGCCCACCTCCTCCGGCGCACGGGGCGCGACGGGCTCGATCTCGGCGCCGGGTTCGGTCGCGCGATCCGGATGGCTCATCGTCGTCCTCCCCGTGGTCGTCACCGGCCTGTCATGCCCGGTTCCGACCCAGGGTCAAACCCCGTGTCGAACAGCGGCGAGAACGCCGTGGGCCCGACCGCGGAGACCGCGACCGGGTGGTGACGCGACCTGCGCGCGAGTGCGTCAGGCGCACTCGCGGCAGATCAGCTCCCCGTTGCGCTCCGTCGCCAGCTGGCTCCGGTGGTGCACGAGGAAGCAGCGGGAGCAGCGGAACTCGTCGGTCTGCATCGGCAGGACCTTCACGGTGAGTTCCTCGTCAGCGAGGTCGGCGCCGGGCAGCTCGAAGCTCTCCGCCACCTCGACCTCGTCGACGTCCACTGCGCCCGACTGCGAGTCGGCGCGACGGGCCTTGAGCTCCTCGAGGCTGTCCTCGCCGAGGTCGACCTCATCGCGACGCGGGGCGTCGTAGTCGGTGGCCATCGGTTTTCACTCTCCTGTATCGATGTGTCACTTTGGCGTTTGTAACGCCGATGACAAGGTTTCGGTTCCCTGTTTCGGTGGACGATTTCTGACACCAGAAACCGGCCTTCCGGGCGCGGAACCTTACCCCTGTCGCGGCAGGCTTGTACGCGCTCTGGCGGCACATTGTTCCCGATGTGACTGAGGCGACATCAAAGTAGGGGCACCAGCCTCTGGATCATCGTCAACGCGCCGGAAGCATTCCCTGTTTCCGCGCCCCTGGCGGACAGACGCTAACCTCTCGACAGGTCCGGGCGCCTCACCCGGGCCCACCGTCCGATCCTGGAGCCTGCCCCATGAGCTTTGCCCGCGTCCGAGCGCTCGTCGTCGTCGGCGTGCTCGCCGTGGCCGCAATAGTGTTCGTCGTCGTCGCCCTCTTCCGGGACACGCAGCGGAACACCGCGAACGGCAGCGACTGCCCGGCCGGCGCCCCCTTGGCCGACATGCGGCTCCCGGACGACCCGGCCGAGATCACCGTCAAGGTGTTCAACGGGACCAATCGTGCGGGCCTGGCCGACCAGGTGACCACCGAGTTCAAGAACCGGCGTTTCACCGTCCAGGACCCGGGCAAGAGCAAGACCAAGTTCACCGGGGTCGCCGAGGTCCGGTTCGGCCCGGACGCGGCCGGCAAGGCCCAGCTGATCAGGGCATACTTCCTGGCCCAGTCCAAGATGGTCTACAACGCCAAGCGCAAGGGCGACGTCATCGACATCGTCATCGGCGACCAGTTCCAGCAGCTGGCCACCACGACCGAGGTCAACCAGTCGCTGGTCGAGGTGGGCGAGCCCACCCTCCCACCGGGCGCCTGCGTCAAGCCGGCCGAGGCGACCAAGGACCCGGAATAGGCCTTCACGGGCCACCCGCCGCGTCCAGCTCCACCAGGGCGTCGTGCAGGGCCGGGAAGATCGCCGGCGGCGCGGCCACCAGCATCGTCCGGCCGGCCGGCGCGCCGGCCAGCCCGGCCACGGTGAGACCGGCCTCGGCCGCGATCAGCCCGCCCGCCGCGTGGTCCCACGCGTTGAGACCCTTCTCGAAGTACGCGTCGAGCTGGCCCTCGGCGGCCATGCAGAGGTCCAGCGCCGCCGCACCGAATCGCCGAATGTCACGCACTCGGGTGATCAGACCAGCCAGTACGGCGCCCTGATGGGCCCGTCGCCGCGCGTCGTAGCCGAACCCGGTGCCGACCAGGGACTGGTCCAGCGTCGTCCGCACCGAGCCGCTGAGCCGCCGCCCGTCCCGCCACGCGCCGCCGCCCCGGGTGGCCGTCCACTCGTCGCCGGTGGCCGCGTTGACGACCACCCCGGCCACCACCTCGCCGTCGGACTCGGCGGCCAGCGAGACCGCGTACTGGGGCAGTCCGTACAGGTAGTTCACCGTGCCGTCGATCGGGTCGAGGATCCACCGGACGGCGCCGGGCGCCACCTCGGCGGAGTCGCCGTACTCCTCGCCCAGCACGCCGTCGCCGGGCCGCTCGGCCAGCAGCGCCTCCACGACCTGCCGCTCGACCGCCTTGTCCGCCGCCGTGACGACGTCGGTGTCGGTGCTCTTGGTCTCGACGTCGCCGATCGCCGCGGCGCGCATCCGCCGGGCCGTGACGGCCGCCTCCCGGGCCACTCGAACCGCCAGGGCCAACAACTCATCGGGTGTCGATACCACCGGAATCTCGCTCACGTATGGGTCCTTTCCGCCGATAGCATTCTCCCGTCAGGCGTCTCTGACGAGGTCGTCGGGCCCCGGCGGCGTGCTGTGGGCGGAGGATCTCGGTAAGCGGCGCTACAATTCACCCCTGCACCCGCTTCACGGACACCGACCACCGGGACGGTCCGTGACCCGGGGGTCCCCAAACCGACTCCGGCGACACTCGCCCCCGCGTGCTGCGCTGGACCTGGCCGTGCCCAATCTCATCGCCTCCGGAAGGTCATTCGTGACAGAAGCCCACCAGAACGGTGCCGACGTTCGCTCTCTCACCGAGGCCTTGATCACCCATGCTCAGGGTGCTGGCGGGCAACTCACCTCGGCACAGGTCGCGCACACGCTCGAGTCCGCAGCGGTCAACCCGGCGCAGGCCAAGAAGATCCTGCGGGCTCTGGTGGACGCCGGCGTCACCGTCGTGGTCGACGGATCGGCCAGCACCCGCCGGCCGAAGGTGGCGGCGGCTCGCGCCACCACCCCGGCGTCGCGGGCCACCACCGCCAAGACCGCGCCGGCCAAGAAGGCTGCGCCCGCGCCCAAGCAGGCCGCTCCGGCCGCCGAGGGCAAGGCCGCTCCGGTCCGCAAGGCCACCGCTGCGGCGGCCAAGGCCGCCCCGGTCCGCAAGGCCACCGCCGCCAAGGCCGCCAAGCCCGGCGAGGGCCCCGAGGGCGAGGAGATCGACCCCGAGGAGCTCGCCGCCGCCGTCGAGGACGTGGTGATCGAGGAGCCGGCCGCCATGGTCGCCGCCGCCGCCACCGACGCCGCCAGCTCGGCCACCGACGGCGACTTCGAGTGGGACGACGAGGAGTCCGAGGCGCTCAAGCAGGCCCGCCGGGACGCGGAGCTCACCGCCTCCGCCGACTCGGTGCGCGCCTACCTCAAGCAGATCGGCAAGGTTCCGCTGCTCAACGCGGAGCAGGAGGTCGAGCTCGCCAAGCGGATCGAGGCCGGCCTCTACGCCGCCGAGCGCCTGCGAGCCGCCGAGGAGGGCGAGGAGGCGCTCGAGCGCAACTTCGAGCGCGACCTCAAGTGGATCAACCGGGACGGCGAGCGGGCGAAGAATCACCTGCTCGAGGCCAACCTGCGGCTCGTCGTGTCGCTCGCGAAGCGGTACACGGGACGGGGCATGGCGTTCCTCGACCTGATCCAGGAGGGCAACCTCGGCCTGATCCGCGCCGTCGAGAAGTTCGACTACACCAAGGGCTACAAGTTCTCCACGTACGCCACCTGGTGGATCCGGCAGGCCATCACCCGCGCCATGGCCGACCAGGCCCGCACCATCCGCATCCCGGTGCACATGGTCGAGGTGATCAACAAGCTCGGCCGGATCCAGCGCGAGCTGCTCCAGGACCTGGGCCGCGAGCCCACCCCGGAGGAACTGGCCAAGGAGATGGACATCACGCCGGAGAAGGTGCTGGAGATCCAGCAGTACGCGCGTGAGCCCATCTCGCTGGACCAGACGATCGGCGACGAGGGCGACAGCCAGCTCGGTGACTTCATCGAGGACTCGGAGGCGGTCGTCGCGGTCGACGCGGTCTCCTTCTCGCTGCTGCAGGACCAGCTCCAGCAGGTGCTGCAGACGCTCTCCGAGCGGGAGGCGGGCGTGGTCCGGCTGCGCTTCGGCCTGACCGACGGTCAGCCGCGCACGCTGGACGAGATCGGCCAGGTCTACGGGGTGACCCGGGAGCGGATCCGGCAGATCGAGTCGAAGACGATGTCGAAGTTGCGTCACCCGTCCCGGTCGCAGGTTCTGCGCGACTACCTCGACTAGGACCTTTGGTCAACATTGCGTGTCCGATTGGTCACCACCCGTACATCAACGGGTGGTGATCAGACCGTTGTGCAGAAGTGATCGTTGACGTGGCACCCTTGGATCACGGCACACTAGCCGGTAACCAACGTGTGACCCTGGTCCCCCCGGGGCACCTTGGGAAGGCTGCAACGGTGCAGGGTGTTGCACGATGTGTGAGCAGTAGCCGAGGAACATGTTCATCGGTGACGAACAGAGGAGGAAGGCGATGACCCCGACCCTCACGCCGCCGGCCGGAAGTCTGGCCGGCCCCGCAGCCGATGAACGGTGCGACCGCTGCAATGCAGCCGGGAAGCTCCGTTTGACCCTGGCGGGTGGTGGAGAGCTGGTGTTC
Source organism: Actinoplanes lobatus (assembly GCF_014205215.1). Taxonomy (NCBI): domain Bacteria; kingdom Bacillati; phylum Actinomycetota; class Actinomycetes; order Micromonosporales; family Micromonosporaceae; genus Actinoplanes; species Actinoplanes lobatus. The sequence continues at coordinate 811,124 of NZ_JACHNC010000001.1, forward strand.
TGCGGCCACCACGCCAACCGGTACGCCGAGGACCTGGTGAAGATCGCGGTGCAGTACGCGGCCGATCCCGAGTTCACCTGGCGCGGCGCGGACATGATGTCGAACTCCAGCAACTAGCAGCGGTCCCCCAACCGATACATGTGACGAAGAGAGGGCGCTTCCCCTGCAGGGAGCGCCCTCTCTGCTGTGCCCGGCTCAGTGGCCCCAGAGGTCCTCGACGGTGACGCCCAGCACCCGGGCCACCTTGATGGCCAGGTAGACCGAGGGCGCGTAGTCGCCGGTCTCCATCGCGATGACGGTCTGCCGGCTCACCTGGATCTCGGCGGCCATGCCCTGCTGGGTCAGCCCGGCCGCCTTGCGGGCGTCCCGGATCCGGGCGCCGGTCGTGCCGTCGGGCTCGGCGGCCCGCACCGGGGCCATCAGTCGTCGTCCCCGGCGAGCAGCGCGTCCCGGCGGCGCACCCGGCGGGTCTGCACGGCCTGGATCACCGCGCCGGCGGCGAGGCCGATGAACGAGCCGACGAGGGCCGAGCGCCAGCTGTCCGACTCCGGGTAGGCGTGGTAGAGGAAACCGATCCCGAAGGCCACGTAGGGGGCGCCCAGCAGGGTCGAGACGATCAGCCGCTTGCGGCTCCACGTGCGTGGGGTGGTGTCGACCCGGCGGCTCTGCACGTAGATCGAGGCGAAGCCGATCGGGACCAGGAACACCGCCAGCAGGATGAGCAGCGGCCAGGCGACCGGCTCACCGACGGTCCAGACCAGGGCGGTGGCCGCCCACGGGACGACGATGGCCTGGAGCTGGAAGGAGACGGTGACGGCCTCGTACCACCGCAGGCGCTCGCGCTCGTCACGGCCGTAGAGGTCACCGTCGAAGTCGAGGTTCCAGCGAACGAATCGATCCATCAGCGTCGTGGTCATGCATCCATGATGATGTTAAGTCGACTTGACGTCAAGTTCTCTTTACATCAGAACGTTTGGATCGTCGCGATCCGCTCCTCCAGCTGCTCGATCGTGGCCTGCGCGCTGGGCGGCCCGCCGCAGAGCCGGCGAAGCTCCGCGTGGATCTTCCCGTGCGGCAGGTTGGTCCGGTGGTGATGCGCCGCCACCAGCGTGTTGAGCTGGCGGCGCAGGCTGTTGCGGCGCTCGCCCGCGCTCATCGGCACGATCGGCTCCCGGACCGCGGGCTCCTGCTTCCTCGCCTCGTCCGCCTGCCGCCTCGACGCGGCCGCCATCTGCTCCTGCTGCCGCTTGTTCAGCAGGGTGGTCACCTGGTCCGGGGTGAGCAGGCCGGGCAGCCCCAGATAGTCGGCCTCCTCGGGGGTGCCGGTCCGGGCCGCCATGCCGAACGAGGTGCCGTCGTAGATGACCTGATCCAGCTCGGCCGTCGCGGACAGCGCCTCGAACTTCTTGTCCAGGTCGCCCAGGGCGTCCTCGGACTTCTGCGCCCGCTCGATCAGCTCGTCGTCCAGGCCGTCCTTGTCCTTCGGCGCGCCCAGCACGTGGTTGCGCTGCGCCTCCATCTCGCTGGCCAGCCCGAGCAGGTGCGGCACGCTGGGCAGGAAGACGGTGGCGGTCTCACCGGGGCGCCGGGACCGGACGAACCGGCCGATCGCCTGGGCGAAGTAGAGCGGGGTGGAGGCGCTCGTCGCGTACACCCCCACGGCCAGGCGGGGGATGTCGACACCCTCCGACACCATCCGGACCGCGACCATCCAGCGCTTCTCGGACGCGGCGAACTCGGCGATCCGGCCGGAGGCGCCCTCGTCGTCGGAGAGCACCACGACGGCCGACTCGCCGGTGAGGTCGTGGAGAAGCTTCGCGTACGCCCGGGCCGACTGCTGGTCGCTGGCGATGACCAGGCCGCCCGCGTCCGGCATGCCGTGCTCGCGGATCTTCGTGAGCCGGGCGTCGGCGGCCCGCATGACCTGCGGCATCCAGTCGCCCCGGTGGTCCAGGGCGGTACGCCAGGCCTGCGCCACCAGGTCCTTGGTCATCGGCTCACCCAGCCGGGCGGCCAGTTCGTCGCCGGCGTTGGTGCGCCAGCGGGTCTCCCCCGAGTACGCCATGAACAGCACCGGGCGGACGACCTGGTCCCGGAGGGCGTCGGCGTACCCGTACACCGAGTCGGCGTGGGACCGCTGGACACCGTCAGAGCCCCGCTCGTACGACACGAAGGGGATCGGGTTCTCGTCGGACCGGAACGGGGTCCCGGTGAGCAGGAGACGCCGTACAGCGGGCTCGAAGGCGTCCTTGACGCCGTCCCCCCAGGTACGCGAGTCGCCGGCGTGGTGGATCTCGTCCAGGATCACGAACGTGCGCCGGGTGATGGTGCGCCGCTTGTGCACGGCCGGCGCCATGCCCACCTGGGCGTAGGTCAGGACGGCGCCGTGGAAGTCCCGCGACGAGTGCACGTCCGAGTTGCGGAAGTGCGGGTCCAGCTGGATGCCGACCCGGGCCGCGGCGTGCGCCCACTGCGTCTTGAGGTGCTCGGTGGGACACACCACGGTGACCGCGTCGCAGGTCCCGTCGACGAGCATCTCGGCCGCGATCCGCAGAGCGAACGTGGTCTTGCCGGCGCCGGGCGTCGCCACGGCCATGAAGTCCTCGGAACGGCGACGCAGGTACGTCACCATCGCCTTGCGCTGCCAGTCCCGCAGCGGCGGAAAGATCTCCAGGTTCGGCACAGGCGGGCTCAAGCTGCGGTGATCCCTTCTCCACGGAAAAACCCCCGCGATGAGAGGCGCGGAGGCGGGCTTCAGCATAGCCACGTGAGGTTGCGGAGCGGGTCTACGGCACCGCCACCGGAGCCGACCAGCGGCGGCGGAGGGCGAGCAGCCGGACGCCCGTCATCAGGGCCGCGGAGGCGGCCAGCGGCAGCAGACCGGTGAGCTGGAACCGGTGCAGGACAGCGACCAGCACGGCGCCGCCGAGCGCGACCACCGCGTAGATCTCTCGTTGCAGGACCGCCGGGATCTCCCCGGTGAGCAGGTCGCGGGTCAGGCCTCCGCCGATCGCTGTGAGCATCCCCACGAGACAGGCGCCGACCTCCGGAACGCCGGCGTCGAGCGCCTTGAGCGTGCCGGTTACGGTGAAGAGGCCCATGCCGGCCGCGTCCAGCGCCAGCACGGTTCGCCGGACCCGGTGCAGCGCCGGGTACAGCCAGAAGACCGCGACCGAGGCGGCCACCGCGGTCACCGCGTAGCGCCAGTCGGCGAACGCCAGCGGGGGCGCAGCGCCGATGACCAGGTCGCGCAGAATGCCACCACCGAGCGCGGCCGCGAAGCCGACGAACGCGACACCGAACAGGTCGAGTCGTTTCGCGACGCCGGCCGAGGCGCCCGAGGCGGCGAACACCGCCACACCGATCAGATCCGCGACGAGCAGCGCATATCCGCCCGTCACGCCCGGATCAGGCCTTCATGGATTCGTAGATCTCCTTGCACTGGGGGCAGACGGGCGACCCCGGCTTCGGCGACTTGGTCACCGGGAAGGTCTCACCGCAGAGAGCCACCACGTAGGTGCCCATGACCGCGCTCTCGGCGATCTTCTCTTTGCGGACGTAATGGAACATCTCCGGCCCGGTGTCGGCGTCACGGGTCTCCGGACGCTCCAGGATCTGGGTGCTCACGGTTATCTGCCCTTCGGGAAATCAGCAAAGCCTCAGCGGCCAAGTCTGACACCTCACGCCTGGTCGGTCCAACGACAACGCAGGGGGTCCGGCCCGTACGGTAACCAGCGTGACGACTGACTTCGCGATTCGATACGGCGAGCATGTGACCCGTGCCCGCCGGGACGGCCGGCCGGTGGTGGCGCTCGAGAGCACGATCATCTCGCACGGCCTGCCGCACCCCGACAACATCCGGGTGGCCCGGGAGATCGAGCAGGCCGTCCGCGACAACGGCGCGGTCCCGGCCACCATCGGCATGATCGGCGGCGAGGTGGTCGTCGGGCTGGAGGACGACCAGGTCGAGCGGCTCGCGTCGGCCGAGTCGGTGGCCAAGCTCTCGGTGCGGGACCTGGCCATCGCGGCGGCCCGGCGCGCCGACGGGGCGACCACGGTGGCGGCCACCAGCGCGATCGCCGCCGCCGCGGGCATCGGGGTGTTCGCCACCGGCGGTCTCGGCGGGGTGCACCGCGAGGCGAACGTCACGTACGACGAGTCGGCCGACCTCACGGCGCTGGCCCGAACCCCCATCGTGGTGGTCTGCGCCGGGGTGAAGTCGATCCTCGACGTGGGCGCCACCCTGGAGCGGCTGGAGACGCTGGGCGTGTCGGTGGCCGGTTTCCGGACCCGGCGCTTCCCCGGCTTCTTCATCACCGACGGCGGCTTCGACCTGGACTGGCAGCTGGACTCGCCGGAGCAGGTGGCCGACTTCATCCGGGCCCGTGCCGTGCAGGGCGTCTCCGAGGGGGCGCTGGTGCTGGCCAACCCGCTGCCCACCGACGAGCAGCTGGACCCGGCACTGCACGACCGGACCCTGGCGACCGGGCTGAACCTGCTCGCCGAGCAGAACATCATCGGCAAGGCGGTCACGCCGTTCCTGCTCGGCCACTTCCACTCCAGCACCGAGGGGAAGAGCCTGGCGGTCAACATCCGGATCATCCTGCGCAACGCCGCGCTGGCCGCGAAGATCGCGGTGGCCACCAGCAGCGGGTCGTCCGCGCCGGTCGGATTCGCCGTCCCGGCGTGACCATGATCCTCGTCGTCGGCGACCTGGTCACCGACGTCCTGGTCGAGCACCGTGGGCCGATCCAGCCCGGCTCGGACACGGACGCGGTGATCCGGGTCGCCGGTGGCGGCCAGGGCGCGAACACGGCCGCCTGGCTGGCCCACGCCGGCCGGGTGGTCACCCTGGTCGCGGCGGTCGGCGACGACCGGCCCGGCCGGGACCGGGTCGCCGAGCTGGAGGCGGGCGGGGTGCGGTGCGCGGTCCGGATCGCGGACGCCGCCACCGGCAGCGTGGTGGTGCTCACCGGCGCCGCGGAACGCACCATGATCACCGATCGCGGCGCGTCGCTGCTGCTCGACCCGGACCACGTCACCGCGGTGGTCTCGGCCGCGCCGGCCGGCGGGCACCTGCATCTCTCCGGCTATCCCCTGCTGCACGCCGGGTCGCGCCCGGCCGGCCTCGCGGCACTGACGGCCGCGGCCTCGAGAGGACTCACGGTGAGCGTCGACGCGGCCTCGGCGGCCCCGTTGCGCGCCGTCGGGGCCGAGGCCTTCCTGGATTGGGTACGGGGAGCCGACCTGCTCCTGTGCAACGCCGACGAGGCCGACGTGCTGGCCGGACCGGGCACGCCCGCCGAGCAGGCGGAACGGCTCGCCGGACGGGTCCGCAACGTGGTGGTGAAACAGGGTGCGGGCGGGGCGCTCTGGCACGGCCCGGACGGGGTCGCGACGGTGGCGGCGGAGTCGGTGCCGGTGAAGGACCCGACCGGGGCGGGTGACGCCTTCGCGGCCGGGCTGCTCGCGGCGTGGTGCTCCGGGGCCGATCCGGAGGCGGCGCTGCGGGCCGGCAACACGCTCGGGGCCACCGCGGTCTCGACCGTCGGCGGGCGCCCATCGCCCCGCTGAGATCAGTCGGGGCGGCCTCGCGCCTCGTCGACCACCTCGGCGTCGATGGTGATGTGGTCCGGCTCGGGGGCCGGCTGGGTCAGGGCACGCCGGGTGTCCTCCCGGGCGGCCGCGTCGGCGGCCCGCTCGGCCTTGGTCTTGGGCGGCCGGTCGTTCGCGATCAGCACCGCCATCCAGGGGAGGAGGACCATGCCGAGCGCGCAGAGGGCCAGCCACAGCGGGAGCAACGGGGCCCGGGCGCTGATCAGGATCGCTCCCAGGATCAGGCATCCGGCCCGCACCGACATCATCGTGACGTAGCGGATCTGCCGGCGGCGGAGCTGGTCCTCCTGGCTGGTGGCGGCGTCGGTGATCAACACCGGGCGCTCCGGGTGTCTCTTCACGCGAGCTCTCCGATCGACCCCGCCATCCTTGCACCGGACGGGCCGTCCCGCCCACCGGGTCGGGACCTCAGGCCTCCTTGGCCGCTTTCGCCTCGGCCTTGGCCTGCTTCTTGTAGGCGCGCACCCGGGCCAGCGAATCGGCGTCGACGATGTCGGCCACCGACCGGTACGACCCCTCCTCGCCGTAGCCGCCGGCCGCCTCCCGCCAGCCCTCCGGCCGCACGTCGTAGAGCTTGCCGAGCAGCGCCACGAAGATCTGCGCCTTCTGCTTCCCGAAGCCGGGCAGGGCGAGGATCCGGCGGTACAGCTCGGCGCCGGTCTTCGCGTCGCGCCACAGGTTCGCGGGGTCGCCGTCGTACCGGTCGGCGATGATCCGGCACACCTCCTGGGACCGCACCGCCATCGCCTTGGGGAAGCGGTGCAGCGCCGGCGGCTCGGCGAAGATCGCGATCAGCCGCTCGGAGTCGAAGTCGGCGATCTCGGTGGCGGTCGGCTCGTGCCCGAGCCGCTGCGCCAGCACCCACGGCGAGGTGAACGCCTTCTCCAGGGTGATCTGCTGGTCCAGCACGATGCCCAGGGTCACGGCGAGCGGGTCGCGGTTGAGAAGGTCGTTGGCTTCGGCCGGCACCGGCAGGGAGAACGTCACGACAATCATGATGGCAGGTCGGGCTGCGGTACCGTCCACGGTCATGCGCGCAGTGGTACAGACCGTGAGCCGGGCGAGCGTGACGGTCGACGACGAGGTGGTCGGCAAGATCGAGGACGGTCTGCTGGTCCTGGTCGGGGTCACCCACGACGACACCGCGGCCAAGGCCGCCGAACTGGCCCGCAAGACCTGGGAGCTGCGGGTGCTGGACGACCGGTCGGCCGCGGACCACAACGCGCCGATCCTGGTGGTCAGCCAGTTCACCCTCTACGGCGACGCCCGCAAGGGGCGCCGCCCGAGCTGGAGCGCGGCCGCGCCGGCCGAGACCGCCGAGCCGCTCGTCGAGGAGTACGTGACAGCACTGCGCGCCCGGGGAGCGACGGTAGAGACCGGTCGCTTCCGGGCGCACATGCTGGTGGAAAGCGTGAACGTGGGACCCTGCACGGTCCTGCTCGAGCTCTAGAAGAACAGCCCCCGGCGGGACGCCGACTGGCGCAGCCACTGGTCCAGACGCGACACCCAGTCCACCTGGTCGGCGGTGGCGTAGTCGACGTCGAAGCTGCCGAACGCGTCGTGCCCCTCGGTGAAGACGCCGCCGCGCTTGTCCAGCTCCAGCACCACCTGGAGCTTCTGCGGGGTGGGCAGGAAGGTCAGCTCCAGCTGGTTGATGCCGCTCGCGTACTGCGGCGGCGGGTAGAACTCGATCTCCTGGTAGAACGGCAGGTGCTGCTCCACCCCGTAGACCCGGCCCTGCTCCACGTCGGCCTTGCTGAACCGGAAACCGATCTGGAGCAGCGCGTTCAGGATGCGCTCCTGGGCCGGCAGCGGGTGCACGGCGACCGTGTCGAGATCCGACTTGTCGACGGCACGGGCCACCTCCAGCTCCGTGGCGAGACCCATCGTCATGCCGTGCAGATGCTGCCCGTACACCTCGGTGATCGGGGTCTGCCACGGCACCTCGAACCGGAACGGCACGTCGTGACGGACGCCCGGCTCCAGCTTGAACGAACCGGTCAGCCGCTGCCGCTGGAACTCCTGGTTCGACTGGTACTCACTGTCGCCGCTCTCCACCTCGACCCGGGTGGTGAGGGCGACGGCCACGTACTCGATATCCACCGCGTGGTCACCGCCGACCACGTGGACGTGCCCCTCGAGGAAGCCGCCCGGATAGGTGTTGGGGTTGGTCAGCACGGTGTCGACCGACGGCCCACCGACGCCGAGCGCTTGCAACATCTTCTTGAAGACCACGCAGATCCCCTCCTAGGGCCAAGCACATTATCGGCCAGCGGCAAGTGTCCCGGTGCCTCGAACGCCCGGTTGTCGGTTTGACGACCACAGGCTTCTCCCCGATTCATGCCACCTGGACGCTGGCCTCACCTCCGCTTAACGCGCCTCGGACGAAGCTAGCCCTCACACCGGCACGCAGCGGCTGGTTCGCACGAGACGTTATCGCGGGGGAGGGGACTCAAAGTGGTCCTGGAGATGAAGACGTCGGAGTCCACGGTCGTCGAGGCCATCGTGACCGACGAAGTCGAGACGCTGGCCGACCTGGACGCGACCGACGAGCGGGGCGTCTCGGCCGACCTGGTCCGCGCCTACCTCAACGGCATCGGCCGGACCCGGCTGCTCACCGCCGTCGAGGAGGTGACGCTCTCCAAGCGCATCGAGGCCGGCCTGTACGCCGAGGAGAAGCTGCCGTCGGCGCCCGCCGACCTGGCGCCCCTGCTGCGCGGGTCATCGTCGCCGAGGGCAAGGCCGCGAAGAACCACCTGCTGGAGGCGAACCTCCGCCTGGTGGTCAGCATCGCGAAGCGGTACACGGGGCGGGGCATGGCGTTCCTCGACCTGATCCAGGAGGGCAACCTCGGCCTGATCCGCGCCGTCGAGAAGTTCGACTACACCAAGGGCTACAAGTTCTCCACGTACGCCACCTGGTGGATCCGGCAGGCCATCACCCGCGCCATGGCCGACCAGGCCCGCACCATCCGCATCCCGGTGCACATGGTCGAGCAGGTCAACCGCATGGTCCGCTGCCGCCGCGACCTGGCCGCCACGATCGGCCGCGAGCCGAGCATCGCCGAGATCGCCAAGGCCATGGACGTGCCCGAGTTCCAGGTCATCGAGCTGATCTCGTACGACCGGGAGCCGGTGAGCCTGGACCAGGCGGTCGGCGAGGACGGCGAGAGCGCCCTCGGTGACTTCGTCGCCGCCGTCGACCCGAACGTGCCCGGCGAGGGGCACACCCAGGGCGAGCTGCGCAGCGAGGTGGAGATCGTGCTCAGCACCCTCTCCGAGCGGGAGTCCGCGGTGATCCGGCTGCGCTTCGGCCTGGACGACGGCCGCCAGCGCACCCTGGACGAGGTGGGCCGCGAGTTCGGCCTGAGCCGCGAGCGGATCCGCCAGATCGAGAAGGTCACCATGCTGAAGCTGCGTGACCCGGAGCGGGCGTCCCGCCTCGAGGCCTACGCCAGCTGACCCCTCACACCCTCCGCAACCTCCGGGGGCCGGTGTCCGGCCGGGCCCCCGGGTCACCGAACTCGACGGCCGCGTGCAGGACGGTCCAGCCGTCCGGGCGGGCCAGCACCGGGTTCAGGGTCAGCGACCGGACCCGCGGGTGCTCGTCGGCCAGCCGGCCCACCCGCAGCAGCAGGTCGATCAGGGCGGCCCGGTCCACCGGTGTGGAGCCACGGTAACCGTGCAGCAGCGGGGCCGCCCGGGGCTCGTCGACCAGCGCCTCCGCCGCGCGGTCGGTGAGCGGCGCGGCCCGCCAGGCCAGGTCGCCGAGCAGCTCACTCGCCACACCGCCGAGCCCGAAACCGATCACCGGGCCGAACGCCGGGTCCTCGACCATCTCGACGACGCAGGCGACGCCCGGCGGAACCATGGTCTGCACCAGCACGTCCGGACCGAAGTCCCCGGCCAGTTCGCGGTACGCCGCGCGTACCCCCTCCTCTCCGGCGAGGGTGAGGCGCACCGCGCCGAGGTCGATCCGATGGCGCAACGAACCGCCCGCCGCCTTGAGGGCGACCGGATAGCCCACCTCGGCCGCCGCGTCGACCGCCGCGTCCTCGTCGGTGACCTGCATCGCCGGCACCACCGGGATACCGTAGGCGGCGAGCAGCCCGGCCGGGTCCTCCGCGGTCTCGGCGGCCACCGGGTCCACGCCGGACAGCTCGGGCAGCACGCCCGGCGGGCGCCGCAGCCAGTCGGCGTAATCGGCCACCCGGGACAGCGCGCGGACCGCCTCCTCGACCGACGGATAGCCGGGCACCCGCGGCGGGGCCTGCCCGAAGACCATCGTCGCGACGGTCGGCTTCTCCCCCGCCAGGGCCACGCTCGCCAAGGCCGCCGCGAAATCGGCGTCCTCGTCGGCGTGCCGGCCGGGCACCGGCGGGGCGAAGACCACCAGCAGCGCGTCCACCCGGTCGTCGACGGCCGCGTCGGCCAGCGCGTCGGCGAGATCGTGCGCGCCGGCGTCCGGACCGGTGTCGTGCGGGTAACCGTCGGCCACCAGGAGACCGGCCGACCGGCAGGCGACCACGGCCAGTTCGGCGAGCGCCGACGAGTTGCCGACCACGGCGACCCGGCGGCCGGTCGGCAGCGGCTGATGGGCCAGGATCATGCCGACGTCGAAGAGCTCCTGCACGGTGTCGACCCGGATGACGCCGGAGCGGGCGAACAGAGCGGTCACCGCGTGCGCGTCCGGGCCGGGCGTGTCGCCGGCCAGACCGGGCGGGCGGGTCGCCGACGCCACCGCCACCACCGGCTTGATCCGGCTCATCCGGCGGGCCAGGCGGGCGAACTTGCGCGGGTTGCCGAAGGTCTCCAGATAGAGCAGCACCACGTCGGTGCCGGGGTCGTCCTGCCAGTACTGGAGCAGGTCGTTGCCGGAGACGTCGGCACGGTTGCCGGCCGACACGAAGCTGGACAGGCCCAGACCCCGGCGGTCGGCCTCGGCCAGCAGCGCCACACCGAGCGCGCCGCTCTGGCTGAAGAAGCCGACCCGGCCGGCGATCGGCAGGCGTGGGGAGAGGGTGGCGTTCAGGCGTACCCCGGGGTCGGTGTTGGCGATCCCGAAGCTGCTCGGGCCCACCACGCGCAACCCCGCGGCCCGCGCGGCCTCGATCAGGCCGCGCTGCTGGGCGCCGCCCTCCGGGCCGGTCTCGGCGAAGCCGGCCGAGACCACCACCGCGCCGCCCGCTCCGGCGCGGGCCGCGTCGCGCCCGGCCTCGGCGACCCGGTCCGCGGGCACGGCGATCAGGGCCAGGTCGATCGGGACACCGGCTTCCGAGGCCATCCGGTACGCGGTGAGCCCGGCCACCCGTTCGGCGGACGGATGCACCGGGACGATCGCGCCGGTGTAGCCGCCGTCACGCAGGTTGCCCAGGATGTGCGCGCCGATCCCGTGACCGGTGGCGCTGGCGCCGTAGACGGCGATGCCCCGGGGCGCCAGCAGCCGGGCGATCGACCGGGCCTCGGTGACGTGCTCGCGGGACTCCTGCACCTCACGGGACTTCTCGGTGGGCTCGATCGGGAAGCCCAGGTGCACCACCCCGTCGGCGTAGCGGCGCTGCACCTGGTAGCCGGTGTCGCCGAAGACCCGCAGCATGCCGCTGTTCTCCGGCAGCACCTCGGCCACGAACCGGGTGATGCCGTGCTCACGGGCGGCGTCGGCGAGATGCTCCAGCAGCACCGAGCCGATGCCCCGGCCCTGGAGCGCGTCCTCCACCACGAAGGCGACCTCGGCCTCCGGGGAGTCCGGGCCGAGCCGTTCGTACCGGCCGACCGCCGTGATCCGCCCGTCGGCGACGGTGACGAACGCCTCCCGGTCGCGGTGGTCGACGTTCACGAACCGGTGCAGGTCGCGTTCCGGGATCCGGGGGTACGGCGAGAAGTAGCGGAGGTACCGGGTCCGGTCGCTCATCCGGGAGTGGAAGTCCACGATGGCCGGCGCGTCCTCCGGCCGGATCCGGCGCAGGTGCGCCGTGGTGCCGTCGGAGAGCAGGACGTCCGCACTGCGTTCCACCGTCAGTCCCGGGGATCGTGCGGGTCGAGGCCGTACAGCGGGAAGACCGCCGTCCGGGTGGCGAGGACGGCGCGGTCCACGGCGTCCTCGTTCGGGCCGGGCCAGCGTTCCACCGGCGGCTCGATCCCGTCGGTCATCGTCTCCGGGACGGTGGTCCCCGGCCGGCGCGACCCGGCCAGCGCACGCCACGGCTGCGGGATCCGGGTCTCCGGGGGCAGCGGGTCGCCGGTGACCACGGCGAGCAGGTGCGCCCAGGCCCGGGGCACCACCTCGACCAGCGCGTAGCCCCCGCCGCCGGTGGCCACCCAGCGGCCGTCGCAGACCTCGTCGGCCAGGGCCCGCATGGCGATGTACGCCGCGCGCTGGCCGTCCACCGACAGCCGCAGGTCGGCGAGCGGGTCGAGCCGGTGGGCGTCGGCGCCGCACTGGCTGACGATGATCTCCGGGGCGAAGGCGCGGACCACCGACGGGACGATCGCGTGGAAGGCCCGCAGCCAGCCGGCGTCGCCGGTGGACGGTGGCAGCGGCACGTTGACCGCGGTGCCCTCGGCGTTCGGCCCGCCGATCTCGTCGGCGAACCCGGTGCCGGGGAAGAGCGCCAGCGGGGTCTCGTGCAGGCTCACCGTGAGCACCCGCGGGTCGTCGTAGAAGACGGCCTGCACACCGTCACCGTGGTGCACGTCGACGTCGATGTACGCCACCCGCCGCGCCCCGTTCTCCAGCAGCCAGGCGATCGCCACCGCCGGGTCGTTGTAGACGCAGAAGCCGGCGGCCCGGGCCGGCATGGCGTGGTGCAGCCCACCGGCCACGTTGACGGCGCGGCGGGCCGTCCCGTGCCAGACGGCCTGCGCGGCGGCGAGGGTGGCGCCGCAGATCCGGGCGGAGGCCTCGTGCATGTCGTCGAAGACGGGGTTGTCCGGTGTGTTCAGCCCCCAGCCCGTGAAGAAGGGATCTATCGGGGCAAGGCGGACGGCGTCCAGATAGTCCGCACGGTGCACACGGGTGAGATCGAGATCACTGGCCTGTCCGGGAGTGATCATCTGAACTCCGGGGCGGTCCAGAACGCCCAGTTCACGGGCGAGTGCCATGGTGAGTTCCACCCGCACCGGATTGAGCGGGTGGTCGCCCATGTCATAGTCCAGCAGGGCACTGTCCCAGACCACCGCCGCCACATCGTCCGCCATGACCGTCATGCTGCCATGTGACACGGTCCCCCGGACGGGCACGACGTGCCGTTAGCACAGGTGTTCCGGCGTCGGGTAGGGTCGGACGGCACTTGTCCGGGGCGGAGGCCAACCCCCCGCAACGCGTTATTATCGCTGCTGGGAGGACCGCATCGTGAACGATCTCGTCGATACCACTGAGATGTACCTTCGCACCATCCTCGAGCTAGAGGAAGAGGGTGTGCCCGCACTTCGCGCCCGCATCGCCGAGCGCCTGCACCAAAGCGGTCCCACGGTCAGCCAGACCGTCGCCCGGATGGAACGGGACGGCCTGCTCACCGTCGAGGGCGACCGTCATCTCGTCCTGACCGAGCTGGGCCGCGCCAGCGCCGTCGCGGTGATGCGCAAGCACCGCCTCGCCGAGCTGCTGCTCGTCAACGTCATCGGCATGCCCTACGAGGAGGCCCACGAGGAGGCCTGCCGGTGGGAGCACGTGATGAGCGACGCCGTCGAGAAGCGGGTCTACGAGCTGCTCAACAAGCCGACCCGCTCGCCGTACGGTAACCCGATCCCCGGCCTCGAACAGCTCGGCGCCGTGGACGACGCCGCCGAGGCCCTCACCCGCGGCGAGCGCAACCTCGCCTTCCCGGGGCTGAGCGGCAGCGTCGAGATCCGCCGCATCTGCGAGAGCGTGCAGACCAACTCCGACGTGCTGCGCCAGCTGCACGCCGCCGGCATCAACCCGGGCACGACGGTGACCGTGGCACAGGAGCGCGACGGGGTGACCATCGACCGCTCCGGCGACAAGATCCGGCTGCCGCGTGAGGTGGCGTCCCGGGTGTTCGTCGCCGCCGGCTAGCCGTTGGTGGTGCTCAGCGCCTTGGCGAGTTCGAGCAGCTTCGCGTTCATGTCCTTCACCTCGGCCGCCGGCGCGCCCTTGGCGAAGGTGAAGCGCAACGTCTGAAGCTGCTTGGCCTCGCTGAGCCAGCCGATCTCCACGATCGGCCCGTGGCCCGCGGCGGCCTTCGCGGTGAGCCGGTAACCGGCACGCCCCAGGCCGCTCAGCTTCGTCGCCTTCTCCGGCATCCGCTCGCTCAGGAAGATGTCGGCGTTCGCCTTCGTGGTCTCCACCACCGAAAGCGTCAGATCCGGCCAGGCGGCCTCCAGCGTCTGCACCACACAGCTCGACGTGTCCTGCACCTGGTCCGAGGCGGCCACCGCGAAACGCACGCCGGTGGTCTGCTCGATGAGCCCGTAGTCCCACAGGATGCAGGCCCCACCGGCGGTCGCCGCGGGCTCCTCCACGATCTCCTCGGCCGGGGCCGACGGGGTGACCGCGCCGGCGGCGCCCTCACCGGCCTCGCAGCCCGCGGCGGCGAGCAGCACCACGGCGCCGAGCAGAGCCAAACGCGTACGCACCAAGCGATCCTTCCGGGGGAACGAGCGGACACACCGTACTGGGCGGCCCGGTGGCAGCGGAAGAGCGTGCGATCACGTGTCGGCCACATAGGGGCAGTGACGGCAGCCGCGGGTGCAGCAGGTGCCGCGCTTGGCCAGGAATCCGGCGGTCAGGACGAACAGGCCGGTGTCCGGGTCCGGATAGCCGGGCTGACCGCCGGCGAGGGCCGCGGCGTGGGCGGCCAGGATCTCCGGGCGGCGCGGATGGTCCGGTGCCAGCCGGCTGGGATGAGGTTCGGTCAACGGACGCGGCGCCGGCTCCACACCCGGAACCCTATCGCTTGACACTTGCTGTCAAGTAGGGACAGGATGGCCTCGTGGACCTCGCCGGGCAGCTGTTCCGCCTGCTGGACAACCGCCTGCTCGACCCGCTGGAGATCCTCCTGGAGGACGCCCGGCCGGGCGATGCGGTTCGTCCGCTCCTGCGGCACCGGGTGATCGAGTGGACCCGGGTCCTGGAGGGCGACGACGACGCGGCGGCCGTCCACGTGATCGCCCGGCTGATCGGCACGCTCTACCCCGACGATCACGCCTTCCATCCACCGGCCGACTGGTGGCGCACCCCGCTCGGCCGCGTCGTGGCCCGCCGGGCCGGTCACCCGTTCGCGACCACGGTGTCCCTGTCCACCGTCGGCGCGATGCTGGGCATCAGCCGGCAGGGTGTGCACGACCTGGTGCGCCGGGGCCGCCTGCCCCGCCATCCGGACGGCGGCGTGCCCGTCTCCGCCATCCGCGACCGACTTCGCGACAACCCTCCCACCGAGGAGTCCTCATGATCAACGACCGCCTGATCGACGCCGGCGAGGTTCAGCTGGCCGTCCGCGACTTCGGCGGCGACCAGCCGCCGCTCCTGCTCCTGCACGGCGCCGGCGGCAACCTGGCGTACATGACCACGCTGGCCCGGGCGCTGCGCCCGCACCACCGGGTGGTCACCCTCGACCTGCGAGGGCACGGCCGCTCCGCCGACGGCTCATGGACGTGGGAGGCCGCGCTCGGCGACCTGGCCGCCGTCTGCGTCCAGCTGGAGCTGGAGCGGCCCGCGGTGGTCGGCCATTCGCTCGGCGGCATGCTGGCCGCGCTCTGGGGGCAGCGCCACCCGGAGTCCCCGGGCATCGTGAGCCTCGACGGCAACCCGCCGCCGACCACCCCCGGGCACCTGCCCGGCCTCGACCCGGAGAAGGCGACGGCCGAGCTGGCCCGGCTGCACGCGGTCTTCGACGCCATGCAGGCCGCCGCCGGCCAGGTGATCCCGGCCGACCAGCTGCCCGACCTGGTGGAGCGGCAGCAGATGGCGGCCCGCGACATGGGCGCCAACGAGAAGGTGTGGGTCGAGGGGTTCCGGCGCAACCTGGTCCACCAGCACGGCGACACCTCGATCCGCCCGTCGGCCGGGCTCACCGCCCAGCTGCGGACCGCGATGAACGAGCTGGACCTGACCCCGGTGTACGCGGCGACCACCTGCCCCGAGCTGGTCGTGCTGCCCACCCGCAACCTGCCCGAGCAGGAGCCCTTCGCCGAGCTGTACGAAGCCCACCGCCGGTTCCTGGTGGAGCAGGCGCGGGCCGTGCCCCACCTGCGTCACCTGTCACTGGCCGACGCATCGCACGCCATGGTGATCGAGCAGCCGACCGCCCTGGCCGGGGTGATCACCGACTTCCTCGGCTCCCACTAGACACTGGACCAGTGGGCCACCTGGCGCTTCTTCGTCACGTAGCGGCCGGGCACCCAGGTCCTGGCCCGGCCACGGTGCTCGTAACGGCCGGGCTGCCACTCACGGAACGTCTCGGTGGTCCAGCGCCGGGTCTGCCAGCGCTCCACCGTGGTGGCGCCGCCGGCCGTGCTCACCTTTCGCAGGTACCACCAGCGGCAGTCGCGTACGGCCTGGTTCCGCGCGTGACACAGGTAGGCCTGCCGCGCCCGGAACGGGTCCCCGGCGGACCACAGCTCCGGGTACTGTGCGGCGCGCAGCGCCTGGTACCAGGTGTAGGACATCTTGCGGTAGCCGAACTCGTTCGGGTGGTGCCGGTCGTAGATGTCCAGCCCGGCCACCGTCGACTGGTCGACCAGGTGCACCATCGCGTCCTTCGCCGCCACCACACTCGGGATCAGCGCGTTGTAGGCCCGGTTGGCGGGCTCCTCGGACGCCACCGAGGTTCCGATGATCTTCGCAACGTAGATGTGCGCCCGGGGTGCGCCCAGGCGTACCCGATCGATGAGGCCGGAGAGTTTGCCGGCGACCGCGACCGGGTCCTCGGACCGGGTGATGTTGTTGGTGCCGGCGTGCAGCAGCACGACGTCCGGTGCGGACTCGGCGAGGCGCTGGTCGACCTGGGCGGCGATCTGGTCGATCGTCCAGCCGCCGACACCCTCGTGGTCCCCGTCGCCCGCGGTGCCGTCGCGGTGCGAGCCGACGAAGTCCACCGCCAGACCGGCGTCCCGCAGACGGCGCTGGAGGTCGATCCGGTAGCCATTCCTACCGGGCGAGCCGACCCCGACCGTGATGCTGTCACCGAGCGGCATGATCCGCAGCGGAGCCTGGGCCGCGGCCGGGGTCGACAACCCGGCGCCGACCAGTAGTCCGGCCAGCGGAGCCGCGAACGCGCCGAGCAGGGTACGCCTCATCTGTGCCCGTCCTGGAGTGCCGATGTCTGCGACCTGGACATCGGTGGGCCCCGGCGGGGCGATGAGACATCAGCGGGTGTTGCGCTCGGTTCGCAACCAGACGCCGAACTCCACCGCGGTACGCACCCCGTGCTCCAGCACCGCCGTGCAGATGTCGAAGCCGCTCACCTCGTCCGGGTACTCCGGGCGCTGATGCCACACGTTCTTGATCGCGAGGATCGCCTGCCGCTCCTCGTCGCTGAGCCGCCCGGCCAGCTCGCGGTGCCACTCGGCGCCGTCGGCGTGGTCGTCGTGCAGCCAGATCGACAGATCGACACGCCACTCGCCCACGGTGAGGGTGACGTGGTGGCGCTCGTCCCGCGGCTTCCCGGTCGGTGACCGGTCGCCCCGCTCGTCGGTGTAGGTGAAACCGGTCAGCCCGGGGACGGCGACCACCCGCCCGAGCAGCGCGACGACGTCACCCGGGGCGAACTCCGGTCCCCCGGCCAGCATCACATCGAGGTCGCGCCACACCATGAGCCCTGAGACGTAGCTGCCGGTCGGCAGCAGCGGCCCCAGGGGCTCCAGCAGCGCGAGCACCGAACGCGCCTCCGCCTGCAGATCCTCGGGCCGGCCCATCCTGCTCTCCCTCCCATCCGAATGCCTCCATGACCCCCGTAGACGGACATTGTCGGATGTGGCCGATCGGCGGGTGGGTTCGGGGCGTGGCGAGCCCCTGAAGACGGTGATGCCTCCCACCCGTACCGGGTGGGAGGCATCACCGTAGTGACTCCAGGTCAGCTGCAACCGGAGGTGGAGCCGCAGCCCTCGCAGACGTAGCAGCTTCCGGCGCGGCGCATCTTGGTGCCGCAGGTGAAGCAGAGCGGCGCGTCCGCGGCGTGGCCGGTGACGATCTCCAGCAGCTCGGTGGAGGATCCGGCGGAGACCGGGGTCTCCTTGTCCGGAGCCGACGCGGCCTTGATCTCGGCCACCGTCACCTTGGCGGAGCTCGCCGTGGTGACGACCGGCGCGGAGATGGCCATCGCGGCCATCTCCTCGGCGGCCGCTTCCGCGGCGGCCTCGGCGGCAGCCTGCGCGGTGCGCTCCTTCGCCGTGAAGATGCCCAGCTCAGCGCGGGTCTCGTAGGGCAGGAAGTCCAGTGCCAGGCGACGGAAGATGTAGTCCATCACCGAGGAGGCCATGCGGACGTCCGAGTCGTCGGTCATGCCGGCCGGCTCGAAGCGCATGTTGGTGAACTTCCCGACGTACGTCTCCAGCGGCACGCCGTACTGAAGGCCTATCGAGATGGCGACCGAGAAGGCGTCCATCACCCCGGCCAGGGTGGAGCCCTGCTTCGACATCTTCAGGAAGACCTCGCCGAGGCCGTCGTCCGGGTAGGACGACGCGGTGAGGTAGCCCTTGGCGCCGCCGACCGAGAAGGACACCGTCTCCGACGGGCGCTTCTTCGGCAGCCGCTTGCGGACCGGGCGGTACTCGATGACCTTCTCGACGATCTTTTCTGTCGCCGCGACCACAGGTGCGTCAAGGGCAACAGACTTCTTCTTCGCAGCAGAAAGCGGCTGCCCGACCTTGCAGTTGTCGCGGTAGATCGCGAGCGCCTTGAGGCCCAGCTTCCAGCCCTGGAAGTGGATGTCCTCGATCTCCTCGACGGTCGCCGACTCCGGCATGTTGACCGTCTTCGAGATGGCGCCGGAGATGAACGGCTGCACCGCGGCCATCATCCGGACGTGACCGATCGGGGCGATCACCCGGTCGCCCATGGCGCAGTCGAAGATCGCGTAGTGCTCCGGCTTGAGGCCGGGCGCGTCGACGACGTTGCCGTGCTCGGAGATGTGCTCGACGATCGCCTCGACCTGCTCCTCGGGGTAGCCGATGCTGCGCAGGGCCCGCGGGACGGTCTGGTTGACGATCTGCATGGAGCCGCCGCCGACCAGCTTCTTGAACTTGACCAGGGCCAGGTCGGGCTCGATGCCGGTGGTGTCGCAGTCCATCATCAGGCCGATGGTGCCGGTCGGGGCGAGCACCGACGCCTGGGCGTTGCGCCAGCCGTTCTTCGCGCCGATCTTGTTGCCGTTCTGCCACTGGCGGGTCGACTCGCGGACGATCTCTCCTGCGACGGCGCCCTGCGGGCGGATCTCGTCGTTCGCGGCGGCGTGCTTGCGCATGACGCGCTGGTGCGCCTCGGCGTTGCGGGCGTAGCCGTCGTACGCGCCGACGACACCGGCCAGCTCGGCGGAGCGGCGGTACGCGGTGCCGGTCATCAGCGAGGTGATCGCCGCGGCGACGCTACGACCACCCTCCGAGTCGTAGGGCAGGCCGGACGCCATGAGCAGGGCGCCGAGGTTCGCGTACCCGATGCCGAGCTGACGGTAGGCACGGGTGGTGATCCCGATCTTCTCGGTCGGGAAGTCGGCGAAGCAGATCGAGATGTCCATCGCGGTGATGATGAACTCGACGCTCTTGACGAACTTCTCCACCTCGAAGCCGCCGTCGGCCTTGAGGAACTTCATCAGGTTGAGCGAGGCCAGGTTGCAGGACGAGTCGTCCAGCGACATGTACTCCGAGCACGGGTTGGACGCGGTGATGCGGCCGGTCTCGGGGTTGGTGTGCCAGTCGTTGATGGTGTCGTCGTACTGGAGGCCGGGGTCGGCGCACTCCCAGGCGGCCCGGGCGATGTCGCGGAACAGCTTCTTGGCGTCGATCTCCTCGATCACCTCGCCGTTCAGCCGGCCACGGAGCGCGAACTTGCCGCCCTCCTCGACCGCCCGCATGAACTCGTCGCTGACCCGCACCGAGTTGTTGGCGTTCTGGTACTGCACGCTGACGATGTCGGCGCCGCCCAGGTCCATGTCGAAGCCGGCGTCCCGCAGCGCGCGGATCTTGTTCTCCTCGCGCGCCTTGGTCCAGACGAACTCCTCCACGTCGGGGTGGTCGACGTCGATGATGACCATCTTGGCCGCGCGGCGGGTGGCGCCACCGGACTTGATCGTGCCGGCGCTGGCGTCGGCGCCGCGCATGAAGCTGACCGGGCCGCTGGCCGTGCCGCCGGACGAGAGCAGCTCACGGGAGGACCGGATCCGGGAGAGGTTCACACCCGAGCCGGAGCCGCCCTTGAAGATCAGGCCCTCCTCCTTGTACCACTCGAGGATCGAGTCCATCGAGTCGTCCACGGAGAGGATGAAGCAGGCGCTGACCTGCTGCGGCGACTGGGTGCCGACGTTGAACCAGACCGGCGAGTTGAAGCTGAACACCTGGTGCAGCAGCATCCACGTCAGCTCATGGTCGAACAGCTCGGCGTCGGCCGCGGTGGCGAAGTAGCCGTGCTCCTCGCCCGCCTTGCGGTAGGTCCGGACGACACGGTCGATCAGCTGCTTCAGCGACCACTCCCGCTCGGGGGTGCCCACCGCGCCACGGAAGTACTTGGTCGTGACGATGTTCGCCGCGTTCACGCTCCAGAACGCGGGGTACTCCACGCCGCGCTGCTCGAAGTTGATCGAGCCGTCGCGCCAGTTCGTCATGACGACGTCGCGGCGTTCCCACTCGACCTCGTCGTACGGGTGAACGCCCTCGGTCGTCCAGACCCGCTCCACTCGCAGCCCCCCGGCCGCCGCGCCGCCGCTGCCGTTCGCACGGCTGCGCTGACGACCTGCAGTGATGCCGTCTCCGGCCATATGGATGTGCTCCCCCTCGTAGGTACCGCTACAGGTGTGTCGGTAAGAAGTGAGTCAGTCAGACTGGGATCGGCCGCTGCCGCGCCGTCTCAGCCGTTGAGCTTGGGTGCGCGTCCCCCGGACCGTGGCGCGACAGCGTGTCGCGTCCCGGCTTCCCGGACGGGAACGGCGTCGCGCAGCGCGGCGATCTCCTTCTCGAATTCGTCGAGAGAGTCGAAGGACTTGTACACGCTGGCGAACCGGAGATAGGCCACCTGATCCAGCTCACGCAACGGCGTGAGGATCGCCAGGCCCACCTCGTGGCTGGGAATCTCGGCGGCGCCACGCGCCCGGACGGTCTCCTCCACCCTCTGCGCGAGCAGAGCGATGGAGTCCTCGTCGACGGGCCGGCCCTGACAGGCCTTGCGCACCCCGCTCATGATCTTCGTCCGGCTGAAGGGCTCGGTGACGCCGCTGCGCTTGACGACCGCGAGGACCGCCTCCTCGACGGTCGTGAAGCGCTTGCCACACTCGGGGCACGCCCGCCGGCGACGGATCAACTGACCGTCGTCGGCCTCACGCGAGTCGACCACGCGCGAATCGGCATGGCGACAGTACGGGCAGCGCACCGTGATCTCCCTTCGGCCCCTTCTCGACGGGCTCCGGGCACGCCGAAACGCAGCGGAACCGATGTCGGAACGACCGGTAACGCTGTGGATGGCATGTGGATAACCAGGGAGAATGAAACCCAACCTGTGGACAACTTGCATCAGTGTAACCACTAGATGTTGGGGTAAACGCTAGGCCCCGGCGGACGCCGATGCAAGCTCAGCAACGTGCCGACGCGCCGTATTTTGCACCTCACCACCAGCGGTGATGTCACGATCACTCGCAGCGCCCGCTACGGGCCACGCGACGCGCCGGAAAATCGGGCGGGACACCCGACGGAGATCAACCCGGGACGCCCGGGACAGCCAGGTCAGGCCTGGGAAGCCGTAGTGAAGAGCACAACACTCGCCAGGCCCACCATGGCGAAGAAGACACCGAGCAGCACGACCCGGCCACGCCGCGTGAGCCGCAACGACGGCCCGACGTGTCGCGCACCACTGACGGTCATGGCGATCCCTCCTCTAGGACACCCGTTCGATAGAACGTCCGTACGACGGTCTATCAGAACAGGGGTACGGAAGTCGAGCATCCGGGAGCGACACGCCGGGGAAATCTCGTACAGATGTTTGAATATGTCGCACCTGCCCATTAGGTTCTCCGTCAAGAGGGGTCAGCCGGACAAACGCCATCCCCACGGCGTTGCCCCCGGCTCCGCGACGCACCACGTGCCGACGAGGCACTGGCCGACAGGGAGGGCGGACGTGTCGACCGACGACCGCACGAGCCGACAGCAGCAGACCAGGAAGACCGAGACCGGCCGCCGCCGGACGACGAGCCGTTCCCGCGGTCCCGAGGCGCCCCAGTTACGCGCGGTCACACCGGTCGGCCACCTGCCCGAGGTGGTGGCCGTCGACCTCACCGCCCGGCAGCGCCGCATCCTCGAGTTCATCCGTGACTGGGTGGAGAAGTACGGCTACCCGCCCAGCGTCCGCGAGATCGGCGAGGCGGTCGGCCTGGTCTCCCCGTCCAGCGTGGCGTACCAGTTGAAGGCCCTGGAGAGCAAGGGATACCTCCGGCGCGACCCCAACCGGCCCCGCGCCGTGGACGTGCGGGCGCCCGGCGAGCTGGTCGACGACGAGGCCCTGCGGGCCGCCCGGCCGCAGCCGGCGTACGTGCCCCTGGTCGGCCGGATCGCCGCCGGTGGCCCGATCCTGGCCGAGCAGGCCGTGGAGGACTTCTTCCCGCTGCCGCGCGAGCTGGTCGGCGAGGGCGACGTCTTCATGCTGGAGGTCAAGGGCGACTCGATGATCGACGCGGCGATCTGCAACGGCGACTGGGTGGTGGTCCGCCAGCAGCCCAACGCCGAGGCGGGCGACATCGTGGCCGCGATGATCGACGGCGAGGCGACGGTGAAGAGCTACCGCCAGCGGGACGGGCACGTCTGGCTGATGCCGGCCAACCCGGCCTTCGATCCGATCCCGGGCGACGACGCGACCATCATGGGCCGCGTGGTGGCCGTCCTGCGCCGCGTCTGACCCGGCAGGCCGGGAAACGTCGAAGGCCGGCCCCGCATCGCGCGGGGCCGGCCTTCGTTCGGTCAAGGGGGACTAGCGGTTGTCGGGGCCCGGCGGGCGGCCACCGCCGCCATACATGCCCGGGCCCTGCTGGGGGCCACGCGGCTGCTGCTGACCGCCGTAGACTCCGCCACCGCCACCGCCACCGGGCGGCTGCGGAGGACGGCCGGGCTGCTGCTGCTGCTGCTGCGGCCCACGTGGGGGCTGCTGCGGGTTGCGCGGCGGCACCTGACCCGGGCCACGGCCGGGCGGCGGCTGCTGACCACGGCCGGGCGCCTGCTGCGGACTGCGGGGCGGCTGCTGCTGCGGGCCGCGAGGCGCCTGCTGGGGGCCGCGCGGCGGCTGCTGCTGGGGACCGCGGGGCGGCTGCTGCTGCGGGCCGCGAGGCGCCTGCTGGGGGCCACGCGGCGGCTGCTGCTGCGGGCCACGGGCGGGCGGCTGACCGGCGGGGCGGCCGTACTGTGGGCCGCCGGGCGCCGGGCCGGACCCGGCGCCGCCGTAGACCGGGCCGCCGCCACCGGGACGGCCGGAGCCGTAGGCCGCGCCCCGCTGAGGCGCCCCGCCGACCCCGATCAGTTCGGTCTCCGGGTCGTCCTTGTCGATGCCGCCGGGCAGGTCGTCGTCGAGCGGGCCGGTCGCCTGCGGCGACTTGCGGAACCGGACGATGCCGAAGACGCCGGCGCCGACCAGGAGCAGGCCGACCAGACCGACACCGCCCACCGCATACATCAGATTGTCCGGGGAGTAATACCACGGCGTGCCCGTGGTGTCGCTGCCCTGCTTGTCCGACTTCTTGGCGACCTCGGTGGCCGGCGTGTACTGCCGGATGTGGTTGGCGGTGGCAGTGTCACCGCTCATGTCGGAGATGGTGAGGAAGGTCTTGCCGTCCGCCGAGTACGAGATCGCCTCACCGAACTGCTCGTTGGGCAGGCCGGTGGTCCGCGGCACCTTCTTCAGGGCGGCCAGCACGTCACCGTTGGCCACGTCCCACTCGAGGGCGTCGGTGTACGTCCGCAGGACGACCTTGCCGCCGCCCGGGGCGATCGCACCGCCGGTGATGGTCTTGTTGCCGATCCGGGCGACCCGGTTGCCGGCGGTCTCGGTGGCCGAGAGGGTGATCTCACCGACCCGCTCCATCGGCACGCCGGCGGAGTTGTTGACCTTGAGCGCGGCCGTCGGCCGGTAGACGCCGGCCGGCTTGCCGATCTCCTTGGTCACGATGAGCGGGGTGCCGTCGCCGTTGAGGAGCAGCGCCTCGGCGTCGTGCGCGTCCCCGCCCGGGTAGCTGAGGCGGTGGAGTTTCGGCTTGTCCGAACCGTCCGCCTTCATGCTCCACAGGCCGATGGTGGACCGCGGGTCGGGCGGCGAGTCGCGGACGCCGTTGTCGCCGGTGTCCGCGATCCACAGGGTCTCGCCGTCGGCCGAGAGCACGATGTCCTCGGTGTCGGCCGGGTTGCCGCTGAACGAGACCTTGTCGACGACCTTGCACTGGTTGTTGAGGAAGAAGACCTGCTCCCGGCTGCCGCCGTCCTCACCCGCGCCGTCGTTGACGGCGACGTAACCCGACTTGGTCGCCACCAGGCCGGAGATCTCGGACAAGTCGGCATCGCCGATCTTGCAGAGCTTCTTGCCCGGCGTCGCCTTCGCGCTGACCGTGGGGGCCGGCGTCGGGTCATCGGCGGACGCGCCGGAGGAGCCGACCATCACGAGACCGAAAGCCACGATGGTCGAGAACACGAGACGCCGCATTCGCACAGTGTCGCATGCGGAAACACGTGCCGGTATTACGTGTGGATCAAAGCTGGGACGAGTCGGGCACTCCTGTGATATCACGCCTTCACACTCGGTGATTGACATGACCGGATTGACCGCACCCGTCCCAAGCGGGGTCGGATGCGGCCTCCTCGCGAACGAAATTTTGTTCACGTTCATCCCGTCGCCACGGCGGACGAAGCCACGGGATCAGGAACGAAACTCCGCCAACTCGGCCGCGAGCCGCTCGTCGACTCGTACGAGCAGTTCGGTTCCGTCGTCCAGGTGTCGGGACTGGAGCACCTGACCGGACCGGTGCACCCGGGCCACCAAGTCTCCCCGGTCGTACGGCACCAGGAGCCGCAGCTCGACGGCCGGCCGGGGCAGCCGGTCGGCGATCGCCTTGTGCAGCTCCGGGATGCCGGCGCCGGACCGCGCGGAGACGAAGATCGCATCCGGCCACGTCCGCTTCAGGCGCAGCACGGTCTCCTCGTCGGCCGCGTCCAACTTGTTGATCACCAGGAGTTCGGGCAGCCGGTCGGCGCCGACCTCGCCGAGCACCTCGCGGACCGCGCTGACCTGGCCCTCCGGGTCCGGGTGGGCGCCGTCGACGACGTGCACCACCAGGTCGGCCTGGGCCACCTCCTCCAGCGTCGAGCGGAACGCCTCGACGATCTGGTGCGGCAGGTGCCGGACGAAGCCGACCGTGTCGGAGAGCGTGAAGACACGCCCGTCCTCCGCGGCGGTCCGGCGGGTGGTCGGGTCCAGGGTGGCGAACAGCGCGTTCTCCACCAGGACCCCGGCCTGGGTCAGGCGGTTCAGCAGGCTGGACTTGCCGGCGTTGGTGTAACCGGCGATCGCCACGGCCGGCACCCCGCTGGCGGCACGGCGGGAGCGCTTGGTCTCCCGGACCGTCTTCATGGATTTGATCTCACGCCGCAGCTTGCTGATCCGGGTGTTGATCCGCCGCCGGTCGGTTTCCAGCTTGGTCTCACCGGGACCACGGGTGCCGACACCGCCGCCACCCGAGCCGCCGCCGGCGCCGCCGCCCTGCCGGGACATCGCCTCACCCCAGCCGCGCAGACGCGGCAGGAGGTATTGCAGCTGGGCGAGCTCGACCTGGGCCTTGCCCTCCCGGCTCTTGGCGTGCTGGGCGAAGATATCGAGGATCAGGGCGGTCCGGTCGACCACCTTGACCTTGACCTGCTGCTCCAGGTTGCGCAGCTGGGACGGGGACAGCTCGCCGTCGCAGATGACCGTGTCCGCGCCGGTCATGACGACCACGTCGCGGAGCTCGTCGACCTTGCCGCGGCCGATGAAGGTGGCCGCGTCCGGCTGCTTCCGGCGCTGGATCAGGCCCTCGAGGACCTGGGATCCGGCGGTCTCGGCGAGGGCCGCGAGCTCGGTCAGGGAATTGTCGGCATCTTCCACACTTCCTTCGGTCCACACTCCGACCAGCACGACTCGTTCGAGCCGCAACTGCCGGTACTCGACCTCGGTGACATCGGTCAGCTCGGTGGAAAGACCGGCCACCCGCCTGAGCGAGTGCCGCTCCTCGAGCTCCAGGTCTCCGGTGGTGGGATCCAGCTCGTCAAGGACGGGTGTCTGGTACGTGTTTCGCAAAAGTGACCTCCTCCGCACGATCGTGGCACGTCGTGCGGGCGCATGCATCCAGATAACAGGGCCTAACTCACGGGTAACCACCGCGAAGGGATCGAACATTCCGCGCGAGCGACAATTCCAACTGCTCGCCCCACCAACGTCGGAGGGAAAACCGTGGTGACCACCCGCCTGCCGAGCGCAGGATTCTCGATCACGATTCGCATCGCCGTAACCGCGGACGCCTCGTCCATCGGCCGGCTCACCACCTGCGTGGGTGAGGCCGGGGCGATCGTGACGGCGCTGGACGTGGTGGACTCCGACCCCACCCACGTGCTGGTCGACCTCACCTGTGACACCGCCGACGCCGCGCACGCCGACCAGGTCGTCAAGCAGTTGGAGGACCAGGACGGGGTGGACGTCCGCAAGGTGTCCGACCGCACGTTCCTGCTGCACCTGGGCGGCAAGATCGAGGTGTCGTCGAAGGTCGCGCTGCGCAACCGGGACGAGCTGTCCCGCGCGTACACCCCGGGGGTGGCTCGGGTCTGCATGGCGATCGCGGAGAACCCGGCGGACGCCCGCCGCCTCACCATCAAGCGCAACACGGTCGCCGTGGTCAGCGACGGCTCGGCCGTGCTCGGCCTGGGCAACATCGGGCCGGCCGCGGCGATGCCGGTGATGGAGGGCAAGGCCGCGCTGTTCAAGCGGTTCGGCGGTGTGGACGCCTGGCCGGTGGTGCTGGACACGCAGGACACCGACGAGATCGTGGCCATCGTGAAGGCGATCGCCCCGGCCTACGGCGGCATCAACCTGGAGGACATCGCGGCGCCGCGGTGCTTCGAGATCGAGGCGCGGCTGCGTGAGCTGCTGGACATCCCGGTCTTCCACGACGACCAGCACGGCACCGCGATCTGCGTGCTGGCCGCGCTCACCAACGCGATGCGGGTGGTGGGCAAGCGGATGGAGGACGTGAAGGTGGTCGTGTCCGGCGCCGGCGCGGCCGGCACCGCGATCATGAAGCTGCTGATGCGGCAGGGGGTGGGCGACATCATCGCCTACGACCGCCGGGGCGCCCTGCACCGTGGCATGCCCGGCCTGAACGAGTCGATGCAGTGGCTGGCCGACCACACCAACCGGGAGAACTACTCCGGCGACCTGCCCGGCGCGATCGCCGGGGCGGACGTCTTCATCGGCGTCTCCGCGCCGAACCTGCTCACCGGCGACGACATCGCCCGGATGGCGGACAGGGCGATCGTGTTCGCGATGGCCAACCCGGACCCGGAGGTCGACCCGCGGGAGGCCCGCAAGCACGCCGCGATCGTCGCGACCGGCCGCTCCGACCAGCCCAACCAGATCAACAACGTGCTGGCCTTCCCGGGCGTCTTCCGCGGCCTGCTGGACGCCGGCGCCGAGGAGTTCACCGAGGAGATGGCGCTGGCCGCGGCCCGGGCCATCGCCGACGTGGTGGGCGAGGACAAGCTCAACCCCACGGTGATCATCCCGAGCGTCTTCGACCAGCGGGTCACCCCGGCGGTGGCGGCGGCGATCCGCGCGGTGGTCCGCGGCGGGCACGCCCCGTCCAATTCCGCGGCCCTTCCGGAGTCGGAGCTCGACAAGGCCCCGGAGACGACCTTTTAAACCTTTTGCCGGGTACGGGGACGCGCACCCGTACCCGGTGAAAAGGTCCTACTCCGCGCCCGCCCAGCCGGTGAGCTCGCCGACCAGGTCGGTGATCAGGCCGGACACACCCGCGTCCACCAGGGGACGCCACTGGGCCATGTCGTTGGGGGTCCACGGCATCACGCCGATCCCGGCCGCGGCCAGCCCGGCCATCGTCTCCGGGCCGTGCAGCACGTCCTCCACCGACGGGTTCGTGCAGGCCACGCCCAGCTCCCGGGACAGTTCGACGGTCTCCGCGTCGAACCGGAACAGCAGCAGCCCGCGCCGCACCTCGGGCGCCACGTCACGGACCTTGCGGACCACGTCGGCGTCGAAGCTCTGCAACACCGAGCGGCCCAGCAGGTCGCGCTCGGCGAGCTCGGCCACGATCGACTTCACCTCGTCGAGGGTGGCCGGCGGTTTGATCTCGACGAGGATCTCGGCCGGCCCGGGGGCGAGCAGGTCCAGGGTCTCGGCCAGCGTGGGCACCCGCAGCCCGGTGAACCCGGCGCCGAACCAGGAACCGGCGTCCAGCTCGGCGATCTCGTCGTAGGTCAGGTCCCAGACCCGGCCGGAGCCGTTCGTGGTCCGGTCGACCGTCCGGTCGTGGATCACCACGGGCACGGCGTCCCGGGTCACCCGGACGTCGAACTCGACGAAGGTGGCCCCGGCCCGCAGCGCGGCGGCGAAGGCGGGCAGCGTGTTCTCCGGGGCGACGGTCGAGTAGCCCCGGTGCGCGACTCGGTGCACTGCGGCGCGGGGCGGCATCAGAGCACGGCCGCCGGGTCGACCTCGCCGTCGGCGACCAGCACGGCCGGGCCCTCCAGCCACCACCCGCCCTCGGCGTCGTGGGTCACCACCAGGCGGCCGCCGGGCAGGTCCACCGCGATCGAGCCGGTGGCCAGGCCGGCGTCGCGCAACGCCACCGCGCCGACCGCGAGCGCGCCCGTGCCGCAGGACTGGGTCTCGCCGGAGCCGCGCTCGTGGACCCGCATCCGGACGTGGCCGTCGGCCCCCTCGACCGGCTCGGCGGGCTGGACGAACTCGACGTTCACCCCGTGCGGGAAGACGGCCGGGTCGTGCAGCGGCGGGCGGGTCAGGTCGAGGGCGGCCAGCTCCGTCCCGTCGTGCAGACCGCAGACCAGGTGTGGGTTGCCGGTGTCCACGGCGACACCGGGCACGGTGAGGGCGCCGACGGTCGCCGTGCTTCCCGCGTACACCTTGGGGGTCGTCATCCGCGCACGGACCGTGCCGTCACCGATCAGGGTGACCAGGACGCCGGCCCGGGTGGCCACCGGAAGGCCCTCGGGGCCGGGCGTGGCGAGGCCGCGGTCCAGCAGGTAGCGCACGAAGACGCGCAGGCCGTTGCCGCACATCTCGGCGATCGAGCCGTCGCTGTTGCGGTAGTCCATGAACCACTCGGCCTCGGCGGCGAACCCGGCGGCCTCGGGATGTTCGGCGCTGCGGACCACCCGGAGCACACCGTCGCCGCCGATCCCCCGGCGGCGGTCGCAGAGCGCCGCGACGAGCTCCGCGGTCAGGTCGAGCTCCCCGAACGGGTCGGGGATGATGACGAAGTCGTTGCCGGTCCCGTGGCCTTTGGTGAAACGCACGCCGCCCATCATCCCGCAAGCGCGATCGCCTCCGCCACGAGCTTCGGATCCGCCCCGTCCAGCCAGGTGATCGAGGGGTCGCGCCGGAACCAGGACCGCTGCCGGCGGACGAACCGGCGGGTGCCCTGGACGGTGTCCGCCTTCGCCTGCTCCTCGGTCAGCGCGCCGTCGATCTGGGCGAGCGCCTGCTGGTACCCGAGCGCACGGGAGGCGGTCCGGCCCTCCCGGATCCCGGTCAGGCCCCGCACCTCGCCGATCAGCCCGGCCGCCCACATCAGGTCGACCCGCAGCGCGATCCGCTCGTCCAGCGCGGCGGTGTCCCGGTCGACGCCGATCTGCACCGACTCGTAGACCGGCCGCGGATCGGGCAGGCTCGCGGTGAACGGCAGCCCGGTCAGCTCGATCACCTCCAGGGCGCGGACGATCCGGCGGCCGTTGCTCGGCAGGATCTTGGCGGCGGCCGCCGGGTCGCGCTCGGCGAGCCGGGCGTGCAGCGCCGCCGGGCCGGCCGCGGTCAGCTCCTGTTCGAGCCGGGCCCGGATCTCCGGGTCGGTGCCCGGGAACTCGAAGTCCTCCAGGACCGCCCGGACGTACAGGCCGGAGCCGCCGACCAGCAGCGGCACCCGGCCGCGGGCGAACACGTCGTCGATCGCGGCCCGGGCCAGCCGCTGGTACTCGGCGACCGCGGCGGGCTCGGTCACGTCCCAGATGTCGAGCAGATGGTGCGGCACGCCCTCGCGCTCGGCCGCGGTGAGCTTGGCGGTGCCGATGTCCATCCCGCGGTAGAGCTGCATCGAGTCGGCGTTGATCACCTCGCCGTCCAGCACGTGGGCGAGGGCGATGCTCAGCGCGGATTTGCCGGCCGCCGTCGGACCGACGACGGTGACCACCCGCTGACCTGTCCGGAACCGCACCGGCCAACCGTAGGACACCGTTGTGTCACGGTCGTCGGCGGGAGCTTTCCCCTAACCGGGTTGGACCTGTGACAATGCGCGAGAAAGAATGCCGTTGGGAAGTTGGCATTCGAGGCTGCGCTATGGCGGTGGCCGAGGGTCCGGTTGGACCTGCGGCGCCGGGAGAACGAGGATGAGCTCATGAACGACTGGACGGCCTTCGGGCGCGTGGATGCCGACGGCACCGTGTACGTGAAGACCGCCGAGGGCGACCGTGTGGTCGGCTCCTGGCAGGCGGGCACCCCTGAGGAGGGGCTCGCGCACTTCGCCCGGCGATTCGACGACCTGGTGACCGAGGTCGACCTCGTCGAGGCTCGCCTCAAGTCCGGCGCGGCGGACGCGGCCCACTCGCTGAGCAGCGTGAAGCGGCTGCGGACCCAGCTCGACGAGGCCCACGTGGTGGGTGACATCGACGGTCTCGCGGCCCGCCTGGACCGGCTCGCCACCCTCGCCGAGGAGAAGGCCGGTGAGGCCCGCGCGGCCCGCGAGGTGGCCCGCACCGAGGCGGTGGCCCGCAAGACCGCCCTGGTCGAGGAGGCGGAGAAGATCGCCGCCGACGCCACCGGGTGGAAGTCGGCGGGAGACCGGCTCAAGGAGATCCTCGACGAGTGGAAGACGATCCGCGGCGTCGACAAGAAGACCGACGGCGAGCTGTGGAAGCGGTTCGCCGCCGCCCGGGACGGCTTCACCCGCCGCCGGGGCGCCCACTTCGCCACCCTCGACGGCCAGCGCAAGCAGGCGCAGACCGCCAAGGAGGAACTGGTCACCGAGGCGGAGAGCCTGGCCGAGTCGACCGAGTGGTCGAGCACCGCCAACCGGCTCAAGGAGCTGATGACCGAGTGGAAGTCGGCGCCGCGCGCCGCGAAGGAGGCCGAGCAGCGCCTCTGGGAGCGCTTCCGGGCCGCTCAGGACGCCTTCTTCACCCGGCGCAGCGAGGTCTTCTCGGCCCGTGACGCGGAGTACCAGGGCAACCTGGAGAAGAAGCAGGCGATCCTGTCCGAGGTCGAGGCCATCGACGTCGACGCCGACCCGCGCGGCGCGCAGAACCGCATGCGGGACGCGCAGGCCTCCTGGCACGACGCCGGCCGGGTGCCCCGGGAGGCCGCCGCCTCGCTGGACCGCCGCTGGCGGGCCGCCGAGGAGCGGATCCGGGTGGCGATGGACTCGGCGTGGCGCAAGACCAGCCCGCAGGACAACCCGCTGCTGCGGCAGATGCGCGAGCAGGTCGCCGAGGCCGAGGAGAAGCTGGCCCGCGCCCGTTCCGCCGGCGACAACCGGCGGATCAAGGAGGCCGAGCAGGCGCTCGCCTCGAAGAAGCAGTTCCTCGCTCTGGCCGAGCAGGCGAACTGATTTCACGCTCCGGTGACGGGGGCGACGGACCACTGGTCCGTCGCCCCCGTTTCTCGTGTACCCGATTGTGCCCTCCGATCGTTCCGCTGTGGAGGGTCGCGCGATTTTTCCGGCCCGTTGCGCTACTTTGGAGCGTCGTCGAGGTTGGTACCTTGACGAGTGCGACATCATGAGGGAGCCGGCACCGCCGCGTGCCTTCTCGGTGCGGTCGGCGAGGTCCGCAGAGATGGTGGTGTGCACCAGTGAGGATCGAACCGCGACAGCACCTGCTGGAGACGTGGAAAGCGACGGTCCAGAGTTCCTGGCGCGACGGCGCCTGGCACTGGGGCGGCCGGGACGGATCGAATTCGATCAGTGATGCCGAGCAGTTGCTCTGCATCCTCCTGCCGGCGACCCAGGTGGGCCCGTTCGGGCTGGACCGGCCGAACGCCACGGCCGACGCCATGCTGGAAGCGCTCCGCCCGCTCGGCGACGAGAAGACCATCCCGCTGAACCTGGTGCGGATCGCCACGGAGTATTTCACCCGGTATGTGGACAACGACCGGCCGATATTCTCCGGTGGCAGCTACTACAAGCCCGACGACGGCGCGAAGCTGACCGAGGTCCAGCAGACCCGCGACATCGTGGACTCGTTCGCCATCTCGGTCACCCTCTCCCTGGCCACCATCGGTTTCGTCCGGATCTTCCGGCAGTCGGTCACCCGGATGGGGCTGCGCCGCGAGCTGCGGCAGCTGGAGCGGCTGGCCAGCACCCGGCTCACCGCGGCGATGGTCGGCCTGCTGCGCAGCTTCTCCACACACGTCTTCGAGGCCGACGACGACCCGGGGCAGATCCTGCTGCAGACCGTCAACAAGGCGGGCCTGCCGTCCAAGACGGTGGTCAACCAGTTCCGCTCGGTGCTCCAGGAGACCATCGCGTCGTTCAACGAGGTGCTGATCGGGTCGGGCCAGACCGAGAACCTGGAGAGCGCCAACGCCCTGTTCGAGTGCGGTTGGTCCTGGGGCATCGTCAAGGACGCCCCGGCCGTCCCCCTGGAGTACAAATCGTCCGGCCGGGAGAAGGAGAGCACCTCCGCCGGCGCCCCGGACGAGCCGGCGGAGGAGATCGGCCCGCAGCCCGACGGGGTGGCGGAGAACAAGCCGTACCTCTACTTCACCGTGGTGGCGGTCGACGCCATCGAGGACCTCTTCTCCGAACGGACCCGGGTGCTGGGCCTGCTCAACGAGGAGCAGCAGCGTCTCTCCCGTGCCCTCCAGCTGCGCTGGGATCTCACCCTCACCTACTGGGCCACGGTCGCCACCTTCGGCGGCGGCCCGGTGTGGCCGCTGGAGGACCCGCCCTGGCAGACCACCGACGGCCTGCGCAGCGAGTACTACACCCTCCTGGTGACCTCGATCGTCGTCAAGGACCTGGTCCGTAAGCGCGGCTCGGACACCCGCCTGGCCCGGATCGGCTCGGTCCTGTCCGACCTGGCCAACGAGGCCCGGGTGACCCGCAAGCACCGGCCCGGCGACTCCGGGGTCAAGCTGCACGCCCCCGGCCTCCGGGTCTCCCTGGAGGGCAGTCTCGAGGACTCGCCGGACGACAAGGCCAACGCGGTCTGGTTCGTCGGCGAGTTCGCCTCGCTGCTGCTCCAGCGGTGCATCGCGATCGCCGGCCTGCTGAGCGACGTGGAGGAGCGGGCCGTGCTCCTGCGCCTCGCCGACCGGGTGTGGGACCATCTCGCCCGCCGCCGCCTCATCGAGACCGAACACCGGAAGTTGTGGGACCAGCCGGCGCTGATCTTCGACGATCTGCCGGAGTACGAAACCCCCTCCTGGTACTACACCGAACGGGTGGTCGCCGGCCTGGTGAGCGCGGCGAACCTGCTGAGCGAGGAGCCGCTCGTCAACGACCGGCTCGTGGTCCGCGCCTTCGACCTGCTCTACGAAGCCGAGCACCTGTACGACATGGAGCTCATGCGGGGCTCCGCCGATGCCAGCCTCGAGGTGATGGACGTCTTGACCGAGATCCGGGCCAAACTCGAGCGGGCCCGTGCCATCGCCCGTACCCGGCCGGGGGCCGCCTCCGCCCTGGTGAACTGGGTCCTGATGGAACTCGACGGCCTCGAGGCCGTCCGGCACAGCGAGAGCACGGCGATCTGATGTTCGTTTTCGCCGCGTCCGACAAAGGCGGCACCGGTCGTTCGGTGACCAGCAGCAACCTGCTGTACCGCAGCGCCCTCCAGGGGAACGACGTCTGTTACCTCGACTTCGACTTCGGCTCGCCGACGGCCGGCGCCATCTTCGGCATCGAGCGCGCGGAGAACGGCACGACCAGCGGTTCCGGCATGCACCGGTTCCTGCTCCAGGAGGTCTATCAACCGGAGCGGGTCGACGTCTGGACCGCCACCGACCGGCGCGGGATCCGGGACGGGCAGGCCAACACCGGCCGCCTGGTCCTGCTGCCCGGTGACGTGGGCGGCGGCGACTTCCCGGACCGCGCCGACCTGGTGGGCCGGTGCCTCGAACTGTTCCTGCGGCTCAACGAGGAGTTCAGCCTCTGCATGGTGGACCTGAGCGCGGGCCGCAACCTGGCCGTCGAGATGGTGCTCAAGGTGACCGCCATGCCCGAGATGCAGAAGATCACCAGTCGCTGGCTGGTGTACCACCGGTGGACCCGGCAGCACGTGGTGGCGGCGGGCGGGCTGGTGAACGGTCCACGCGGGCTGCTCACGATCGCCGAGAAGTCCGGGCACGACCGGCAGCAGTTCGCCAACAACCTGCGCTACGTGCGTACCGCGGTGATCGATCCGGCGCCGTCGACCCAGAGCGGCCTCACCGCGAAACAGGGCATTTGGCTCGATGAGTGCAATCGACGGCTCACTCGATTGGCTGGAGAGCACCAAGTCGGCAAAAATCTATTACTAGGGTCCGTACCACTCGATCCCATGCTCCAATGGCAAGAACAGTTGATCACTGACAAAGACGTGGTGAGCGGCGTCGCGAACCAGGAGACCCGGAACGCGTTCGACTTGCTGGCGAGGCGCCTCGTCGACGACTCCTCTTGGGAGACCCTATGACGGTCGCGCTGCACCGCATGGATTACCGGGAGCAGGCGACGGAGTATGTCGCCCCCTCCGTCGGCCTGTCGCACGTCTCACTGGAGCTCGGCCACCTCTACATGGAGGACCTGCAGGCCCGGGAGGGTGAGAGCAGGCTGGCGGACTACTTCGTGAGTGTGTACCCCTGGGTCAAGGCCATCGAGTCGATGGGCCGCTGGGGCACCACCTCGCCACGGATCAGCACCTGCTTTCTGATCGACGACTACTTCAGCCGCCTCGACGAGCCGGGCGTCATCATCAAGAAGGTCGTCGACGCGGCCGCGAAGAGCGGACTGTCCATCGACTACATCGCCCGTGAGTCGAGCTGTGCCGAGTTCGGCGACACCCGGCTGGCCCAGCTGGTGTTCGACCAGATCGTCCCGGAGCCGCTGCGGGGCGCCAACGGTGGCCGGCCCACCGTCAAGGACAGCGGCTGGCTGTCGAACGGGCGGCGCTCCCCCAACACCGCGGCGGCCCCGGCGATGGCCGCGGAACCGTGGCAGAGCCCGGAGCAGACCGCGGCGAACCGGCACTCCGTCTTCATGGACGTGGAGATCCGCGACGACGAGCTGTGGTCCTGCTCGTTCCTGGCGTCGGTGTGGCAACTGCTCCGGCTGGGCCTGCTCCGGCCGGAGGAGAAGCAGCTCACCAAGCCGGTCCGGGTCGACGGTGACTATCCGAGCGACTGGTCCGACCTGCCGCCGGTGATCAAGCTGACCGACACGAAGAACTCGTTCTGCGCGTACCGGAGCTTCTCGATCCTGCCGACCCGGTTCATGGAGATCGAAATGGCGGCGCGCACCGTGCTGCACCAGGTCCGGGTCGATCCCCTGATCATGGAGGACCTGGAGACCCGGGCCGCGCCGGAGAGCATCGAGCTGCCGCCGACCATCCTGGACCGGATCGACTACGCCTTCATCAACGACTGGACCCCGGCCAGCGGTCGCTGAGCCGCAGCAACGCGTCGGCCGTCTTACGGACGGCGAAGTCCTCGTCCTCGGTGCAGCCGATCAGGATGTCGCGGACCTCGTCGAGGTGGGCGATCGGCGCCAGCATCTCCACGGCCGCGCGCCGGGCCTCATGCGCCTCGGCGGTGCGGGCGTGGCTCAGCAGCACCCGGCGGACGTCGTCGTCGGCGATCCAGTGCGCCAGCGCCCGGATCAGGACCGGACGGATCACCGGGTCGGCGCCGGTGAGGCGGGCCAGCAGGTCGGTACGGGTCCCGTCCTCGCGCAGCGCCGCGGCGGCACGGGCGGCCGCGGCGACCACCGCCGGGTCGGTGTCCACCCGGACCCGGTCGCGCAGCACCTCGCCGGCCGCCTTGACGTCGCCGCCGGAGCCGAGGATCTCCACGGCCGCCGCGCGGATCTCCGGGTTCGGGTCGGCGCCGGCGCGTTCGGCGATCACGGTCCAGAGACGGCCGGCGTCGGCGCGGTCCAGCACAGCGGCCCGGGCGGCGGCCGCGAACACCTCACCCACGCTGTCGTTGCTCGTCCGGTCCAGCAGCAGGGCCGGCAGGTCGATGTCGGGCGGACAGTCGGCGATCAGCACCCGCAGCGCCTCGAGCCGGATCTCCGGATGGCCGTGGCCGGTCAGCTCCAGCAGCCGGCGGGCGTCGGCCAGCTCCAGGATCCGGCCGCACAGGCCACGCAGCGCCGCGGTCCGCGTCTCGGTGTCGGCGTCGTGCACCGAGGCGGTGATCAGCGCCCGGGTCGCGGTGGGGCCCCGGTCGCCGGCCAGCGACTCGACCGCGGCCCGCCGGACCGACGGTGTCGGATCCTGCCCGGCGACCCGGGCCAGCACGGCCTCCCGGGACGGGGCGGCCGGGAGCGCGGCCAGCCCGCTCACGGCGGCCAGCCGTACGGCCGGCTCGGTGTCCGAGGTCGCCGCCCCGGTGAGGATCTCCTCGGTCCGCGGATAGGCCCGGTAGGTGGCCCCGAGCACCCGGACGAGGGCCACCCGGAGCACCTCGTCCGGTTCGGCGGCCAGCCGGGCCACCAGCGCCTGCCAGGACCGCTCCCCCGGCCGGTTCCCGCGCCCGGCCAGCGCCACGGCCGCCGCGCGGACGACCGCCCCGTCCGGATCGGTCTCGATCCGTTCGAGCAGCCGCGCCTCCGGGCCGCTGCGGGCCAGCAGGCGCACCGCCGCCCGGCGGACCCCGGCCGCCGGGTCGGTCCGCATCCGCCCCAGCAGCAGCTCACGAACCGGCCCGTCGCTGCCGGCCCGGGGCAGCAGGATCCCGGCCGCCGCCTCCACCACCTCGGGCGCCGTGTCGTCCCGGCAGGCGTCCACCAGGTCCTGCGCCACCGCGACGGACAGCTGCCGGGGGCGGGCCAGGACGCGCAGCGCGCCCGCCCGGACGGCCGGGTGCGGGTCGCTGCGGCGGCACTCCAGCAGGATCTCCTCGATCCCGGGCTCGGCCCGCAGCCGCTCACCGAGGATCTGCACGGCGGAGAGCCGGACCGTGGAGAAGCCGTCGCGCCGCCGCGGGTCCGGTGAGACCGCCCGGACCAGCACGGCGCGGGCCTCCGGATAGACGGCGGCCAGCGGCGCGAGCGCCTGCACGGACGCGAGCCGGACCACGGCGCGCGCGTCATCGGCGGCGCGGACCAGCGGGTCGAGCGCGAGCCGGCCCTCGTCGGCGCGCTCCTGCCGGACCGCCTGGTGGGCCATCTCGCCGAGGCCGGCGACCGCGGCGCAGACCACCCGTACGTCGTCGGCCTCGCCGATCCGGGCCTTGAAGATCTCGTCGAAGTGGTCGTCGGGCCGGGCCAGGACGGCCGCGATCCGGGCGGCGGAGGCGGCCGCCGGGTTGCCGACGATCTCCACCCCGGCGGTGCGGTACCAGTCGAGGTAGGCCTCGCGGTCCGGCCAGTTCGGCCCGATCGCCTCGATCGCCGGGATGAACTCGTCGACCAGCAGATCCGCGTAGTCGGGGCCGGGCAGGTCCCGGTCCGGGGTGGCGGCGCAGTACTCGATGATCCGGACCACCTCGCGCAGCGCCAGCTCGGCGGCGTGCCGGGCGTCGGCGATCTGGCGGACCCCGGCCAGGCACTGCACGGCCAGCGCGACGTTCCACGGCGGGCCGGGGCGCGGCGCCCGGCCGGACGGGCCGGGGTACTCCCACCACTCCGGGTTGACCTCGGTGATCAGCATCTCGACCAGCTCCGCCGCGAAACCCGCCGACAGCTGGCCGGCGACCAGGCGCAGGGTCTCCCGCCAGGCAGGGTCGGCCCAGTTCTCCCGGAACACCGCCCGGATCTCGTCGAACCGGGACCCGCCGGGGCTGAACCGTTCGATGATCGCCCAGGCGCAGTAGAACTCCTGGAAGGTGCGGTGCACGAACCGGTAGTCGGCCCGGCCGTACCGGCCCAGCACGTAGCTGCGCCGGCGGAGCTGGTCGATGGCCTGACGGGCGAACTCGCCGGCCTCCGCCCAGCCGAGGCCGTGCCGTTCCAGGTGCTGGGTGAAGATCCGCCGCAGCTGGTCGCCGCCGACGTGGTCACGGTGCCCCAGCCGCCCGGACATCATGTCGAAGGCGAGGCCGCGCAGCAGCTCGTGTTTGACCTCGGCGTCCAGGCGCTGCGAGCCGGCCGGCGCGTCCACCATCCGGCTGTCGTCCCAGCTGTCCACCAGGGTGACGGCGACCTGCTCGTACAGCCGCCAGCGTTGTTTCGGCAGCATCCGGTGCCGGCCGATCACGGCGAGGATGCTGAGCAGCATCGGGTTGCCGGCCAGCTCGGTGAGCTCCGGCGAGCGGCGGATGGTGCCGATCACCACCTCCCGGCGGACCGTCGCGTCGGCGCCCGGCGCCTCCGGCAGCGCCTCGAACCAGCGGCGCAGGAACTCGGCGGTCTGCTCCGGCACGAACCGTTGCAGGGTGTGGTGAGCGAACCCGGCGGCGGCCAGGGCACGCCTGTTGTACTCCGCGGGCCGGGTGGTGACCACCACCCGCGCCTCCGGGAACGTCTCCGCGAACGTGGCGATCTGACCGGCGGTCTCCTCACGGATCCGCCGTTCCAGGATCTCGTCCAGGCCGTCGAAGACGACCACGGCCGGGTCGCCGCGGGCCAGGTGCAGGGACAGGCCTTCGGGCTCCTCCTGGTAGCCGTCGGTGGCGGCGCGGTGCGCCAGATACTCCCGCAGGTTGCGGCACTGCCCGGCGGCCACGGCCGCGGCATAGGAGCGCAATTCCACGAGTACGGGCAGATGCCCGGCCAGTGGCGCCAGCCGCTCGTCGGCGTGCGCCCGGGCCAGCGCCAGGGTCAGGTAGCGGACCACCGCCGACTTGCCCGCCCCGGGATCGCCGACCAGCACGAACCGGCGCTGTGCCCGCTCGCAGAGCACGTCGAAGACCGGCTGCCCGGGCCAGGACAGCGGGAGCGCGTCCCGGTCCA
This sequence comes from Actinoplanes lobatus, assembly GCF_014205215.1. Classification (NCBI taxonomy): domain Bacteria; kingdom Bacillati; phylum Actinomycetota; class Actinomycetes; order Micromonosporales; family Micromonosporaceae; genus Actinoplanes; species Actinoplanes lobatus. The sequence goes on from NZ_JACHNC010000001.1 coordinate 850,233, forward strand.
GCCGCTCGGCCTCGCCGGCGCCCTCACCCCACGGCGCCCGGGTCAGCTGCGGCGGATGGTCGGCGCGGGCGAACGGCTCGACGAAGACGTCGAACAACTGCGTTCCCAGGTACGGCGACGACTGCTGGGCCAGGTTCATCAGGTCGAGCCCGCCGTACTGCTGGCGGAGACGCTCGAAGTAGTGGGCGGTCACCGCGGCGCTCAGGCCGGGGGCCACCGGGACGGCCGGCGCCGCGGTGACACCCCGGGACCGCTGCTCCAGCAGTTTGTGGACGGCGGCGTAGACGAGCAGCCCGAGGTCGGCCGGCGCGTCGAAGAAGCTGCACAGGTGCTCACGCTGGAGCACGTCACGCAACGCGTCGACCTGGGCCGCCTTCGGACCACGGTCGACGAACCGCACCGGCCAGGCGGCCTGCTCGCTGAGCAGGAAGATGAGGCAGTCCTTGCCACTGGCGACGGCGTGCTCGTACTCCAGGTGGGTGATCGACTTGGACTGCTTGGGTGGGGTGTAGCCGTACCGCCAGGCGAAGATGCCGATGTAGATGTCGCAGGACTCGACGTCGTCGAGACAGCGCGCGAGCGGGGCGGTGGCGCCCGCCACGTACTCCTCCATGGTCTTGAACCGGAGGCCGATGAGGCCGAGCGCATGGCGGACGGCCTCGCGACACTCCTTCAGATCCTCGAAGGTCGCGGAGATGTAGGCCTCGCTCAAGCGAATCTCCCCACGCCGCGTAGCGAATCAATGTAGTCGCGTGAGGCAAGCCTCCACCATGGACGCCACGTCTCGTCCACAGCCCCAGGAGACGGTCACGCCGCCACCGCCGTGACCGTAGTTGTGGATCACCACCTGGCCGTCCCGGGTGGTGGTCTCCAGCCGGATCCGGTCGCGGACCGGCCGGCGCCCGGAGCGGACGCCGATCACCGGCGCGTCCCGCAGCAGCGGCTCGATGTCGGCACACCGGCGGCGGATCCGCTCGGCCGCGACGGCCTCCGGCAGCGCCACCCCGCCGGGCGCCTCGATGGTGCTGCCGAGCACGACCGTGTCGCCGTGCGGGATGTAGTAGGTGAGCTCCGGGCCCTCGCCGTCCTCGGCGAAGAACGTGTCGATGCCGGGATTGCGGACCACCACCACGAGGCCGCGCACCGGAACCAGGCCGGGGTCGCCGGCCAGCCGGCGGGCGCCGCTGCCGCTGCAGTTCACGATCACCGGAGCCCGGCCGGACAGCTCGCGCAGCGACCGCAGCTCGCGCTGCTCCACCCGGACACCCTCGGCCCGCAGCTCGGCCATCAGATACTCCGAGTAGACCGGCATGTCGACCACCGCCGTGGTGTAGCGCCAGGCGCTGCGGTACTCCGGCCAGGCCCACTCGTCGCAACGCTCCAGGTCCCCGGTGAGGTGCAGCCAGGGATGCGGATCGGCGACGCCCCGGGCGACCTCGACGCCATGCACCATGGTGACTCCGGCGGTGCGCGCCGCGGCCAGCTCACGGAAGGCGGTCAGGCCCTCCCCGGCCCAGCGCTCGGCCTCCGGGTGATCGACCAGGAACGGCCCCCACATGGCGCCGGCGGCGCAGGAATCCGTGGCGGGCGGCAGCCGCCGCGCCACGACACTCACCGCGAGACCCCGCCGGGCCAGGCACAGTGCGCTGGTCAAACCGCAGACGCCCGCACCGACCACAATGGCATCGATGTTGGTAACGGTCACCCCCCGACACTAACGGCTTACTCGGCGGCGTCGCACGGGCTGAAATTTCGGCACCCGGCCGCACCTGAGCCGACCTCGGCTGACGAGCCCTTATCCTTCCGGCGCGGGGTGATTGCCGGGTCTCGCCACGGAACGCCACGATGGAATCAGGAAACGGCCGCGGAGGATTCATGTTGGCTTTCGGAGAGGTCCAGACCGGCCTCCTGCAGAACTCCGTCGCCCTCCCCCGGCGCGCCACCGAGCACCTGCTCAGCAACGAGGCCGACGAGCGGGTCCGCTCGGTCGAGCGGCCCATCGCCCGGTCCGTCTCACCGGACCGGCTCGAGGGCGTGGACTGCCGCCTGCCGACCACTTCCGGACGTCAGACCAGAGCCATCGGTACGGTCGTGTCGCGCGCCGTCGTGGTGGCCGGCCACGTCGCGCAGGGTTCGGCGTACGCCCGGGTGGCGCCCGCCCGCACCACGATCCGGCTGCCGTGGTCGCACTACCTGGCCAGTCCCGGTCATCTGGAGGCGATCGGCAAGCTGCACCAGGCCGACCTGGAGCAGGGTGTGCTCACCGGCGCGCGGACCACCGAGACTCTGGAGCTGAGCGCGATCGCGGCCCGGATGCTCGACACGGTCCAGCGGTCCCGGGTGATCGACCACGCCCCGCCATTGCGTACCCCGCGGGTCCGGCTGCGCTGGACCGCCCTGCTGGACCGGACCGTGGAACGGCCGGGCGGCACGTTCACGCTGGTCTCCGAGGACGTCCGCTCGCTCCGGCTGCGGGTGCCGACCACCGACCTGGGCGCCGTGGTCGCCCTCTGCGAGGACCTGGCCGTACACGACTGGCTGCTCACCACGGTGCTGTCGGTCCTGGACGCGACGCTGGCCCACGACCACAGCCGGGCCGAGCGGGTGAGCCGGTTGCAGCCGCTGCTGGAGCACCTGCCGCATCTGTGGATGCCGGGCGCGCACGTGCCCGAGGAGTTGCTGCCGATCTGGTCGGCGCTGGATCAGCGGCCGGGCTTCACCCGGCAGTGGGACGGGGCGATGGCCCGGGTCCGGGACCAGATCACGATCGGCGCGCTGGATCTGTTGCAGGGCGCCTCCACTAAACCGGCACGGTGAGGCGTTCCGCTCCCTCGGGCCAGACCCGGACGACCCGGCGGCCCAGCGCCTTGGCCCACTCCACCGTCTCGGCCGTGCCGCCGCGGCCGCCGGCCGGATCACCGTCCCAGACCGCGACCAGGATGTCGCTGCGCTCCACCACCTCGCGGCTGGCCGCCTCGTAGGCCGCCTCGGGCGGGCCGGCCACCTCGAGCCGGGTCACCCGGCGGGCCTGGCGCAGCAGGTGGGACGGTGGCGCGGCGGGTGGCGACGCCGCGGCGGGCACCGGCAGCACCACCTCGAAGGTGCCCCGGCAGGCCTGGACGGCCCGGGCGAAGATCTGGTCGGAGCCCTCGGCCAGGCAGGTGACCCCGTGCACCCGTGGATAGCCGGACAGCAGCTGGACCAGCTCCCGGAGGATGAGCCGGTGGGTGGCCGGCCGCAACCGGATGTGCCCGGTGACGCCGATCGTCGTCATGCCCGCTCCCGTGGGGATCACGCCGGGTTCAGCGCCCGGCTGACTCCAGTGTCCGTCAGCCGGACCACCCGGAACCCGGCGTCCGCCAGGATCTGCGGAATCTCCAGCACCGCGGCGCGACATTTGGCACGTCCCTCCGGCCCGAGTTCCTCCCAGTCGACCAGATCGGGCGTCTGCCGCAGTGCGCTGTCCCGCTGTGCGCCGCGCACCCAGCCGTTGCCGCGGGCCGCCTCCGCCCAGCGCTGCTGCTCCCGGCGGGCCAGCAGCTCGACCTCGGCCTCGGTGAAACAGAAGTCGTCGTCACCGCCGTCGGCCGGCACCACCGCGCACCCGGCCATGTGGAGCTTGATCCCGAAGTCGCCGGCCTGTTGCCGGTTCGACCGGCGCAGCTCCTCGTCCAGCTCGGACCAGGGGCACAGCGCCGGGCCGCTGCCCAGCCGCTCACCCCGCAGCAGGCTGGCCTCGACGAACCGCTCGTGGATGAGCCTGCCCAGCCGCTCGGACAGGTCCTCGGCGATCAGCGCCGGATCGCAGCCGGCCGCCACCGCCGAGAAGAGCCGGACCCGGCCGTCGATCGGGTCGAGCAGCGGCTCCTCCCGCTGGTCCCGGCTGAACGCCTCGGTGATCGCGGCCAGCGCGTCCACCACCACGATGATGTCGCCGGAGACCCGGCGCCACAGGCGGTGCTCACGCAGCGCCAGCTCCAGCCCCACACGGTCGTCGGCGAAACAGAGGAAGACCCGGTCGTAGCCGGCCCGGCCGGGGTCGTCGAGCAGGGCGGAGACGTCGGTCTCGTACGCCGTCACCCGGCACCCGTCCTGGACCACCCCGCCCCGCTCGGCGAACCGGTCCCGCACTCGGATCGCGTCCGGCGCCACCAGGTCCACGACGACCCGCTGCGCCGGACTCGACCGGCGCAGCCGCCAGTGCCGGGCGATCTCCACGATCAGCGCGCGGACCAGCGAGGAGTCGCCGGCCACCAGCAGCCGGGGTGCCCGGTCCGGGCGGTTCGGCAGCGGCCGCTGGTCCAGCAGGACGTGCACCGCCAACTGGTCCAGGTGGAAGAAGTCCAGCCGCTGGCCGGGCGTGTGCGGCACACCGAGCCGCCGGGCCTGGAGGGTGAGCGCCCAGTCCGCCTCGTGGATCTGGGCGTAGACGGCGAGGTCGTTGCGCGGGGCGGCCATCCGGGCGGCGGCCGCGGCGATCTCCAGGTTGGCCGCGCTCGTCTCGGCGCAGGCGTACAGCGTCGCGGCCCGGGGGACGCCGGCGCCACGCAGCACGTCCGGGTCGCGGGCGTCGCCGTTGACCCCGAGCAGCCCGCGCCGGCGCAACTCCAGCGGGCCGATCGGCTGCGTACGAACCACCACGACGCGATGGCCGCTCAGGTGCAGGCGGTGCGCCAGCGTCCGGGCGACCGAGGAGTCGCCGCAGACCACCACGTGCCGGCGGGAGCGGCGGGCCCGCAGGCGGCGCATCTCGCTGGCCAGCAGGACCCGGGCGGCCTCGGCGAAGGCGTACAGCGTGACGATCGGGGCCACGAACCGGGCCACCTGCAGCGCCGGCGGGAACTCGGTGCCGCCCTCCAGCGGATCGGATCCCAGGACGAACAGCTGCAACGTGCCGTACAGCAGGTTCAGCGGGTCACGGTCGGTGACACCTTGCGAAGCGAGGTACTGGTCCAGGCCGATGAAACCGAGAACCAGCGCCAGCACCCCGGCCAGGGCGAACACGGCCCGCGTCACGGTGACGGCGGGCTGCCCCTGGTCGTCGGCGAGGGACAGCGGGGTGCGGGGAAAGGTGGCCATCGATCCACATTGTCACACCCCGCCGCCGTGCGGCTACGCAGCGATCAGAGGGCGCATCCTTCGGACGCGGGCGGCAGCGGGGCCGGCACACCGACGCCCGGCAGGCCGAGCGACACACCCTTCAACTTCGGGGTACGACCGGACTCGTACGCGTCGCCGGCCCGGGTACGGCGGTGGCTGAGCGGGTTCCCGTCGGCGTTCAGGTGGTGCGGCGCGGCGTAGGTCACCACGGTCTCGACGATGTCGCCGGGACGCGGCACGGTGTCCCCGGTCGCGAAGTGCACGAGCCGGCCGTCCCTGGCCCGCCCGCTGTGCCGGCCGGTCCGCTCGTCCTTGCGGCCCTCGCCGACCGCGACCAGCACCTCGACCTTCTCCCCGACGAGCCTCTTGTTCTCCGCCCAGGTGATCTCTTCGAGGGTGGCGATGAGCCGGTTGTAGCGGTCCTGGACGACCGCCTTCGGCACCTGCTCCTCCATGGTGGCGGCGGGCGTGCCGGGCCGTTTGGAGTACTGGAAGGTGAAGGCGCTGGAGAACCGGGCCTGCCGGACCACCTCGAGGGTCTGCTCGAAGTCCTCCTCGGTCTCGCCGGGGAAGCCGACGATGATGTCGGTGGTGATCGCGGCGTCCGGCATGGCGGCCCGGACCTTCTCGATGATGCCCAGGTACTTCTCCTGGCGGTAGCTGCGGCGCATCGCCTTCAGCACCCGGTCGGAGCCGGACTGCAACGGCATGTGCAGCGAGTGGCACACGTTCGGCGTCTCGGCCATCGCGGCGATCACGTCGTCGGTGAAGTCCTTCGGGTGCGGGCTGGTGAACCGGACCCGCTCCAGACCCTCGATGTCCCCGGTGGCGCGCAGCAGCTTGCCGAAGGCGAGCCGGTCGCCGAACTCGACGCCGTAGGAGTTCACGTTCTGCCCCAGCAGGGTGACCTCGAGGACGCCCTCCCTGGTGAGGGCCTCCACCTCGGCGAGGATCTCGCCGGGACGGCGGTCCTTCTCCTTGCCACGCAGGCTCGGAACGATGCAGAACGTGCAGGTGTTGTTGCAGCCCACCGAGATGGAGACCCAGCCGGAGTAGGTCGACTCGCGCTTGGTCGGCAGGGTGGAGGGGAAGACCTCGAGCGACTCGAGGATCTCGACCTGCGCCTCCTCGTTGTGCCGGGCGCGCTCCAGCAGGGCCGGCAGCGACCCGATGTTGTGGGTGCCGAAGACCACGTCGACCCAGGGCGCCTTCTTGACGATGTCGCCCTGATCCTTCTGCGCCAGACAGCCGCCGACCGCGATCTGCATGCCCGGGTTCTTGAGCTTGGTGGGGCGCAGGTGGCCGAGGTTGCCGTAGAGGCGGTTGTCGGCGTTCTCCCGGACCGCGCAGGTGTTGAAGACCACGACGTCCGCCGCGTCCGCGTCCGCGGCGCGCACATAACCCGCGTCCTCCATCAGGCCGGAGATCCGCTCGCTGTCGTGCACGTTCATCTGGCAGCCGTAGGTGCGCACATCATAGGTGCGCGCGCTGCCGGTCATCTCGGTAGTCATGGCAATTGACCAGGCTACCCGTTACGCCGCGGCGGGCCGCTCCGGCGTCGGGCCGGGTTTCCACCGCGATCGGTCACAACCGGCCGTGGCGGCGCACGCCGGGTCGGCGCCGGTACAGGGCCGGACGTTGCGGCGCTCCGCCCCGTCGTCGGTCTCCACCTCGTCGACGTGCACCGCCCGTAACGATCCGTCCGGCTCCGCCAGCACGTACCGGGACGGGTTGAGGGTGTCGTCGGGAAGCAGGACCGCGGCACCCAGCCGGACCGCGACGGCGCTCGCGATGGTCTCCTCGGCGACGCCGGCGGGCGTCACGTAGACGTCGACCAGGGTCGGGAAGTCGCCTCCGACGTGGTAGACGTCGCAGAGCAGGTCAGCGCCGGGCACCATGCCGTGGACCGGGCGCTCGAGCGCACCGGCGAGCGCGCCCATCACCCGGTCGGGCTCCCATCGACCGGCGACACACCAGTTCCACGGGCCGTCCGCCATGTACTCCATGCTCTCGGCCCCTCTCTCAGCGCAATGGCTGTGTTACCGCTCCGTGACCATTCTCGACACAATCCGATACGAGCGGCCCCATAGGGTGTGTCCATTCGAGTGAACCGAGAACGAGTGGATGGACCAGGGGTGACAGACGAGGCTCTCATCGTCCTTGAGAACGTCAACAAGTGGTTCGGCCCCTTGCACGTGCTGCAGGACGTGGACCTGTCCGTCGCACGCGGCGAGGTCGTGGTCGTGATCGGACCCTCCGGGTCCGGCAAGTCCACGCTGTGCCGCGCCATCAACCGGCTGGAGCCGATCGACTCCGGCCGAATCATCTTCGACGGGCGCCCCCTCCCCGCGGAGGGCCGGGCACTGGCCCGGCTGCGCAGCGAGGTCGGCATGGTGTTCCAGTCGTTCAACCTCTTCGCGCACAAGACGATCCTGCAGAACGTGATGCTGGGGCCGGTCAAGGTGCGCCGGGAGCAACCCGCGGTCGTCCGCGACCGGGCCATGGCGCTGCTGGAGCGTGTGGGCATCGCCAACCAGGCGGAGAAGTACCCGGCTCAGCTCTCCGGCGGCCAGCAGCAGCGCGTCGCGATCGCACGGGCGCTCGCCATGCAGCCGAAGGCGCTGCTCTTCGACGAGCCCACCAGCGCGCTCGACCCGGAGATGGTCGGCGAGGTGCTGGACGTGATGACATCGCTGGCACGCGAGGGCATGACCATGGTGGTCGTCACCCATGAGATGGGCTTCGCCCGCCACGCGGCCGACCGCGTCGTGTTCATGGCCGACGGTCAGCTCGTCGAGCAGGCTGCGCCGGAGGAGTTCTTCGCGAACCCGCGCAGTGACCGCGCCAAGGACTTCCTTTCCAAGATCCTCACGCACTGATGTGCCCCTCAGGGTCGCCACACGACGGCGGTCCTGATCGAAAAGGAGATGAAGTATGCGTTTCACTCGCGTAGCCGTTGCGGCCACCGCCGCGGCTCTCACCTTCACCCTGACCGCATGCGCCGGCGAGGACGCCGGATCGGGCGGTGACACCGGCGGCGCTGCCAAGTCCTTCGCCGCCGGCAGCACGATGGAGCGGCTCAACAAGGCCCAGTCGGTCAAGGTCGGCACGAAGTTCGACCAGCCGGGCTTCGGTCTCAAGGGCCTGTCCGGCAAGCCCGAGGGCTTCGACGTCGAGGTCGCGAAGATCATCACCAAGGAACTCGGAATCCCCACGGACAAGATCGAGTTCGTCGAGACGACCTCGAAGGTCCGCGAGGACGCCATCGTGAACAACAACGTCGACTTCATCGTGGCGACGTACACGATCAACGACAAGCGTAAGGAGCGCGTCGCGTTCGCCGGGCCCTACTACGAGGCCGGCCAGAACATCCTGGTCAAGGCGGACGACGCGACCATCACCGGCCCGGACGCCTTCAAGGCCGGCGACAAGAAGGTCTGCTCGGTCACCGGCTCCACCCCCGCCGAGAACATCAAGACCTATGTCAAGGACGTCGCCGCCCAGGTGGTGCTCTTCGACACCTACGACAAGTGCATCAGCGCTCTCGACGGCGGCCAGGTCAACGCCGTGACCACCGACAACGTCATCCTGCTCGGCTACATCGCCAAGAACGAGGGCAAGTACAAGCTGGCCGGCGACAACTTCACGAAGGAGCCGTACGGCATCGGCGTGAAGATCGACGACAAGGACTTCCGGACCTTCATCAACGACACCCTCGAGAAGGCCTACGCCGACGGCAGCTGGAAGAAGGCGTGGGACGACACCGCCGGCAAGTTCGGCGCCGAACTGGGCACCGCGCCGGCCGTCAACCGTTACTGATCTCATCAGCTGATCCGGGAGTCTCCGTCCGTGAATGTGCTCATAGACAAGTTCGACGTCTTCGCGGGCGGGTTCTGGTTGACTCTCCAGATCTGCGTGCTCGCCGCGATCGGCGCCCTCATTCTGGGCGCCGTCGTGGCGGTGCTCCGCATCTCGCCGGTGCCGCCGCTGCGGGCGGTCGGCACCGCGTACGTCACGGTCTTTCGCAACATGCCCCTGACCGTAGTCATGTTCTTCGCCGCGTTCGCGCTGCCTGCCCTCGGCTCCAATGCGGATTTCCTGCGGCTCCCGGGCCTCGATGTGGTCTTCACCCGGCTCGACACCGACCTGCCGTACTTCCGATTCGCCTTGATCGCGCTGACCCTCTACACCGCCGCGTTCGTCTGCGAGGCGCTGCGGTCCGGGATCAACGCGGTGCCGCCCGGCCAGGCCGAGGCCGCCCGCTCGCTCGGGCTGACCTTCGGGCAGAACCTGCGGTACGTGGTGCTGCCGCAGTCATGGAAGGCCTCGATCGTCCCGCTCGGGTCGGTGATCATCGCGATGATCAAGAACTCGGCGCTGATCGGCTTCTTCGGCGTCGTCGGGGACCTCTCTCAGAGTGCCGACCAGCTCACCTCGGCTGAGGGCTACGCCTTCATCCCCGTCGCCATCGGCATCTCGATCGGATACCTGATCATGACCGTTCCCCTCGGGGCCCTCCTGGACCGGATCGAGCGCCGGCAGGCGGTGGCGGCCCGATGAGCAGTGTCCTCTACGACGTCCCCGGCCCGCGCCAGCGGCGCCTCACCCTGATTCTCAGTGTCGCGGCCACCATCCTGGTGCTGACCGGCGCGTACTACCTGATCTATCTGCCCCTGGACGAGAAGGGGCAGTTCTCGATGGAGCTCTGGGGGCCGCTGGTCGACCCCTCGAACGAGAACTTCGTCCTGGTCTGGGAACGGATCTGGGTCGGCATCAAGAACACGCTGGCCGCGGCCGCTCTGGCCATCGTCGCATCACTGATCATCGGCACCCTGCTGGCCGTGCTTCGCCTGCAGCTCAAGAGCCTCGCCGGGAACCGGTACGCCGGGCTGTCCGCCCCGGTCGCCTATCTGCTGCGTGGGCTCGGCAGCGGCCTGGCCGTGCTCACCCGGGTCTGTGTCGAGGTGTTCCGGGGCCTGCCCGTGGTCATCACCATCTTCTTCGTGGCGCGGGGGCTGCCTGAATTCGGCATCACCCTCGAAACGCTGTGGTACCTGGTGATCGGCCTCACCATTTACAACGGTGTGGTCATCGCCGAGATCCTGCGCTCCGGCATGGAGGGCCTGCCGTTCGGCCAGCGGGAGGCGGCGCTCGCGATCGGTCTCTCCCCGTTCCAGACCACCACGCTGATCCTGCTGCCGCAGTCCTTCCGGATCATGCTGCCGGCACTGATCAGCCAGCTCGTCGTGGTACTCAAGGACACCTCGCTCGGCTTCATCATCAGCTACGAGGAGACCCTGAACATCGGCAAGCAGATCATCGGTGTGCTGAGCAACCCGATCCAGGTCTACTTCGTGATCGCGGTGCTCTTCATCCTGGTCAACTACTCGCTGTCCAAGCTCGCCCAGTACGTCGAGCGCCGGCTCTCACGGGGCCGCAAGACCGCCGGCCTGGCAGCCCCGACGCCGCCGCCTGCGGCCCTCACCGCCCAGGCCGAAGGCGGCGCCGCGGCCACGTGACCACGATGCGACTCGGCCGGCCGGACATGGCCGGCCGAACCGCACCGGTCACTCTGAAGACCGGCTCACATCACGCGACATTGCAATAGACGTCGTACCGTTCCTCACCCGACTGCCACGAGCAATTGGCATACTTTCCGCCAGGGATCTTGGTCCACTTGTTGTTGGCTACCCAGCGCCAGGGCGACGAAGAGCTGACGTTGAATCGCACATAGTATCCGCCGGTGGACACGTTGGTGAACGTAAATCCATCGGTGTCGTACCAGTAGCTCCCGGACTCAACCCTCGCGGGAAGCCCTCGCGTGGTGCAGCGCCAGGTCACGGGGTCTATCGTCGCATTCCCCTGCTCATTCCAGACGTTACAGCTAGACGCCGCCCCGCTCTCGAACTTAGCAATCTTTGCGGTGAAGGAAGTGTTCTGATACACCTTCCCACCCACCGGATCCGCGCTAGCCGGACTCGCACCCAAAGTGAGGCCCAGGGCAATTGCCGAGCTAGTCGCCAGAATTCGGAATAGCGTCCTCATATAGGTAGAAACTAATGCACTTATGCTCTTTATTCAAGAGCATAAGTGCCTACCGGGCCAGTTCGGTCACCCGGGACTCACGGACCACGGTGACCCGGATCTGGCCCGGGTAGGTCAGCTCCTCCTCGATCTGCTTCGCCACGTCACGGGCCAGCACGGCGGCGCCGATGTCGTCGATGTCGTCCGGCCGGACCATCACCCGGATCTCGCGGCCGGCCTGCATCGCGAAGACCTTCTCCACCCCGAGCTTGCCGCCGGCGATCTCCTCGATCCGCTCCAGGCGCTTGACGTACGCCTCCAGACTCTCCCGCCGGGCCCCCGGCCGGCCGCCCGAGCAGGCGTCCGCGGCCTGCGTCAGCACCGCCTCGATGGTCTGCGGCGGCACCTCGTTGTGGTGCGCCTCGATCGCGTGGACGATGTCCTCGTGCTCGCCGTACTTGCGGGCCAGGTCGGCGCCGATCAGGGCGTGGCTGCCCTCCACCTCGTGGGTCAGCGCCTTGCCGATGTCGTGCAGGAAGGCGGCCCGCTTCATGGTCGGCACGTCCAGGCCCATCTCGGCGGCCATGATCCCGGCGATGTGCGCCGTCTCCACCAGGTGCTTCAGCACGTTCTGGCCGTAGCTCGTCCGGTACCGCAGCCGGCCCAGCAGCTTCGCCAGCTCCGGGTGGATGTTCGTGATCCCGACATCGACCAGGGCCTCCTCGGCCGCCCGGTCACAGAGCCGCTCCACCTCGTTCTTCGCGCTGTCGAAGACCTCCTCGATCCGGTGCGGATGGATCCGGCCGTCCAGGACCAGCTTCTCCAGCGTGAGGCGGCCCACCTCACGGCGTACCGGATCGAAACAGGAGAGAAGGACCGCCTCCGGGGTGTCATCGATGATCAGGTTGACGCCGGTGGTCGACTCGAACGCCCGGATGTTGCGGCCCTCACGGCCGATGATCCGGCCCTTCATCTCGTCGCTCGGCAGATGCAGCACGCTGACCACGCTCTCCGCGGTCTGCTCGCTGGCGATCCGCTGGATCGCGTCCACCACGATGTGCCGGGCCCGGGTGTCCGCGGTGTTCTTCGCCTCGGTCTCGATGTCCCGGACCAGAATCGCCGCCTCGCGCTTCGCCTGCCCCTCGATCGCCTCGATCAGCTCGGTCCGGGCCGACTCGGCGGTCAGCCCGGCGATCCGCTCCAGCTCCCGGCGCCTGACCTCCTCGGCCTTCGTCAGGTCGGCCTCCCGCGTGGTCAGGGCCACCTCCCGCGCCGACAGATCCGTCTCCAGCGTGGCCAGGCGGCGCTCCCGCTCCACGAGGCGCTCCACCTCCTCGCCGTGCAGCCGCTCCCGCTCGTCGATCCGCGCGGCCCGGCGCTCCACCTCGGCCGCCTGCTCCTTCACCGTGGCGTTGAGCAGCGCGATCTCCCGCTCACCGGACCGGCGGGCGGCGGCGCGCAGCTGCTCCGCGTCGGACTCGGCCTGACGGTGGGCGTGTTCCAGGATGGTGTCGGCCTCGCTGTGCGCGGTCTCCAGAACCCGGCGGGCCTCGGCCCGGGCGGCACTCGCCTCGGCCTTCGCGGCGGCGGCCTCGGCGCGAACCGACGCGGCCTTGGCGTTGGCGTCCTCCACCTTCGCCCGGGCGTCACCGACCGCCTGCTCCTGTCGCTCCTGGGCGTCCTGCCGGTCGGCGCGCAGCTGGCGCAGCGCCCGTGTCCCGAGGACCAGTCCCGCTATCACCGCTACGGCGATCACGATGATGGCAACCACCAGCACCCAGTCCAGCGGGGTCATCATCTCGCCGCGTCTCCCTTCGCCGCCGGCGCGGTGCACACGCGCGGGCCTCTCTGCGGGATGCCCGACCAAGGCAGCAGATCGCGGGCGGCACCGGCCCCCGGGTACACGCGCTCCGCCGTTCGGCCACCCCGGCTTCCAGTCTCCGTCCGGCGCCGGCATTCCGCCGGGCACCGGGTGCGGCTCACTGCGCCGGGGCCGGGCCGCCCTCGCCGGATCACCGGGTCGGGTGGCTCTGCTCCGGGCCTCGGTCGCGGGCTTCCGGACGGCCTTGGCTGCGGTCGGGGTTCCGGTCGCCTCTCCGGTTACCCCGGAGCCGCCCGGGTTACCCAGAGCCTTACCACCCGGTGCCTTCCGGTTGGCCCGATGCGCCCGGCGGCCCTCCGGGTCACCGGAGCCCTGGGTCACCCGGAACCTCGGCTGCCCGAAGCCCTCCGGCCCTTGGCCACTTCGGCTCGCCTGCCGCCGAGGTGCCGGACACCGAAGTCCTTCGGTTGCCCGAGAGCTCCAGCCCGGTTGAGCCTTCGCCCGCCGCCGGCCTGTCAGTGAGCCGAATCGCCGGAATCCCTCGGTTGCCCGTGGTTCTCCCGGAGCCTTCGGTCGCCTGAGCCTTCGGTCACCCGAAGCCCGCTGGTGTCCGTGGCCCTTCCGGTCGCGAACGCGGATCGCCTCGGGAGCCGCGGCATCGTGGTCGCCGCGGAAGCGATCCGGCCGCTGCCCCGGCCGGCCGGGTCTCGAACGTCTCGGCGACCTGGGAATCCGTGGCGACCCGGTCCTCAACCCGGTCGCGCCGAAATCCGCAACCGCCTGCTCGGCCAGCCCGGCCGCCGTGGGTTCCAAAGCCTCCTGAATCGCTTCAACCTGGCGGCTGCCGCCGCCCGATCGCCTCGATTCCGTCGCTTCGCCTACCCGAGCGGCCCGGTCGCTGTGGAGAGCCGGTCGAGACGGCTGTATCAGCCGAACCGTCCGGATCTCGGTCAGCGACCGGTCTTCGGACCAGTCGCTCCGCTCCGGCAGGACGACCGGTTCAGAATCGGAACATCCGCCGGCCTGAGCCGGAGACGATGTGCCGAAATCCGTCCCTGCCGCCCACCGTCACGGAGGGCGCTCGAGCTCCTCGGCCGGGGAACCGCTGCCCGATGATGACCATGTGGACATCCGGCCAGCGTTTCCCTGCGTAGCCTCGCCACCGCGGTCGCCCCGCCAACCGGGAACATCGTTACCGTCCGTGGGATACGACAATGTCTCGAGCGATCTTCCTCGCCCGAGACGCCATCTGATGATCCTCCGGCCGGCTCAGGTGCCCCCTGTCGGCGAGCCGCCCGTCAGCCGCTCGAATCAGAGTGTGTGGAGTTGTGGGGTTGACCGCCGGTATGTCGCGCCATCAGCCGCGCGGTCAGCGGCCGACGGCGGCATCTCACGGACGTCGGACCGTCCAAGTGATGCCGTAATGTAATGCGATCTATGTTGTGCCTGTTGCATGAGATGGTCGAACAAACCTTGTGTAACGCGAGGCTAGGTCGCGAGCACCGCTTCGGTCAAGGACTCATGATTCGGCAGCGGATGGGACGTACGGCACAGACCCGCTTACGCCCAGCTCACGAACCCACAGGACATTCCCGGCGTACCGTGCGATCACGCCACAGTGACAATGAGCCACTCCAGACTTCAACCATTATCACCACCGCCGCCAGCGCTCTCACTGTGCGACACGGAGCGTGACAGTAACGCGCGGTAACGGAGCGTATCAGCCGCCCCGGCCTCGAGGCCGTTGCGTGATATCGCACCGAATGGACACCAGCGGAGCAATCCTCACATCAGGACTATATCGGCGAAATCCCTGGTCCCGGCGCCAACACCCGGTCTCGGGGCCCGACTCGATCCGCGAAAGTTTCGGCCGCTGCCGCAGCGGTTGACGGAAATCCGCCACCGGCCGTTCGAGGCGGGTGACGCTACCCACGGGTCTGCCCGAACCCCTCACAACGAAGAGCCCTCACCGAACTGGTCCCGCTTCACGGCCGCGACGCGCCTCGGGCGCCGTCGTCATCCACGCGGCGGCTGGGCGCGTGGCAGCCCGTCGTCAGAGGCCGGTGGCCCCGTCCTCGAGCGCATCCGCGTCGATCGCGTCGGCGAATTCGGCGGCCTCCGCGTCACGGGCGGCCAGCGCGTCCTTGACGGCGCGGATGGCGATACCGGCCGGATATCCCTTGCGGGCGAGCATCGCGACCAGCCGCCGGAAGACCGCCTCCGGGGCACCCGTCGCCGACCGAAGCTTGCGATCGACCAGCGCCCGGGCGGCGGCCGCCTCCGCCTCGTCGTCGACCGCCTCCAGCGCTTCGGAGGCCACCTCGTCGTCGACCCCACGCTGGCGCAGCTCATTGGCCAGCGCCCGTCGCGCCAGCCCTCTGCCGTGATGACGACTGGAAACCCACGCCCGGGCGAAGGCCGCGTCGTCGATGATGCCGACCTCGTCGTACCGGTCGAGGACCTCGGCGATCACCTCTTCCGAGATCTCCTTGCGGACCAGCGCCTTCGCCAGCTCTGCCCGGGTTCGTGGTCGAACCGCGAGCTGGCGAAGACAGATCTCCCGGGCGATCTCGGACTCGCTGCGCGGCGGCTCCGCCCGCTCCCGCCCGTCTCCACCCACGCGGTCGTCCGGCATGTCGGATCCGGCCGGCCGCCGGCGGGCGCCACGGCCACCGGCACGGCGGGGCGCACCCGCCTCTCCGTCCTCCGGCATGCCGGAGGCGGCCCGGGGCGGGATGGCATCCCACCCTCGCCCGGACCGTGCACCGCGCCGTCCAGCCATCGCCGGTTACCGGATCAGAAGTCGACCGGCGGCAGCTCGGGGCCACCGGCGGCATCGGCACCGGCCTGCCCGACGCCGAGCTTCTCCAGGATCTTCTTCTCGATCTCGGCGGCGACGTCGGGGTTCTCCCGCAGGAACTCCCGCGCCTTCTCCTTGCCCTGACCGAGTTGGTCGCCGTCATACGTGTACCAGGCGCCCGACTTCCGGATGATGCTCTGCTCGACACCGACGTCGATGAGCGAGCCCTCCCGGGAGATGCCCTTGCCATACATGATGTCGAACTCGGCCTGCTTGAACGGCGCGGCCACCTTGTTCTTGACGACCTTGACCCGGGTGCGGTTACCGACGACGTCGGTGCCGTCCTTCAGGCTCTCGATGCGCCGGACGTCGAGCCGGACCGAGGCGTAGAACTTGAGGGCCCGGCCACCGGTCGTCGTCTCGGGCGAACCGAACATGACGCCGATCTTCTCGCGCAGCTGGTTGATGAAGATCGCGGTGGTGCCCGAGTTGCTGAGAATGCCGGTGATCTTCCGAAGGGCCTGGCTCATGAGACGGGCCTGCAGGCCGACGTGGCTGTCACCCATCTCACCCTCGATCTCGGCACGCGGCACGAGGGCGGCCACCGAGTCGATGACGATGATGTCGAGAGCACCCGAACGGATCAGCATGTCCGCGATCTCGAGGGCCTGCTCACCGGTGTCCGGCTGGGAGATGAGAAGGGCGTCGGTGTCGACACCGAGGGCCTTTGCGTACTCCGGGTCGAGAGCGTGCTCGGCGTCGATGAACGCCGCGATACCGCCGGCCTTCTGCGCATTCGCCACGGCGTGCAGGGCGACCGTGGTCTTACCGCTCGACTCCGGCCCGTAGATCTCGATGACCCGGCCACGCGGCAGGCCACCGACACCCAGCGCCACATCCAGCGCGATGGAGCTGGTCGGGATGACGGCGGTCTGCACGACCGGCCGCTCCCCGAGCCGCATCACCGAGCCCTTGCCGAACTGCTTGTCAATCTGCGCCAGCGCCAGTTCGAGCGCTTTCTCACGATCAGGTGTTCCTGCCGCCATTCCCGCCACCCCTGTATTCGATTTCGCGTTCTTCGCCGACGAGCTCTTGTTCACCACGGTCGACACGGTAGGCGGTGGGTATGACAAAAGTCCTCCGCCCTGTCGTGTGCTGTGGATGACCGAGCCGCTGTGGACAATAGCCGAACACCTGTACGAGGATCGAGAGACGCGCCCGAACAGACGTGCTAATGCAGCTCAGCGTAGCCGCACAGGCACCCGATCGGGGTATGCGGCGACCACCGCGCGCCAGATGGTAGCCGTTTCGACACCCTGAGCGATGGCCGCGTCGATGGTCCGGCCGCCCAGCTCCGTGAAGGCGTGATCCGCCGCGATGCTGCGGGCGTAGACGGACCCGAAACTCTGCTCCAGGCGTTCCCAGAAATCTGTCAGGCGCACCGTGAAAGGGTACCCACGAAGGGGCCGCCGACCCGTCAGGCGACCGCCGCGGCCGCGACCCGGAGGTCGTCGACCAGTCCCCGGTACGCCGTCTCGCGATCATCCGCGCGCAGGACCGCCGAGGGGTGGATCGTGGCCAGCGCCTGGATCTCGGCCACCGGGAAGTCCTCGGGGTGCTGGGCCGACGCCGGCCATGGCATCAGCTGCCCGCGCGACCGGGTCACCCGGAACGACGGACCGAGCAGCGCCTTGCCCGCGGTGGCGCCCAGGATGACCACGAGCTCCGGCTTGAGCAGCGCGAACTCCGAGACCAGCCACGGACGGCAGGCGGTGATGTGGGCGGGCCCCGGGTTCTGGTGGATCCGCC
The DNA here is from genome assembly GCF_014205215.1 of Actinoplanes lobatus. Taxonomy (NCBI): domain Bacteria; kingdom Bacillati; phylum Actinomycetota; class Actinomycetes; order Micromonosporales; family Micromonosporaceae; genus Actinoplanes; species Actinoplanes lobatus. The sequence continues at coordinate 867,788 of NZ_JACHNC010000001.1, forward strand.
GGTTGCCCCGCAGCTCGAACCTGAAGTGCTTCACCGAATTCGTGATGTAGAGATCGGCCGGGTCGATGCCGGCGTCGTCGACCGCCTCCCGCAGCAGCCGGCCCGCCGGCCCCACGAACGGCAGTCCCTGCCGGTCCTCGATGTCACCGGGCTGCTCGCCGACGAAGACGATCTTCGCATGCGGCGCCCCGCGCCCGAACACGGTCTGGGTCGCGCTCTCGTGGAGCTCGCAGCCCTGACAGTCCGCCGCGGCCGACTTCAGCTCGTCGATGCTCCGGGGGTGCGGCGGCACCCATCGCTGCGCGCCCACCGGCGCCTCCGTCCATGGCATTGCACCGTTCTACCCGCAGCCACCGACAAAATTGCCACCGCCCCAACCCTTCCGGATGACGGCGGTCCACCCTTCCCGCGGAGACCTCACCTCATCGGCGGAACCACGCCGGCCGGGTTGACCGCGGCCGCCACCGCGCCGGCCAGTTCCGTCGCCTCCGCGGGCTCGAGTGTGCTGATCGTGATGCGGATCCCCGGCGGGGAACCCATCCGGAAGAGGGCGCCGGGCGCCACCGCGTACCCCCGATCGCGGAGCGCCGCGACCGCCCGGGTCTCGTCGGGCACCGGAACCCAGACGTTGATACCGGTCTCGCCGAAGGCTTCGACGCCCTCCGCCCGGAGCGCCGCCTGGAGCGCCCGGCGGCGTTCCCCGTACTTCCTCGCGGCGTGCGCGACCAGCTCGGTGGTCTCCTCGTCCCGCCAGAGCCGGAGCAGCAGCCGCTGCAGGACGGTGGACACCCAGCCCATGCCGATCCGCATCCGGCCGGCCACCCGGGCACCGGTCGTCTCGTCACCCGCGAGCACGGCGATGCGCAGATCCGGTCCGAAGGGCTTGGAGGCGGACCGGACGAACGCCCAGGAGCCGGTCACCGGCCCGATGCAGTTCGGCTCACGCTCGGCCAGCTCGGCCGCGTGATCATCCTCGATGACGACGACGCCCGGATGGCCGGCCAGCAGTTCGCGGAGCCGGGCGGCCCGCTCGGGGCCGACCGCGGCGCCGGTCGGATTCTGCGCGCGGACGGTTATCACGACGGCCCGGGCGCCGGCTCGCAACGCCGCGGCCAGCGCTTCCGGATCGGGTCCCTCGGCATCGACGGTGAACGGCACCGCGCGCAGGCCCAAGGCGGCCACCAGGTCGATCAGGGCGGCCCACCCCGGATCCTCGATCGCGACGCCGTCGCCTGGTCGAAGGTGGGCGGCGAGGACCCGCTCGATCGAGTCGAGCGCCCCCGAGGTGACCACGATCACCGCGCCGGAGACGGGGACGCCCTCGCCCAGCAGGCGGGGCCGGGCCGCGTCGGCCAGCTCCGGCATGGTCACCGCGGACGCGTACCCCTGAGGCGGGCCGGTTTGCGCCGCGAGCGCGGCGATCGCCGGAGCCAAGGGTGGCAGCAGATGCGGATCCGGCTCTCCGGTGGAGAGGTCGCGCAGGCCCGGCGGAGCCGGCGTACGCAGAGCCGCTCGCGTCACCGCGACGGCCGGGCGGTGGCGGACCCGGGTGCCGCGCCGGCCCTCGGTCTCGATCACGCCGCGCTGGCGCAGCTCCTGATAGGCCTTGGCCACGGTGGCCGGGCTGACGTGCAGAGAGCCCGCGAGGACGCGGACCGACGGCAGCGCCGCCCCGGCGATCCAGTCGCCCCGGACGATGCCCGCCTCGATGCTGGCCGAAATCTCGGCGGCGTTGTCACCGCTGACCTGATACTGTGCTGACACAGCAAGCAGTGTGTACTAGTACAAGGTCATTCGCAAGCGGAACAGCCGGGGAGGCCACCATGACCGACCTCTACACCCCCACTTCTCGTACGACGGCCACACGCACCCGGAAGCGGATGCACTACGAGCGCGACACGGCCCACGCCATTCTCGACGAGGCGTTCGACTGCGCGGTCGGTTTCGTGGTCGACGGTGAGCCCCGGGTGCTGCCCAACCTGCACGTCCGCCTCGGCGACACCCTCTATCTGCACGGCTCCACCGGCTCGCGGCTCGGCCTGGCGGCCCGTGGCGACGGCGTCCCGGTGTGCGTGACCGTGACCCTGCTGGACGCGCTGGTCTACGCGCGGTCGCAGTTCAACCACAGTGCCAACTACCGTTCCGTGGTCGCTCTCGGGACCGCGCGGCCGGTCACCGACGACGCCGAGAAGCTGCGTGTGCTGTCCGCCCTGGCCGACAAGGTCGGTGACGGCCGCTCCCGGGACAGCCGGCCGGCCACCCGCCAGGAGCTCGCCCAGACGACCGTGCTGGCGCTTCCGCTCGTCGAGGTGTCGGTGCGGATCCGGGCCGCCGGCGCCGTGGACGACCCGGAGGACCTGGATCTGCCGCACTGGGCCGGGATCCTGCCGCTGCGGACGGTGGCCGGGCCCCCGGTGACGGAGCCGGGCGTCGCGGCCGCCCCGCCGGCGTATCTTCCGGGCGCCCCGTCGGAGTGGCAGACCCCGGTCGTGCTGGAGGGCCGGCACGTGCGGCTCGAGCCCCTCACACCCGGCCATGTGGAGCGCCTGTTCGAGGCTCTGGACGACGAGGAGGTCTGGCGGCACATCCCCTTCCCCCGGCCGCGCACGGCGGAGGACCTGGCCGAGGACGTCGCGGGTGTGCTGCGTGGTCAGTGGCTGGGCCAGCGTTCCGGCTGGGCACAGGTCGACCCGGCCACCGGCGCGGTGATGGGCATGACGACCTACCACGACATCGACACGAACCTGCGTGCCCTCGGCATCGGTCACACCATGCTCGGCCGGAAGTGGTGGCGGACCGGGGTCAACACCGAGGCGAAGCTGCTGCTGCTGGAGCGGGCGTTCGACGTGCTCGGCGCCGAACGCGTGTTCTGGTATACGGACGTTCGCAACGAGCGTTCCCAGCGGGCGATCGCACGGCTGGGCGCCAGCCGTGACGGGATGATCCGCCGGCAGCGCAAGCGGCCCGACGGCAGCTGGCGGGACACCGTGCTGTTTGCCATGACGGTGGACGAGTGGCCGGCCGCGGCCCAGCGCCTCAGGGACCGGCTGGCCACGGGATGAGTCCCGTCAGCGATACTCCGGGGCGCTCCGGCGAGAAAGGTTGACCAATGCTCGGTATCACTGATTTCTGGACGTACGTGCTGGGCGTGGTGGCCATCATCCTCCTGCCCGGCCCGAACTCCGTCTTCGTGCTTTCGGTGGGTGCCCAGCGTGGCGTCCGCGCCGGCTACCAGGCCGCGTGTGGCGTGTTCCTGGGCGACGCGGTGCTCATGTTCCTCTCGGCGGCCGGTGTCGCCTCCCTGATCGCCGCCTACCCGGCCCTGTTCCTCGTGCTGAAGTACGCGGGGGCGGCGTACCTGTCCTGGGTCGGCGTCAACATCATCCGCATCGCCTGGCGACGGTGGCGCGACCGTGCCGTGCCAACCCCGGCACCGGCCGGCGAGCCACCGGCCGGGATGCAGCGCCCCTTCCGCCGGGCCGCCGTGATCAGCCTGCTCAACCCCAAGGCGATCCTGTTCTTCATGTCGTTCTTCATCCAGTTCGTCCAGCCCGGCTATCCGCATCCGGAGCTGTCGTTCCTGGTCCTCGGCACGGTCGTGCAGTTCTTCAGCGCGCTCTACCTGTCCGCGCTGATCTTCGGGGGCCGTTACCTCGCCGGGCAGTTCCGGGAGCGACGGCGGCTGGCCACCGGAGCGTCCACCGCGGTGGGCACGCTGTTCGTGGGATTCGGGATCAAGCTCGCCACGGCCAGCGTGGGCTGAGACGCCCCACGATCAGGACGGGCTCGGGGCCGGGTGGCGGGTGGCGCCCACCGCGTAGAAGGTGCCGCGGACCATCTGGAGCTTGCCGAGGTCCGTGGTCCACGTCTTCTCCGCAGTGGTCCACCCCAGCACGAAGGCCCGGCCGTCGACCACGAACCATCGGACGATGGTGTGCCGGGCGGCGCCGTCCCGGGTCCGGTAGCGGTACTCCCAGTCGGCGGCCCGGTGCAGCAGGGCCACCGCTTCGAGACCCGCTCTCGTGTAGCCGGGCAGCCCACCCGGTCCGGCTAGACGGCCTTCCTCCGCCTGCAACGCCTGGACCGGGTCGACGGCGGGATCCTGGCCGGTGTCGAGGCTCAGCACTCTGGAGTTCCGGGGGTTCCGAAAGCAGTAGGTCGTACCGATCCGCTGGTAGGTCCAGTCGTCAGGGACCGCGATGTGAAAACCGGATCCGTCGGTGAAGTAGGACCAGCCGGAAGGCAGGGTCCACCCGTTGACGCCTCGGGTCGCGCCCTTCCGCGGGGTCGCCGGGAGGCCCGTCGGCGGTGACGTGTCGCAGAGGGCGGATACGAAGGCTCGCCGCTGCGGCGAACTCGCTGCGGTGGAGGGGACCACGGTGGACGGTTTCGCGGGCGCCGGCGAGCCGGACGGCTCCGTCGGCGAGACCTGGGAAGCCTGGGCGCTCGGGGGCGCCTGGGAAATCCGGGAGCTCTGGGGCGCCTGGAAGGCCGAGGAGTGGGCGGCCTGGGAGCTCGGGGAAGCTGGGGAGGTTCGGGAAGCCGGGGTTTCGGCGGGCGGCACCGGGACGGAGGGTGACGGCGTGGTCGTCACCAGCGACTCCGTCACGGCCGATGGGGACGGGAGGAAGACCTGGGGGCGGGGCTCGTCGCGGTCGGCCACGTAGCCCGCGAACAGACTGCCGCCGAGCGCCAGCATGACCAGGGCGGTGACGGCGATCCGGGCCGGTGTCACCCGTACCGGTCGGGTGGGGTTCGGGTTTGACGGCCGGCTCGTCGTGCCGCCCGAGGCCGCACGGACGACGGCCGTGCCCGCCGTGGGCGGGAGCCGGGAGGTCTTCGGCTTCGCCGGGCCGGAGGGCAGCGGGTCCGTGCCCTGACGGCCGGCCTGGCCGTCGGCGGGACTCCCCTCCGGGAAGCGCATTCCGGCGGCTGGCGCGCCGGACGGCGCTGTTGGCTGCCAAAGCTCGAGTTTCGTGCCTGTCATGCCGGATGCGGAGACGTCGTCCCGGTCCGCTTCCGGATCGTGCGGGGTCGTTCCAGGCCTGCCCGCGGCCGCTGCGGGGGGATCCCACCCCGGGGGTGGGCCGGACGGGTCCGGCTCGCGGGCCATCGCGGGGGGCTTGGCGTTCGGTCCCGCTGGAGTCGGCGTGTCGTCCTGATGGGTGCCGCTGACGGGAGTGCTCGGCACGTCTCGAACATCCTCCGCGCCTCTGCCGGCGGAGGAACCCGGCACCGGCCCGGACGAAGCGGCGGCGTTCGGGGACAGGCCGGACGGCGGTATCCGCGCGTCGGCCGGTGACGGCTCGCCACCGGAGGGCGGGACCGGCGCCGCGCCCGTGGCTCTCCGTACCGGATCGGGCGAGGACCTCGGCCGCGTTCCCGTCTCCGGCGCGGCGGCCGCCGGAGACGCAGTGGCCGCCGGAGACGACCTTCCCGCCACCGAGGCCGTCCCCCGGTGCGGCCGCGCCGGAGACCCGGCCGCGTGAGGGGATCCCGGCCCGGCCGTCCCGCGTGCCCGCCGGCCGTCGCGCTGGCCGGGCAGGAACGGGATCTTCTCCTGCGGGTCCTCGAACACGATCATGCGCAGCCGCCGCTCGACCTCCGGAACCGTCAGGCGGGTGGCCGGTTCGTATCGGAGGAGGCCGTCGAGCACCGATGCCAGCGGGCCGGCGCGGACCGGCGGGTCCGGAGGTTCCGTGGCGAGCGCCGCAAGGGTCGCCATCGCGGTCTCACGGGCGTAGGGCGACCGCCCTTCGACGGCCGCGTACAGGGTCGCTCCCAATGACCACAGATCCGATTCGACGGTGGAGGCGCCGTCGCGGGCCCGCTCCGGCGACACGTACTGGGGCGAACCGACGATCAGGCCGGGGGCGGTCACCGACCCGTCGTCGACGAACGTCGCGAGACCGAAATCGGTCAGCACCACCCGCCCGTCGGTCCCGATGAGCACGTTGTGCGGTTTCACGTCGCGGTGCAGCACCCCGGCCCGGTGCGCCGCGGCGAGGGCGTCCAGGACGGCCAGGCCGATCCGCGCGGCCACCGCCGGCTCGTACGGCCCTTCCTCGTGAAGCACCTGTTGGAGCGACCGGGACTGCACGTACTCCATGACGATCCAGGACAGTCCTTCGGCGTGCACGACGTCGTAGATCCGGACCACGTGGGGGTGGTTGAGACGGGCCGCGCTCCGCGCCTCGCGAAGGGTCCGCGCACGCAGGCGTTCCTTTTCGGCACTGGTCATCCAGTCCGGCGGAACGATCTCCTTGACGGCTACCTCGCGGTGGAGCATCTCGTCCCGGGCCAGCCAGACCCGCCCCATGCCACCGGCGCCGACCGGCTCCAGGAGACGGTACCGGCCGGCGACAAGCATCTGCCTTTCCGCCATCGGCACCTACCCATCAAGTCGGGTATCAGGATAATCAGCCACAGACCGCCCAAGGAACGACGATCACCCGGCCCCCGCGTGCGGTTTCCCGCTGCGCCGGGAGGGCGGTTTTCTGTCGTACCCCCGGGGCAGGATGTGAGGCGTGCGAGAGGTGCTAGAGAAGTTCGGTCCGGCCACCCGGGAGTGGTTCACGGCCGCCTTCGCCGCGCCCACCGCCGCTCAGGCCGGGGCGTGGCGGGCGGTCGGCGCGGGGCGTAACGCCCTGGTGGTCGCGCCGACCGGGTCCGGCAAGACGCTGGCCGCCTTCCTCTGGTCGCTCGACCGGCTGGCCCGTGAGCCGGTCCCCGAGCAGCCCCGGCAGCGATGCCGGGTGCTCTATGTGAGCCCGCTGAAGGCGCTGGCCGTCGATGTCGAGCGCAACCTGCGCGCCCCGCTCACCGGGATCCGCCAGGCGGCCGGGCGGCTGGGGCTGCCGCCTCCGGAGATCACCGTCGGGATGCGGACGGGCGACACTCCGGCCGACGAGCGGCGGGGCTTCACGCGGACCCCGCCGGACATTCTGATCACCACGCCCGAGTCACTGTTCCTGCTGCTCACCTCGGCCGCGCGGGAGTCGTTGCGCGGCGTCCAGACGGTGATCATCGATGAGGTGCACGCGGTCGCCGCCACCAAGCGCGGCGCGCATCTGGCCCTCTCCCTGGAGCGGCTGGACGCGCTTCTCGACCGGCCGGCCCAGCGGATCGGCCTGTCCGCCACGGTGCGCCCGATCGACGAGACGGCCCGGTTCCTCGCCGGCGCCCAGGATGTGGAGGTCGTCCAGCCGCGCAGCGCCAAGACGATCGAGGTCCAGGTCGAGGTCCCGGTGGAGGACATGACCCGTCTCGACGAGCTGCCTGATCCGGATTCGGACGAGCCGGGCGGCAGCCGGCGCACGCCGTCGATCTGGCCGGCCGTCGAGGAGCGGGTCCTCGACCTGATCGAGGCGCACCGGTCGACGATCGTGTTCACCAACTCGCGGCGCGGCTCGGAGCGGCTCTGCGCCCGGCTCAACGAGCTGGCCGCCGAGCGCGCCGATCCGGCGGCGGCGCAGGTGCCCGCCGGCTCGCGGATGCCCGCGGAGATCATGGCTCAGGCCGGCGGCACGCGTGGCGCGCCACCGGTCGTCGCCCGCGCCCATCACGGCAGCGTCTCCCGCGAGGAGCGCAAACAGATCGAGGAGGCGCTCAAGTCCGGGCAGCTCCCGGCCGTGGTCGCGACATCCAGCCTGGAGCTGGGCATCGACATGGGCGCGGTGGATCTGGTGGTGCAGATCGAGGCGCCGCCGTCGGTCGCGGCCGGCCTGCAGCGCATCGGCCGTGCCGGACACCAGGTGGGCGCGGTCTCCCGCGGTGTGGTCTTCCCGAAGCATCGCGGCGACCTGCTGTCCTGTGCCGTGGTCGCGGAGCGGATGGGCGCCGGAGCGATCGAGGAGCTGCGCTGCCCGCGCAACCCGCTCGACGTGCTCGCCCAGCAGATCGTGGCCATGGTCGCGCTGGACGAGTGGCAGGTCGACGACCTCGCCACGCTGGTGCGGCGGGCCGCGCCGTTCGCCGAGCTGCCGTCGTCGGCGCTGCACGCGGTGCTCGACATGCTCTCCGGGCGGTACCCGTCGACCGCCTTCGCCGAGCTGCGCCCCCGCCTGGTGTGGGATCGCACCACCGATCGGCTCACCGGGCGTCCCGGCGCCCAGCGCCTGGCCGTGACCAGCGGCGGCACGATCCCCGACCGGGGCGCCTTCGGGGTCTTCCTGGCCGGTTCGGAGCGCGCTTCCCGGGTCGGCGAGCTGGACGAGGAGATGGTGTACGAGTCTCGCGTCGGCGACGTCTTCCTGCTCGGCTCGACGTCCTGGCGGATCGAGGACATCACACCGGACCGGGTGCTCGTCTCGCCGGCGCCCGGCGCGCCCGCCCGGATGCCGTTCTGGAAGGGTGATTCCCCCGGCCGGCCGGTCGAGCTGGGCCGGGCCATCGGCGCCCGGTTGCGCGCGCTGACCCGGGCCGGCGACGACAAGGCCACCACCGAGCTGCACGACTCGGGTCTGGACGAGTGGGCGGCCGGCAACCTGATCGCGTACCTGCGCGAGCAGCGGGAGGCGACCCGCCATCTGCCGGACGACCGGACCGTGGTGGTGGAGCGGTTCCGCGACGAGCTGGGTGACTGGCGGATGACCGTGCACTGTGTGCTGGGCGCCCGGGTCAACGCGCCGTGGGCACTGGCGATCGGGCGCCGGCTCAGCGAGCGGTTCGGGGTGGACGGTCAGGTGATGCCCTCCGACGACGGCATCGTGGTGCGCCTGCCGGACACCGCCGAGGAGCCGCCCGGCATCGACCTGGTCGCCTTCGACCCGGAGGAGATCGCGCAGATCGTCGAGGAGTCGGTCGGCACGTCGGCGCTGTTCGCGTCCCGGTTCCGGGAGTGCGCGGCCCGGTCGCTTCTGCTGCCCCGCCGCGATCCACGCCGCCGCCAGCCGCTCTGGCAGCAGCGGCAGCGTTCCGCGCAGCTGCTCGACGTGGCCCGCGAGTTCGCCGACTTCCCGGTGACCCTGGAGGCGGCCCGCGAGTGCCTCCAGGACGTGTTCGACGTGCCGGGCCTGGTCGGCCTGATGCGGGAGATCTCCGGGCGCAAGGTCCGGCTCGTCGAGGCGGAGACGGCACGGCCGTCCCCGTTCGCCCGGTCGCTGCTCTTCGGCTATGTCGGCGCTTTCCTGTACGAGGGGGACGCCCCGCTGGCCGAGCGCCGTGCCGCCGCGCTCACCCTCGACTCGACCCTGCTGGGTGAGTTGCTCGGCCGGGTCGACCTGCGGGAGCTGCTGGACCCGGAGGTGGTCGCGGAGACCGAGGCCCAGTTGCAGTGGCTGACCGCCCGGCGCACCCCGCGTGACGCCGAGGACGCGGCCGAGCTGCTGCGGCTCCTCGGTGACCTGGCGCCCTCGGAGCTGGCCGTCCGCGGCGTTCCGGAGGAGTGGCTGGAGCAGCTGGCCGCGACCCGGCGGGCGATCCGGGTGCGGGTGGCCGGCGAGGAGCGCTGGATCGGCATCGACGACGCCGGCCGCTACCGGGACGCGCTGGGTGTGGCGCTGCCGGTCGGTGTTCCCGAGGCGCACCTGGAACCGGTGGCCGACCCGCTCGGCGATCTGGTCGCACGGTTCGCGCGGACGCGCGGGCCGTTCGCGGCGGCCACCTGCGCGGCCCGGTTCGGTCTCGGGGTCTTCGTCGTGGAGCAGGCGCTCAAGCGGCTCAGTGCGGCCGGCCGGGTCACCTCGGGCGAGTTCTCGCCGGGCGGCGCGGGCAGCGAGTGGTGCGACGCCGAGGTGCTCCGGATGCTGCGGCGGCGTTCGCTGGCGGCGCTGCGCCGGGAGATCGAGCCGGTCCCGCCGCGGGTGCTCGCCTCCTTCCTGCCGAGGTGGCAGCAGGTGGGCGGGTCGGGCCGTGGTGTGGACGCGCTGGCCGCCGCCATCGAGCAGGTGCAGGGCGTCGCGGTGCCGGCGTCCGCCTGGGAGCGTCTGGTGCTGCCGGCCCGGGTGTCCGACTACGCGCCGCCGCTGCTGGACGAGTTGTGCGGGGCCGGTGAGGTGCTGTGGGCCGGGTCCGGTTCGATCGCCGGGGGCGACGGCTGGGTCACGCTGGCCTATGCGGAGAGCGCCCCGCTGCTGCTGCCACCACCCGACGAGGAGTTCGCGGCGACCCCGCTGCATCAGGCGGTGCTCGAGGCTCTCGGCGACGGGCAGGCGATGTTCTTCCGCTCTCTCGCCGACCGGGCCGGCTCGACCGACGACGCCGAGCTCTCGGCGGCGGTGTGGGATCTGGTGTGGGCCGGTCATCTGACCAACGACACGTTCGCCCCGCTGCGGGCGCTGCTCGGTGGCAGCGGAGCCCATCGGGCGAAGGCGGCGCCCGCCCGGACCAGGTTTGGACGGCCGGGCCGGCCACGCCTGCCCGCCCGGGGTGGGCCGCCGAACATGGCGGGTCGCTGGTCCCGGCTGCCGGAGCGGGATCTCGACCCGACCCGGCGCGCGGCGGCCGTCGCCGATCTGCTGCTGGAGCGGCACGGCGTGGTGACCCGGGGCGCGGCCGTGGCCGAGGGGGTGAGCGGCGGTTTCGCGGCGGTCTACCCGGTGCTGGCGGCGCTGGAGGAGCGCGGGGCGGCCCGGCGGGGCTATTTCGTCGAGGGTCTGGGGGCGGCCCAGTTCGCGGTGCCGGGCGCGGTGGACCGGCTCCGGGCGCTGAGTGAGCCGGCCGAGCAGGACCGCCGGGCCGTCGTGCCCGCCGTGGTGCTGGCGGCCACCGATCCCGCCAACCCGTTCGGGGCGGCGCTGCCCTGGCCGGAGCGGGTCGTCGACAGCGGTGACGGCAACCCGGTCGCCAAGGCCGGCCACCGCGCCGGCCGGAAGGCGGGCGCCCTGGTCGTCACGGTCGGCGGAGACCTGATTCTCTACGTCGAGCGCGGCGGCCGGACCCTGCTGTCCTTCATCGACGACACGGAGGCCCTGGCCAAGGCCGCCCAGGGCCTGGCCGGCGCGGTGCGCTCCGGTGCGCTGGGCGCCCTGTCGGTGGAACGCGCCGACGGCGAGCCGGTTCACGCCTCCCCGCTACGAGAGGCCCTGACCGCGGCCGGTTTCCGCGTGACCCCACGCGGCCTCCGCCTACGCGCCTGACACCGCGAGGGGGACCGGTCGCCCGACACCGCAAGGAGGAGCGGCCGTCTGACACCGCGAGGGGGACCGGCCGCCCCGCGCCGCACCGGGCGGCCGGGAGACCCGGCCGGCAGACCCAGGTCAGAGCCGCGCCGCGACCTCGGACGCCACCAGGTCGATGTGATCGAGGTCGGACAGGTCCAGCACCTGCAGGAACAGACGCGACGCGCCCGCCTCCGCGTACCGGCCGATGGCCTCGACCGCCTCGGCGGGGGTGCCGACGATGCCGCCGTTCTCGCGCATCTCGTCGACGTCGCGGCCGATCGCGGCGGCCCGGCGGCGGATCTCGGCGTCGTCACGTCCGACGCAGAGGACCGCGGCGGCCGAGTAGGTGAGCGGCTCGGTCCGGCCGAGGGCCTCGGCGGCGGCGCGGACCCGCGCGTACTGGGCCGGGATGTCCGAGATCTTGGAGAACGGGACGTTGAACTCGGTGGCGTACCGGGCCGCCAGGTACGGGGTGCGCTTCTTGCCGTGGCCACCGACGATGACCGGCACCCGTGGCGACTGCACCGGCTTGGGCAGCGCCGGAGAGCCGCTGATCCGGTAGTGCTTGCCGTCGAAGTCGTAGGTGGCGCCGGCCGGCGTCGCCCACAGCCCGGTGATGATCTCGAGCTGTTCCTCGAGCCGGTCGAAGCGTTCGCCGACCGCGGGGAACGGGATGCCGTACGCCTGGTGTTCCGCCTCGAACCAGCCCCCGCCGAGGCCGAACTCGATCCGGCCACCGCTCATCGCGTCCACCTGGGCGACCGCGATCGCCAGCGGGCCGGGCAGGCGGAAGGTGGCCGAGCTGACCAGCGTGCCGAGCCGGATCCGGGAGGTCTGCACGGCCAGGGCGGCGAGCGTGATCCACGCATCGGTGGGGCCGGGCAGACCGGGCACATCGCCCATCTTGAGGTAGTGGTCGGAGCGGAAGAACCCGTCATATCCGGCATCTTCGGCGGCTTTGGCGACCCGCAGGAGATCGTCGTGGGTGGCGCCCTGCTGGGGTTCGGTGAAGATCACGAGACGCATAGATCAACACTGCCACGACACTCCGGCGCGCCCACCCCACATCGGACAACGACAGGCAGTAACGTTGACCACCATGGGCGGTTATGGATGGATCAGCTTCACGACCGATTACGGCACTTTTGACGGCTTCGTAGCCGCCTGTCATGGATCGATCGCCCGCGTCTCCCCCGGCACCAGGGTGATCGACGTCACTCACCACGTGCCGCCGGCCGATGTCAGCCGGGGCGCCGCGGTCCTGGCGCAGACCGCGCCCTACCTGCCGCCCTCGGTGCATCTCGCGGTCGTCGACCCGGGCGTCGGCACGACCCGCCGCGGCGTGGTCCTCGCCACGCCGAACGGTCTGCTCGTCGGCCCGGACAACGGCCTGCTCATCTGGGCCGCCGACGCGCTCGGCGGCATCACCGCGGCCTACGAGCTGGACAACAAGGACTGGGTGCTCGGTGACGTCTCCCGCACCTTCCACGGCCGGGATCTCTTCGCCCCGGTCGCGGCCCGGCTGGCGGCGGGCGCCGATCCGGCGGAGGCCGGCCCGGCGGTGGACCCGTCCAGCCTGACCCGTCTACCCGACCCGGTGGTCACCATCGGCGACGGCTGGATCGAGGCCGAGGTCCTGACGGTCGACCGGTTCGGCAACGTCCAACTGGCCGCCGAGGGCTCCGCGCTCTCCGGCCTCGGCACGGAGCTCATGGTCAACGGCGGCGTCCGGGCCCGCCGCGGCGCGACCTTCGCCGACGTCAACGTGGGCGAGCTGCTCGTCTTCGCCGACTCGGCGGACCGGGTCGCGATCGCGGTCAACAACGGCCGCGCCGTGGTCCTTCTCTCGGTGGTCCCCGGCGACATGGTCCGCATCGCCGCCCGATAAATAGCAGACCCTTTCCGGTACGGGACAAACCGCCCCCAACCACAGGAGCCCGGTCCCGCCGCACTACGCGAGCACCCACGTGGTCCAGCCCGCGAGGCCCCGCCGGGCTGAGATCGGTGGTCCGGGCCGAAACGGTCAGATGCGGTGGTGGACCCAGACGTTGGGCTCGACGTAGACGGCGTGATCCTGCTCCACGTCGCAGTGGATCGGGGACAGGGCGCCCGGCACCTCGACCGGCCCGGTGGCGTCGAAGGCCAGCCCGGTCCAGGATCGCCACTGCTCCAGCGTCCCGGCGTAGGTCATGCTGTAGTGCGCCACGTTGACGATCTTCGCCCCGGCGCGCACGTGCACCCGCAGCCACGGGTCGACGGGCAGTCCGTCGTCACGGGTCGCGTGGGCGTACGCATCGATGGGTTGTCTGATCTGGGCGTGCTTGCCGCTGGGCCGGACCGGCGCGACCAGGTCGGTGAAGCCGTGCCCGGCCGCGTTGTCGCGCATCGCCGCGAGTATCAGGCCGGAGAGGCCGGACCCGCGCAGATCGGGCCGGATGTTGATCTCCAGGGCCGAGACCATGGTGGGTTTCGTCCCGCTGAGACGGTCGTGGACGGCCTGGCGGATCACCCAGTCCCAGCCGCCCTCGGGCAGCCCTTCAGCCGGATCCTCGTCCCACGCGAACGGGACCGAATGCGCCTTGGCCACCGGCTTCCCGGTCTCCTTGTCGACCGCAAGCAGGGAGAAGTCCGGCCAGAACTGATCAAAATACCGGTAGTAGAGGCCACCGGTCGGATCCTTGGTCATGAACTCGGGCCAGCCTGGGAGTTCGTCATAGAGGTCCAGCCGGTCCCCGATCGGGGCGATGTCGAGTCGCATGCGGGCAGGATGCCAGCCCGTCCAGGGCCGGTCACCCGGTTTTCGCCGAGAATGGTGGGCATGCCGGAAGGGGACACCGTCTGGAACACCGCCCGCGTGCTGGAGAAGGCGCTCACCGGCGAGGTGCTGACCGGCTCCGACTTCCGGGTGCCGCGGCTCGCGACCACCGACCTCACCGGCTGGACCGTCGCCGAGTCCGCGAGCCGGGGCAAGCACCTGCTGCTGCGCCTGACCCGGGACGGGCGGCCACCGCACACGCTCCACTCGCACCTGCGGATGGACGGCGCCTGGCGGGCCTACGCGCCCCGGGAACGATGGACCGGCCGCCCCGCGCACCTGATCCGGGTGGTGTTGCGCACCGCCCGCTCGGTGGCCGTCGGGTACCACCTGCACGAGGTGACGCTGATCCCGACCGCCGAGGAGGACCGTCTGGTCGGGCATCTCGGGCCGGATCTGCTCGGCGCCGACTGGGATCCGGCCGAGGCGGTCCGCCGGATCGCCGCGAAGCCCTCGGCCACGATCGCCGAGGCGCTGCTGGACCAGCGGAATCTGGCCGGGGTGGGCAACCTCTACAAGGCGGAGACGCTGTTCCTGCGCGGGCTGTGGCCGTGGACCCCGGTCGACGAGGTAACCGACCTGGCCGGCACGGTCGAGCTGGCACAGAAGCTGGTCGCTTCCAACCGCGGCCGCTGGACGCAGACCACCACCGGATCGCTGCGACGAGGCGAGACCAACTATGTGTACGGTCGTCGCGCCCAGCCGTGCCGCCGTTGTGCCACCGCGATCCGCAAGGCCGAACAGGACGAACGCGTCACCTACTGGTGCCCGCGCTGCCAGCCGGAGCCGTGACGGTCAGCCGGCCGCCGCGGGTGGGGTGCGGAATTCGGTGGTCCGCAGCTCGGCCAGGCCCTCGGCGATGCCGCGCAACCGGTCGGCCGCGTCGACCAGACTGAAATACGCCGGATGACGGGTGTCGACGAGCGGTTGCCCGTCCTCCGCGACGTAGCTGGCGGCGGCCGCGACCAGCGCCTCGAACGCCTCGACGCCCTCACTGAACTGCTCGGCGAGACCGGCGTGCGACTCCACGAGCGCGTCGCGCCGGCCGCCCTGCCCGAGCGGGATGGCCCGCTCGACGCTTGCCGCCCGCTGGCCGAGGTCACGCAGCCACTTCTCCGCGGTGGCGGCCTCCAGCACCGCGGCCTGGCCCTCACCGGTCAGCCGCCCGGCCAGCCCCGCCATCGTCTGTGACGCGCGCTCCAGCCTGTCCCACGAGTCGGCGATGACCGAGCCGCGCAGCGCGAACCGGTTCTTCTGGCGGCGCACCTCCTGCACCACCGTCCGCCCGGCCGGGAACCGCTCGAGCGCCGCGGCGAGCCGGGTCTCCGGCAGGCTGGGCGCCGGCGCCGGCTGGGCGGCCAGCTCACGGTGGTCGCTCCAGCGCCACCAGGCGAGCATCACCGAGGATCCGGCGGCCGCCGCCCAGACCGCGTCGGCGACACCGATCCCCGCGTACGGAGTGAGGACGGCGGCCGCCGCGGTCAGGCCTCCACCGAGCACACTCCACCGGCGTGCGGAACCCCGCAGCCGTTTGAGCCGCCGGAAATACCTGGTCCGCTCGTCCACCGTCGCTCCCCTCCCCGTCGTCGTCGCTCAGCCGGCAGCGGTGGTGTCGCCCCGCTTCTGGTTGAGGCTCGCCCGGATCTCGTCGAGCCGGGCCACACCGGCCGGATCGGCGGCGGAGGTGGCGGGCTGCTCGACGGCCGGGCGATCGGCGGCGCCGCCCAGCTTCTCCCCCGCCATGCTGGCCCGGATCTGCTCCAGGCGGGACGCGCCGGCCAGGTCCAGGCTGGATTTCTGCACCTCGAGCATGCGGCCCTCGACCGAGTTGGCGGCCAGCTCGGCACGGCCCATGGCGTTCGCGTACCGCTGCTCGATCTTGTCGCGCACCTGGTCCAGCGACGGGGTGTTGCCCGGCGCCGCGAGCTGCGACATCGACTCCAGCGACTTGGCCACGGTCTCCTGCATCTTGGCCTGCTCGAGCTGGCTGAGCAGCCGGGAGCGCTCGGCGATGCGCTGCTGGAGGACCATCGCGTTGTTCTCGACCGCTTTGCGGGCCTGCCCGGCGGCGGCGAGCGCCTGGTCGTGGAGGGTCTTGAGGTCCTCCATCGACTGCTCGCCGGAGACCAGCTGGGTGGCCAGCGTCTGCGCGGTCTGCTCGTACTTCTGGGCCTCGGCCTCGTCACCGGCGGCCCGGGCGCGGTCGGCGAGGACGAGCGCCTGACGGGCCATGCCCTGCAGCTTCTCGACCTCGGACATCTGCCGGGACAGTTTCATCTCGAGCTGCCGCTGATTGCCGATGACGGCTGCGGCCTGCTGCACGAGGGCCTGGTGCTGGCGCTGAGCATCCTCGATGGCCTGCTGGATCTGGACCTTCGGATCGGCGTACTCGTCGATCTTCGCGCCGAAGAGCGCCATCATGTAATGCCAGCCCTTGACGAACGGATTCGCCATCTCGTGGTGTCCCCTCAATGTCGCTCTGTCGGACGCGTCATCCCTCGTTCTGAGGAGGACGCGAAACCCATCGTGACAGCCGGATGCCACTGACGTCACGGGTCCTCCGGGGGATCTCAGGGTCTCCCCTGGCATCGAGGCTACGCCTCCCTGACGGGCCAGAGCGAGGCGCCGAACCGACACACGAAACAGGCCGGGTCGCCCCAGGGGACGGCCCGGCCGATCGCGACATGATGATCAGGCGGCGTAGACGATGTCCCGCTTCGGTTTGCGGGTCGCGTGCAGCGTGGTCTTGAGCGGGGAATCCTGGCGCACGGAGACGGACACGTCCCCATCGGTCGACTTGCCATCGACCGGAACCAGCACACCCTCCATGTTCTCCGCCAGGGACAGCGTGCTGCTGACCTCGCTGAGCAACTCGGAGAGGCGGGCGCCGAGCGCGTCGCAGATGGCCGCGAGCAGCTCGCTGGACGCCTCTTTCTGACCACGCTCGATCTCGGACAGATATCCCAGGCTGACGTTCGCGGCGGTCGACACCTCGCGCAGCGTGCGGTGCTGCCCCTGCCGGCGCGCACGAAGAGCGTCGCCGATAACGCGGCGTAGCAGGACCATGGCACCTCCTCCTGCGAGCTCGCCGCCGGCATACGCCGGAGGCTTCCCGCAACCGTACCTGGCCCGAGCCGCCCCGACATCCCGCCCCGCCGAATTCCCGGGCCCCTGGGCCCACGACAGAACCGGACAACAGGTGCGGTAGGGTGCGTAACCCCAGCTCAGGCCGCGGGCGGCGCGGAACGGAGAGAGTCGGTCAGCAATTGAAGGACGGCCGTCACACTTTCGGTACGGATGGCCGCGCGGTTTCCGTCCAGTTTCAGCTCGCGCACCCGGGTCCCCGAGGGGCCGGCAACCGCCACGAAGACCAGCCCGACCGGCTTGCCGTCCTGCGGCTCCGGGCCCGCGACGCCGGTGGTGGCCACGCCCCAGTCCGCGCCGCAGCGCTCCCGGGCGCCCTCGGCCAGCGCGGCGGCCACGTCACCGTCGACCGGGCCCCGCTCCGCCAGCAACCCTTCCGGTACGCCGGCGAGCCGCGCCTTGAGTTCGGTGGAGTACACCACCAGACCGCCCCGGTAGACGGCGCTCACCCCGGGGATCTCGACGATCGTCGCGGCCACCAGACCACCGGTGAGCGACTCCACCGTCGCCACCGTCTGCCCCCGGTCCACCAGCGCGTGCACGGCCGCCGCGGCCGCCACCGAGATGTCCATCCGCTCCCCCTCTAAACCGGGCCCCGCCGCAACCGCAGCGCCTGGACCACGTAGTCGGCCCCGGTCACCACGGTGACCACCAGCGCGGCGCCCATCAGCACCACCCCGACGAGGTGGAACGGCTCCGGCACCGGCCACAGATACCACGCGATGGCGATGGTCTGCAGCCCGGTCTTGAGTTTGCCACCCCGGGAGGCCGGGATCACGCCGTACCGGATGACCCAGAACCGCAGCGCGGTCACACCCCACTCGCGGACCAGGATGACCACCGTCACCCACCAGGGCAGTGCGCCGTAGAACGAGAGCAGGACCAGGGCGGTGCCGGTGAGCGCCTTGTCCGCGATCGGGTCGGCGATCTTGCCGAACGAGGTGACCAGCGACCAGCGCCGGGCGATCCAGCCGTCCGCGAAGTCGGTCGCCGAGGCGATGCAGAAGGCGAGACAGGCCGCGATCCGCCAGTCCGGCTGGGTCATCTCGGAGACGACGACCAGGAACAGGAAGACCGGTACGAGCACGATCCGGACGACGGTCAGCGCGTTGGCCGCGTTGTAGAGCGACACCACCCGCGCCGCCGGAGCCGGAGCCGGCTCGTCGGTCACCGCGTCACCGGGGCGGCCGAGATCATCTCCACCGGGACGGCGAGCAGGTCCACACCCTCGGTGCCGGTGACCCGCGCCCGGACCAGGTCGCCGGGGCGCAGCATCGACAGGTCCACCCCGGCGTCGCCGGCGACCAGGCTGGTCGAGCCGTCCACCTCGGGTGCCTGGTGCTCGGCACGGCCCTCGATCTCGTCGCCGTCGATCGTGTCGATCAGCACCTCGACGGTGTCGCCGATCCGGTCCTCGGCGCGCTGGGCGCACAGCTCCTCGGCGAGCGCGACGACCCGGTCGTACCGCCGCTTGATGGTGGCGTCGCTCACCTTGCGGTCCAGGCCGGCGGCCTCGGTGCCGTCCTCGTCGCTGTAGTCGAAGACGCCGATGGCGTCGAGCCGGGCCTCGGTGAGGAAGCGGACCAGCTCGTCCACGTCCTGCTTGGTCTCGCCGGGGAAGCCGACGATGAAGTTGCTCCGGGCGCCGGCCCCGGGCGCCAGGTTCCGGGCCGAGTCGAGCAGCTCGAGGAAGCGTTCGGTGGACCCGAACCGCCGCATCCGGCGCAGCACCGGCTCGCTGGAGTGCTGGAACGACAGGTCGAAGTAGGCGGCCACGCCGGGCGTCGTGGCGATCGCCTCCACCAGACCGGGACGGGTCTCGGCGGGTTGCAGGTAACTGGCCCGCACCCGGACGATGCCGTCGACCGCGGCCAGCTGTGGCAGCAGCTTCTCCAGCAGGCGCGGGTCGCCCAGGTCCTTCCCGTACGACGTGCTGTTCTCACTGACCAGCACCAGCTCGCGGACGCCGGTCTTGGCCAGCCACTCGGCCTCGGCGAGCAGCTCCTGCGGGTCGCGGGAGACGAAGGCGCCGCGGAACGCCGGGATCGCGCAGAACGCGCAGCGCCGGTCGCAGCCGCTGGCCAGTTTCAGCGAGGCCACCGGGCCGGTGTCGAGCCGGCGGCGCAGCACCTTGCGCAGGTGGGCCGGGGTGTGGTCGTCGACGGTCGCGTGGCCGGGGACGACCACCTTGGCG
The DNA here is from genome assembly GCF_014205215.1 of Actinoplanes lobatus. Lineage (NCBI taxonomy): Bacteria > Bacillati > Actinomycetota > Actinomycetes > Micromonosporales > Micromonosporaceae > Actinoplanes > Actinoplanes lobatus. The sequence continues at coordinate 887,043 of NZ_JACHNC010000001.1, forward strand.
GCCTGCCGCTTCACCGGGGTGATCGGGAGCAGCTCACGGCGGTCGCGGGGGGTGTGCGCGTCCAGGCTCTCGCCGCGCAGCACGCTCTCCAGCCGGTCGGTGATGTCGGTGTAGTCGTCGAAGCCGAGCACCGCGTTCGCCTCGGGGAGGTTGTCGGCGAGCTCCTTGCCGTACCGCTCGGCCATGCAGCCGGCGGCGACCACCTTGGCGCCGGTGTCGGCCGCGGCGAGCAGCGTGTCGATCGAGTCCTGCTTCGCCTTCTCGACGAAACCGCAGGTGTTGACGACGACCACGTCCGCGCCCTCGGCGTCGGTGCCGACCTCCCAGCCGCCGGCGTCGAGGCGGGCGGCCAGCTCTTCCGAGTCGACCTCGTTACGGGCGCAGCCCAGCGTCAGTAGCGCGACACGGCGGGTGGGAGAGGTTCCAGACACCCGCCAAGGTTACCGGGCAGCCCGGCGTGGTCGTTCCTCCGCTCGTCCAGCTTCTAGCGCCAAACGCGATTGACAATACGATTGCCCGGTGACGACCTCGGAGAACTGGGACGATCTCGCCGCGGTGACGGCGCTGAGCGATGGGGTGCGGCGCTCGGCGTACCAGGCGGTGGCCGACGGCGGGCCGGAGCCGGTCGGCCGTGACGAGGTGGCCGACACGCTCGGCGTGGGCCGCACCCTGGCCGCCTTCCATCTCGACAAGCTGGTCGACGCCGGGCTGCTCCAGGTCTCCTACGCCCGCCGGACCGGCCGCAGCGGGCCGGGCGCCGGGCGGCCCGCCAAGCTGTACCGGGTCGTGCCCTGGGAGCACTCGGTCAGCGTGCCGCCGCGCGCCTATCGCGACGCCGCGGAGATGCTCGCCGAGGCGGTCGACCGCAGCGGCGCCGATCAGGCCCTCTACGAGGTGGCCCGGGAGCAGGGCCGGCGGGAGCCGGCGAGCGACCCGGCCGCGGCGCTCGCCGAGCGGGGCTACTCCCCGGTCGCCGGGCCGGACCGGATCGAGCTGCGGAACTGCCCCTTCCACCGGCTCGCCGAGCAGTTCCCGCCGCTGATCTGCGGGATGAACCTGGCGCTCGTCGACGGCATGGTGGCGGGTTCCGAGTGGACCGCGCGGATGGACCCGGCGCCCGGCCGGTGCTGCGTGACCCTCTGTAAAAACAAATCCGATTGACATTAGACGGTGGGGCTGGTGAGGTGGATGCATGACCGACTTCCACCTGGCCCAGATGAATGTCGCCCGCTTGAGAGCCCCGCTGGAAGACCCGTCCGTCGCCGAGTTCGTGGCCGGCCTCGATCTGATGAACGAGCTGGCCGACCGCTCGCCAGGCTTCGTCTGGCGGCTCAAGGAGGAGGACGTCGACGAGGCCACCCTGCCGGGTCCCCGCGATCCCGCCGTGATCGCCACGATGTCGGTGTGGGAGTCGCTGGAGCATCTCCGGGCGTATGTGTACCAGTCGGCCCACCTCGACTACCTGCGCCAGCGCCGTGACTGGTTCGTGCCCGGCGGCTCGGCCCTCGTGCTGTGGTGGGTGGAGGCCGGCCACATCCCGAGCCTCCATGAGGCGCTGAAGCGCATCCACCGGTTGTCCACGGAAGGCCCCGGGCCGGAGGCGTTCACCTTCCGGCAGACGTTCAGTCCCCGTCCACCCGCAGAGCGGCCAGAGATTCTTCCAGCTCGTCCGGCTTGACCAGCACGTCGCGTGCCTTCGAGCCCTCGGAGGGGCCGACGATCCCGCGGGTCTCCATGAGGTCCATGAGCCGGCCCGCCTTGGCGAAACCGACCCGCAGCTTGCGCTGGAGCATCGAGGTCGAGCCGAACTGACTGGTCACCACCAGCTCGATCGCCTGGATCAGCAACTGGAGGTCGTCGCCGATCTCCTCGTCGATCTCCTTCTTCTTGCTGGGCGGCGCGTCGGTGACTCCCTCACGGAACTCCGGCTCGCGCTGGTTCCGGCAGAACTCGACGACCGCCGCGATCTCCTTCTCCTCGACCCAGGCGCCCTGGATACGGACCGGCTTCGAGGCGCCCATCGGCAGGAAGAGGCCGTCACCGCGGCCGAGCAGCTTCTCGGCGCCGGGCTGGTCCAGGATGACCCGGCTGTCGGCGAGCGAGGAGGTGGCGAAGGCCAGGCGGGACGGCACGTTCGCCTTGATCAGGCCGGTGACCACGTCGACCGACGGGCGCTGGGTGGCCAGCACCAGGTGGATGCCGGCGGCCCGGGCCAGCTGGGTGATCCGGACGACCGAGTCCTCCACGTCGCGCGGGGCGACCATCATCAGGTCGGCCAGCTCGTCGATGATCACCAGGAGGTAGGGGTAGGGCTTCATCTCCCGCTCGCTGCCCGGCGGCGGCTTGATCTCGCCGCTGCGGAGCTTGCGGTTGAAGTCGTCGATGTGGCGGACCCCGTTGGCGGCGAGGTCGTCGTAGCGCATGTCCATCTCGCGGACCACCCACTCCAGGGCGTCCGCGGCCTTCTTCGGGTTGGTGATGATCGGCGTGACGAGGTGCGGGATGCCCTCGTAGGCGGTCATCTCGACCCGCTTGGGGTCGACCAGCAGCAGGCGGACCTCGTCCGGGGTGGCCCGGGTCAGCAGCGAGACCAGCAGCGAGTTGAGGCAGGAGCTCTTACCGGCGCCGGTGGCGCCCGCGATCAGGATGTGCGGCATCTTGGCGAGGTTCGCCGTGACGAACCCACCCTCGATGTCCTTGCCGAGCGCCACCAGCATCGGGTGGTGGTCGCCGGTGGACGCCCGGGAGCGCAGCACGTCGCCGAGCGAGACGTTCTCCGGGTCGGTGTTCGGGATCTCCACGCCGACCGCGCTCTTGCCCGGGATCGGGCTGAGGATCCGCACGTCCGGCGATTTCACGGCGTAGGCGATGTTGCGGGAGAGCTGGGTGATCCGCTCGACCTTGGTGCCGGGGCCGATCTCCACCTCGTACCGGGTGACCGTCGGGCCGCGGGTGAAGCCGGTGACCACGGCGTCCACGTTGAACTGGTCGAAGACACCGGTCAGCGCGGCCATGATCTCGTCGTTGGCGCGGCTGCGGGCCTTCGGCGGGGCGCCGGTGGCGAGCAGGTTCGGCGGCGGCAGCCGGTAGTCGCCCTTGACCGCCGAGATCTCCAGCTGCTCGGCCCGGGTGGGCATCGCCGAGTGCTCCGGCGGCGGCTTCTTCCGGGTCTTCGGCAGCTTCGGCAGGGCCACCGTGTCGTGCAGGATGAGTTCCTCGTCGAAGTCGTCCGGCGGATCCTGGTCGAGCGGAGGGTCGAGCGGGGCCGGGTCGCTCATGGTGGCCTGCCGGCGCCGGGCCGGGCGCCGCGGCTTCGCGGGAGCCTCGTCCGCCTCGTCCGGATCCTCGTCGTCCAGGGCCGCCGACGGGCGCGGTGTGTGCTTGCCGGAGCGCCCGGAGACCAGGTCGAGCAGGAGCGCCACCCGCTCCGGGATCTTGGCGATCGGTGTCGCGGTGATGACCAGCAGCCCGAAGACGAAGAGCAGCAACAGCAGGGGTACGGCCACCCACGCCGTGACGGCCCGCTCCAGCAGGCCGCCGATGCCGAAGCCGAGCAGACCACCGGCCTGCCCCACCTCGGGCTTCTCGACCTCGGGCCCGGCGATGTGCAGCAGTGCCGCGGTGGCCACGATGATCGCCGTCCAGCCGACCAGGGTCCGGCCGCGGTGCTCGGGGTCGGCCGGCTCCCGCATCAGCCGGATCGCACCGAAGAACAGCAGCAGCGGCAGCAGCACGGCCAGGCTGCCCAGGAAGAGCCGCACCATGTCGGCCACCCAGACGCCGACCGGCCCGGCGCTGCCCGCCCAGACGGCGACCGCGATCAGGATGGCGGCGCCGAGCAGGAAGAGACCGGCGCCGTCCCGGCGGTGCTCGGGCGCGATGCTGCGGGCGGTGGCCGCCTGCCGTCCGGCGCCGCGGGCCAGCCAGCCCACCCCGCCGGCCACACCCATCCAGAGGGCGCCGACGCCACGGGCCAGGCTGGGCCCGACGGCCGGTGGCTGCTTCCGGACCGCGGGACGCCGTGCGGGAGTCTTGCGCGCGGTCGTCTTACCGGTGGCTTTGCGCGCCGGCTGACGGGCACGGTTGACCGCCGCGCCCCGGGTTGTGGACGCGGCGCGGCTCCGGCCCGCCGGAGGAGTTCGGCCCGCCATGGATGTCACCGTAGCGGTGACCGGGCGATCCTTCGAGAAGGCGCACCGTGACTGCTTTTCACTTTCCCGGCATTTACCATCGCAAGGTGCAACCTCTCAGCAACGACATGATCAAGGCCGCGCTGGATAAACGAGGCTTCTCCTACTTCGTCGATGCCGACGGCGACATCGCCGGCAACTTCCAGAACAACCTCATCTACTTCTTCCGCCTCGGTGAGCGGAAGGAGATCCTCCAGGTACGGGCCATGATGCAGCACGTCTTCCCGGTCGGTGAGGTCCCGAAGCTGTACGAGTTCTGCAACACCTGGAACCGGGACCAGCTCTGGCCGAAGGCGTACGTGCAGGTCACCGACGACGGCCAGGCCATCGTGGTGGGCGAGGTGACCAGCGACTGGGAGCACGGCGCCACCGTCGAGCAACTCGATCAGGTGCTGCTCTGCGGCATCGCGACCGGGTGCCGTCTCGGCGAGGCGCTGGGTGAACTGAAATCGGGGTCCTCGCGCTGAGCACGAGGACCCCGATCCGGCGCCGGGTCACGGATTCCCGGCCGGGCTGAGGTGACCGGACCCGGCGGCGGTGCCGGGCGGCTTCCACGCCCGGCCCGCCGAGTCAGGACTACTGCACGTTGAACCCGAGGCTGTACGCGCCGGTGCCGGCGGACGCCACGACCACGTACCGGTAGGTGCCGGAGCGGCCGGTGAAGCTCAGGGTCTTGTCGCCGTCACCGGTGGCCTGGGCCACCGTACGGAAGCTGCCGCGGTTGTTGAGCCGCTGCAGGACCAGGTCGAAGTCGGCGCCGTCCGGAGCGTCCAGGCAGGCGGTGTGCGTGCCGGCCCGGGCCCGGTAGGCGCCGCCGTTCGGCTGCGCCTGGGCCTGACCGGTCCGGTTGATCGTGCCGGTCCGCTGCACCGGGAGGGCGTCGCACGCGGACGCGTCCCCGCCCTCCTCAGCGGGCGGCGCGGTGGTCGGCGCCGCGGTGGCCCCGCCACCCTCACCCTCGCTGGTGACCAGGGTCAGGTTCTGCGCCGCCAGGATCTCGTTGACCGGCTGGAAGAAGGTCTCGCCGCCGACCGTGCAGTCGCCGGAGCCACCCGAGGTGACGCCCTGGGCCTGGTCGCCGGAGAGCCACGGGCCGCCGGAGTCGCCGCCCTCGGCGCAGACGTCGGTCCGGGTCAGACCGGTGACGGCGCCCTCCGGGTAGCGGACGGTCTGGTTCTTGGCCAGGATCGTGCCGCAGAACGTGCCGGTGGTGGAACCGGACCGGCAGACCGCCGCGCCGACCGGGGCCTCGGTGTTGCCGGCCACCGGCAGCTCGTTGCCCTGGAAGTCGTTGACCACCGGGCGCGGCGTCCAGTCGTCGTTCACCGCGACGAAGCCCATGTCGGCATCGCCGGGGAAGACCGAGAACTCCACGGTGCCCTGGGCCTGGTTGTTGAAGCCGGTGGTGGCGGTGCCCTCCGTGCCACAGTGGCCGGCCGTGACGAAGCCGGTCGTCACCGAGAAGCCGATCGAGCAGCGCGCCTGCCCGCCATCGATGTTGATGAAGTACGGGTCGGCACCGCGCACGTCGAACAGCGGCTTCGGCTGGGCCTTGCTGATCTTCACGGTCACCGCGTCGGACGAGACGCCGGCCGACCTCGCGGCCGCGAGGGCCGCCGGCTTCTCCCCCGGCTGCGCGACCACGACCACCTTGTTGGTGGTCACGTCGACGTACCAGCCGGTCAGGCCGTCGGTGTCGGCGGCGGCCGCGTCCAGCTTGGTCTTCGCCGCGTCGAGCTCGGCCTCACTCCGCTTGACCAGCACCGGAACGGCGCCGGCGGCCTTCACCACGGACACCGCCCCGGAGTCGGTCACCGCGACCTTGAGCGTGGTGCCGTCGGACGCGAGCCAGGCGCCGCCGAAGTCCTCGCCGGTCTGGGCGGCCAGCGTCGCGGAGACGCCTCCGGCCCATTCCGAACGGGCCAACCGCGTGGCCGCCTGCTCGCCGTCGAGGCCGAGGTCGCGTTTCATCGCCGCGAGCAACTCCGGGGAGAGGCCCCCCGGAGTTCCGGTCGCGGCCGTCGACCGGGCGTCCTCGTCGGTGCCGGCCAGCGACGGCAGGGTGAACGCGACTGCTGCCGCGCCCGCCACCGCCACCACCGCTGCCACGGCGATCGGTCTGCGCTGCATCTGGAAGACTCCCTCCGCCACGGGTGCCGTGGGGGCGGCACCGGTGCCTGGGAGTACGCAGCCCGTACGAAGATGGTTGAAAAGTCCGCGTGATCCTTATGAATTCACAGACTTCTCAGACTTCGACGACCGTCGGTACGATCATCGGCCGTCGCCGATAGGCGTCGTTCACCCATCGGCCCACGGTCCGCCGGACCACCTGTTGCAGCTGGTGGGTGTCGGTGATCCCGTCCTCGGCGGAGCGGTGCAGCGCCGCGGTGAGCAGCGGGACGACCGGGTTGAACGCCTCCGGGTCCTCGGAGAAGCCCTTCGCCGAGATGACCGGCTCGCCGACCACCTTGCCGGTGACCGAGTCGATCACCACGGTGGCCGCGATGAACCCGCCGTCGCCGAGGATGCGGCGCTCGGTGAGCAGTGATTCGCTGACGTCGCCGACCGCCAGACCGTCGACGTACACATACCGGCTGCGGACCCGGCCGACCACCCGGGCGTGGCCCTCGACGAGGTCGACCACGTCGCCGTCCTCGCAGAGCACCACCCGGTCCGGGGCGACCCCGGTCTCGATGCCGAGCTGCGCGTGGGCGCGCAGGTGACGCCACTCGCCGTGCACCGGCATGAGGTTGCTGGGCCGGGTGACGTTGAGCAGGTAGCGCAGCTCACCGGCCGGGGCGTGGCCGGAGACGTGCACCTTCGCGGTCTCCTTGTGGACCACCGTGGCGCCGGCCCGGGAGAGCTGGTTGATCACCCGGTAGACCGAGGTCTCGTTGCCCGGCACCAGCGAACTGGCCAGCACCACCGTGTCGCCGGAGGTGATGGTGATGTGCCGGTGGTCGCCGGTCGACATCCGGCCGAGGGCGCTCATCGGCTCGCCCTGCGACCCGGTCGACATGAACACGATCTCGTCGGGCGGCAGGTGGGTGGCCTCGTCCAGGCCGACCAGCAGGCCGTCCGGGATGCGCAGCAGGCCCAGGTCACGGGCGATGCCCATGTTCCTGACCATGGACCGGCCGATCAGGGCGACCTTGCGGTCGTACTCCCAGGCGGCGTCCATCACCTGCTGCACCCGGTGCACGTGGGAGGCGAAGCTGGCCACGATGATCCGGCCGCTGGCCTTGCCGAAGATCGAACTGAGCACCGGGCCGATGTCGCGTTCCGGGGTGACGAAGCCGGGCACCTCGGCGTTGGTCGAGTCGGAGAGCAGCAGGTCGACGCCCTCGGCGCCGAGCCGGGCGAACCCGGCCAGGTCGGTGATCCGCCCGTCCAGCGGCACCTGGTCCATCTTGAAGTCGCCGGTGTGCAGGATCAGGCCGGCCGGGGTCCGGACGGCGACCGCCAGCGCGTCCGGGATGGAGTGGTTGACCGCGAAGAACTCGCACTCGAACGGCCCGAGCCGCTCCACCCCACCCTCGCGGACGGTCAGCGTGTACGGGTCCAGCCGGCGCTCGGCCAGTTTCGCCTCGACCAGGGCCAGGGTGAACTCCGAGCCGACCAGCGGGATGTCCGGCTTGTGGGCCAGCAGGTACGGAACCGCGCCGATGTGGTCCTCGTGCCCGTGGGTGAGCACGATCGCCTGAATGTCGTCCAGACGGTCCAGAATGGGCGCGAAGTCGGGGAGGATCAGGTCGACACCCGGCTGCTCCACATCAGGGAAGAGCACCCCGCAGTCGACGACCAGGATCTTCCCGTCGAACTCGAACACCGTCATGTTGCGGCCGATGGCGCCGAGCCCGCCGAGCGGGATGACGCGCAGGGCGCCCTCCGGCAACGGCGGCGGCGGACCCAGCTCGACGTGAGCGTTAGTCATTCGCCTCTTCCTGTCAGAGCACGATGCCGGCCGCGGCGGCGTCCTGGCGCAGTTGGTTCAATTCCTCATCGGTCGCGTCGACCAGCGGCGAACGGACCACCCCGGCGGGCCGGCCCAGAGCGTTCAGCCCGGCCTTCACCAGCATGACCCCTTGCGTACGGAAGATGCCCGTGAACAGGGGCAGAGCCGCGCGGTGCAGGGCCAGCGCGGCGGCCGTGTCACCCCGCTCCCAGGCCTCGATCATGTCCTTGGCCAGCCGGCCGGTGAAGTGGGTCGAGGTGCCGACCAGGCCGACCCCGCCGATCGAGAGCAGCGGCAGGGTGGCGGCGTCGTCGCCGGAGTAGTAGGCCAGGCCGGTCCGGGCCAGCACCTGCGAGCTGGCGACCAGGTCCCCCTTGGCGTCCTTGACCGCGACGATCCGCTCGTGCCCGGCGAGCCGGCACATGGTCTCGGTGGCGATCGCGGTGCCGGCCCGGTGCGGGATGTCGTAGACCATGATCGGCAGGTCGGTGGCGTCGGCGACGGCACGGAAGTGACGCTCGACGCCCGCCTGCGGCGGCTTGCTGTAGTACGGGGTGACGACCAGCAGGCCGTGCGCCCCCGCCTTCTCCGCGGCCTGGGCCAGCTCGATGGTGTGGGCGGTGTTGTTGGTGCCGACGCCCGCCAGCACCCGTGCCCGGTCCCCGACGGCCTCGATCACGGTGCGGAGCAGCACGTCCTTCTCCGCGTCGGTGGTGGTGGGGGACTCGCCGGTGGTGCCGCTGATGACGAGCGCGTCGTTGCGCTGCTCGTCGACGAGGTACGCGGCGAGGCGCGCCGCACCCTCGAGGTCCAGCGAACCGTCCGGGGCGAACGGGGTCACCATGGCGGTCAGCAGCCGTCCGAAGGGCCGCGGGTCGTGCGTCATACCTGACAACCTATCGGACGCCCCGGTCAGACGTAGAAAGCGGTGAACGGCGCCCAGGGGAGGTTACGCAGGATGCTCCACACACCCCACACCACCATGAATGTGATCATGGCGGCCGGACTGACCGAGAACTCCGGCAGCCGCAGGCGGAACAGCCGGCGGCCGGCCCAGGCCACGTACAGATAGATCAGGAACGGCACCGCGAAGACGAACACCAGGTGGTGCCGGGCCGCGGCGGGCAGGTCGCCGTGCAGCAGGAACCACGCCGCCCGGGTCCCGCCGCACCCCGGGCAGACGAAGCCGGTCAAGTATTTGAGCAGGCAGGACGGCGGGTCACCGGCCTGCGCCGTGGTCGGGTCGGTGAGCAGGGTGTAACCGACCGCGCCACCGGTGCAGGCGAGGATCGCGAGCGGGGCCAGCCAGATCGGCGAGCGGGCCGAGACCCGGTTGACGAGGCGGGTCAGCCGGTCCTCCCGGACATGCCGGTAGCCGAACCACTCGGGCGGCACCGGAGGACCCTGGACCGGCTGATCGGCCAGCCACGGAGGCGACTGGGCGGCGGCACTCATGGCCGTCACGCTACACCCGGGACGCCGGCCCGCAGAGCGCTCGTCAGCGGTCCCGCGAAATCGCCCCGCTCGGGCGCCGCCACCGTGGTGAGGCCCAGCCAGCCGGCCAGGCGGCGCAGCTCGGCGGCGAGCGCCACGGCGGTCTCCTCCGGGTCCGCCCCCGGCTCCAGCCAGGCGGCCGGGATCCGCAGCTCACCGGCCTTGCGGTCGGCCTTCAGGTCGAGCCGGGCCGCGAACCGCTCGCCCATCAGGAACGGCAGCACGTAGTACCCGTACAGCCGCTGAGGGCGGGGCACGTAGATCTCGATCCGGTAGGTCATGCCGAACAGCCGCTCGGTCCGGCCGCGCTCCCAGATCAGCGGGTCGAACGGGCTCACCAGGGTGGCGGCGCCGGCCCGGCGGGGCAGTCTCGCCTCGTGGTGCAGCCACGCCGGCCTCCACCCCGGGACGGTGACCGGGCGCAGCACCCCGGCCTCGGCCAGCTCGGCGATCGCCTGCCGGCACGGCTGCACCGGAAGCCGGAAGTAGTCACGCAGCTCGGCCTCGGCGGCCACCCCGAGCGCCCGGGCGGAGAGCTCGACCAGGGCCCGGAACGCCTCCTCCGGCGCCGGGGTGGGCGCGGCCAGCACCTCGGCCGGCAGCACCCGCTCGGGCAGGTCGTAGCGGCGGGCGAAGGACGTGGTCCGCTCGGCGGCGGTCACCTGACCGGTGTAGAAGAGCCACTCGAGTGCCTGCTTGACGACCGACCAGTTCCACCCCCAGTGCTCCTTGTCGCGGGGTGTGTCGTGCTCGATCTCGGCGGCCGTGATCGGGCCGCGGTCGCGCACCTCGTCGAGCACCCAGGCGACCAGATCGGGCTGCTCCACGGCGATGCGCCGCATGTTGCCCCAGGCGAACTCGTGCGCCCGCGCCATCCGCCAGCGGAACAGCGGCTGGAGGTCGGCGCGGATCAGCGACGCCTCGTGGCCCCAGAACTCGAACAGCTCGCGGGGCCCGCGGTAGGCGGCCCGCTCCAGCAGACCCGGCGAATACGGCCCGAGGCGGCTGTAGAGCGGCATGAAGTGGGCGCGCTGCAACACGTTCACCGAGTCCATCTGGATCAGGTGCAGGCGGCGCAGCACCCGGCGCAGGTGGCGCAGATCGGTGGCGCCGCCCGGTCGTGGGTCGGCGAAGCCCTGGGCCGCCAGCGTGATCCGGCGGGCCTGGGAGAGCGAGAGTGATTCGGACACTGCCATCGTGGAGAGAGACTAGACGCGGGGTATGACAGAGTTGCCGCCATGGCACTCGGCTTCGTCCGTCCCGCTCGTCCCGAGGACGCGGGAGAGATCGCGCGCATCCAGCTGTCCACCTGGCGTTCCGCGTACCGCCGGATGTTCCCGGCACACGTGCTGGCCGGCCTGGACGAGGGCTACCTGGCCCGCGGGTGGACCGAGGCGATCACCGCCCCGCCGTCCGCGCGGCACCGGGTGCTGATCGCCGTCGAACAGGGTGAGAGCTCGGCGCAGGTGGTGGGCTTCGCCGCCTCCGGCCCGGCCGACGAGCAGGCCCTGGCGCCGGAGGAGAAGCCCCTGCCGGAGGACGTCGCGGCCGTCACCGACCTGCTGATCGAGCCGCGCTGGGGCCGGCGCGGTCACGGCAGCCGGATGCTGGCCGCCGCGGTCGACAACTGGCGCGACGACGGCTTCCGGACCGCGGTGGCCTGGGTCTACGACGCCGACAGCGTGATGCGGAAGTTCCTCGGCTCGACCGGCTGGGAGCCGGACGGGGCGAGCCGCGCCCTCGACGTGGACGACCTGCTCGTACCCCAGATCCGGCTGCACGTGGCGGTTGCGGACGCCTAGTCCTCCAGGAGCGGGTCCAGGCCGATGGTGAGGCCCGGGCGCCGCAGCACGTGGCGGACGGCGAGCAGGACGCCCGGCATGAACGAGGACCGGTCCAGCGAGTCGTGCCGGATGGTCAGGGTCTCGCCGGAGGTGCCGAACAGCACCTCCTGGTGGGCGACCAGGCCGGCCGCCCGGATCGAGTGCACCCGGACCCCGTCGATCTCGGTGCCGCGGGCGCCGGCCATCTCCTCCTTGGTGGCGTCCGGCATCGGCGGGCAGCCGGCGGCGGCCCGGGCCGCCGCGATCACCTTGGCGGTGTGCATCGACGTGCCGCTGGGCGCGTCCAGCTTGCGCGGGTGGTGCTGCTCGATGATCTCCACCGAGTCGAAGTAGCGGGCCGCGCGGGCCGCGAACTGCATCATCAGGATCGCGCCGATGCCGAAGTTCGGCGCGATCAGCACGCCGGCGCCGGGCTTGGCGGCCAGCCAGCCGCGCACCTGCTCCAGACGCTCCTCGGTGAAGCCGGAGGTGCCCACCACCACGCTGATGCCCTGGTCGACGGCCCAGCGCAGGTTGTCCATCACCACGTCGGGGTTGGTGAAGTCGACGAGAACCTGGGCACCGGCGTCGGACGCCTGGAACAGCTCCTCGCCCTGGTCGATCATGGAGACCAGAGCGAGATCCTCGGCGGCGTCGACCGCCTTGCACACCTCGAGGCCCATCCGGCCCCGGGCGCCGAGGACACCGACACGGATGGTTTCAGGAACGTCTGTCACCCCGTCAATTTAACGTACGGCGCCGGGCGTCCCACCATCGCTCACCGAGCCCCACCACGAGGAACACCAGCCCGACGTACGCCCATCCGACCAGCACGTCGATCACCCAGTGCTCGGCCGTGTAGACCAGGGTGAAGGTCATCGAGAGCGGGTACGCGAGCAGCAGCGGCCACCAGTACCGCCGCACCATCGGCAGGAAGAACACCACCGACATGAAGGCGAACGCGGTGTGCAGCGACGGCATCGCGGCCACCGGGTTGGACGCCTCCACCTGCAACGCGTTGAGGGTGTTGCCGGCGCCGTGCAGGCCGATGGCGTCCCACCCGTGGGTGGAGATCCGCTGCGCGTCGATCAGCGCACCGTGCTCGGGCTGCGCGGCCCACCACGGCGGCGCGGCCGGGTAGAGGAAATAGGTGATCAGGCCGAACACGCACAGCAGGAACCAGCGGCGCATGAACCGGGCCCACTGGAGGCGGGACCGCATCCACAGCACCACGGCGATGGTCGGCATGGTCAGGAAGTGCGAGAAGTAGACCAGGGAGACGACCACCTCCCACCACTGGACCACGCCCGGCTGCCAGAGGTGCGCCTGGAGCCACTCGGTCGGCACCACACCGCCGAACAGCCACCTGTCGAACCCGGCCAGCTCGGTCACGTGCGGCTCGAACAGCCGGTCGGCGTAGCCCCGGGACACGTTGTAGACCACCAGGAGCAGGCAGATCGGCAGCCAGTCGCGCAGGAACCGCAGGTGGGTGCGCCACGGCTCGTGGTTGCGCCAGGCGATGGTGGCCAGCCACAGCCAGCCGAACGCGATCAGCGGGTCACTGGTCGGGACACCGACGAAATACACCCCGACGGCGAACACCACCGCCCAGATCAGCATCCCCAGGGCCCGCCGCCTCCGGAGATCCGGTGGCGGCGGGGTGGTGGGGGTATCGGGTGGGGTCTCCAGCGTCGTCACGGGGACCAAGGGTAGAACGGAGGGTTACCAGCCCGGTAATTCATCCTCGTCGAAGGGACCCACCACGGCCAGCGACAACGGCTGGGCGAGCAGGTCGGTGGCGACCGCGGCGACCTCGCCGACGGTGACGCCGTCCACCCGGGCCAGCATCTCGTCGACGCCCATCAGGTCGCCGTGCAGCAGCTCCGACTTGGCCAGCCGGCTCATCCGGGAGCCGGTGTCCTCCAGGCCCAGCACGTACGAGCCCTTCGCCATGCCCTTGCCGCGGACCAGTTCCTCCGCGGTGATGCCGTGCGCCGCGATCCGGTCCAGCTCGGCACGGATCAGGTCGAGCACCTCACGGGCCTTGGCCGGGGCACAGCCCGCGTAGACGCCGACCAGGCCGCTGTCGGCGTAGTGCCCGGCATAGGAGTAGACCGAGTAGGCCAGGCCGCGCTTCTCCCGGATCTCCTGGAAGAGACGGCTGGACATGCCGCCGCCGAGCACGTTGTTGAGCACACCGAGGGCGAACCGCCGCTCGTCGTGCCGGCCCACCCCGGGGCCGCCCAGCACGATGTGCGCCTGCTCGGTGTCGCGATGCAGGACGAGGTTGCGCGCCTTGCGTACGCGTACCCTCTTGTCGCCCGCACGCGGCTGAGCCGGCTCGGCCGGCCCGGTGTCCAGCGGGGTGCCCGCCAGGGCCTTGCGAACCAGCCGGACCACCGTCGCGTGGTCGAGGTTCCCGGCGGCGGCGACCACGACCTCCGGCGCCGTGTAGTGGCGCCGGTAGAACCGGTTGATCTGGTCCCGTGTCATCGGGCTGATCGAGTCCGGGGTGCCGGAGATCAGCCGGCCGAGCGGGTGGTCGCCGTAGATCGCCTCGGCGAAGATGTCGTGCACCTCGTCACCGGGCTCGTCCTCGTGCATGGCGATCTCCTCGAGGATCACGCCACGTTCGGTCTCCACGTCCGCCGGATCGAGGATCGAGTCGGCCACCGCGTCGACCAGCACGTCCACCGCGAGCGGCAGATCGGCGTCGAGCACCCGCGCGTAGTAGCAGGTGTACTCCTTCGTGGTGAAGGCGTTGGTCTCGCCGCCGACCGCCTCGATCTGCGAGGAGATCTCCAGGGCGGTGCGCTTCGGGGTGCCCTTGAAGAGCAGGTGCTCCAGGAAGTGCGAGGCGCCGTGCAGCGTGGGCGTCTCGTCACGGGACCCGATCCCGACCCAGATGCCGAGCGCGGTGCTGCGCGTGGTCGGGATCGCCTCGGTGACGATGCGCAGGCCACTGGGCAGGACGGTCTTCTTGACGCCGTCCTGCAGGGTGCGGGTAGAGACGCGGGCCGGCCTAGTGGCCGGCCCGTGTCCGTCGTTCGCTGTCACTTAGTCGCGGCGCTCGCCGCGGTCGCCGGACGGGCGCGAACGGCGACGGCGGGGCTCGCCGCCACCCTCGCCGCGGGGCGCGCGGTCCTCACGCGGCGCCCGCTCGGGGCGGCCACCCTCGGAACCCTCGGCGGCCGCCGGGGCCTCCTCGCCCTCCGGGCGCACCTTGTCCAGGTAGATCTTGCCGCGGGCGTCGATGTCCGCGATGGACACCTCGACCTTGTCGCCGACGTTGAGGAAGTCCTCGACCTTGTCGACCCGCTTGCCGTCGCCCACCTTGGAGATGTGCAGCAGGCCGTCACGGCCGGGCAGCAGCGAGATGAACGCGCCGAACGCGGCCGTCTTCACCACGGTGCCGAGGAACTTGTCGCCCACCTTCGGCAGGGTCGGGTTGGCGATCGCGTTGATCCGCTCGACCGCGGCCTCGGCGGCCGGGCCGTTGGTCGCGCCGACGTAGATGGTGCCGTCGTCCTCGATGGAGATGTCGGCGCCGGTCTCGTCCTGGATCGCGTTGATGGTCTGGCCCTTGGGGCCGATCACCATACCGATCTTGTCGACCGGGATCTTCACGGTGGTGACCCGCGGGGCGTGCTCGCTCATCGCGGCCGGGCCCTCGATCGCCGCGGTCATCACCGCGAGGATCGTGGCGCGGGCCTCGTGCGCCTGCGACAGCGCGCCGGCCAGCACGTCCGACGGGATGCCGTCGAGCTTGGTGTCCAGCTGCAGGGCGGTGACGAACTCGGCCGTACCGGCGACCTTGAAGTCCATGTCACCGAACGCGTCCTCGGCGCCCAGGATGTCGGTCAGCGCGACGTACTGCGTCTTGCCGTCGACCTCGTCCGAGATCAGGCCCATGGCGATACCGGCGACCGGGGCCTTCAGCGGCACACCGGCGCTGAGCAGGGCCAGCGTCGAGGCGCAGACCGAGCCCATCGAGGTGGAGCCGTTGGAGCTGAGGGCCTCGGAGACCTGACGGATCGCGTACGGGAACTCCTCGCGCGACGGCAGCACCGGCACGAGGGCCCGCTCGGCCAGCGCGCCGTGACCGATCTCGCGGCGCTTCGGCGAGCCCACCCGGCCGGTCTCACCGGTCGAGTACGGCGGGAAGTTGTAGTTGTGCATGTAGCGCTTGGTCTTCTCGGGAGCGAGAGTGTCCAGCGACTGCTCCAGGCGCAGCATGTTCAGCGTGGTGACGCCCAGGATCTGGGTCTCGCCGCGCTCGAACAGCGCCGAGCCGTGCACGCGGGGCAGCACGCCCGTGAGGGCGCTCAGCGGGCGGATGTCACGCGGGCCACGGCCGTCGATGCGGACCTGCTCGCGCAGCACGCGCTGGCGCACCTCGGCCTTGGTGACCGAGCGGAACGCCGCGCTGATCTCCTTCTCCCGGCCCTCGAACCGCTCGTCGAGCAGCTCGTGCGCCTTCGCCTTGACCAGGTCGAGGGACTCCTCGCGCTCCTGCTTGCCGGCGATCTTCAGCGCCTCGGCGACCTCGGTGCGAACCGCGTCGGAGACGGCGGAGTACACGTCGTCCTGGTAGTCCAGGAAGACCGGGAACTCGGCGACCGGCTTCGCGGCGATCTCGGCCAGCTCGCTCTGCGCGCGGCACAGCTCACGGATGGCCGGCTTGGCGGCCTCCAGGCCGCTCGCCACGACCTCCTCGGTCGGCGCGGTGGCGCCGGCCGAGATCAGCTTGATCGCGTGCGGGGTGGCCTCGGCCTCGACCATCATGATCGCGACGTCGCCCTCGGCGGTGACGCGACCGGCCACGACCATGTCGAACGTGGCGCGCTCGAGCTCCTCGAGGGTCGGGAAGGCGACCCACTGGCCCTCGACGTGGGCGACCCGGGTCGAGCCGACCGGGCCGCTGAACGGCAGGCCGGAGAGCTTGGTCGACATCGACGCCGCGTTCATGGCGACGACGTCGTACGGGTGGGCCGGGTCCAGCGCGAGGACGGTCTCGACGACCTGGACCTCGTTGCGCAGGCCCTTGGTGAAGGACGGGCGCAGCGGCCGGTCGATCAGGCGGCAGGTGAGGATGGCGTCCTCGGAGGGGCGGCCCTCACGCCGGAAGAACGAGCCCGGGATGCGGCCCGCGGCGTACATCCGCTCCTCGACGTCGACGGTCAGCGGGAAGAAGTCGAAGTGCTCCTTCGGCTGCTTGCTGGCGGTCGTCGCGGAGAGGACGGTGGTGTCGCCCAGCTGGACGATCACGGAGCCGGCGGCCTGCTGAGCGAGGCGGCCGGTGGAGAAGACGATCTCGCGGGTGCCGAACGATCCGTTGTCGATGACGGCGGTGCGGGATTCGTTGCCGAGAGCGTTGTTCTGCTCGGTCATGAAGAGTGGTACTCCTTCGTCGAGGACCCGGCGGTCAACAGCGCGTTTCAGTCGAGCCGGTCTTCGATCGAAGCGCCCAGGATGAGTGGTAGTCAGCTCAGTGGCCTGGGAACCACTACCGAGGACCGGTGCTGACGGAGTGATCCGCGCGGGTCCGTGGGGTGGAAATCCGAGGGAGCGACCAGCGGCCGCTCCCTCAGGTCAAGCTATCGGCGCAGGCCGAGACGCTCGATGAGCGTCCGGTAGCGGGCGATGTCCTTCTTCTGAACGTAGTTCAGCAGGCGACGGCGCTGACCGACCAGGAGCAGCAGACCACGACGGCTGTGGTGGTCGTGCTTGTGCGCCTTGAGGTGCTCGGTCAGGTCGGCGATCCGCTTGGTCAGCATGGCGACCTGAACCTCGGGCGAACCGGTGTCGCCCTCCTTGGTCGCGTACTCACCCATGATCTTGTTCTTGGTCTCTTGATCGAGCGCCATGTTCTCCGGACTTCTGTGTTGCCGATTTCACGGTTACCCCGCGACCCGCGGCGTCGGGCAGGCAGGCGGGACCGGTGTCGGATATTCCAACGACGTTTCAACCCTACCAGGGGGTCAACTCAACAACGTTCGGGTCTCTTCGACGTCGGCCCGGATCTGCGCGATCAACGGCTCGATACCGTCGTATTTCCGCTGCTCACGAAGGTGCGCCACAAAATCGAGGCTCACCCTCTCGCCGTACAGATCACCCTCGAAATCGAGAACGTACGCCTCCACGCGGCGCTCCCGCCCGGAGAACGTGGGATTGGTACCGATCGAAACGCTGGCCGGCCGCCGGACCCCGGGCTCGCCCCCTCGGGTGAGCCAGGCCGCGTAGATGCCGTCGGCGGGAACCGCGGCGTACCGGTGGGCCATCAGGTTGGCGGTCGGGAAGCCCAGCTCGCGCCCGCGCTGGTCGCCGCGGACCACCACGCCGGCCAGACGGTGCGGCCGGCCGAGCGCGGCCGCCGCGGCCCGCACGTCCCCAGCGTCGACACAACTGCGGATGTACGTCGAGGAGAACACCAGCCCGTCCTCGGAGACCAGCGGCGCGTCCTCCACGGTGAACCCGAACGTGCGGCCCAGCGACTCGAGCAGTGCCGCGTCCCCGGCGGCCTTGTGCCCGAACCGGAAGTTGTCACCGACCACCACGCCCGCGGTGTGCAGCGACTCGACCAGCACGTCGTGCACGAACTCGTTCGGCGAGAGCTGCGAGAAGGCCGGGGTGAACGGCACCACGCAGAGCGCGTCGACGCCGAGCGCCTCGATCAGCTCGGCCTTGCGGACCGGCTCGGTGAGCACGGCCGGGTGCGACCCGGGGCGCACCACCTCGGCCGGGTGCGGGTCGAAGGTCATCACCACCGACTGGAGCCCGGCGTCGCGGGCCCGCTTCACGGCGTGCCCGATGATCGCCTGGTGGCCGCGGTGCACCCCGTCGAAGACCCCGATCGTCACGATCGAACGGCCCCACCCGGAGGGAACCGCCTCCAACCCCCGCCATCGCTGCATGGCCCTAGCGTATCGATCGTTCAGCAGTCCGGTGTCGCCCCTCCTCCTCGCCCGGATCGGTACGATAAATCGTGAAATGAGCTTGGAGTGGACCCGCGTCGTCCTCCTCGCCGCGGAGATCACCTTCGCGGTGCTGTTCCTGCGCGCGCTGCTCGCCTGGCGGCGCCGCCGCGATCCACTGCGACGTGACGTGGCCCTGGTCTTCGCCCCGTTCATGGTGGCGCTCTGCGTGGACCTGCTGCGCCTCCTGCTCGGGCCCCTGCCCACCGCGGTGAACGCGCTCAACGCCGCGGTGCTGCTGGCCCAGCCGTACCTCACGTTGCGCCTGGCCGGGCGGCTGCGCTCGGTCCCCCGGGTGCTGACCGCCGCGGTGCTGCTGGGCTACGTCGTGGTCCTCGCCCTGGTCGCGACCCTGCCCCGCCCGCTGCCGCCGTGGGCCCGGATCGTGTTCGTCGTCTACTTCCTCGGGGTGGAACTGGTCGCCGCCGGGCTGCTCTACGGCGAGGCGCGTGGACGTACCGGGGCGAACCGGGCACGGCTGATGATCGCGGCCGGCGCCACCGTCGCCTTCGGCCTGGTGATCGTGCTGCGGGTGGGTACCAGGGACTCGCCCCTTCGGGCATTCGGCGTGGTGCTGGCGCTGGTCAGCGCGCTCGGCTACCTCATCGCCTTCCAGCCGCCCCGCCGGCTGCGCCGGCACTTCGCGGCGCTCGCCGCCCAATCGGTCACCGAGCGGCTGGTACGAGCGCCGGCCGACTCACCGGAGCAGGTGTGGCAGACCTACGCCGGGATCATGCGGGCGCAGACCGGCGCCGACGCGGTGGCGGTCCTGCTGCACGCGGCGGACGGGACGTACCACCGGATCGCCTACTCCGGCCCCGATCTGCCCTCCACCGGGCCGCCGATCGACGGCACGCTGACCCGCCGCCACGTCCCGGTACGGGTCCGCGAACAGCCCCCCGCCCTGGTCTCCCACTTCGGCGCCGAACTGGCCGACGACTACGTCCGGGTCCTGCCGATGCGGGTGCCGCCGGACGTCGAGGGCGCGGTCCTGCTGTTCAACCGGCACCGCAACCTGTTCAGCGAGGACGACCTCGGACTGCTCGCCGACCTGGGCGGACAGGCCGGGCTGCTGGCCGAGCGGCAGGCGATCACCGCCGAGCTGAGCGCCTCGGTGGCCGCGCTCACCCGGGCCGGCCAGGCCAAGAGCGACTTCCTGGCGAACATGAGCCACGAGCTGCGCACCCCGCTCAACGCGATCATCGGGTTCAGCGACCTGATGCGGATGGAGGAACCGGACGGCAACCGCCGCCGGGTGCCCGCCGACTGGGTGGATCACGTCCACGGCAGCGGCCGCCACCTGCTCGGCCTGATCAACGACATCCTCGACCTCAGCAAGGTGGAGGCCGGCCGGCTGGAGTTGCGGCTCACCCCGGTACGGGCCGACACCGCCATCGAGGACCTGCTCACCGCGCTGACCCCGCTCTTCGCCGACAAGCGGCTCACGGTCCGCACCGAACTGGCGCCGGTCACCGCGTACGCCGACCGGCTGCGGTTCCGCCAGATCGTCGAGAACCTGCTGTCCAACGCGGTGAAGTTCACACCCGAGGAGGGCACGATCACGGTGAGCGCGGGACCGGCCGGCGACCGGGTACGGGTGACCGTGGCCGACACCGGGGTCGGCATCGCCACCGCGGACCTGGAACGCGTCTTCGAGGAGTTCCAGCAGGCCGGCGACCCGAACCAGCGGCACTCCGGCACCGGCCTGGGACTGGCCCTGACCCGCCGGCTGGTCGCCGCCCACCACGGTGAGATCCTCCTCACCTCGGAGCCGGGTGTGGGCAGCGAGTTCGCCGTGGTCCTGCCCGGCGCGCCGGTGGCCACCTCCTCGGCCGGCGCCGGCACCGGGCCGTACGTGCTGTTGATCGAGGACGACCCGCAGTCCGCCGAGCTGATGCGCACCCATCTCGGCAACGCCGGCTACCGGGTCGAGGTGGCCGGCACCGGCGAGAGCGGCCTGGCGCTGGCCCGCGAGCACCGGCCGGACGCCGTGGTGCTGGACGTCACCCTGCCCGGCATCGACGGCTGGGAGGTGATCCGCCGGTTCAAGGCGGACGCCCGGCTCAACGCGATCCCGGTGTTCTTCGCCAGCATCCTGGACGAGGCGCCGGCCGGGCTGGCCCTCGGCGCGCACGACTACTTCGTCAAGCCGGTCGACCAGTCGGCCCTGATCAGCGCCCTGGCGAACGCCATCGCGGCCCGCCCGGTGCCGCGCGTGCTGGTGGTCGACCACGACGACACGGTCCGGCAGATGATCGAGGACGGCCTGCGTGCCGGCGGCGCCGACGTGGTCGCCTGCGCGGACGGGCGGGACGGGCTGGCCCGCAGCCGCAGTGAGAACTTCGACCTCATCGTCTGCGACATGCAGTCCCCGGAGGAGGACGGTTTCAGTCTGCTCGCCGCCATCGAACAGGACCCGTCCGGACGGCACACCCCGGTGCTCGGTCTGAGCGCCGCCGCGCTGGCGTCCGGCGACACCACGCCGCTGATCGCCACGGCGATGGCCGGGAACGCGGTCGCCGAGGCGATGACCGGCAACGGCTGGGACGGCCTGCCCCCGCTGGTGCACGCCCCTCCCCCGGCCGCCCGCCGGCCGCCGCAAGGCCACGTCGCGATCAAGCTGCGTGGCGCCGTCCCACCACCCGGCTCCCAACCGTGAGGAGACAGCCGTGAGCGCACCCCACCGCATCCTCCTGGTCGAGGACGAAGAACTGAACCGCATGCTGGTCAAAGCGGTCCTCGCCCGAGCCGGCATCGCCGCGGTCCGCGACGCCGAACTGGTCGACGCGGAGACCCTGGCGGAGGCCCGGAACCGTCTCGCCACCGGCGAGTTCGACCTGATCCTGCTGGACCTCAACCTGCCCGACGGCAACGGCCTCACCCTGGCCCGCGAACTCGCCGGCCAGGGCGGCCCCAGACCCCGCGTGGTCGCGGTCACCGCGAGCGTCCTGCCCCAGGACCAGAAGGCCGCCCTCGACGCCGGCTGCGACGGCTTCCTCGACAAGCCCTACGCCGCGGCCGACCTGGTCGCGACGGTCGCCCGCCATCTCGCTTCTTGAACCCTTTTTCCGGTACGGGCCACACCCGCCCCAACCGCACTCGCGCCGCTCCGCGGCACCACGCGAGCACCTGCCACTCAAGCCTTTGCCGCGCCCACCGGGCATAGATCGGTGGTCAAGCCACGCGACCACCCACGAAACGCCCACCCGCCCCTACGGCGGTGCACTCAACGTCCCCGCAAAACGCCGCCGGTGTCGAGGCAAGTGATCTGCCGACGCAGCGGGGTGTGCTGCGGCGGGAGATCACCTGCCTCGACACCGGTTACAAGGCGTTTTGCCGCGGAGCGAAGCGGAGCAATTAAGGCCCAGCGTTTTGCGGGACCGGAACACTCAGGCCGGGGAGAGGACGATCTCGGCCCGGGCGCGGCCCGCCCGCTCGCTGACGATGGCCAGGACCTCGCCGGACGGGTCGAAGACGGCGTAGGGCCCCTCGATGCCGGCCGCCGCGAGCGGGCCGCCGTGCCGGAGGATGCGGGTCTCCTCCTCGGTGGCGGTGCGCTGCGGGAAGGACCGGCGGGCCGCCTCGGCGAGCGGGAGGCCGATCACGTCGGGGGCGCGTTCCTCGAGTTCGGTGAGGGTGGCGGCGGCGTCCAGGGTCATGCCGCCGACGGCGGTCCGGCGCAGCGCGGTGAGGTGCCCGCCGACGCCGAGGGTGGTGCCGAGGTCGCGGGCGATGGCCCGGATGTAGGTGCCGGAGGAGCAGGTCACGTCGATGTCCACGTCGATCACGTCGCGCCCCTCGGGCCGCCGGATGTCGAGGACGTCGAGCCGGTGGACGGTGATCCGGCGGGCCGGGATCTCCACCGACTCGCCCTCGCGGACCCGCTTGTACGCCCGCTGCCCATTGATCTTGATAGCGCTGACCGCGCTCGGCACCTGGTCGATCTCGCCGGTCTGGGCGGCCAGCCCGGCCCGGATGGCGTCGTCGGTGACCGCCGACGTGGGAGCCGTCCCGGTCACATCGCCCTCGGCGTCGTCGGTGACGGTGGACTCCCCCAGCCGGATCGTCGCGGCGTAGCTCTTCTCCGAACCGATCACATACGTCAGCAGGCGGGTCGCCCGGTTCACCCCGATGATCAGGACACCGGTCGCCATCGGGTCCAGCGTGCCCCCGTGCCCCACCCTCCGGGTCTTCGCCAGCCGCCGGATCCGGGCGACGACGTCGTGCGACGTCATCCCGGCCGGCTTGTCCACCACGATCAGTCCGTCCGTGTTCACGCCGACCACCCTATTTCCCGGCCTACCGGGTGACGCCGGTGACCACCCAGTACGGTGACCGCCACCGCCACATCAGTGACACGAACCGGCCCAGGGTGAACAGCCCGAGTCCGGCCCAGACACCGCCGAGCCCCAGGTCGAACGCGTAGGCCAGCCAGATCGCCGGCAGGAAGCCGAGCAGCGCGGACAGCACCGTGACGGTACGCAGGAAGGCCACGTCCCCGGCCCCGATGAGCACACCGTCGAGGGCGTAGACCACCCCGGCGAACGGCAGCAGCGCCACGAACCACGGCCAGATGACGGCGGCCTGCTCGTGGACCGCCGGGTCGTCGCTGAACCACCCGGGCACCACCGCGGCGCCGGCCGCCGCGAGCGCCGCGAAGGCCAGGGCGGACACCCCGCCGGCCAGGGTGACGCGACGGGCCACGTCCCGGGCCTCGCGTTCGTCGCCGGCCCCGAGCGACGCCCCGACCAGCGACTGCGCGGCGATCGCGACCGCGTCCAGGGCGAGCGCCGCGAAGAACCAGAGTTGCAGAACGATCTGGTGGGCGCCGACCGCCGCGACGCCGAACCGGGCCGCCACCGCGGTCGCCGACAGGAAGCAGGCCTGGAACGCCGCGCCGCGGATCAGCAGGTCGCGGCCGAGCACCAGCTGGCTCACGATGATCGACGGCACCGGCCGCAGCGCCCGGGTCTCGCGGACCAGCGCGGCCAGGAAGAGGGCGCCGCCGAGGCTCTGCGCCGTGACGTTGGCGATGGCCGAGCCGGTCAGGCCGAGGCCCGCCGGATAGACCAGGACCGGGCAGAGGATCGCGGACAGCACGTTGGCGCCGAGGACGATCCAGAGTGGCCGGCGGGTGTCCTGGACACCGCGCATCCAGCCGTTCCCGGCCGCGGCCAGCAGCAGGCCGGGCGCGCCCAGGGCGGCGATCCGCAGCCAGCCGGCGGCCGCCTCGGCGGTCTCCGGGTCACCGGCCAGCAGGCTGGTGAGCGGGCCGGCGCCGGCCAGGCCGAGCAGGGCCAGCAGGACGCCGGCGGCGAGCGCCATCCAGGAGGCCTGGACCCCCTCGGCGATGGCGGCGGGCCGGTCTCCGGCGCCGAAGCGACGGGCCGCGCGGCCGGTGGTCCCGTACGCCATGAGCGTGCCGAACCAGGCGGCCACCGACATGACCGTGCCGCCGATGGCGACGGCGGCCAGTGGGACGGCGCCGAGATGCCCGACGACCGCCGTGTCCACCAGTACGTAGAGCGGCTCGGCGGCCAGCACCACGAGTGCGGGCAGCGCCAGACCGGCGATCCGGCGGGCGGTCGCGGTGCGCTGCGGCGGGGCGGGCGCATCGGCAGGCGGGCTCATGGTTCCCCATGATGCCCGCCCGAGGTAAGGGCCGCAACGCGGCTTTGTTACTTACCCCTACCGACTCGCGACGGACCCCTACTGGCGCGTGTCCAGGGAGGTCTGGAGGGCGCGGCGCGCCTGCTCGCGGGCGTCGTCGGCGGGCTGGGGCTTCGGCTTGGCGGCCATGAGAGGGCAATCCTTCCAACGGGTGCGGGCGCGCCGTGAAACGGAGCGCCCCTGCGGTCGAGCGGGGCGTCACTCGCCGGCCCGGGATCGCCGGGACCTGGCACAGGTGACGCGGCCCGGGGCGGTGGACCCGGGTGGCTCGAGGTCTCGCGGAAGGCGGTGGTGGCAGCCGCGCGAAACCAAATCACCGTTCAGGCCCCAAACTAACGTTCAGTCACCCTTCCGCAGGTCGGCTTCCCGGGATCCGGGACGCCGAAAGCGGAGGCCGCCCCTTCGGGTGACCCCCGCTCAGCAGGGCGAACACTGCTCAGTTCAGGTATTCGTCCAAAAGCCGACGCACGGTGTCCACCACCTGGGCGGCCTCGCCGTACCCGGTGAAGCCGGCCGCCAGGCGGTGCCCGCCGCCGCCCTGCGACACCGCCACGCCGCTCACGTCGACCGCGCCCTTGCTGCGCAGCGACACCGACCACTCGCCGGCCGCGACCTCCCGAACCACCACCGACACGTCCGCCTCGGCCACCGAGCGCACCGGGTCGATCAGGGTGTCCAGCACGTACGGCTGCTGCGCGTGCCGCTCCAGGTCGGCCAGCGTGGCATAGGTCCACACCATGCCCCGCCCACCGGCCGCGCCCGGCTCCAGCACGGCCCGGCCGATCACCTCACCGGTCAGCTTCATGGCCCCGAAGGGCTTGCTGTCGAAGATCCGCCGGGAGATCTCCCCCGGCCGGATCCCGGTGGCGATCAGCCGCGCGGCCAGCTCATGAACCGCCACCGTGGTCATGTCGAACTTGAACGACCCGGTGTCGGTCGCCAGCGCCACGTAGAGGCACTCGGCGATCTCCGCGTCCAGCTCCACACCGAGCCGGGCCAGTAGCTGTTCGGCCACCACCGAGGTGGCCGCGGCCATCGGGTCGACCAGGCGCACCGTGCCGAAACCGGTGTTCGACGCGTGATGGTCCAGCACCACGCTGACCGGCGCCGCGGTGAGACGGCCGGCCAGCCCGACGAGACGGGACTCGCTCGCCACGTCGAAGACCGCCACCAGCCGTGGGTCCGTCCAGGCCTCCGCCTCCGGCACCAGCAGGGCCGAACCCGGCAGGGCGGAATAGGGGCCGGGAACGGCGAATTCCCCGGGGAACGTGGCCCGCACCCGGGTGTACCCCAGCCGGCTCAGACCGAGCCCGAAACCGAGCATGCTGCCGAGCGCGTCGCCGTCCGGGTTCACGTGGCAGATCAGCTGGATCTCGTCGTCGGCACCGAGCGAGCGGACCGCCGCGACCGCGGCGGCCCACTGCTCGGCGGTAGGACCGGGCAGGGTCACCCGTGATCCTCGCGGGCGCCGACCCGCTCGGCCTCGTCGTCCTCGATCTCTTCTTCTTCACTCTTGTACGGGTCCGGGTCCCCGGCGTACTTCGCCCCGGCGGCCAGCCGCTGCACCTCCTGGTCCTGGTGCTTCGCCTGGGCCAGGAGGTCGTCGATCTCCTTGACATGGGTCTGCACGTTGTCCAGCACGAACGTCAGGCTCGGCGAGTGCCGTAGCCCGAGCGCGTGACCGACCCGGCTGCGCAGCATGCCCTTGGCGCTCTCCAGGGCAGCGGCGGTCGACGCCTGCTCCGTCGGATCGCCCAGGACCGTGTAGAAGACCGTCGCCTCACGCAGGTCGCCGGTGATCCGGGCATCCGTGACCGTCAGCATGCCGAGACGGGGATCCTTGATCTCCCGCACCAGCGAAGCCACCAACTCCCGGACGCGCTCCGCGTGCCGGCGTGTCTTGGCTGGGTCCGACATTTCGCCCACCTCCGACTATGTATCCGCGGGTCGACAGCCCCCGCCCAACTGATGAAGAGTACCCAGGTCAATCGTCGTCGCCGTAGACCCGTCGCTTGACCGAGAGCAGCTCGATCTCGGGACGGCCGGCCACCTGGTTCTCGCACGTGTCGATCACGGCACGGGCCTGGGCCGCGTCCGCCGCCACCACGGCTACCCCGAGCAGCGCCCGCCCATGCAGGTCGTGCAAGCCCACCTCGGCGGCGCTGACCTCGAACTTCTTCAGCATCGCCAGAATCGGGCGGATGTAGGAACGCTTCTGCTTCAGCGAATGGGAGTCACCGGGCAGGAGCAGATCGAAAACTGCGGTCTCGGTATACATCAGCGAGCAGGGTACTGACAATCGGCCTGCTCAGCGCGGGTTTTTCCGCGCCACCACCACGTCCCGCTCGATGCCCTGGTCCACCCGGTGCGCCAGCGGCAGGTGCTCGACCAGCTCCAGCCCGCTCGCCAGCAGGATGTCCTCGGCCAGCTCCCGCTTGGCCACCTTGGTGTTCCAGGACAGGCCGATCGCGCCACCCGGGCGCAGCAGCGGCAGCCACTGCGGCACGGCCCGCTCCAGCAGGTCCAGCGGGCGCCGGGACATGCCGCCCTCGTCGTCGTAGCTGCCGTGCGCGATCCCGTACGGCAGATCGGCCACCAGGACGTCCGCCACGTTGCCGCGGAGCAGCCCGTCCAGCGACGTGGTGTCGGCGTTCAGCACGGTGACCTTCTGCACAGCGCCGGCCTTGTGATCGTCCTTACTGGCGGCCATGGTCACCTCCAGGCGGCGCGCGGCCCGGCGGCCCTGCCGGCGCACCTGCACCAGCTCGGCGGTGTGCTTGAGCCGCTTGCGCTTCAGCCAGGTCTGCAGGAACAGCTTGTAGGCCTCGACGTCCTTGCCGTCGATCTCCACGCCGATGGCGTCGTAGCCGTACATCAGCGCCTGGTTCAGCGTGGTGCCACGGCCGCAGACCGGGTCCAGGACGGTCAGCCCGCCGTCCAGCATCCGGCCGGCCGAACCGGAGGCCAGCACCGTGAGGTTCAGCACCAGCTTGGTGAACTGCTCGTTGGTCTTCCCCGCGTACTTCGGGATGGTGATCAGGTCGCTGTCATAACGCGCCAGCGGCGCGAGCGCCAGCGGGCGCAACAGGCCGTCGTCCACCCGCTCGAAGAGGGCGTAGGCCGAGGAGAGATTCGAGACGTACGCGATATCGCGCTCGGTGAGATCGGCGGAGAACGTCAGGTACTCCACCCCACCCAGCACCGTCACGCCGATGTCGTCCAGCCCCGGCGAGAGCACCGGGGCGAACGCGGCCAGCTCCGCCTGGGACATGCGCGACGCCTGGTCGGCGTAGACGCGGTTGGCGGAGGGTGCGAGCAGCATGGCATAGCGGGACATGCCGCCAATCCTCCCAGCCGGGGCGGCCGCCGCCTCTGCCGGGCGGCCATCCCCGTACCGGAAGGGTCTGAAGCGGCCGACGGCCCGGCGCAGAAACGCCGGGCCGCCGGAAAGTCGCGAAGCTTACGCCCGCGGCTTCTCACGCATCTCGAAGGTCTCGATCACGTCGCCCATCTGCGGCGAGCCGTAACCGCTCAGCGTCAGACCACACTCGAAGCCCTCGCGGACCTCGGTCGCGTCGTCCTTGAACCGCTTGAGCGAGCTGATCGTGACGTTGTCCGCCACCACGGTGCCCTCGCGGATGACGCGGGCCTTGGTGTTCCGGCGGATGAGACCGGACCGGACGATACAGCCGGCGATGAGACCGATCTTGGACGAGCGGAACACCTCGCGGATCTCCGCCGTGCCGAGCTCGACCTCCTCGTACTCCGGCTTGAGCAGGCCCTTGAGCTCGGCCTCGATCTCCTCGATGGCCTGGTAGATCACGCTGTAGTAGCGGATCTCCACGCCGGAGCGGTCGGCCAGTTCCTTGACCTTGTTCGACGCACGGACGTTGAAGCCGATGATCGTCGCGCTCTGGTCGGACGAGGCGGACGCCAGGTTGACGTCGCTCTCGGTGATCGCACCGACGCCGCGGTGGATGACCTTGAGCTGCACCTCTTCCGGAATGTCGATCTTGAAGAGCGCGTCCTCGAGGGCCTCGACCGAACCGGACCCGTCACCCTTGATGATCAGGGTGAGCGAAGCCTTCTCGCCCTCCTTGATCTCCTTGACGATCTCGTCGATCGTCTTCGGGCGGGTCGAGTTGGCGAAGGTCGCCGCACGACGGCGAGCCTGCCGCTGCTCGGCGATCTGCCGCACCGTGCGGTCGTCCTCAGCCGCGAGGAACGTGTCACCGGCGCTCGGCACCGAGGTGAGACCCAGGACCAGGACCGGACGTGCCGGACCGGCCTCGGCCACCTGCTGGCCGTTCTCGTCGAGCATGGCCCGGACGCGACCGTGCGCGCCACCCGCCACGATCGAGTCACCGGCCCGCAGCGTGCCCTTCTGCACCAGGACGGTGGCGACGGCGCCGCGACCCTTGTCCAGGTGGGCCTCGACCGCGACACCCTGGGCGGGGCCGTCGATCGGGGCGGTCAGTTCGAGCGCCGCGTCGGCGGTCAGCAGGACGGCCTCGAGGAGGTCGTCGATGCCGATGCCGGGCTTGGCCGCGACGTTGACGAACATCGTCTCGCCGCCGTACTCCTCGGCGAGCAGGCCGTAGTCGGTCAGCTGCTGCCGGACCTTGTCCGGGTTGGCGTCCGGCTTGTCGATCTTGTTCACCGCGACGACGATCGGCACGTCGGCCGCCTTCGCGTGGTTGAGCGCCTCGACCGTCTGCGGCATGACGCCGTCGTCGGCCGCGACCACCAGGATCACGATGTCGGTCACCTTGGCACCGCGGGCACGCATGGCGGTGAACGCCTCGTGACCCGGGGTGTCGATGAAGGTGATCGCCCGCTCCTCCCCCTGGTGGGGGACGACGACCTGGTAGGCGCCGATGTGCTGGGTGATGCCACCCGCCTCGCCGGCGACCACGTTGGTCTTGCGGATCGCGTCGAGCAGCTTGGTCTTACCGTGGTCGACGTGGCCCATGACGGTCACCACCGGCGGACGGGTGACCAGACGGTCCTCCGCCACCTCGGCGTCGAGGTCGATGTCGAACTGCGCGAGCAGCTCACGGTCCTCGTCCTCAGGGCTGACGATCTTCACGACGAAGCCCAGGTGCTCGCCGAGCAGCAGAAGGGTGTCGTCGGACACCGACTGCGTGGCGGTCACCATCTCACCCAGGTTGAACATCTCCTGGACGAGCGAGCCCGGGTTGGCGTTGATCTTGTCGGCGAAGTCGGAGAGCGACGCGCCGCGCGAGAGCCGGATCTCCTGGCCACTACCGCGCGGAGCACCAGAGCTCATCTGCGGAGCGGACAGGTTGTCGAACTCTTGACGCCGCTGCTTCTTCGACTTGCGGCCACGGGTCGGCCGGCCGCCGGGACGCCCGAAGGCACCCGCCGCACCGCCGCCACGGCCACGGCCACCGGCGCCACCGGGACGGCCGGGCGCACCAGCGCCGACCGGACCGCCGCCGCCACCGCCGGGACCACCCGGACGGAAGCCGCCACCGGCACCGCCGCCGCCACCGGGACGGAAGCCGCCACCGGCACCGCCGCCGCCACCGGGACGGAAACCGCCACCGGCACCGCCGCCGCCACCGCGGTAGCCACCGCCACCGCCACCGGGGCCGCCACGGCCGCCGCCGGGACCACCCGGACGACCGGCGCCACCGGCGCCACCGGGGCCGGCCGGACGACCGGGACGCTGCGCGGGCATCGAGGCGGGACTGGGCCGCGGCGGCATCGAGGCGGGGCTCGGCCGCGGCGGCATACCCGGCTGGTTCGGACGCGGCATCGAGGCCGGCGACGGGCGCGACGCGCCGCCACCGGAGACACCGAACGGGTTGTTACCCGGACCACGGGCGGGCGGACGCGGAGCGCCGCCGGCCGGGCCGGGACGAGGACCACCGGGGGCACCGGGGGCCGGGGTACGGTTCGCGGCCGGCGAACCCGGACGCGGCGGGACGCTGCCCGGACCGGGACGCGGGCCACGCTGGCCACCGCCCTCGGACGGGCTGCCCTGACGGCGCTCGGCGTCCCGGGTACGGGCTGCCTGCGCGGCCTTGACCGCGGCCTCCTGCTCGGCCTTCAGCGCCGAGGCGCGGGCCTCGGCGGCCGCCACCTCGATGTCGTGCGCGCTGGCCGGCTTGGCGACCGGGCCGGGCGTCGGACCCGGACGGCCGGCCGGCGGCTTGGGCCGCACGAACGGGCCGGGCGTGGGCGCCGGAGAGGTGGGCTGGTTGGTGGGCGCGTCACCGGGCGTCGGACCCGGACGGCGCGGCGGCTGGGGCCGCCCCATCGGCGGGCCCGGGCGCGGCGACGCGGGGGCACCGGGGCCACCGGACGCGGCGGTGGACGCCGAGGACGACGGGGACGCCGGAATGGCGCCACCCTGCTCAAGGGCGCCACGGAGCCGCCGGGCCACAGGGGCCTCGACGGTGCTGGACGCGGACTTAACGAACTCGCCCATCTCTTTCAACGTGGCGAGAACGGTCTTGCTGTCGACCCCGAGCTCCTTGGCGAGCTCGTGTACGCGGGCCTTGCCTGGCACTGCACTCCTCACTTCGAGGTCGTGCGAGCAGCACCCGCACAGACCTCACTCGTGCACTAGAAGCCTGTTCATTTCAGGGACTTCATCGTGTGCTCATCTGGGTCGTCCTACCTTGCTGGGTCGTGACGAAGCGGCGACGCTTCGCCATCGGTGGATCCGGACGGCACGGAGACCGTACGGATGTGCTCCGCAAGCAGCTCTGGGTCAGCAAAACCAGCGAGACGCAACGCACGCCCGAAGGCACGTCGTCGCTCTGCCTGCGAGAAGCAGGCCGGATCGGGATGTAGATGAGCTCCCCGCCCCGGCAGTCGGCGACTCGGATCGGGCAGAAGCCGGAGGTTTCCCTCCGATTCTGCCGCGACGAACCGCAGCAATGAAGCGGCCGGCGCGCGATTGCGGCAGCCGACGCAGGTTCGCGTCGGGCCGACCGAGGCCAAGTCTACCCCTCGATCGCGCCGACCGCGTATCCGGTCAGTTCCCCGCCTCGGCCGCATCACGGTCCGAGACTCCGGCCGGCTCGCTGTCCGGACGGATGTCGATGCGCCATCCGGTGAGACGGGCGGCCAGACGGGCGTTCTGCCCCTCCCTGCCGATGGCCAGGGAGAGCTGGAAATCGGGCACGGTCACCCGGGCCGTTCGGCTGGCCGCGTCGACCACCTCGACCCGCAGGGCCTTGGCCGGTGAGAGCGCGTTGCCGACGAACTGGGCCGGGTCGTCCGACCAGTCGATGATGTCGATCTTCTCGCCGTGCAGCTCGCTCATCACCGCGCGGACCCGCTGGCCCATCGGGCCGATACAGGCACCCTTCGCATTGACGCCCGAAACGGTCGAGCGCACCGCGATCTTCGTACGGTGACCTGCCTCACGTGCGATGGCGGCGATCTCCACGGTGCCGTCCGCGATCTCCGGCACCTCCAGGGCGAACAGCTTCTTCACCAGGGCCGGGTGCGAGCGGGACAGGGTGATCTGCGGGCCGCGGAAGCCCTTGGCCACGTGCACCACGATGCAGCGGATCCGGGTGCCGTGCGGGTAGGTCTCCCCCGGCACCTGCTCGGACTGCGGCAGCACCGCCTCCAGCTTGCCGAGGTCCACCGTCACGATGTTCTTCTCGGCCCGGGCCGCGTCCGCCTGCACCACGCCGGTGACCAGGTCGCCGTCGCGTCCCGCGTACTCCCCGAAGTGCTGCTCGTCGGTGGCCTCCCGGAGACGCTGGAGGATCACCTGCTTGGCGGTCATCGCCGCGATGCGGCCGAAGTCGTGCGGGGTGTCGTCCCACTCCCGGACCAACGTGCCGTCCGCGTCCAGCTCCTGCGCCAGGACGGAGGCGACGCCGCTCCGGCGGTCGATGTCCACCCGGGCGTGACTCTCCGCGCCCTCGGTGTGCCGGTAGGCGGTCAGCAGAGCGGTCTCGATGGCCGCCAGGATGGTCTCGAACGGGATCTCCCGCTCGCGCTCCAGGGCGCGCAGCGCCGCGAGGTCGATGTTCATTCCTCGCCCTCCCCTTCGTCGTCGTCTTCTTCGCCGTCCTCGTCACCGAAGTCGGCCTCGTCCATGCGCTTGAACTCGATCTGGACCTTGCCGGCCCCGAGATCGGCCCACGCCAGCTCCCGGGTCGTCCCGTCCACGTCCAGCGCCACACCCGTGTCGGCGACGGAGAGCACCCGCCCGGTGAGGCCGCCGACCGCCACCAGGCGGCCGATGTTGCGGCGCCAGTGCCGTGGCTCTGTCAGCGGCCGGTCGATGCCCGGGGAGCCGACCTCCAGCTGGTACTCCCCGGCGAGCAGCTCGCCGCCGGACTCATCGGCCAGGTCGAGCGCCTCGGAGATCTCCCGGGAGACCACCGCCACATCGTCCAGCCCGACGCCGCCGTCGGTGTCGATCAGCACCCGGACCACGAACCGGCGGCCGGCCCGGGACAGGGTCAGGTCCTCCAGGTCGTAGCCGGCCTTGGCGACCACCGGCTCGATCACCTCGCGGATCCGGGCGCGGGCGGCGCTCAGATCGACGCGGGGCAGGGACGGGGTACTACGTGTCTCCGGCTCCGGCCGGGAACGGCGGTTGCCGGGGCGCCCACCGGGCCGGGACCCGGCGCGACCACGCTGCGTCATCGGGCTCGACCTCTCGCTAGCTTTATCGCAGGAACGACTATATGCCGCCGGGCACGATGCGGCCCCGCGGCTGACGCTGAGCGTAACGCGCCGGTGGGCGGGTCGGAGCAGCGCCGCACCGAATGGTGTTGACTGGCCGCGTGCTATCGACTTCACGGCGGCTGCTCCTCGGGGCGGCGCTGAGCTCCGCCGCCCTGGCCGGCTGCGGGCTCCTGGACTCCGGACCCGAGCCCGAGCCGCAGCCCGACCCGCTGCAACCCCTGCTGAACGAGGCCCTGGCGCTGGCCGCGGCGTACGACCGGGCGATCCTCGCCGACGCCTCGCTGGCCGCCCGGCTGACCCCGCTGGCCGACGACCACCGGGCACACGCGGCCGAACTGACCCGGGTGATCGGCACGGCCGCGCCCTCGGTCGCGCCGTCCTCCTCGGCCCCGGCCGGCGCGGGCGAAACCACGGCCACGCTGCGTAAGGCCGAGCAGGCCGCGCAGCGGACGGCGGTGGCGGCGTGCAAGGCGGCCACCCCGGAACGGGCCGGGCTGACCGGCTCGATCGCGGCCTGCCGGGCCACTCATGCCGAAGCGCTGCGCTGACGGGTTACTGTCCACGGCGTGACGGAACAACTCGCCGCCGCCCTCGCCGCCGAGGAGGCGGCCATCTATGCGTACGGCGTGATCGGGGTGCACCTGACCGACGCCGACGAGGTGTCCCGGGCCCGCGCCTGTGAACTCGAACACCGGCGCCGGCGCGACGAGCTGGTGGACCGGCTGGACCGGATCCAGGCCAGCACCGCGCCCGCGCCCGCGGCCTACCAACTGCCCTTCGAGGTGACCGACCGGGAGAGCGCCCTGAAGCTGGCGGTGCACGTGGAGGACGGCGTGGCCCAGGCCTGGCGTGCCCTGCTGCCGGTGACCGAGGGTGCCGACCGCGTCGACTCACTGTCGTATTTGACCGACTCCGCAGTTCGTGCGACACGGTGGCGCCGGATCGCCGAGGTCACACCACTGACGATGCCCTTCCCCGGTAGGCCGGGCTGAGGATCGGGCCACTCCGGAAACGTGAATGGCCGACAATGGGGTCGTGATCGACGAGCTCGACGCCTCCTCGCCCCGCGGTTCGCTCGCGATCCGGTTGGGTGACGCCGTCCAGGAGCGGTGGTCCGCCGAGGTGCAGGCGATCGGTCTGTCCGGCTCGATGGCGCACGGCGACGACAACGAGAGCAGCGACGTCAACGTCCTGGTGGTCACCTACCGGCCCAAGACCGGCCCCAAGCCGGCGATGCGCAAGGTCGACGGCATCCCGGTCGACCTGCGGGTGATCACCGCGGAGGAGGGGCTGGGGCAGGCCCGGCAGCTCACCCCGAGATGGCCGCTGCTGGCCGACGGCTACCTCACCACGTTCCCGCTCCACGACCCGCAGAACTGGTTCGCCGACCGGCGGGAGGCCCACCTGTCGCTGCTCTCCGAGGCCCGGCCGATGGAGTTCACCGGCCTGGCCCGGCAGGACTGGGCGGTGGCCAACGGCGCGCACACCCGGGCGGCGCGCCTGACCCAGTGGTACGACACCGACGACGCCATGATCCTGATGGCCGAGGCCCGGCTGCACGCCGCCCTGGTCGCCGGTCTGCTCACCCGCACCCACTTCCGCAACACGGCGGACGCGGTCAAGCGCACCGGCGTGGCCGCGGCCGACATGCAGGAGCTGGGGGCGATCCTCAAGTACCAGGCCGAGGAGCTGACCGCCCGCGGCCGCCCGGTGGACGGCCGGCTCGGCGCGCTCTTCGACTGAGGGCCCCGGTCAGGGCAGGGTCAGGATCTCGTAACCGTCCTCGGTGACCACCAGCGTGTGCTCGAACTGGGCGGTCCACTTCCGGTCCTTCGTGACGACCGTCCAGCCGTCGCGCCAGATGTCGTACTCATGGGTGCCCAGAGTGATCATCGGCTCGACGGTGAACGTCATACCGGGTTCCATCACCGTGGTGAGCTGCGGGTTGTCGTAGTGCGGAACGTACAGCCCGGAGTGGAACGCCTCACCGATGCCGTGGCCGGTGAAGTCACGGACCACGCCGTAGCCGAACCGCCGCGCGTACGCCTCGATGACCCGCCCGATGGCGTTGATCGGGCGGCCCGGGGCGACCGCGCGGATGCCCCGCATCATCGCCTCGTGGGTGCGCTCGACCAGCAGCCGCGCCTCCTCGCTGACGTCGCCCACGCAGAAGGTGGCGTCGGTGTCGCCGTGCACCCCGTCGAGGTACGCCGTGACGTCCACGTTGATGATGTCGCCGTCCTCCAGGACCGTGGAGTCCGGGATGCCGTGGCAGATCACCTCGTTGAGCGATGTGCAGCAGGACTTCGGGAAGCCCTTGTAGCCCAGCGTCGACGGATAGGCGTCGTGGTCGAGCAGGAACTCGTGCACCACCCGGTCGATCTCGTCGGTCGTCACGCCCGGTTTGCAGTGCTCACCGGCCAGCTGTGTGGCCTGCGCCGCGATCCGGCCGGCGACCCGCATCTTCTCGATGGTCTCGGGCGTCTGGACATGCGAGCCGCTCCATTCACGCGGGCGCTTCTTGCCCACGTACTCAGGGCGGACGATGTGCGCCGGGACCGACCGCCAGGGCGACTGCTTTCCCGGCACGAGAGGGGCACGTACGGTCATGACCACAGCCTAACCGGCCACGCCGGAGCCGATCGGCCCCGTCCTTGCCGCCCCCGGGCCCCTGTGAAATCGTGTGCTCGTGGATCAAGAGGGCCTGGACCCGAACTTCTCGGCGGTCGGCGAGGTGACCGGTGACCGGGTCGCCGTCACGGTGACCGGTGAGGTCGACATGGCGACCGCCGACGCGCTGTTCCAGGCCGCCACCCCGGACCGGGTCACCTCCGCCTCGGTCGACCTGCGGGCCGTGACCTTCTTCGACTCGGCGGCCATCCACACGCTGATCCGCCTGGCCGACCACTATCCGGGCGCCCTCGACGTCTACCCCTCCGACCGGGTGCGCCGGGTGCTGGACATCTCCGGGCTCGGCGACCAGCCCTGGCTCAGGGCGCCGTAAGGAAACGGCGCAGGGTGACCTCGGTGCCGTCCACTCCACGGTGCACCGACAGGTCGGTGAGGGCGCCGATCAGGGCCAGGCCACGGCCGCGGAAGCCGGGGTCGGTGGCCGGGCGCCAGCCTCCGGTGTCGCGTACCGTCACGGTCACCGTGCCGTCGTCGAGCGACGCGGTCACGACGATCACCGGCTCGGCCGGGTCGACCGGATGCTCGATGGCGTTCGCGGCCGCCTCGGAGACCGCCACCACCAGGTCGAAGGCGTCCGCCTCGGGCACCCGGTGCGCGGCCAGGAAGTCCTCCAGGCGCCGGCGCAGCACGGTCAGCCGGCCCGGCTCGGCGGGCAGCCGCAGCACGAACTCGCGCGGCTCGGTCACCTCCAGGGCGACCAGGGCGATGTCGTCGTGCCGGGTGTGCCGGGCCGCCTCGGCGAGCAGCGCGTCCAGCA
Source organism: Actinoplanes lobatus (assembly GCF_014205215.1). NCBI lineage: Bacteria > Bacillati > Actinomycetota > Actinomycetes > Micromonosporales > Micromonosporaceae > Actinoplanes > Actinoplanes lobatus. The sequence goes on from NZ_JACHNC010000001.1 coordinate 923,285, forward strand.
GGTCGTCGATGTGGTCGGCGGGAACGGCCGCGTCCACGGTCAGCCCGGCCAGGCCGGTGTCGATGCCCTCCCGGCGGTCCTCGATCAGGCCGTCGGTGTAGAGCAGCAGGCGCGCCCCGGCGGTCAGGGACGTCTCCCGGGTGGGATAGGTGACCGAGCCGAGCGCCCCGATCGGCGGGCCCAGTGCCGCGCCGTACAGGAAGGTGCCCCGCTCGCCGGGGGCGACCACGACCGGCGACGGGTGGCCGGCCGACGAGTAGCGCACCCGGCGGGTCCGCGGGTCGAAGCCGACACAGAGGACGGTCGCGAACTGCCGCCGGCCCAGCGTGTCGACCAGCCGGTTGAGCCGGGTCAGCGCGGTGCCGCAGTCGAAACCCTCCAACAGGTACGCCCGCAGCGCGTTACGCAGCTGCCCCATGCCGGCGGCCGCCTGCACGCCCTTGCCGACCACGTCGCCGATCACCAGGAACAGCTCGCCGTCCGGGCCGGGGATCACGTCGTACCAGTCGCCGCCGACCCGCGCCTCGCTGCTGCCCGGCACGTACCGGCCGGCCACCAGGGCGCCCGGCACCCGGGGCAGCGACTGCGGCAGCAGGCTGTGCTGGAGGGTCGAGGCGATCCGGTGCTCGGCCTCGTAGAGCCGTGCGTTGGCCAGCCGCAGCCCGACCAGCCGGGCCAGCTGGGTGAGCACCGCCGGCTCGGCGGACCCGTCCGGGCCGGCCCAGACCCGCAGCTCGCCCAGGGGCGGCCCGGCGGTGTCCGGCAGCGGCAGCACCATGTCCGCCTGCGCGCCCGCCAGGGCGCCGCCGTCGCGCTCGGCCCGGGCACCCGGCACGGTCAGCACCACCCGCCCGGCCGAGGTCATGGTGAGCACGTGCCGGGCCGCGACGTCGAGGACCTCGGCGGTGGTCGGCACCGCGTTGAGCGCGGCGGCCGCGTCGACCAGCCCGCGCAGCCGGCTGACGGTCCGCCGGCGCAGCTGGCCGAGCTCCAGGTTGGCCCGGACCCGGGCGATCAGCTCCCGGGTGGAGAACGGCTTGACCAGGTAGTCGTCGGCGCCGGCGGCGAGCCCTTCGACCGCCGCCTCCTCACCGGCGCGGGCGGACAGCACCACGATCGGCACGTCCCGGGTGCGCTCGTCGGCGCGCAACCGGGCGATCAGCCCGAAACCGTCGAGCCGGGGCATCATGACGTCGGTCAGCACCAGGTCGAACTGGTGCTCGGCGGCCAGGTCCAGCGCGTTCGGCCCGTCCGCCGCGGTGACCACCTCCCAGTACGGCCGGAGCAGCCGCGAGACGTGTTCACGCAGATCGGCGTTGTCGTCGACGAGCAGGATCCGGCCGCCCACGCCGTGCCCCACCGGCTGCGGCGCCTCCGGGCCGTCCCCCGCCCACCAGGTCGCCTCGTCCACCCAGAGCAGCGGCTCGGCCGTCTCGCCGGGCGCCGCCGGGTCGTCGGTGATCCGGTCCGGCGGCAGGTGGGCCGTGCCGAACGGGATCCGCACGGTGAACTCGCTGCCCACCCCGACCTCGCTGGTCACGCCGACCGATCCGCCGTGCAGCCCGGCCAGCTCACGGACCAGCGCCAGCCCGATGCCGGTGCCCTCGTGGCTGCGGGACCAGGCCCCGGTAACCCGGTGGAACCGGTCGAACAGCAGCGGCCGCTGGCCGGCCGGGATGCCGACCCCGGAGTCCCGGACGGCGAGCACGGCGTGCCCGTCCACGGCCCGGACCCGGACCTCGACGCCGCCCTCACGGGTGAACTTGACCGCGTTGGAGAGCAGGTTGAAGACGATCTTCTCCCACAGCTCGTGGTCGACGTGGACCGGTTCGCCGAGCGGCGGGGTGTCGACGGTGAGCGTCAGCCCGGCCCGCTCGATGGCGGGCCGGAACGTGCCGGCCAGCCGCGCGGTGTGCCCGGCCAGGTCGGTCGGCCGGTAGACGGCCCGCATCCGCCCGGACTCCATCCGGGAGAAGTCGAGCACCGTGTTGACCAGTCTGAGCAGGCGCAGCCCGTTGCGGTGCACCGGGGTGAGCCGGTCACGCAGCGGCCCGTCCAGCGCCGGATCGTCGAGCAGGTCCTCGATCGGGCCGAGGATCAACGTCAACGGGGTACGGAACTCGTGGCTCACGTTCGAGAAGAAGTTGGTCTTGGCCTGGTCCAGGGTGGCCAGCTCGGCGGCCCGGCGGCGCTCCTGCTCGTACGCCCGCACGTTGGCCACCGCCCGGGAGATCTGCGCGGCGGCCAGATCGAGGAAGTCCCGGTAGTCGCCGTCCAGCGCGAGAAACCGGCTCACCCCGACGACCAGCGCGCCGACCGTGTCCGCCGCCACGCCGATCGGCAGCACCAGCGCCTCCGCGGCGGCCGACGGCCCGGGCTCGGTGAGGTCGGCGAGCGCGACCAGGCCGGGACGGCCGCCGGAACGGACCGCCCGGATCGCCGGGTGCGGGTCCTGGTCGTCCAGGACCAGCGCGGCGAACGGCACGTCGGCGCCGTTCTCGGTGAGCACCGCGGCGGCCTCGGCGGCGAGCGCGTCCTGGTCCGGCGAGTCGGCCAGGCGGCGGCCCAGGGCGCTGAGGGTCCGGACGCGCCGCTCGCCGAGCACCCGGCCGGTGGTCTCGGTGACGATGCACATGACCCCGCCGGGTGTGCCGTCGCCGGAGCGGATCGGGTCGTACGAGATGTCGAAGTACGTCTCCTCGAGGAACCCGTTCCGCTCGATCATGAACATGTGGTCCCGGGCGTAGAACGACGAGTCGTTCGCGAGCACCCCGTCGAAGAGCGGGTTCAGCACGTCCCAGGCCTCGGCCCACAGGTCCCGGCCGGGACTGCCCAGGAAGTCCGGGTGCTTGCCGCCCACCACCGGGATGTAGGCGTCGTTGTAGAGGGTGGCGTACTCCGGCCCCCAGAAGATGATGATCTGGGCCCGGGAGGCGAGCATCGTGGACACCGCGCCGGTCAGCTCGGGCGGCCAGGTGGACGGCTCACCGATCGGGCTCGTGGACCAGTCCAGCGCGGACATCCGGGCGCCCATCTCGCCGCCCCGCTCGAAGGCGTTGCGCAGCCGCCTCGGCAGGGCACCCATGCATGCCTCCCACGGATCACCGGACGCGGGCGGCACACCCGGTCCCGTGGCACGTTAACACCGGACCGGCCGGTCCGCTCATCAGGCGGCGACGGCCCGTCCCCGCACCGCCGCCTCGACCAGTGCCTCGAAGGGCCGCAGGTCGTTGGTCCGCTCGGGGTGCCACTGCACGCCGAGCGCGAACGCCGGGCCGGGGTGCTCGACGATCTCGATGACCCGGTCGTCGGGGCACCAGCCGACCGGGAGGAACGCACCCGGGTCGGCGACCGCCTGATGGTGGAACGAGTTCACCGTGAGACTGCGGCCGAACAGGCGGTGCGCCAGCGTCTCGTCCTCGATCACCACGTCGTGCCGGCCGTAGTCGGAGGCGTTGGCGGCCAGCGGGTCGGTGCCCGGGGCGGCCCGGTGCCGCTCGTGCCCGACCAGGTCCGGCAGGTGCTGGTGCAGCGAGCCGCCGGTGGCCACGGCCATCATCTGCATGCCGCGGCAGACGCCCAGCATCGGCAGGCCGGCGTCCAGGGCGGCGCGCATCAGCATCAGCTCGGACAGGTCGCGGACCTTGTCGACCTCGGTGGCCGGGTGCGGCGGGGCGCCCCAGTTCGCCGGGTCGATGTCTCCGCCGCCGCAGAACACGATGCCGTCCAGGGCCTCCAGCACGTCGGTGCCGGGATCGTCGGGGGTGATCAGGACGGCCCGGCCTCCGGTGGCGTGCACCGCCTTCACGTAGGTCATCGGCAGCATCCCGGCCAACAGGTCGTTCCGGCCGTACTGCACCTGCTCGGCGTAGGCGGTGAGGCCGATCAGCGGTCTGCGCATGTTCCGGTGCTCTCCTTCGTGGCCGCCGCCACCAGGGCGCCGAAGAGACGCCGGTCCCGGCCGACCTCCGGATGCCACTGGACACCGAGGACGAACCTCCGATCCGGATCCTCGACCGCCTCGGGCAGTCCGTCGGGCGCCCAGCCGGTGACGGTCAGTGGTCCGGGGTCGGCGACCCCCTGATGGTGGAAGCAGTTGATGGTCGGGTCATCGCCCATCAGCGCGGCGATCCGGCTGCCCGGAGCGAACCGCGCGGACTGCGAACCGTAGATCCCCGGGCCCGGGCGGTGCTTCTCGTGGCCCAGCACGTCGGGCAGATGCTGGTGCAGGCTGCCGCCGGCCGCCACGGTGAGCAGCTGCATGCCCCGGCAGACGCCGAGCAGCGGCAGGTCCCGGTCCAGGGCCCCGCGGAGCAGCGCCAGCTCGGCCACGTCGCGTTCCGGCTGGGCGACGGTGGCCGGGTGCGGCTCCTGGCCGTACCGGACCGGCTGCACATCCGGGCCGCCGGCCAGCACCAGGCCGTCGAGCCGGTCGAGCACGTCCGTGTCGAGATCGTCGGGCGGCAGCAGCACCGCCCGGCCACCGGCCCGCCGAACCGCCTCGACGTAGTCGTTCGGCACCAGCGCGGACTCCAGATCGACCCAGACGCCCCACGTCGCGGGCAGCACATAGGACGTTATGCCGATGATCGGACGCATCGCACCACCGTAGTCACAGGCGCGCGGCGCCGGGTGAACCGGCGCCGCGTCACGGGCCCTTCTGTCCCACCCACACGGGATCTGAACCTGTGCGGACGGGGATTCGGCCCCGACACCCCTCGCCGCCTGGCTGAGCTGGGTGTCAGGGTTTCCCTTCCCACCGTAGCGGGTCGGCAAACGCGTCACAGCGGCGTTACGTACGCTCCGGTGATCCCGCCGTCGACGACGAACTGCGACGCCGTCATGAACGACGCGTCGTCGCTGGCCAGGAACGCCACCGCGGCGGCGATCTCGTCCGGCTCGGCGAACCGGCCCATCGGCACGTGCACCAGCCGCCGGGCGGCCCGCTCAGGGTCCTTGGCGAACAGCTCCATGAGCAGCGGCGTGGCCACCGGCCCGGGACAGAGCGCGTTGATCCGGATGCCCTCGCGGGCGAACTGCACGCCCAGCTCGCGGGTCATCGCCAGCACACCGCCCTTGCTGGCGGTGTAGGCGATCTGCGAGGTGGCCGCGCCGAGCAGGGCCACGAACGAGGCGGTGTTGATGATCGAGCCCTTGCCCTGCCGCTGCATGTGCGGGATCGCGTACTTGCAGCAGAAGAAGACGCTCGTGGTGTTGACCTTGAGCACGCGCTCCCAGGCGTCCAGGCCGGTGACCAGGATCGAGTCGTCGTCGGGCGGCGAGATGCCGGCGTTGTTGAAGGCGATGTCGATCCGGCCGTGCCGTTCCACGACGCCGTCGAAGAGTGCCTTGACCTGCTCCTCGTCGCTGACGTCACAGGCCACGAACTCGCCGCCGACCTCCGCGGCGACGGCCTTTCCGGCGTCCTCCGAGATGTCCACGGCGACGACCTTGGCGCCCTCCGCGGCGAACCGCCGGGCGGTCGCCAGCCCGATGCCACTGCCGGCGCCGGTGATCACGGCGACCCGGTCCTGCAAGCGTTCCACTCAGTCTCCCGTTGAGATGAATACGTTCTTCACATCCGTGAAGGACAGCAGTGCGTCCGGGCCGAGCTCACGCCCGAGACCGGATTGCTTCATGCCACCGAACGGGGTCCAGTAGCGCACCGAGGAGTTGCTGTTCACGCTCAGCGCACCGGTCTCCACGGCCCGCGAGACCCGCAGCGCCCGGCCCACGTCCCGGGTCCAGAGCGAGCCGGACAGCCCGTACTCGGTGTCGTTGGCCAGCCGGATCGCGTCCTCCTCGTCCCGGAACGGCAACACGCTCACCACCGGCCCGAAGATCTCCTCGCGCCAGTGCCGGTCCGCGTTCGAGCGGGCGAGCAGCACGGTCGGCGGGAACCACCATCCGTTCGCGTCCGGCGCGGTGCCGCGGAACGCGATGTCAGAGCCTTCGAGGTACGACGTGACGGCGGCCCGCTGTCCGGAGGAGATCAGCGGTCCCATCTCCGACGAGTCATCGGCGGGGTCGAGTACCCGGAAACCGCGCACGGCCGGTTCGAGGAGCGCGAGGAATTTGTCGTACACCGACTCCTGGACCAGGAGCCGGGAGCGCGCGCAGCAGTCCTGCCCGGCGTTGTCGAAGACGGCGCCGGGCGCGGCGGCGGCCGCGGCGTCGAGATCGGCGTCCGCGAAGACGATGTTGGCACTCTTGCCGCCGAGCTCCAGGGTCACCCGTTTCACCTGGTCGGCGCAGCCCGCCATGATCGACTTGCCGACCTCGGTGGACCCGGTGAAGCAGACCTTCCGCACCGCCGGGTGGGTGACGAACCGCTGCCCGACCACGCTGCCCTTACCCGGCAGCACCTGGAACACGTTCTCCGGGAGCCCGGCCTCGAGGGCCAGCTCGCCGAGCCGGATCGCGGTCGACGGGGTCAGCTCGGCCGGCTTGAGCACCACCGTGTTGCCGGCCGCCAGCGCGGGCGCGAAACCCCAGCCGGCGATCGGCATCGGGAAGTTCCACGGCACGATGATCCCGACCACGCCGAGCGGCTCGTGGAACGTCACGTCCACGCCGCCGGCCACCGGGATCTGCCGCCCGGCCAGCCGCTCCGGTGCGCCGGCGTAGTAGTTCAGCACGTCCCGGACGTTGCCCGCCTCCCAGCGCGCGTTGCCGATGGTGTGCCCGGCGTTGCGCACCTCCAGCCGCGCCAGCTCCTCGATGTGCTCCTCGACCACCGTCGCGAAGCGGCGCAGCAGCCGCGCCCGGTCCCCGGGCGAGACCCGGCGCCACTCACCGAATGCGATCCGCGCACGCTCGATCGCGGCGTCGGTCTCCGCCAGACCCAGCGACGGTACGGTCGTGAAGACCTCACCCGTCGACGGATCGATCACCTCTGTAGTCGCCACGCCAAGATCCTCACACTCAGAGGCGCTCGAATCCACGGCGCAACTCCCAGTCCGTCACCGCGGCGTCGTAGGCCGCCAGTTCCACCCGTCCCATGTTCGCGTAGTGGGCCACGACGTCCGGGCCGAACGCGGTTTCCGCCACCGCGCCTCCCGCCCACAACGCGGTCGCCTCCCGCAGGGTGCCGGGCACCCGGTCGGCCTCCGGGTCCTGGTAGGCGTTGCCGATGAACTCGTCCTCCAGCGACAGCTCGTTCTCGATGCCGTGCAGGGCACCGGCCACCAGGGCGGCGATCGCCAGGTACGGGTTGACGTCCCCGCCCGGCACCCGGTTCTCCACCCGCATGCCCTGCCCGTGCCCGGCGATCCGCAGCGCGCAGGTCCGGTTGTCGACGCCCCAGCGCAGCGCGGTCGGCGCGAACGACCCCGGCTGGTACCGCTTGTACGAGTTGATGTTCGGCGCGAAGAGCAGGCTGAACTCCCGCATCGTGGCGAGCAGGCCGGCCAGCACCCGCTGCCCGGTCTCGCTGAGATGGGCCGGGCCGTCGCCGAGCATCGCGGACCGCCCGTTCTCGTCGCGCAGCGAGAAGTGGATGTGGCAGGAGTTGCCCTCCCGCTCGTTGGGCTTGGCCATGAAGGTGAGCGCCATGCCCTCCTGGGCGGCGATCTCCTTCGCCCCGTTCTTGTAGACCACGTGATGGTCGGCGGCGGTCAGCGCGTCCGAGTAGCGGAAGGCGATCTCGTGCTGGCCGAGGTTGCACTCGCCCTTGGCGCTCTCCGGGGTCAGGCCGGCGCCGTGCATCTCGTTGCGGATCCGGCGCAGCAGCGGCTCCACGCGGGCGGTGCCGAGCAGCGAGTAGTCCACGTTGTACTGGTTGGCGGGGACCAGGTCCCGGTAGTTCTTCTGCGACGCCTGCTCGTACGAGTCCCGGTAGAGGACGAACTCCAGCTCGGTCCCGGCGTACGCGGACAGGCCGTGCGCCGCCAGCCGGTCGAGCTGGCGGTGCAGGATCTGCCGGGGTGAGGCCGGCACCGGCGCCCCGGACACGTCGTACAGGTCGGCCAGGACCAGCGCCGTGCCCGGGTGCCACGGGATCCGGCGCAGGGTGGAGAAGTCCGGCCGCATCACGAAGTCGCCGTAACCGGTGGACCAGGAGGACATGGCGTAGCCGTCGACGGTGTTCATGTCGACATCGACCGCGAGCAGATAGTTGCATCCCTCACTGCCGCCGGACACCACCTCGTCCATGAAGTAGCGCGCGTGCAGCCGTTTGCCCTGCAACCGGCCCTGCATGTCGGTCAGGGCCAGCAGCACCGTGTCGATGCCGCCGTTGTCGACGGCGACGTCCAGCTCCTCGAGATCCATGCGAACAGTCCTATCAGTCCGTGGACTCGCCGTGGGCGGCCTTCTCCAGCAGGTTCTGTTTCGGTCCGGTGAACCACTTCCGGGCCCCGGCGAACCACCAGATCGCGGCCGCGCCGAGCACCACGGCCACCGCGACGATCGTGTAGTTGAACGTCTCGGCGGTGATCGGCGAGCCGGGCGGCAGTACGAAGAGGACACAGATGACGCCCACCCAGACGATCGCGATCCAGCCGACCGGGGCGCTCCACCTCCCGAGGCTCCACGGGCCGGGCTGGAAGTCCGGGTTGAGCCGGCGCAGCAGAACCGGGCCGACGTAGGCGATGTAGAGCCCGATCACCGCGATCGAGGTGGCCGCGTAGTAGGCGACCACGTTCCAGAGCGACGGCAGGACCAGGAGCGTGGAGAGGGCCACGCACAGCCAGATGGAGTTCGTCGGCGTACCGGTGCGGGGGTTGACCTTCTTCCAGATCCACGAACCGGGCAGCGCGTCGTCACGGGCGAAGGCGTAGGACATCCGGGAGTTCGCGGTGACCGACGCCATCCCGCAGAACCACTGCGCGATCATGCAGATGAACAGCAGGAACGCACCGAGGTCGTGCCCGGCCGCGTCGATGAAGATCTGCGCCGGGGGCAGGCCGAGCGGGGTGCCCAGCGAGCCCTCGTAGTCCTGGATGGACCAGGTGATCGCGACCAGCAGCACGAAGCCGGCGATGACCGACACCACCACGGACATCACGATGCCGCGCGGGGCGGCCCGGGCCGCGTCGTGGGTCTCCTCCGCGACGTGTGCCGAGGCGTCGTAGCCGGTGTACGTGTACTGCGCCATCAGCAGACCGACCAGGACGGCGTAGACGCCCGCCCCGGCGAACGTGAATCCGGTGGCGTTGTGCACCTCGAAGAACACCTCGGAGAGCGGCTTGTGCTGGTCCGGGACGACGGCGAGGACACCGACGATCACCGCGACGCCGACCAGGTGCCACCAGGCGCTCACGTCGGAGAGGATCCGGACCAGGCTGACGCCGAAGGTGTTCAGCAGGCCGTGCACGGCGATGATGACCAGGAAGATCAGGAAGGTCTTGAGCGCCGTGACCTCCATGCCCAGGGTCAGGCTGAAGAAGGCCGCCGTGGTGATCGCGGCGCCGAAGTCGATGGCCGCGGTCACCGCCACCTCGCCGAGGAAGTTGAACCACCCGATGAACCATGCCCAGGCGGCCTTGTTGCGTTTGGCCAGCGCGGCGGCCCACCAGTAGAGGGCGCCCGCGGTCGGGTACGCCGAGCACACCTCGGCCATCGCCAGCGCCACGAAGGTGACCATGACACCGACGCCGAGCCAGCCCAGCGTGATGGCGACCGGTCCACCGGCCTTCATGGCGATGCCGTACGAGGTGATGGCGCCGGCCAGGATCGAGATGATCGAGAAGGAGACAGCGAAGTTCGAGAAGCCGGAGAGCCGGCGGTGGAGTTCCTGTTTGTATCCGAGTTGGGCGAGCCGTTCTTCGTCGGTGCTCACGCGAGTACCCCCTACCCGAAGGTGTTGTGACCTGAGCCACTAATGCCGTGATGATCGCTCCGCTGTGTTACGGGCGTCAATGACAGGGGTTAATTGCGTTGCCGCGCGACCGGGCCGGTGCGAGCCTGAATGCGGGCGATTCCTCGGCCGGGTCGCCCCCGCGGGACTCACCTCCCAGCGGCGGCGTGGGGCGCGGTCACCTCTCTCTTCGGCAAGCGCCCGCCCCGCGCCGCCGCTCTCCCGGGGAAACGTTTTCCCAGCTCAGTCAGACTTTTGCGGCTAAAAAATCTACAGCGGCGAGGGTGGCAATCCGGCTTGCGCAGGCATACATTCGATGAGTCGGCCACGGCTGACAAGCAACTGGCACAGTCGCCGAGTTGGAGGAGGAGGACGAGATACCGCAGCAACGCGTAATCAAGACGTCCCCGGCCCGACAAGAGGTGATCGCAGCCGATGCCCATCACTCCGGTCGACCGCTAGCGGCACGCAGCCGGTCGACCACATGCGCCGGCCAGTGACCGGCACAAGAATTGAAAAGCCAGGGCCCCGGTTACCCGCCGGGGCCCTGGACTATCTGCGTTCCCTGATCTGACGGGTCCGTGCGACAGTCACCGCATGCCATCGGTGAACCCCGACGAGTGGCGACGGCCCGGACCGACCGCCGGCCAGCGCCGCACCGACGTGTGGACCGGCCTGGCGGTCGCCGCCGTCGCCCTGCTCAACCTCTTCATCGTCCGGCACGCCGGGTTCATCGACTCCGCGGACGTCGCGCCGCTGCCCGAGCAGATCTGCTGGGTGCTGGCCATCACCCTGCCGCTGACCGTGCGCCGCCGCTACCCCGACGTGACGGCCGTGCTGATCGCCGCGGCCTTCATCGGCGCTCAGGCCCGCGGCTCCCAGGAAGCGCAGGTCACCATCGGTGTGCTGTTCGCCTCGATCTACACGCTCGGCGCCTGGGGACGGCACCGGGGCCGGTCCCGGCTGTTGCGTCTGGCGATCATCGGCGCCATGTTCGCCTGGCTCGCCGCCGCCTTCGTCATCCACGGGGGCGGCTCGGTGGCCCCCGCGGTCAAGGCTTCGGTGGCGTTCAACACGTTCGTGGTGAACGCGGCCTTCTTCGCCTTCTGCTACCTGATGGGTGACGCCGTCTGGCGCGGCGTCCGGCACGGCCACGAACTGGAGGAACAGACCGCCGAACTGCGGGCCGCGCACACCGCGGCGGCCGAGCGGGCGGTCCTCGGCGAGCGGGTCCGGATCGCCCGGGAACTGCACGACGTGGTCGCCCACCACGTGTCGGTGATGGGCATCCAGGCGTCCGCCTGCCGCCGGGCCATGGACAAGGACCCGGCCCGGGCCCGGACCGCGCTCACCGCCGTCGAGGAGAGCGCCCGGACCGCGGTCGACGAACTGCGGCGGATGCTCGGCGCGCTGCGGGCCTCCGGGGCGCCGGAGGCCGGCAGCCCGGCGGGCATCGACCGGCTGCCGGAGATCGCCGAACGGGCCGAGGAGGCGGGACTGGCCGTCCGGTACGCCGTCTACGGTGATCCGGTGCCCCTGCCCGACTCGCTGTCCCAGGCCGCCTACCGGATCGTCCAGGAGGCGGTGACCAACACCCTCAAACACGCCGGGGCGAGCACGGTCGACGTACGGGTCCGCTATCTCAGCGGGCAGATCGAGCTGGACGTGACCGACGACGGGCGGGGCGGAGCGGCCGGCGGCGGCGGGCTGGGCGTGATCGGCATGCGCGAGCGGGTGGCGGTGCACGACGGCACCCTGGAGCACGGTCCACAGCCGAACGGCGGCTACCGGGTCCGCGCCCGGATCCCCTACCCGGCCAAGGTGGTGTCATGAGCATCAGCGTTCTTCTGGCGGACGATCACCAACTGGTACGGACCGGGTTCCGGGTCATCCTCGAGATGGAGGACGACATCACCGTGGCCGGCGAGGCGGCGGACGGCGCCCAGGCCGTCGAACTGGCCCTGCGGCTGCGGCCGGACGTCGTACTGATGGATGTCGAGATGCCCGGGATGGACGGCCTGGAGGCGACCCGCCGGATCGCCGCCGCGGGAGGTCCGTCGGTGCTGATCCTGACCACCTTCGACCGCGACGACTACCTGTTCGCCGCGCTCCGGGCCGGGGCCAGCGGCTTCCTGCTCAAGAACGGCACGCCGGAGGCGCTCACCGAGGCGGTCCGGGTGATCGCCGCCGGGGAGGCGCTGCTCGCGCCGGCCGTCACCCGCCGGGTCATCTCCACGTTCACCGCGCCGGTGGCCGCCGGCGTCCGGCTGGACCAGCTCACCCCGCGCGAGCACGAAGTGCTGGTCCTCCTGGCCGGCGGCGCCACCAACGCGGAGATCGCGACCACTCTGCGGCTCGGCGAGACGACGGTGAAGACGCACGTCAGCCGGGTGCTCATGAAGCTCGGCGCGCGCGACCGCACGCAGGCCGTGGTGCTGGCGTACGAGCTCGGGGTGGTCCGGCCCGGCGGGTGAGGTCCTCCGCGAGGATGACGTACCCGAGCCGGACGACGGGACATCGACGCGGATCTAGCGTGGTTCCCATGACCACCGTCCTGAACGTCGATGCCGTGAACCGGTCCTTCGGCGAGCGTCAGGTCCTCAAGGACGTCTCGTTCACCGTGGACTCCGGCCGGCTCACCGGCTTCGTCGGCGCGAACGGCGCCGGCAAGACCACCACGATGCGGATCGTCCTGGGCGTGCTCGCCGCCGACACCGGCGCGGTGACCTGGCGCGGCGCCCCGATCACCCGGGCGGACCGGCAGCGGTTCGGCTACATGCCGGAGGAGCGCGGCCTCTACCCGAAGATGACCGTGACCGAGCAGATCGTCTACCTCGGGCGGTTGCACGGGATCGGCGTCGCCGACGCCCGCCGCCGCACCACCGCCCTGCTGGAACGGTTGGAGCTGGCCGAGCGGGGGAACGATCCGGTGGAGAAGCTGTCGCTGGGCAACCAGCAGCGCGCCCAGATCGCCGCCGCCCTGGTACACGACCCGGAGCTGCTGGTGCTGGACGAGCCGTTCTCCGGGCTGGACCCGATCGCCATCGAGACGGTGCTCGCCGTGCTCCGCGAACGGGCCCGCGCCGGCGCCGCCGTGCTCTTCTCCAGCCATCAGCTCGAACTGGTCGAGCGCCTCTGCGACGACCTGGTGATCATCGCCGACGGGACGGTCCGGGCGGCCGGCTCCCGGACCTGGCTGCGCGACCGGTACACGCTGCCCCGTTTCCGGATCGAGGTCGACTCCGACGCCGGCTGGCTGCGTGACGAGCCCGGGGTGACCCTGCTGGAACTGGACGGCCGCCGTGCCGTCGTCGACCTCGGCCCCGATGCCGACGAGCAGGCGCTCCTGCACGCCGCCCTGGCCCGTGGGCCGGTCCGCGCCTTCGCGCCGGTCCGCCCCTCCCTCGCCGAGATCTTCCGAGAGGTGATCCAGTGACCACGTTCGAAGCCGCCAGGCTGGTCGCGGGCCGGGAGATCCGGGTCAAGCTCCGCGACAAGACCTTCCTTCTCAGTACGGTCCTGCTGCTCTTCTTCACGGCGCTCGGGGTGGTGCTGCCGATGCTGATCAACGGCGGCCCGGAGAAGGTCGCCGTGGTCGGCACCACCCACGTCGCCGTCCTGGAGAGGGCCGGCCTCGAGGTGATCACCGTCCCGGACGCGGCCACCGCCGAACGGATGGTCCGCGACGACGAGGTGGCGGCCGCCGTGGTCGACGGGCCGAGGGTGCTGGCCATGGAGGAGGCGCCGGGTGAGGTGGTGGCGGCGCTCAGCACCTCACCGCCGGTGGAGTACCTGAATCCGGACGCGCTCGACGAGGCGGCCCGCTTCCTGGTCCCGTTCGTCCTGGCCACGCTCTTCTTCTTCACCACGATCTCGTTCGGCGTGCAGATCGCGCAGAGCGTCACCGAGGAGAAGCAGACCCGGATCGTGGAGATCCTGGTCGCCAGCATCCCGGTCCGGGCGCTGCTGACCGGCAAGGTGGCCGCCATGACCGTGCTCGCCTTCGGTCAGCTCGCCCTGATCGCCGTGGTCGGCCTGGTCGGCATGCGGGTGGCCGACGTGGGCGGCCCGGTGATCGACGCGGTCCTGCCGGCGATCGGCTGGTTCCTGCCGTTCTTCGTGGTCGGCTTCCTGATGCTCGCGGCGCTCTGGGCGGGGGTCGGCGCGCTGGCCGCCCGGCAGGAGGATCTCGGCGCCACCACGGCCCCGCTCCAGCTCCTGGTGATGACCCCGTTCTTCCTGGTGCTGGCCTTCCAGTCGAACCCGGCGGCGATGACCGTGCTGTCCTACGTCCCGTTCTCCGCCCCGGTGGCCATGCCGGTCCGCCTGTTCACCGGTGAGGCCGCCACCTGGGAGCCGTTCGTGTCGCTGGCCCTGCTCCTGCTGACCAGCGGGCTCACCCTGCTGGCCGGGGCCCGGATCTACCAGGGGTCGCTGCTGCGCACCAACGGGCGGACGTCGTTCGCGACCGCCTGGCGCAACCCCACCCCGATCGGCTGATCCCGGCCCGGCGGAGAAATCCCACATCCGTTCCTCCAGTGGTGGACATCACGTGATCGTGAACGGCAGGATCGAGGTCATGTCGATGCGATGGGGCATGACCGTACCGTTCGGTGGCGTTCCGCTGGCCGACCACGGAGGCGTGTACAAGGCGCTGGCCGACGCGGGTTTCACCGACGCGTGGACGGCCGAGGTGGCCGGCACCGACGGGTTCACCCCGCTGACCCTGGCCGCGGCCTGGGAGCCCCGGCTGCGCCTGGGCACCGCCATCGCCCCGGTCTTCACCCGGGGGCCGGGCCTGCTCGCGATGACCGCCGCCGCGCTGGCCGAGGCCGCGCCGGGCCGGTTCCAGCTGGGCATCGGCGCGTCCTCACCGGTCGTGGTCGGCGACTGGAACGCGGTGGACTTCACGAAGCCGTTCGAGCGCAGCCGGGGCGTGCTCCGCTTCCTGCGCTCGGCGCTCGCCGGGGAGCTGACCGACGGCGAGTTCGGCACCTTCCGGGTGCGCCGGTTCCGCCTGGAGCGGCCGCCGGCCGTCCCGCCGCAGGTGCTGCTCGCCGCGCTGCGCCCCGGCATGCTGCGCCTGGCCGCGGCCGAGGCCGACGGCGTGATCCTGAACTGGCTGTCCGCGGGCGACGTCGCCACCGCTCTCGCCGAGACCAAGGAGGCGCGGCCCGGCTTCGAGGTGGCCACCCGGATCTTCATGGTCCCCACCGAGGACGCCGCCTACGCCCGTGCCGTGGGCCGTCGCCTGATCACGTCGTACCTGACCGTCCCGGCGTACGCCGCCTTCCATCGCTGGCTGGGCCGCGAGGAGATCCTCACCCCGATGTGGCAGGCCTGGCAGTCCGGCGACCGCAAGGGCGCGCTGGCCGCCATCCCGGACTCCCTGGTCGACGACCTGATCGTGCACGGGTCGCCGGACGAGTGCCGGGCCCGCGTGCAGGCATACGCGGACGCCGGCGTCACCGTTCCGATCATGGCGCTGACCCCGACCCCGGAGCTGGAGCGGGGCGGCCTCCCGGCCCTCCTGGAGCTGATCACCGCCCTCGGCCGCCGCTGACGGCCGGCTCCCGGGCGCCGTCCCGGTGGACCTCAGGGCTGTCTCGATGCGCTTGAGACAGCCCTGACAGCCAGCCCAACCACCGAACTCAGCCCGGCGGGCGCGGCAAAGGCTGGACCCGGCAGATGGTCGCGCGGAGCCGGCGGGACGGGGTGTTCTCGGCGGGCGCGTTCCACCCCGTACCAGAAACGGGCCTTCAGGAAGAGGGGGTTCACTCGCTCTCGGCGAGGATGGCGTAGAGCTTGCGCCGGGTCTCGTTGAGCACCTCGAGCGCCTTCTGGCGCTGCTCCGGGGTGCCGTTGAAACCGACCTGCTTGAGCGCGCCCATGATGCCGACCGCCGCGTCGCGGAAATCCTGCACCTGGGACATGGTGTCGGCGCCGATCTGGGCCCACGGCGGGTTCTGTGCCGCGGTCTCGGCCTCGGGCCGGCCGTCCTCGGTGAGCCGGTAGCTCTTGCGGCCGCCCTCGGCGGTGACCTCGATGAGGCCCTCGTCCTCCAGCAGTTGCAGGGTCGGGTAGACCGAGCCGGGGCTCGGGCGCCAGATCCCCCCGGTCCGGGAGTCGAGCTCCTGGATCATCTCGTAGCCGTGCATCGGGCGCTCCAGGAGCAGCGCCAGGATGGCGGGCCGGACGTTCTGCCGGGCGCCGCGACCGCCGCGCCGTGGCCCGGGCCTGCCGCCGAATTCGGGCGGCGGGAAACCGGGGCCACCGGGGCCGCCGAAGGGAAAACCGGGCGGGAACCCGAAGCCACGCCTGCGCGCCTCGCCCATCCAGCCACCGTGTCCGGGTCCTCCGTGTGGGTGCCTCATGACCTTCTCCGTTCTGTCGTCGATAGGTAGACGATATATCGGCAATCTGTCGGCGGCAAGGTTTCTGAGATCGCGGGGTTGCGGTACGTGTCAGCGGGCGCGCATCTGGCAATGTGATACCTGTGTTGACGGTGCCCATTCGCCAGCTCGGTGAGCCCGAGCGCGCGGCCGTCGAGCGGATCCTCGACGCCGACCCCTACGCGGGCGCCCAGATCGCTGAGCGGGTCGCGGCACACGGCCTGAACTGGTGGCGGTCGGACGGGCGGATCTACGGCTACGAGCCGGATCGCCACGTCGAGTCGATCATCTGGTCCGGGGCGCACCTGGTGCCGGTGGGCGCGACACCGCCCGCCACGGCCGCCTTCGCCGATCTGCTGGGCGCCGAGCCACGGGTCTGCTCGTCGATCATCGGCCGCTCGGAGGCGGTGCTCGACCTGTGGAACAGGCTCGGCGGCAACTGGGGGCCGGCCCGGGATGTACGCCCCCATCAGCCGCTGCTGGTCACCAACCGGGACCCGGTGGTGCGCGCCGACCCCTCGGTCCGGCTGGTCCACGCCGGCGAGGTCGATCAGCTCTTCCCGGCCGCCGTCGCGATGTACACCGAGGAGGTCGGCGTCTCACCGTTGCAGGACGACGGTGGGCGCGGCTACCGGCGGCGGATCGCGGAGCTGGTGAAGGCGAAGCGGGCGTATGCGAAGTTCGACGGCGATCTGGTCGTCTTCAAGGCCGAGCTGGCGATCGTCACCCGGCGGACCACGCAGATCCAGGGCGTCTGGGTGCACCCGGAGTACCGCGGCAGCGGCATCGCCACGGGCGCCATGGCGACCGTCGTGGCGGACGCCCTGCGCCGGGTCGCGCCGACGGTCAGCCTCTACGTCAACGACTACAACACGACGGCCCGCCGAGTCTACGCACGCTGTGGCTTCGTCTCGGCGGGCTCGTTCGCCACTGTCCTGTTCTAGCGATTCGCCGCCGACGACGAGAGGCCCGGTCTTTCGACGCCCGCGGGGATTGCGGGTGACGGAAGACCGGACCTCTCGTCGTCGGTTACCAGGCGAATCGCCGCGGAGCGAAGCGGAGCCAGCTAGCTCAGTGCACGGTGACGGTCGGGCCGGGGAGCAGGTCGCGCAGTTCCTCGGGCAGGTCGGCGCCCATCTCGTCGGCGAGGCGCAGCGCCTCCTCGACCAGGGTCTCCACGATGATCGACTCGGGCACGGTCTTGATGACCTTGCCCTTGACGAAGATCTGGCCCTTGCCGTTGCCGGACGCCACACCGAGGTCGGCCTCGCGGGCCTCACCGGGACCGTTGACGACACAACCCATGACGGCCACCCGCAGCGGCACCGGGAACCCGTCGAGAGCCGCGGTGACCTGCTCGGCGAGGGTGTAGACGTCGACCTGGGCGCGGCCGCAGGACGGGCAGGAGACGATCTCCAGGCCACGCTCGCGCAGACCCAGGGACTCCAGGATCTGGTTGCCGACCTTGATCTCCTCGACCGGCGGGGCGGACAGCGACACCCGGATGGTGTCGCCGATGCCCTCGGCCAGCAGGGCGCCGAACGCCACGGCCGACTTGATCGTGCCCTGGAACGCCGGGCCGGCCTCGGTCACGCCGAGGTGCAGCGGGTAGTCGCACTGCTCGGCGAGCTGCCGGTACGCCCGGATCATGACGACCGGGTCGTTGTGCTTCACCGAGATCTTGATGTCCCGGAAGCCGTGCTCCTCGAACAGTGAGCACTCCCAGAGCGCCGACTCGACCAGCGCCTCGGCGGTGGCCTTGCCGTACTTCTCCAGCAGCCGCTTGTCGAGCGAACCGGCGTTGACGCCGATCCGGATCGGGATGCCGGCGTCGGAGGCCGCCTTCGCGATCTCCTTCACCTTGTCGTCGAACTGCCGGATGTTGCCCGGGTTCACCCGGACCGCGGCGCAGCCGGCGTCGATCGCGGCGAACACGTACTTCGGCTGGAAGTGGATGTCGGCGATCACCGGGAGCTGCGACTTCTTGGCGATCGCGGGCAGCGCCTCGACGTCGTCCTGCGACGGGACGGCGACCCGGACGATCTGGCAGCCCGACGCGGTGAGCTCGGCGATCTGCTGCAGCGTGGAGTTGACGTCCGAGGTGAGGGTGGTGGTCATCGACTGGACGCTGACCGGGGCGCCGCCGCCGACCAGCACTCCCCCGACGTTGATCTGGCGGCTCTGCCGACGGGGGGCCAACGGCGGCGGAGGAACGGCCGGCATGCCCAGACTGATCGCAGTCATTCGCTACTCACTTGAAGATCGTGATCGGGTTGATGATGTCGGCGGTGACGGTCAACAGGGTGAACGCACCACCGATGAGGATGACCGCGTACGTCACGGGCATCAACTTGTAGTAGTCGACCCGGCCTGGGTCAGGCCGCCGGAAACGTTTGTAGACCCACGAGCGAATTGCTTCGAACCAGGCGATGGCGATGTGCCCGCCGTCGACCGGCAGCAGCGGCAGCAGGTTGAACAGCCCGATGAACACGTTCAGCGAGATGAAGACCTGCCAGAAGACCTCGGGCACACCCTTCTCGATGGCCTCGCCGCCGATCCGGCTGGCTCCGACCACACTGATCGGGGTGTCCGGGTCGCGCTCGTCGCCGGTGATCGAGTTCCACAGCGCGGGGATCTTCTGCGGGATCCGGGCCATCGCCTGGATCGAGTTCTCCACCAGGTACCAGTTGAACTCGCCGGAGGCGGGGATCGCGCCGAGAGGACTGTATTCGACCACCCTGGGCTGGTCTATCTCCAGGTTCACACCGGCGACCGCTACCTTGGAGACCGGGCCCTTCGGGTCGTTCAGCGGGGTCCGTTCGGCGGTGGCCAGGTCGACGGTGATGGTCGCGGTCTGGCCGTTCCGCACGTACTCGAACGAGGCCGGGCCGGCGGGCTGGGCGCGGATGGCGTCGGTGAGCTGCCCGTAGTTGGCCACCGCGGTGGTGCCCACCTTGGTGATCACGTCGCCGGTCTGGAGGCCGGCGGCCTTGGCCGGACCCGCCACGGCGCCGTTCTGGCCGACCACGCACTCGGGGCTGGTGTCGGAGTGCAAGGTGGGGACGCAGTCACCCACGAAGATCATCGCGGGAGCGGCACGCTGCTCCTCCGCGGTGTCCGGCAGATGGATGTTCGGCAGGCCGATGCTCCAGGCCATCACCCAGGCGCCGACCAGCGCCAGCATGAAGTGGGTGATCGAGCCGGCGGCCATCACGACGGTCCGCTTCCAGACCGGGAACCGCCACATGGCGCGGTGCTGGTCCTCCGGGGCGACGTCGTCGTCCTGCGGCGTCATCCCGACGATCTTGCAGAATCCACCGAGTGGGATGAGCTTCAATCCATACTCGGTCTCACCGCGGTGGAACGAGAACACCGTCGGGCCGAACCCGACGAAATACTTCGTCACCTTCATGCCGAAGCGCTTGCCCGTGATCATGTGACCCAGCTCGTGCAGGCTCACCGAGATCAGAATGGTCAGCGCGAAGGCTGCGCACCCCAGCCAGAACAGCATCAGGCTCCTTCAGCCGCAGTCTCGATTGTCCGCTGTGCCTGGGCACGCGCCCATGCCTCGGCGGCAAGCACGTCATCGACGGTACCCGGCTCCGCGAAATCCGGGGCCGCCGCCAACACCCGCTCGAGGGTGTCGACGATGCCCAGAAAAGGTAGCCGACCGGAGACGAAAGCGGCCACACACTCCTCGTTCGCCGCGTTGTAGACGGCCGGCAGGCAGCGCCCGGCCCGGCCGGCCTGCTTGGCCAGCCGCACCGCCGGGAACGCCTCGTCGTCCAGCGGGCGCAGCTCCCAGTTGTGCGCGCTCGTCCAGTCGACCGCGGCCGCCGCCTGCGGCACCCGCTCCGGCCAGGCCAGGGCCAGGGCGATCGGCAGCCGCATGTCCGGCGGGCTGGCCTGGGCCAGCGTCGAGCCGTCGGTGAACTCGACCAGGGAGTGCAGGACCGACTGCGGGTGCACCATCACCTCGATGTCGTCGTACGCCACCCCGAACAGCTCGTGCGCCTCGATCACCTCGAGCGCCTTGTTCACCATGGTGGCCGAGTTGATCGTCACGACCGGGCCCATGTCCCAGGTCGGGTGCTTCAGCGCCTCCTCCGGGGTGACGTTCGTCAACTCGTCGCGCCGGCGGCCCCGGAACGCCCCGCCGCTGGCCGTCAGCACCAGCCGCCGTACCTCGGCCGCTGTCCCGCCGCGCAGGCACTGGGCGAGCGCCGAGTGCTCGGAGTCGACCGGGACGATCTGGCCCTCCTTGGCGACGCGGCGGACCAGCGGCCCTCCGGCGACCAGGGACTCCTTGTTGGCGAGCGCGAGGATCCGGCCGCTCTCCAGCGCGGCCAGGGTGGGCGCCAGGCCGAGGCTGCCGACCACGCCGTTGAGCACCACGTCGCACGGCCACTTGGCCAGCTCGGTCATCGCGTCCGGGCCGGCCACGATCTTGGGGAGTTTGAAGTCGCCGGTGGCCCAGCCCCGCTTCTGCGCCTCGGCGTAGAAGGCGAGCTGGAGGTCCTGGGTGACCGAGGAACGGGCCACGCCGACCACCTCCACGCCCAGCTCCAGTGCCTGGGCGGCGAGCAGTTCGACGTTGCCGCCGCCGGCCCCGAGGGCCACCACCCGGAACTTGTCCGGGTTGCGCCGGACGATGTCGATGGCCTGGGTGCCGATGGACCCGGTGGAGCCGAGCAGTACGAGGTCACGCATACCGCTCATCTTCCCGGACGGCCGCACCCCGGTCGCCGTCAGGCCGGGACGTGCGCCCGGACGAACGCGGTCACCTCGGCGGCCGTCTCCGGCGGCAGGTCGGCGATCGGCACGGCGAAGAAGCCGCTCTGCCCGGTCCGCGCGATCAGCAGGCCCGGAGTCTCGTCCAGCCGGTCCACGGCGGCCCACCGGTAGAAGACCTCGGTCAGGTCGCTGGTCATCCGGACGCCCTGGTCGTCGACCCGGTACTGGGTCGGACGGCCGATCACCCCGGCCATCTTGCCGACCACCGACCGGACGGTCAGCGGCGGAACGACCGCGATCAGGCTGACGCCGAGCAGCGCGACGAAGAGCCCCATGGTGCGCTCACCCAGGCTGAAGAACAGGAAGTCGAGCGCGATCAGCAGCACCCCGAGCAGCCGGGCGAGCCGCAGCTGCGGCCTCATGAACTGCTTGACCGAGACGGCGAGCTGCTCGCGGGTCGGCTGTACGTAGAACGAGAAGTCGGTGGCGGCATCCACGACTGTGAGATCGTAGTGAGCCGCAACCCGGAACGGGATAACGATCCGGTACGCGGTCGGCTGAAGATGACGCGCTGATCGCGGGGTAGCGTCGATCGGCATGACGCCCATTCCCGGCCGCGCCGACGTGGTAATCATCGGAGCCGGTCACAACGCCCTGGTCTCCGCCATACTGCTGGCCCGCGCCGGGCTCGACGTCGTCGTCCTTGAGGCGGCGGGCGTGCTCGGCGGCGCCACGCGTACCGAGCATCCCTTCGCCAAGGTTCCCGGTCTCGGCCAGTCGACCGGCTCCTACCTGCTCGGCCTCATGCCACCGGAGCTGCTGAAGACGCTGGACGTGGACATTCCGGTGCTGCGCCGGGATCCGCACTACTTCCTGCCGTCGCCCGGGCCGGCCGGCTCGCCGTACCTCCTCTTCGGCAGTGACGGCGAGGCCAACCGCGCGCAACTGGCGCCCCGCGACGCCGCCGCCGACGAAGCGCTGGCCTGCGAGATCGGCGCGCTGCGCGCCGATCTCGCGCCCTCCTGGCTGGAGGAGCCGGGGTCCGTCGAGGAGATCGCCGACCGCTGGATCCGGCCGCAGCTCCAGAGCACCTTCCTGGATCTGGTACGCGGATCGGTCGTCGACTACCTGGGTCGTTTCGGGTTCGCCAGTGAGCTGCTGATCGCCATGTACGCGGTGACCGACGGCCTGTCCGGGCTGAACGCCGGGCCGGACGATCCGGGCACCGGGCACAACTTCCTGGTCCACAACATGTGCCGGCTGCCCGGCTCGGACGGGACCTGGTTGATCGCCGAGGGCGGGATGGGCACGGTCTCCCGGGTGTTCGCCGACGCCGCGCGGGCCGCCGGGGCCCGCCTCTACACGGATGCCCGGGTGACGGCGGTGACCGTGGACGGCGGGGCGGCCAGCGGGGTGGTCCTGGCCGATGGGCGGTCGGTCGCGGCGAATGTCGTTCTGGGTGGCTGTGACCCGTACCAATTGATGGGTCTTGTCCCTGAAGGTGTTCTGCCGGTCTCGCTCACCGAGCGGATGGCCGCGGTCAAGCGGACGGGAAGCACGCTCAAGGTCAATCTCGCGCTGCGCGATCTGCCGCGTTTCTCCTGCCTGCCGGAGGGTGCGCCGTCGCCGTTCGGGTCGACCATCCACCTGCTGCCGGGCGACGCCTCACCGATGACGAACCTGCGGCGGATGTGGGCCGATGTGCAGGCCGGGGTGCTGCCGGACGAGCCGACCATCGAGTGGTACCTGCACACCACCATCGACCCGTCGCTGCGCGACGAGGCCGGGCATCACTCGTCCGCGCTCTTCGTGCAGTCGGTGCCCTTCGAGCCTGCCGGATCTTCGTGGGATCAAGAGCTTCCGGGGTACGTGGACCGCCTGCTCGCCCTCTGCGACCGGTACGCGCCGGGGACGTCCGACCTGGTGGCCGATGTGATGCCGCTGACCCCGCCGGGGATCGAGAAGCACTTCGGGATGACCGGCGGGCACATCCACCACGTCGACAACACGGTCGCCTTCGACCGGCGGATGCCCTATTTCACCGGGCTGGACGGGCTGTACCACGGCTCCGCCGGCGCGCACCCGGCCGGCAGCGTGATCGGCGCGGCGGGCCACAACGCGGCCCGCCGCATCCTTCGTGATCTGGCCGTTTAGGCCTTCTTGGTCGCCCTGATCTTGTGGCCGACGCCGGTGAGGCAGCGGCCACTCGGCAGGTCGAACTTCCAGCCGTGCAGCTGGCAGGTCAGCACGTTGCCCTCGACGATGCCGAACCGGGACAGGTCGGCCTTCAGGTGCGGGCAGCGGCGCTGCACGGTCCAGTCGCCGAACTCGATGTCCTCGGCGTCGACGGCCTTCTCGTGCTCGTCGTACCAGCCCTCGGCGTACTGGAGGCGCTCCTCGGAGAGGCACTTGAAGAACGCGTAGACGAACTCGTTGTACTGGCCGATCCGGGCCGCCGAGAAGCGGCAGGACAGGAACAGCGAGTTCACCCAGTCGCCCTCGTCGATGAAGATGAGGTGCTCGATCAGCTCGCGCTGGGTGCGGAAGCGGTAGCGGACCTTCTCGTCGGCGTACGCCCGGACCTGCTTGCCCGGGAAGTCCACCACGATCGACTCGACCTCGTCGCCGTCGTAGGAGACCAGGTCGAAGCGGACCGGGCCGCCCACGCCCTTGGCCATGTAGATCGACTCCTCGAGCAACGGCTCGATCCGCTTCTTCAGCTCGCCGAGGACGTCGATCTCCGGGTGCCGCCAGGACGCCTTCTCGGCCTCGATGACCGGGCGCTTACGCTCCCGCATCTCCTCCAGGTGCGCCTTCTTGTTGGCGAAGAACTCGTCGACCGGCATCGGGTGCGTGGTGGTCTGCCTCGTGCCGCCGTCGGTCAGCTCGGTCACGCTGCCGGGCAGCTGGACGACCGCGTTGGTGCCGCCGACCTTCGCGTACTCGGACAGGAACACCGACTGGTCGGGGAAGATGTTGCCCTCGTCGCCGTGGATGTCGTTGAACTGCCACAGTTCGTCGTCGAGGAAGCACGGCGGACCGGCGATCGGGAAGACGAAGTCCGCCTTCAGGTCGTCGATGTAACGCCAGGTGCGGTCGAACTGCCGCTCCCGCTTCTGCTTGCCGAACGCGGTCTTCGCGCTCTCCGGCAGCTCGTAGACCATCGGATACCAGATGGCGCCGGAGAACTGGAGCATGTGCGCGTGCACGTGGCCCAGCTCGTTGAACCGCGTCAGGTCGGCGGGCCGGGCGTCGTTCTGGTTCAGCACGCGGACGCCGTCGTACTCCACCCAGAGCGACGAGTCACCGATCGGGCCGTCGGTCGGGCTGATCAACGCCTGGATCATCACCTTCAGGCCGCCGTCCAACTCGTGCACCTCGTCGGACTTCGTCCGCAGGAAGCTGGTGAAGCCCAGCGCCCGCAGCTCGTCCTCGAGCTGGCTGGTCGGGTACTCCGGCAGGAGCACCGTGGCCTTCTTGTTGATGAACCTCTTCAGGTGCTCCGCGTCGAAGTGGTCCCGGTGCAGGTGGGAGACGTACAGGTAGTCGACGTCGCCCAGGGTCTCCCAGTCCAGCTGGGAGTTGTCCGGGAACGGGAACCAGGAGGCGAAGTACGCCGGGTTCACCCACGGATCGCACAGAATGCTGCCGGCAGCGGTGTCGATCCGCATGCTCGCATGGCCGGTGCCCGTGATCCGCACTTTGATCGCTCCTCTGCTGACTGCGTTTTTGACCGCCTCGAAACTACAGCCGGGTTGCTGGGTTCCGCCCGTCGACCCCGTGACAGACTGTTTTCCGATTCAACATCGACTAGGAGGTCGCCACGTGGCTGCGGAAGAACACCACGAGGAGGTCTACGCGCCCGACCAGCTGAAGCCCGGCAACCGCAAGCGGGCCCAGAAGGGCGCGATCATCTCGGCCGCCATCATGTTGCTCTTCTTCTGGGGCAACCAGCAGGGCAACACCGAGAAGGTCTGGCTCGCCGTCATCGCCGTGGGCCTGATCGCCATCATCATCGGCGACGCCGTCCTGCGCCGCAGCGGCCTCCGGCCGAGCGACCAGTAGCCCCTCGGCTCACGAAAAAGAGGGGGCCCCTCGGCCCCCTCTTTTCGGTTTCGCTCACTCAGCGGCGCCGCAGCAGGATGTCCTTCACCTCGCGCAGCGCGGCGTCGACCTCGGCCTCGAAGTAGCCGTTCGGCACCAGACCGAACTGCAGCATGTCGAGGTCGTTCTCGTTCACCGGCATCGGGCCGCGGCCGGTCATCGCCTGCAGGATGCCCTCGAACAGCCGGTCCACCTGCATCGGGTCGTAGCCGCTGCCGAACCGGCGGGGCTGGAACGTGCGGCGCAACTGGTCCACCCGGTACAGCTCGCCACCCGGCTCACCCAGCGGCGGGCCGAGCTGCGGCTGCTGCGGGCCGTAACCCCCGCCGTACGGCGGGCCGCTCATCGGCGCGCCCGGCATCGGCGAACCGGGCATGGCCATCGGCGAACCCGGCATCGGGGCGCCCGGCATCTGGCCGTAACCGCCGCGCTGGTCCCGCTCGGGCATCCGGATCTCGGCGGTCATGTCGGCCTTGCCGTGCCGGCCGGGCTCGAAACCGTCGTAGCCGCCCTGGTCGTAACCACCCTGGTCGTAGCCGGGCGGCGGGCCGGGCCGCTGCGGAGGCTGCTGCTGCGGGGGCTGCTGGCCGTAACCGGTGGGCTCGTCGTACCGCCCGTACGGGTCGGGGCCGGGCGGAAGCTGCTGCTGCTGCCGCTGCGGCATCTGCGGGGGCAGCATCCGGTCGTCACGCACCGGTGCGGGCAGCCGCTCGGTCGGCGGGGACGCCATCCGGGCCGCCGGGTTCATGGCCGGGCCGGCCGGCTGCTGCGGGCCGCCGAAGCCGCCCTGACCGGGCATGCCCTGCGGCTGCATGCCGCCGCCCGGCGGGTAACCCTGGCCGGGGGGCGGGAAGCCCTGCCCCTGCTGCATGCCACCGGGACCGCGGTCGTAACCGCCACGATCGAAGCCCTGGCCGGGCCCGGGGCCCATCGACGGGGGGCCGGAGGCGGAGGCGGCGGTCAGGCCGCTGCGCATGGAGTCGCGCATGGGATCCGGAGCGGGACGCCCGCCCCGCTCCTCGAACTCGGCGAGCTGCCGCTCCACCCGGTCGAGGTGCAGGTCGACCTGCCACTCGTCATAGCCGCCGAAGCGCACACGGAAGACGACGTCGTGCACCTCCTGCGCCGCCACCGGCGGGCCGACCTGCTCCCCGGCCAGGGTCGCCTCGACCCGGTCCAGGAAGGCGTCGACCTCGTCGACCTTGTAGCCACGCCGCAGCGCACGCCTTCGGAAACGCTGCCCCTGACTCGTCACAACGTCTCCCACTCCGCTCGCTGGGACCTACGCCCAGTCACTGTGCCACCTCCGCGTCGGCTGCGGCGCCCCCTGCGCTCGCGTGCGTCAGCTCGCCCGCGGCCAGTTGGCCGCATGCGCCGTCGATCTCCCGCCCCCGGGTGTCGCGAACGGTCGTCGCGACGCCGGCCTCACGCAGCCGGCGGACGAACTCGCGCTCGACCGGTTTGGGACTGGCATCCCACTTGCTGCCCGGTGTCGGGTTGAGCGGGATGAGATTCACATGGGCCAGCTTGCCGTTCAGAAGGCGGCCCAGCAGATCGGCACGCCAGGGCTGATCGTTTACGTCCCTGATCAGGGCGTATTCGATGGAAACCCGACGGCCGGTCTGCGCCGCGTAGTCGAACGCGGCATCGAGCACCTCGGCCACCTTCCAACGCTGGTTGACGGGCACAAGCTCATCGCGCAGATCATCATCGGGGGCATGCAGTGACAGCGCAAGAGTCACCGAGAGCTGTTCAGCGATCAACCGGCGCATTGCGGGCACCAAACCCACCGTGGACACGGTGATGTGCCGTTGTGACAGCCCGAGCCCCTCCGGAGCGGGCGCGATGAGCCGCCGCACCGCCTCGATGACCCGCGGATAGTTGGCCAGCGGCTCGCCCATCCCCATGAAGACCACCCGGGACAGGCGCGGCGGGGAGCCGGTGACCGCACCGGACGCCGCCACACCGGCCAGGTAGACCACCTGGTCCACGATCTCCGCCACCGACAGGTTGCGGGTCAGGCCCTGCTGGCCGGTCGCGCAGAACGGGCACGCCATACCGCAGCCGGCCTGGCTCGACACACAGGCGGTCACCCGGTCCGGATAGCCCATCAGGACGCTCTCCACGAGCGCGCCGTCATGCAGCTTCCACAGCGTCTTGCGCGTCGCGCCGTCGTCGCACGCCTGCTCCCGGATCGGGGTCAGCAGGGTGGGCAGCAGGTCCGCGGTGAGCCGCTCGCGCGTCGCGGCCGGCAGGTCCGTCATCTCGGAGACGTCCCGCACCAGGCGGCCGAAGTAGTGGGTGGAGAGCTGCTTGGCCCGGAACGCGGGCTCGCCCAGGCTCGCCACCGCGCTCTTGCGGCCGGCGAGGTCCAGGTCGGCGAGGTGGCGTGGGGGCATGCTCGGACGGCGGCGGGTACTGACCGCGTCTGGCTGGTCGGGGCTGATCGGGATGACCGGAAGAATCGTCATGGCGTATCCAGTCTCCCACGTTCGCCGAGTGTCTCGCCCATAGCTAGCTCGGGGCGATGATCGCGAAGAGCAGGTACGCGGTCGGAACGGCGAACAGGATCGAGTCCAGCCGGTCCATCAGGCCGCCGTGCCCGGGCAGCAGGTTGCTCATGTCCTTCACGCCGAGATCCCGCTTGAGCATGGACTCGGCCAGGTCGCCGAGCACCGCCACCACCGAGATGACCGCGCCGAACAGCAGGCCCCCGTAGACCGGCACGTCGAGCAGGAAGAAGAGCAGCGCGCCGCTGCCGATGGCGGCCGCCGTGACCGAACCGGCGAAGCCCTCCCACGACTTCTTCGGGCTGATCTTCGGAGCCATCGGATGCTTGCCGAGGAACACGCCGGCGGCGTACCCACCTGTGTCCGAGAGCACCACGGCGACCAGGGTGCAGATCACCCGCAGCGGGCCGTCGTCCATCTGCACCAGCATGGCCGCGAAGCTCAGCAGGAACGGGCCGTAGACGGCGATCAGGAGACTGGGGGTGAAGTCCCGGCGGACCGCGGCCACCCCGTCGGCGAGACGCCACAGGACCGCGGCGCCGACCGTGGCGACCAGGCCCAGGGTCAGCGCGTCGACGCCCTCGAACCAGGCCAGGCCGATCATCACGGTGCTGCCGGCGATCAGCGGGATCAGCGGCGGGCGGGCACCGGTGGTGGCCAGCGCGCGGGCCATCTCCCAGGCGCCGACGCCGGAGGCCACCACGAGGACGGCCAGCAGGGCGATCGGCTCGATCAGCAGGGACGCCAGAACGATCAGGCCCAGGCTGAGGCCGACCGCGATGGCGGCGGGCAGGTTACGGCCGGCACGGCTGCCACCCTGCGGTTTGCGGCCTTTCCCGGCACGGCGGCGGCCCTTGCCGCCGCTCCTGGCGGTCTCTGCCGGCTGCGGGTTACCGGGCTCGATCATCGATTCCGTTCCGGGGTACGCGGGCGGCGCTGCCGCTGGTTGCAAAGACAATGCCGACCCCTACCTCATGCTCACAGAAACCGTGCAGAGCGTACTGCAAAGGTGACGGTAGAACAGGGTTCGAGATGGCCGGGAATTTAACCATCCGTGAACCAGGACCGGCCGAACAGGCGGAAGCCCGGCACACCTGTCGGCGAGGCGGGCCGGGCTTCGTCCGGTGCTCAGACCTCGAGCAACTCGGCTTCCTTGTGCTTGAGAAGCTCGTCGATCGCGGCGACGTAGCGGTGGGTGACGTCGTCGAGTTCCTTCTCGGCGCGACGGCCGTCGTCCTCGCCGGTCTCGCCGTCCTTGACCGCCTTGTCGATCTGGTCCTTGGCCTTGCGGCGGACGTTACGGATCGCGACCCGGCCGTCCTCGGCCTTGCCGCGGGCCACCTTGATCATCTCTCGGCGGCGCTCCTCCGTCATCTGCGGGAGGTGGATGCGCAGCTGCGTACCCTCGTTGTTGGGGTTGACCCCGAGATCGGAGTCACGGATCGCCCGCTCGATCGGGCCCAGCTGAGACGCGTCGTAGGGCTTCACGATGACCATGCGCGGCTCCGGGACGCCGACGGACGCCATCTGCGTCACCGGCGTGGGCGCACCGTAGTAGTCGACCAGGATCTTGGAGAACATCGCGGGAGTAGCCCGGCCGGTACGGATGGCGGCGAACTCCTCCTTGGCGTGCTCGACCGCGCTCTCCATCTTCTCCTCGGCCTCGAAGAGGGTTTCCTCGATCACCGGCTCTTCTCGCCTCCTTGCTGTCTTCGGTGGTGCGGGATGTGGGGACGGAGCGCGATCAGTCGGCGGTGATCAGGGTCCCGATCCGCTCGCCGGCACACGCGCGCACGATGGTGTCGTCGCCCTCGGCGCCGAAGACCAGCATCGGGAGCTTGTTCTCCTCGCAGAGGCTGAACGCGGCCTGGTCGGCCACCCGCAACCCGCGCTGGAGGACGCCCTGGAAGGTGATGGTCTCCAGTTTCCGGGCGGTGGGGTCGATCCGGGGGTCGGCGGTGTAGACCCCGTCCACGCCGTTCTTGCTCATCAGCACCATGTCCGCGTGGATCTCCAGCGCACGCTGGGCGGTCACCGTGTCGGTGGAGAAGTACGGCATGCCGGCGCCCGCGCCGAAGATCACGACCCGGCCCTTCTCCAGGTGACGGATCGCACGGAGAGGAAGGTACGGCTCGGCGACCTGGGCCATCGTGATGGCGGTCTGCACGCGGGTCTCGATGCCCTCCTTCTCCAGGAAGTCCTGGAGGGCCAGGCAGTTCATCACCGTGCCGAGCATGCCCATGTAGTCCGCCCGGTTGCGGTCCATGCCGCGCTTCTGCAGCTCCGCGCCACGGAAGAAGTTGCCGCCGCCGACCACCACGGCGACCTGGATGCCGCGCCGCGTCACGGTCGCGATCTGCTTCGCCAGCGACTGGACCACGTCGGGCTCGACCCCGACCGCGCCGCCGCCGAAGACTTCGCCGGAGAGTTTGAGCACGACCCGCCGTGGCCGCATGGGCGGCGGGTTCTCGTCAACCGTGGCGGACTGCTCGGTCACCATCGTCATGAGACCCGCCTTCCCTTCGCTATCTGCAGGAGACCTTATGCGACCGGGAGGCCGGGCGCTGAATCGCGTACCCGACCTCCCGTGCCACAGCGTTACTCGCCTTACTCCTGGCCGACCTCGTACCGGACGAAGCGGGTGACCTCGATGCCGGACTCGCTGACGACCTGCTTGACCGTCTTCTTGTTGTCGACGACCGAAGCCTGCTCGAGCAGGACGAAGTCCTTGAAGAAGGAGTTCACCCGGCCCTCGATGATCTTGGGCAGGGCCTGCTCCGGCTTGCCCTCCTCACGAGCGGTCTGCTCGGCCACGCGGCGCTCGGTCTCGACGACCTCGGCCGAGACCTCCTCGCGGGTGAGGAACCTCGGGCGCATCGCGGCGATCTGCATGCCGACCGCGCGGGCGTCGTTGTCGGCCGCCTCGTCGCTCTTGCCGGTGTACTGCACCAGGACGCCGACCTGCGGCGGCAGGTCCTGAGCCTTGCGGTGCAGGTAGACCGCGACGGTGCCGTCGACGATCGTGAAGCGGTTGACCACGATCTTCTCGCCGATCTTGGCGGCGTAGTCCTGGACCAGGTCGGCGACGGTCTTGCCGTCCTCGATCGTGGCGGCCAGCAGCGCGGCGGCGTCGGCGATCTTGTTGTCCTCACCGAACTTGACCAGCCGGTCGCCCAGGGCGACGAAGTCCGGGGTCTTCGCGACGAAGTCGGTCTCGCAGTTCAGCTCGAGCAGCGCGCCGCCCGAGTGGCTGACGATGCCGTTCGCGGCGGTCCGGCCGGCCCGCTTGCCGACGTCCTTCGCACCCTTGATGCGGAGGAACTCGACGGCCTTGTCGAAGTCGCCCTCGGACTCCTCGAGCGCCTTCTTGCAGTCCATCATGCCGGCACCGGTGAGGTCGCGGAGCTTCTTGACGTCCGCGGCGGTGTAGTTAGCCATGACTCTTCTCTCGATGTCGATCGGTCGAGTTACTCGGCGGGGACGGCAGCGGCGGGAGCAGCGGGAGCATCCGCGGGAGCCGCGGGAGCATCGGCGGGAGCGGCAGCGGCAGCGGCCGGCTCCTCAGCCTTCTTCTCGGCGCCCTCGTAGAGGTCCCGCTCCCACTCGGGCAGCGGCTCGCCGGCGGCGACGGTGCCCGCCTCGGGCTTCTCGTCGGCGTTGCCACCGCGGCCACGGCCGGAGCGGGCGATCAGGCCCTCGGCGACGGCGCTGGCGACGACCTTGGTCAGCAGCTCGGCGGAGCGGATCGCGTCGTCGTTGCCCGGGATCGGGAAGTCGACCTCGTCCGGGTCGCAGTTGGTGTCCAGCACCGCGATGACCGGGATGTTGAGCTTCCGGGCCTCGTCGACCGCGATGTGCTCCTTCTTGGTGTCCACGACCCAGATCGCCGACGGCACCTTGGTCATGTCACGCAGACCACCGAGGGTCTTGGTGAGCTTCTCCTTCTCGCGGGAGAGCTGGAGGGTCTCCTTCTTGGTGTAACCGGCGGCGGTGCCGCTCAGGTCACCCAGGGCCTCGAGCTCCTTCATCCGCTGAAGACGCTTGTACACCGTCTGGAAGTTGGTCAGCATGCCGCCGAGCCAGCGGTGGTTGACATACGGCTGACCGACCCGGGTCGCCTGCTCGGCGATGGCCTCCTGCGCCTGCTTCTTGGTGCCGACGAAGAGGATGTGGCCACCCTCGGCGACGGTGTCCCGGATGAAGCTGTACGCCTTCTCGATGTAGTCGAGGGTCTGGCGCAGGTCGATGATGTAGATGCCGTTGCGCTCGGTGAAGATGAAGCGCTTCATCTTCGGGTTCCAGCGGCGGGTCTGGTGCCCGAAGTGGACACCGCTCTCCAGCAGCTGACGCATGGTCACGACGGCCATGGTTGGCACTCCCTGATCTTCCCTGGTTGTCACGCCCACCGGCGGTGGGCGTCCTGGCGCCCGGTCGGCGGCCACGGTCGGACCCGACGAGATCGGGACCAGGGAGGGCCACCGCCGACGACCGCTACTCTGAGTGACTCAGACCACGGCACGTTCGGAGGGCACGCGAGGTCGACCGCGTGGGCGGTCGCCGCCGACAAGCATACGCCAAGCCCTGCGCCGGGCCGGTCCGCCCTCTTGTCTTGGGCCGCTATCACGCTCCGGCGGACTGCGGACGGTCATCCACACCGCCGCGCGACCCACAGGGCGCCGGGCGGGCCGCCGCGATCGGTGCCACGGTGCCGGGTCATGACGACTCAGCGACGGGCGGTCGGCGCGTACGGCGAACGACTGGCCGCCCGGCACCTCCAGGACAGCGGCCTGATCCTGCTGCAACGCAACTGGCGCTGCGCCGACGGCGAGGTCGACCTGATCCTGCGCGACGGCGACGACCTGGTCTTCTGCGAGGTGAAGACCCGCCGCACGGCGACCTTCGGTCCACCGGCGGCCGCGGTGGGTCACCGCAAGGTGCTCAGGTTGCGCCGGCTGGCGGCCCGCTGGCTGACCGAGACGGGGGTACGGGGAGGAAGCGTCCGTTTCGACGTGGTGGAGGTCATGCCGCAACCACGTGGCGCCGCCCGCCTCGTACACATCCGCGGGGCATTCCAATGAGCGAGCTTGCGAGCGAATCATCCAGCTCAGTCATCAACTCATTGCGACGCCGGAGCGCAGCGGAGGTGGCGCAATGAGCTACGCCCGGGTGCTCTGTGTCGGGCTCGCCGGGGTCGCCGGTCACCTCGTCGAGGTCGAGGCCGACCTCTCCACCGGCCTGCCCACGCTGGCCCTCACCGGCCTGCCCGACACCGCCCTCAACGAGGCCCGCGACCGGGTCCGGGCCGCCGTGGTGAACTCCGGCCGGGACTGGCCCAACCGGCGGATCACGGTGAACCTGCTGCCCGCCGCCCTGCCCAAGCACGGCAGCTCCTTCGATCTGGCGATCGCCGCGGCGGTGCTGGCCGGGGCCGGTGAGCTGCCGGCGGCGCCGCTCGACCGGGTCGTGCTGCTCGGCGAGCTCGGTCTCGACGGCACGGTGCGACCGGTACGCGGCGTGCTGCCGATGGTGGCCGCGGCCGCCCGGGCCGGGATCACGCGCGTCATCGTGCCGGCCGGCAACGCGCGGGAGGCGACCGTCGTACCGGGCGTCACCGTGCGGGCCGTCGACACCCTGCACCGGCTCGTCGAGTTCGCCCGGGGCGAGGCGGCGCTGCTCGATCCGCCGCCCGCACCGGAGACGACCGAGCCGCCCGGCCCCGACCTGGCCGACGTGGCCGGTCAGGAGATCGGCCGGTACGCCCTGGAGATCGCCGCGGCCGGTGGCCACCACCTGGCCCTCTTCGGCCCGCCCGGCTCCGGCAAGACGATGCTCGCCGAGCGGCTCCCGTCCATCCTCCCGGAGCTCGACGACGACGCCGCCCTCGAGGTCACCGCCCTCCAGTCGATCGCCGGGATGCTGCCGCCGGACGGGCGACTGGTCCGCCGGCCGCCGTTCCAGGCGCCACACCACAGCTCGTCACTGGCGGCCCTGGTCGGCGGCGGCTCCGGGCTGGTCCGGCCGGGCGCGCTCAGCCTCGCCCACCGGGGCGTGCTCTTCCTCGACGAGGTGCCCGAGATGAGCCGCGGCACGCTCCAGGCGCTCCGGCAGCCCCTGGAGAGCGGACGGGTGGTGCTGTCCCGGGCCCGCGGCACCACCGAGTACCCGGCCCGGGCACAGCTGGTCGTCGCCGCGAACCCGTGCCCCTGCGCCAGCCCCGCCGGGGACCACGCCTGCCAGTGCACGCCCCTGGTCCGACGCCGCTATCTGGGCAAACTGTCCGGGCCGCTGCTGGACCGGATCGACATGAAGATCAACCTGCTGCCGGTGCGGGCCGCCCAGCTGACCGTCGCGACCGAGCCCGCCGAGCCGTCCACGGCCGTCGCGGCCCGGGTGGCCCGTGCCCGTACCGCGGCCGCGGCCCGGTGGGCGACCGGCGGCTGGCGGGTCAACGCCGAGGTCCCCGGGCACCGGCTGCGGCGGCCACCGTGGCGACTGCCGGCCCGGGACACGGCCGTGCTGCACGACGCCCTGGAGATCGGGGTGCTGTCGGCGCGCGGCTTCGACCGGTGCCTGCGGTTGGCCTGGACCATCGCCGACCTGGACGGGCGGGACCGGCCCGCAGTGGGGGACGTCTGTGAGGCGTACCAGCTGCGCATGGGCGAGCCCACCACCCGCGCCGCCGCCTGAGGCCCGCTACCGCCCGTCACCCCCGGTTCGACTCTCACCCCGTACGTCCCTTTTGGAGTCTTTGATGAATTTCACCACGGCTCGTGCCGTCACCCGTGCGGCGCTCGTCGCCGTGATCGCCGTTGTTCTCGTGATCGCCGCGGGATGTCCGGCATGAGCGGCTGCCCCGGCGCGGGTGAGCCGGCCGACCGGGCCGCCCGTGTCGCGCTGACCTGGCTCGCCGAGCCCGGCAACCGGACGGTGTGGACACTCGTCCAGCAGGCCGGCGCACCGGCCGTACTGGACCGGCTGCTCGACGGTGACATCCCGGACGCCCGCCTGCGCGCGGCGGTCACCGCCCGGCTCAGGTCCGGTGATCCACGCCGGGTGGCGGAGATCGCACTGCGCCGGGCGGACCGGCTCGGCGCCCGCCTCGTCGTACCCGCCGACGACGAGTGGCCCAGCCGGGTCGACGACCTGGCGGCTCTGGAACTCGACTCCGGCGGGATCGTCAACCAGGACACCAGGCCTCCTCTCTGTTTCTGGGTGCGCGGTGCGCCGGCCCTCGGCGAGACGCTGGAGAGGTCGGTGGCGATCGTCGGCGCCCGGGCCTCCACCGCCTACGGCAGGCACGTCACGACCGACATGGCGTACTCGATCTCCGGCAAGGGATGGACCGTCGTCTCCGGCGGCGCGTTCGGGATCGACACGGCCGCCCATCGTGGCGCGCTGGCCGCCGACGGCCGCACCATGGCGATCCTCGCCTGCGGCGTGGACCGGCCCTACCCGGTGGGGAACTCCGCGATGTTCGACCTGATCGCCGAGCGGGGCCTGCTGGTGAGTGAGTGGCCGATCGGCGCGGCTCCGTTCCGGCACCGGTTCCTGATCCGGAACAGGGTGATCGCCGCGATCACCGCCGGCACGGTCGTGGTCGAGGCGGCGGCCCGCAGCGGCGCGACCCAGACGATGAGCCGGGTGCTCGCACTCGGACGGCCCGCGATGGTGGTGCCGGGCCCGGTCACGTCGGCGATGTCGGTCGGCTGCCACGAGATCCTGCGCGGCCATCCGTACGCCCGGGTGGTGACCTCGGCCACGGACGTGCTCGAGGAGGTCGGCCGGATCGGCGAATACCTGGCGGATCCGCCGCGCGGCCCGGAGCACCGCCGCGACAGCCTCGACGAGGAGTCGGCCCTGATCCTGGAGTCACTGCCGTCGCGGGGAGCGCGGACGCCGGAGGAACTCGCCGTCGGCGCACGGCTGAGCCTGCGGACCGTGTTGCGGCGGCTCTCCCTGCTGGAGATGGCCGAATTGGTGGTCCGCACCGGGGACGGATTCGCGCTGTCACCCGGCCGGCGGCCCATCCATCACTCGGACGAGTGATCGCACCCCATGCGAACGTTCGAACTATCCGGACCGATCGCCCACCCGATGAGGGGCCGCCAGAGGGCCGGGCCGTCGATGGCACACATCGACAGTCGTCATCAGCCGGCGGGCACGGCTGCAACCGGCTCGTCGAGTGTGCCGGCCGCCGCCGGAACGGTGGCCGGCACACGAGCCGGTCGATGGGTCACGACACGTGACCGGACGGGTCAGTCCTCGGACTCGTCCAGGTCACGGCGGTGAACCTTCATCCAGGCCTCGACATCTTCGGTCAGCCAGACCTTGCCCTGCGCCAGGTCTGCGGCCGGCTTCGGAAAGTCCGCGCGGCTGGTGATCTGGTACGCCCGCTGGCGACTGACACCACCCAGACGGATACGGATTTCGTGCGCGCCCATGAGTCGGATCGGCTTCACTCCCACGCGATCGACCGTAGGCGCGGGTCAATTAGTCAAGGACCAACTTGTTATGGGCCAGGTTGTCACCGAGCAAGTAGGGTGGGCCGATGACTGTTCGTCGCGATTCAGCCGAGCCGGTACCCCATCACCCTCGCCATCGACGCGATTGGCGGACCCTGTGGCGTCGCTGCATATGCGGTCTTCCCGCACCCTGCATCGACCGCATCCCACCCTCACCACCGCCGCCCTATCCACCCCGGCCCCAGGTCGCGGAACAGGAGGCGCCACGGGGCGGGCCGGGCCTCTACCGTTCGAGGGCCGCCCGGCCCGGCACGGGCACCCCGGCCGGGCCCCAGCCTCCCACGGGAGCCGCACCCGCACCGAGACCTCCCACCCGTCCGGGGGCCTCCGGGTCCAAGCCTCCCGCACATCCGGGAGCCCCTGGGCCTCAGCGACCCGCGCATCCGGGCGCCTCCGGACCCAAACCACCCGGCGTCTCCGGAGGTGCGCCCAGGTCCAACCCGCCGGCCCGCACCTCCGGAGAGTTCGATGTCGGGCGCGCCGGCCGCCTCACCCCGGCTCAGGAGCATCGGGCCGGGCAGAGCGGCCGTCCCACACTCCGTCGTCGACGTCACCACCACTGACCACCAAAGGCGCATGTCTCTTCGGGGGAATACTTGTCCACCACACACGAGGCAGAACATCTGCACGACCGTCCTCATTGGCTCTGCCGCGTTTGCCGGGAGCCATGGCCCTGCGCCGAGGCGAAGGCACGTCTCCTGGCCGAGTACACCGACTTCCCGTCCCTCTTGAAGATCTACCTGTCGGCGCAGATGTACGACGCGCTCGACGACTTCACGGCCCTGGGCGAGTCCGCGCCGCTGAACCTGTACGAACGCTTCATCTCCTGGGCGCGCGGCCGACCACCCACCCGATGACAGCCTCCCTCGCGGCAACCCACCGCACACGCGGGCGCGGAAAGCTTGACCTCACGGTCCGGCGGTAGCACGGTCAGAGGTGATGCGGATCCGTGAGATGCACGAGCGACTGCCCCGGGGGCTGCGCGAGGCGGTCGACGAGTTCAGCCGGCACCTGGCGGTGGTGGAGGGCCGCTCGGAGCACACCGTGCGCGCCTACACCGGGGACGTCGTCTCGCTCCTCGACCACGCCGCCTATGAGGGCCGGTCCAGCGTCGCCGAACTGGACATCACACTGCTGCGCGGGTGGCTCGCCGCCCGGATGGGGTCGGGCGCGGCTCGTACCTCGCAGGCCCGGCGTGCGGCGGCGGCCCGCGCCTTCACCGGCTGGGCCCATCGCACCGGCCGGGCTCCCACCGACCCGGGCACGCAGCTCGCGACCCCGCGCGCGCATCGCGGCCTGCCGACGGTCCTTCGCGCCGACCAGGCCGCGACTCTGGTGACCACCTCACCCGGCCACTACCGCAGCCCCACCGCCCAGGGCCCGGCCGGCGGGCAGGACGGCCCGGACAACCCGGAAAGCGCGAGCAGCCCCGGAAGCGCGGGCAGCGGGAACGAGGACACCGGGGGCACGGACGGTACCGATGGCGGGGAAGGCGCTGGAAGCGCCGCCGGGAGTGCGCTGAAGCTTCGGGACCGGGCCGTTCTGGAGTTGCTCTACGCGACGGGCGTTCGGGTGAGTGAACTCTGCAACCTCGACCGTCCCGACGTGGATCACGCTCGGCAGGTGGTCCGGGTCTTCGGGAAGGGAGCCAAGGAGCGGGCCGTGCCCTTCGGGCATCCGGCCCGCCACGCGCTCGACGACTGGCTTCGGCGAGGGCGGCCCGAACTCGTGGCAAGGGGTAGCCGGGACGCCCTCTTCCTCGGGGTCAAGGGGGGCCGTCTGCAGCCGACCGTGGTTCGGCGGATCGTGGCGGACGCGGCCCGGGCGGCGGGGCTGCCGCACACCCGGCCGCACGATCTGCGGCATTCGGCGGCGACCCATCTGCTGGACGGGGGCGCTGATCTGCGCGCTGTGCAGGAGTTGCTGGGGCACAGCTCACTGGCGAGCACACAGATCTACACCCATGTGTCGACCGAGCGGCTGCGGACGGCCTTCAATCAGGCGCACCCGCGGGCCTGACATCGTACGATCCACATTATGACCGCCCCGGAGATTCCGCGGCCCATTCCGGGCGCCCGTCTGCTGTTCTCGCTGGATCCGTCGGTGTCCCATTTGAATCACGGCTCGTTCGGCGCACTGCCGATCAGTGTGCAGCGGGCCCAGCAGCGGCTCCGGGACGAGGTCGAGGCGAATCCGCTGCGCTTCTACGGCTCCTCCGCACTGGTGGACCGGATCGTCCACACCCGACGGCATCTGGCGGGCTTCCTCGGCGCCGACCCGGACGGCAGCGCCCTGGTGCCGAACACGACGGCCGCCGTCTCGCTGATCCTGCAGTCGGTGGGGTTGCGGGCGGCCGACGAGGTGCTGCTGACCGATCATGCCTACGGGGCGGTGACGATGGCGGTCCGGCGGCAGTGCCGGCGGTCCGGGGCGACGGCCCGGACGGTGGCGGTCCCGCTCGGCGTCTCCGCCGCGGAGGTCACGGCCCGGATCCGGGCGGCGCTGCGGCCGGGCCGGACCAGGCTGCTGGTGGTCGACCAGGTGGCGTCGGCGACGGCGGTTCTCTTCCCGGTGCGCGAGATCGTCGCCGCCGCCCGGGAGCACGGCATCCCGGTGCTGGTGGACGCCGCCCACGTGCCGGGGATGCTGCCGGTGGACGTGTCCGCGATCGGCGCCGATTTCTGGGTGGGCAACCTGCACAAGTGGGGCTGGGCGCCCCGCGGCACCGCCCTGCTGACCGTGGCGCCGGCCTGGCGCCGCCGGATCGACCCGCTCGTGGTGTCGTGGGACCAGGATGAGGGGTTCCCGCTGTCCGTGGAGTTCCAGGGGACGATCGACTACACGTCGTGGCTGGCGGCCCCGGCCGGGGTGTTCGCGCTGCGCACGCTCGGGCTGGAGGCGGTCCGGGAGCACAATGCCGCGCTCGCGGCCTACGGTCAGCGGGTCGTCGGTGAGGCTCTCGGCCTCGCGCCCGCCGATCTGCCCGGCCCCGGCGGACCGGGGGTGTCCATGCGGGTGGTGCCGCTGCCGGCCGGGCTGGCCAGCACCTCGCCGGAGGCTCTCGAGCTGCGGCTGCGGATCGCCGACAAGCTGGGCGCTGAGGTGGCGGTGAACGCGTGGGGCGGGCGCGGGCTGCTCCGGCTGAGCGCGCAGATCTACAACCGGCCGGAGGATTACCACCTGCTGGCGGAGCGCCTGCCCGCGCTGATCAGGGAGATGCGGCGGTGAGCGGCAGGAGCCGGACCCGGCCGATCCCGAGCAGGGCGAGCGGGTCGAGGTAGGCCGGGCCGCGGCGCAGGCCCCAGTGCAGGCAGGCGGTCTGCGGGCAGCCGGGATGCCCGGCCTGGAGTGTGCCGATCGGCTGGCCGGCCGTGACCGGCTCGCCGACCGTGACGGTGGCGGTGACCGGCTCGTAGGTGGTCCGCAGACCACCGGCGTGGGCGACGCTGATCACACCGCGGCCGGCGATGGTCCCCGCGTGGACGACGACGCCGGCGCCCGCGGACCGCACCACCGCCCCGGCGGGGGCGCCCAGGTCGACCCCCCGGTGCCCGGCCAGCCAGGGTTGCGGTGGCGGGTCGAAGCGCCGCAGCACCGTCGGCGACGTCACCGGCCAGGTGTAACCGGACGGCACGACGAGCAGCAGCAGGGACAGGAGAGCGACGAGTCCGGGCATGCCGGAGAGCCTGCCCGCTCCGCCGCCGGGACGCGGCCGGCCCTGTGGACAGCCGCGAACTGTGGATGGGGCGTCAGCCGCCGAAGCCGGCGTCGTCGGGCAGCGAGATGTCCGGCTTCTCCAGCTCCTCGACGTTGACGTCCTTGAACGTCATCACTCGCACGTTCTTCACGAAGCGGGCCGGACGGTACATGTCCCACACCCAGGCGTCGTGCATCTCGACCTCGAAATACACCTCACCGTCGGAGTTGCGCACGTGCAGGTCCACCTGGTTGGCCAGGTAGAACCGGCGCTCGGTCTCCACCACGTAGGAGAACTGGCGGACGATGTCGCGGTACTCCCGGTAGAGCTGCAGCTCCATCTCGGTCTCGTACTTCTCGAGATCCTCTGCGCTCATCGTTCTTCGCCCTCCATGGCCTCATCTTCCCCCACTGACGGCGACGGCCGAGGCTGCTCGCCTGACGCCACGCCGACGGTACCCGCCGCTGCCTCCGGAAGCAGCAGCGGCTCGGTAACGGATACATCGTCGAACAAAGACGGCGCCGATGACGAAACGGGACGCCGTGCCCGCGGCGGCCGGTTGCCGCGCCCCGAGGCGGCGGCCACGTTGACGTACGAGAATCGATGCTCCGGGCACGGCCCGTGCCTGGTCAGCGCGGTGCTGTGCTCCTCGGTGATGTAGCCCTTGTGAACGGCGAAACCGTAGTCCGGATACCTCTCGTCCAGCTCGACCATGAGCCGGTCCCGGGTGACCTTCGCCAGGACGCTGGCGGCCGCGACGCAGGCGGCGACCCGGTCGCCCTTCCACACCGCGAGACCGGGCACGCCGAGGCCGTCGACCGGGAAGCCGTCGGTCAGCACGTACTCCGGGCGGACGGTGAGCGACGCCAGCGCGCGGCGCATCGCCGCGAGGTTGCAGACGTGCAGGCCGCGCGCGTCGACCTCGGTCGGCTGGATGATCATCACGGACCAGGCCAGGGCCTTGGCGACGACCTGGTCGTAGACGCGCTCCCGGGCCGCCGCCGTCAGCAGCTTGGAGTCGGCCAGGCCGGGGATCTCCCCGCGCCGGCCCTCGGGCAGGATCGCGGCGGCCGCGACCAGCGGCCCGGCGCAGGCGCCACGGCCCGCCTCGTCGGCGCCGGCCACGTGCCGGAAGCCACGGCGCTGAAGCGCCTGCTCCAGCGCGTAGAGCCCGGCCTCGCGGCGGACCACGGTGCGTGGTGGGGCCAGCATCTGTCAACGTCCATCCGGTACGGCGTCGGCGGTGTGCCGACGCAGCAGGTCGGCCAGGTCGACCGGGAAGATCTGCTCGGCGCTCGCCTCGATCTCGGCGGCCGACCACCATCGATGCTCGGTGATGGTGAGGCGCTCGGCCTCCTCCATCCCGGCCGTGTCGACCTGCCAATCGGCCACCCGGACCAGGAAGAAGTCCTGCTCCTGACGGTACTGCCGACGGTCGTACGAGAACTCGGTCACCTCGTGGTGGACCGGCTCGCCCAGATCGGACGGGCCGATCCGCAGGCCGGTCTCCTCGAACAGCTCGCGGCGGGCCGCGTCGGCGACCGTCTCGCCCGGTGTCAGGCCGCCGCCGGGCGTGAACCACCAGCGCTGCCCCGGGCGCGCCGGGTCGCCGCCGTGCAGCAGCAGGACCCGGCCGACCAGATCGACCAGGAGAACCCGGCCGGCACGGCGGTCAATCACCTCGGTCACGCGACCAAGCCTATTCTCGGATGGTTACTTGCCCGCGTCGGGGATGGAATCGAACTCCTGCGGAACGGTCAGCCAGGTCGCCCGGCTCAACGGCCAGAAGATCGTGAAGGCGCGGCCGACGACCGAGTCGACGGCGATCGTCGCGTCCTGGATCTTGCCGGCCTCGTCGGCCGCGGCGCTCTGCTCGTAGTGCTCCAGCGAGTCACCGGAGGCCTCGCGGTGGTCACCCATCACCCAGAGGCGGCCCTCCGGGACGGTGATGTCGAAGTTCTGGTCGGCGACCTGGTTGCGGGTGCCGTCGGCCTCGACGTACACATACGGCTCGTCGAGGGACTTGCCGTTGATGACGAGCCGCTGCTGCTGGTCGCAGCAGACCACGTTGTCGCCGGGCTGCCCGATGACGCGCTTGATGAAGTCCTCACCGTCGGCGCCGGACTGCCAGGCGGTCGGCGCCTTGAAGACGATGATCTCGCCGCGGCGCGGCTCACGGAAGTCGTAGACGAGCTTGTTGACGAGCACCCGGTCCCACAACTCCAGCGTGTGCTGCATGGAGGGGGACGGGATGTAGAACGTCTGCAGCACGAACGCCCGGACCAGGAAGGCGACGAGGATCGCCACGCCAAGCAGGATGGGGAGCTCGCGCCAGAAAGAGCCCTTGCGTTTTTCGGTCTGCTCGTCAATCACGCTCGGAGCCTACGTCGTCGAGTCACCAACGACATGCCGGAACGCGCGGATAGCGCCACTGCGAGCAGAACCGGGAACCCGTCCGTGGCCACCGCGGGGCGCTCCTCACGGACCTTGACCGGGTGCGCGGCGGCCGCCGACGGGTACTGCTCGGCGTACTGTTTCCACACGTCGGGGACGTTGAGGCTGGTGAACCGGTCGCTGGGCCAGACCACCACGAAGGCCCGGCCGATGATGTTCTCGATCGGCACGGTCCCCTGGCAGCGGGCGTCCTGGGAGACCGACCGGTGGTCGCCCATCACGAACATCTCACCGGCCGGGACGGTCACCTCGGCGAACCGCCGGCTGGTGCACTGCCCGGCGATCGGCGGCTGGCTCAGATCGGAGTTGAAACCCTCGGCGATGTACGCCTCGTCGATGCCGACGCCGTTGACGGTGATCCGGCCCTGCGCGTCGCAGCAGGCCACCTTGTCACCCGGAAGGCCGATCACCCGTTTGATGAAGTCGCGCTCGCCGGGACGGCTGACCCCGACCAGGTCGCCGATGGTCCGGCCGAGCTTGGCCAGGAACGCGTTGCTGACCGGCTCGGTGACCTCGGGCGCCCAGTCGTCGGTGCCGCGGAAGACGACGATCTCGCCGCGCAGCGGGTCACGCATGTCGTAGACGACCTTGTTGACCAGGACCCGGTCCTGGATCGCCAGGGTGTTCTCCATCGACCCCGACGGGATGTAGAAGGCCTGGACCAAGAAGGTCCGGATGAGAACGGCCAAGCAGAACGCCACGATCAACAGGAGCGGCAGCTCCTGCCACAGTGGCATCTCCTTGCGCCGCATCGCGGCCCGCCGTCGTTCAGACGGCCGATAGCCTTCCATCGGATCCACGCTTCGCATCTCCCGCCACCTGCCGGCCGAACCGCCCCCGGATACAGCACTACCGCCCGAGTTTCCCGGCTTAGGGAAATTTACGAGCGGTAGGACTGAAAAGGTTCACCTACAGCGCGCCAGGCACAGCCGCAAGCGTAGTTCGCCCGCACCCGTTCCCGCCGCACCGAGTGAATCAGACGGTCTGCTTCTCCCGAAGCTCCTTGATCTTGGCCTTCTTGCCACGGAGCTCACGCAGGTAGTAGAGCTTGGCGCGGCGGACGTCACCACGGGTGATGACCTCGATCCGGTCGATCGCCGGGCTGTTGATCGGGTAGGTCCGCTCGACGCCGACACCGAAGCTGATCTTGCGGACCTTGAAGGTCTCACGCAGACCGGCGCCGTGGCGGGCGATCACGACGCCCTGGAAGACCTGGACACGGGAGCGGTTACCTTCGACGACCCGGGCGTGCACCTTGAGCGTGTCACCGGCCCGGAAGTCGGGAAGGTCGGTACGCCGCGACTGGGCGTCAAGAGCGTCCAGCGTGTTCATCGCTGCATCCTCGTCGTACTCGTTGCGCACCGGGAGTTCGGTACGCGGATGGGTGATTCTGACCCTCCACACCTTCGGAGAGTCCTCGTCCGCACCCCGCGGCGCGGGGCGTAGACGGCAACCTCCCTACTCTGCCACACGCGGAGGCGGGATCTGAAATCCGGCCTCGGTGAGCGCCACCCGGTCCTTCTTGTCGAGATTCTCCGGGGGGTAGGTGGCATACATGTCGGGCCGGCGGGACGCGGTCCGCAGCAGGCTCTGCTCCCGCCGCCAGCGGGCGATCCGGCCGTGGTCGCCCGAGCGGAGCACCTCCGGCACCTCGCGGTCGCGCCAGGACTGCGGCTTGGTGTAGACCGGGGCCTCCAGGAGGCCGGCGGCATGCGACTCCTCGGTGAGCGAGTCGGCGTTGCCGAGCACCCCGGGCAGCAGGCGGGTGACCGCCTCCATGATCACGATGACCGCGACCTCACCGCCGAAGAGCACGTAGTCGCCGAGCGACACCTCACGCACCGGCATCCGGTCCGCGGCGTCGTCGATCACCCGCTGGTCGATGCCCTCGTAGCGGCCGCACGCGAAGACCAGGTGGGGAAGCGTGGCCAGCTCGTGGGCGTCGGCCTGGGTGAACGGTCTGCCGACCGGGGACGGCACGATCAGCGTGGCGCCCGGCGAGGCGACCGCGTCCAGGGCCTGGCCCCACGGCTCCGGCCGCATCACCATGCCCGGGCCACCGCCGTACGGGGTGTCGTCCACGGTCCGGTGCACGTCGGATGTCCAGGTACGCAGATCGTGCACAGCGAGCTCGAGCGTCCCGGTGGTCCGCGCCTTGCCGATCAGCGAGAGCTCGAGCGGCGCGAAATAGTCCGGGAAGATCGAGACGATGTCGACCTTCACAGGAGAATCCTCACAGGTCGAGCAGGCCTTCCGGGAGGTCGACGACGACCCGGCCACCGGGCAGGTCCACGGTCGGGACCATCGCGGTGACGAACGGGATGAGAGCCGTCCCGCCGCCCTTCTTCGCGAGCACGATCAGATCCGAGGACGGAGCGTGCTCGATCCGCTGCACGGTGCCGTGGTCGGTGCCGTCCAGGGACTCCACCCGCAGCCCGACGAGCTGGTGGTCGTGGAACTCCTCCGGATCCTCCGGGGGCGCCAGACCGGCGCTGTCCACCTGGAGGAAGACGCCCTTGAGCGCCTCGGCGACGTTGCGGTCGTGAATGCCCTCGAAGACGGCGATCCCCCGGCCCTGAT
This sequence comes from Actinoplanes lobatus, assembly GCF_014205215.1. Taxonomy (NCBI): domain Bacteria; kingdom Bacillati; phylum Actinomycetota; class Actinomycetes; order Micromonosporales; family Micromonosporaceae; genus Actinoplanes; species Actinoplanes lobatus. The sequence continues at coordinate 968,077 of NZ_JACHNC010000001.1, forward strand.
GCCAGCGGATCGACTCGAGAGTGAGCTGTTGAGGAACTTCGAAGCGAGCACCGGGAGCGGGAGCGGCCGCAGGGCCGGCGCTCACCCGGCGGTCCCGGGGGACCTCCGTGATGAACACCGACCCGGCGGTGAAGCGTTCCTCGGGCTCGTCGGTCCGCACGACCACCGAGACCTCGCCCCGGATGCCGTGCGGTTTACCGATCTGGCCGACGACGAGCAGCATCGATCAGTACGCGTCGACGATGTCGACCCGGATGCCACGACCGCCGATCGACCCGATCACCTGACGCAGGGCCTTGGCCGTCCGGCCGCCACGCCCGATGACCGTTCCCAGGTCCTCGGGGTGCACGCGAACCTCGAGCCGCTTGCCGCGGCGCGAGTCGACCAGCCGGACCCGGACGTCGTCCGGGTTGTCGACGATGCCCTTGACGAGGTGCTCCAGCGCGGGCCGGAGCGCCCCGTCAGCTCGCGTCGGCGCCGGCACCGGCCGGGTCCTCAGCGGTCTCGGCGACAGCCTCGCGGTTCGGCTCGGCGGCCTCAACGGGCTTCGGCGCCTTCTTCGCGGTGGCGGGCTTGTCGGCGACGCCGGCGGCGGCCTTCGACTCGGCGTCGAACACCTCGGCCTTGCTCTGCTTGCTCGGCGCGACCAGCAGCGGGGCCGGAGCGGGCAGGCCCTTGAACTTCTGCCAGTCGCCGGTCTTCTCCAGGATGCGCTGCACCGGCTCGGACGGCTGAGCGCCGACGGAGAGCCAGTACTGCACGCGCTCGGACTTGACCTCGATGACCGAGGGGTGTTCCTTCGGCTGGTAGATGCCGATGTACTCGATGGCGCGGCCGTCACGCTTGGTGCGCGAGTCGGCGACGACGATGCGGTACTGCGGGTTGCGGATCTTGCCCATCCGCAGGAGCCGGATCTTAACGGCCACGGTGTTTTCGCTCCTGATGACTGCGTGGGTGAGCCGACCGGAACCCACGTGGGGATGTGGGACCGATGCCTCGTGGACTGGCTTGCGCTGTCAGGGGTTAGAGGGCGCCTGCAGCGTGCCGGATACCAACGAGCCATTCTGCCAGACGACCAGGGCGGGATCCCAATCGGGATACGTTTTACGCCCGGGCCACGACCGGGCGGTCCCAGCCCTGCGGCAGTTCCTCAGGGGCCGGCCAGGACGGGTCGGGGCGGAAGCCGGTCCAGGTCCCGTCGAAGGGGAACTCCCCCGACTCGATCTTCTTGATCACGCGGTGGCCCTCGGCCCACACGGCGGCCTCGTCCGGGACCCAGTAGAGGTCCGGGTGGGCCAGCCGCTCGGCGAAGTCGTCCTCGTCCTTCCACCACCAGGTGCGGTCCGGGCCGGCGACGATGTCGAGATCCTGGTCGACCACGTCGATCCCGGCCGCCACGCCGTCGTCCCAGCGGACCGCGGGCTCCTCCAGGTTGACGTAGTACCGGGTGAAGACGCCCTCGTCGTCGCGGAAGAACCAGACCGAGTGGTTCGCTCCGGGCGGAAAGAACCGCAGCACACCCGGGCCACGCCAACGGGCGATCCGGGGCGCCCGCTCGGCGGCCATCCAGTCGGCGAACGCGAGATCACGCGGGAAACGGCCGTCCAGCGTCGTCTCGACCGCGATCACCGAACCGCGGGCCACCCAGATGAGCAGCCCACGGTCGTCGTCCGAGACCACCCGGCCGGGATGCACGAAGGCGATCCGGCCGTGGTGGGTGTCCCGGTGCAGGATCAACCGGCCCGGCTCGAAACCCATCCGGGCGCTCAGTAGGAGCGGGCCAGGTAGGCGATCAGGTCCGGCTCCTCGTCCGACTCCGGCATCGAGCCGTCCTCGCGGGTGAGGCAGCGGACCGTGACGGCCTTGCCGTTCGCCTCCTTCTCGCCGGCCTCGCCGACCGCCGACCACGGCACCCGGGCGAACCCGGTCTGCGCCGCCTCGATCGCCTCGGCGAGCGTCTTCACCTCGACGGTGCGCTCCACCCGGAACGCCAGCGCGTCGTCGAAGAGCCGCTGCTGGTCGGCCTTGAGGGCGGCGACGACCTCGTTCACCACCTCGGCCAGGGCGACCGGCGACTTGGTGCCGTCGATCCGGCGGGCCACCACGGCGTTGCCGTTGGCCAGGTCACGCGGGCCGACCTCGATCCGGATCGGGATGCCCTGGAGCTCGGCGTCCACGGCGCGCCGGCCGAACGGGACGTCCGCGCGGTCGTCGAGCTTCACCCGTACACCCGCGGTCTTGAGGTCTGCCGTGAGCTGGGCCGCCGCTTCCGCGACGCCCTCGCCCGCCTTGACCACCATGATCTGGACCTGGATCGGCGCGAGCCGCGGCGGAAGCCGCAGGCCGTTGTCGTCGCCGTGCACCATGATCAGGCCGCCGACCATCCGGGTGGACGTGCCCCACGAGGTGGTCCAGGCGTGCTCGACGGTCCGCTCGGCCGACGAGTAGGTGATGTCGAACGCCTTCGCGAAGTTCTGCCCGAGCTCGTGCGAGGTGCCCATCTGGAGCGCCTTGCCGTCGCCCATCATGGCCTCGACGGTCATCGTGTTGGTGGCTCCGGCGAAACGCTCACCACGGGTCTTGCGGCCCGGGATGACCGGGATGGCCAGGAACTCCTCCATGAACGCCTGGTAGACGTTGCGGTGGATGTCCCGGGCGTGCTCCCGCGCGTCGGCCTCGGTGGCGTGCGCGGTGTGGCCCTCCTGCCAGAGGAACTCGGTGGTCCGCAGGAAGGTCCGCGGGCGCAGCTCCCACCGGACCACGTTGGCCCACTGGTTGAGCAGGAGAGGCAGATCACGGTACGAGTCGACCCACTTGGCCATGAACTCGCCGATCACGGTCTCGCTGGTGGGGCGCACGACCAGCGGCTCGGCCAGCTCCTTGCCGCCGGCGTGGGTGACCACGGCCAGCTCCGGCGAGAAGCCCTCCACGTGGTCGGCCTCACGGCGCAGGTAGTTCTCCGGGATGAAGAGCGGGAAGTAGGCGTTCTGGACGCCCTGCTCCTTGATCCGGGCGTCCATGTCGGCCTGCATCCGCTCCCAGATCGCGTAGCCGACCGGACGGATCACCATCGTCCCGCGCACCGGGCCGTTGTCGGCGAGCTGCGCCTTGGCGATGAGGTCCTGGTACCAGCGGGGGAAGTCCTCCGCACGGGGAGTGAGCACGCGAGCCATGAGGAAGCATCGTAGTCCCGCCTGAACCGCAACCGGCCGGGTGGGCATCCCGTGTCCCTCATCGGAGAAAGACGGGGTGACGGATGGACTTCGATGGCTTCTACCGGGACACGTCCCGGCGGCTGTTGCGATACGCGTACGGGCTCACCGGCGATCCGGGCGAGGCCCAGGATCTGGTGCAGGAGGCGTACGCGCGGGCGTGGCAGCGCTGGCGCAGGGTGTCCGGGTACGACGACCCCGAGGCCTGGCTGCGGCTGGTGGTGAACCGGCTGTCCGCGGACCGGTGGCGCCGCCTCGGGGTCCGCCGCGCGCGGGCCGCCGCCGAGCCACCGCTGCCGGCGGTCGACCCGCCGTCGGAGGACGTGGTCCTGCTGGTCCGGGCGATGCGCGAGCTGCCGGACAAGCAGCGGCGCGCCCTGGCCCTGCACTACCTGCTGGACCGGTCGATCGCCGAGATCGCCTCCGAGTCCGGGGCCTCGCAGAACACCGTCAAGTCCTGGCTGTCCCGGGGCCGTGCCGCGCTGGCGGCCGCACTCGGCGACACCCGCGCCACCGTCACCCCGGAAGGAGCCCGCCGTGCCCACTGACCTGGACGACCTGTTCACCGCCCTGGGCCGGCAGGCCGACACGCTTCCCCTGGCCGGCGCCGAAGGGGCCCGGCAGCGCGGCCGGCAGCGCCGCGCCCGCAACCGCGCCGTGCTGGCCGGTGTCGTCGTGCTGGCGGTGCTCACCGGGATCGGCATGACCGTCACCCGGGAACGGCATGCGGAACCGATCCTCCCGGCCACCACCCCGGCCCGGGTCCGCGGCCTGTCGCCGGTCGGCGAACCGCAGCGGCTCGGCGAGGGCCGGATGTGGAACAACGCCCGGATCTCCGGGAACCGGGTGATCGGCTTCTCCACGGTCGGCGACGGTGGCCACGAGACGGTCGCCGTGGACACCTCGACCGGTGCGACCCTGTGGCGGATCTCCAGCCGGGACACGTACTACCGCGGGGTGGCGGCCACCGCCGGAGCGGTCATCCTGCTCCGCGAGTCGACCGACTTCTCCGGGGAGATCGACGACCCGCAGAACCGGGTCCTGGAGTTCCACGACCCGGCCACCGGCACGAAGCGCTGGGAACTGGCCCACACCGACCGGGACCGGCTGGTGCTGCACGACAAGGTCCTGGTCCGGCTGGCCGGCGCGACCGGGGTGACCGAGGCGTACGACCTGGTCAGCGGGCGCAAGCTGTGGTCGGTTCCGGCCGGCGCGGACCGGCCGCTGCTGATGGACGGGATGGTGACCGAGGCGGACGCGCATGAATACGGCAGTGGCAACGACGCGCTCTTCGATCCGTCCTCGGTGAAGGCCTTCCCGTACACCGACGACCGTCTGGTCCAGGTGACCGCGGCCGGCCGGGTGGTGATCCGGGACATCCGCAACGGCAAGGTCCGGTCGACCGTCCAGGCGGAGACGGCCGGCATCGAGGAGGTGACCGCATACGAGGGAACCGTCTACCTCACCGCGCGTACCGGCCAGGGGCTACAGGTCGGCACCCCGGAGCGGATCCTGCACCGTCGGCAGGCTCCCTGGGAGTGGGAGGACTACGCCCCGTGCGGGCGTGAACGGCTCTGCGTCTTCGAGTACCAGGATCAGAAGGCCCGCACCGTCATGATCGACGCCACCACCGGGGCGGTGCTGCGGACCACCGGGGCGGTGCCGGGCAACGGGATCGCCTCGCTGCGGACCGGCCGTCTCCTGATGAGCTTCGGCGGCGAGGGCGGCACCGCGCTCTACGACCCGGACGGCCAGGCGATGTACTCCGACAACGGGTTCGGCGGCTTCCTCGACGACGGCAACGCGCTCACCCTCACCCAGGACGCGGGCGATCGTCAGTACACCGCCCGCGCTGTCTCCACCATCGACTACCAGAAGAGCAAGATCGGCATCCTCCCGGAGGTCTCCGGGCGGTGCGACTGGGACGAGACGGTGCTGACCTGCCCGGCCGGGCGGGAGCTGCGGATCTGGCGCTTCACCCGCTGATCACCTGATGACGGCCCCGCGCAGCACGATCCGGCGCGGGGCCCGCACCACGCGCAGGTCGGCGCGCGGGTCGGCGTCGTAGACCACCAGGTCGGCGAGACCGCCCTCGACCAGGCCGGGGAAACCCAGCCACTCGCGCGCCCGCCAGGAGGCGGCGGCCAGCACGTCGACCGCCGGGATGCCGGCCTCGTGCAGGTAGAGCATCTCCTCGGCGGCCAGCCCGTGCCGGATGCCGCCGCCCGCGTCGGTGCCCACGTAGATCGGGACGCCGGCCTCGTGCGCGGCCAGCACCACCGACGGGAACCGGTCGCGCAGCGCGATCATGTGGTCGGCGTACCCGTCGAACTTGCCGCGCGCGTTGTCGGCGATGCCCCCGAACGTCCGGATGTTGATCATCGTGGGCACCAGCGCGGTCTTCCGCCGGGCCATCTCGTCGATCAGGTCCAGGGTGAGCCCGGTGCCGTGCTCCACCGAGTCGACCCCGGCCTTCACCATGATCTCCACCCCCTCCTCGGAGAAGGTGTGGACGGCGGCGCGGGCGCCCGCGGCGTGCGCGGCCTCGACGGCGGCGGTCATGGTCGCGGCATCCCAGCTCGGGGCGAGATCCCCCACCGAACGGTCGATCCAGTCGCCGACCAGCTTCACCCAGCCGGTCCCGGCCTTCGCCTGCTCGGTCACGGCGGCGGCGACCTCCGCACCGGCCACCTCGACGCCGATGTCGCGCAGATAGCGGCGGGGCGCGGCCACGTGCCGCCCGGCGCGGGCGAGGCGCGGCACGCCCGGTTCGTCGTCCAATTCGGGGTACGGGTACGGCGAGCCCGCGTCCCGGATCGCCAGCACTCCCGCGTCACGATCCTGATGGGCCAGCTCCCGGGCCTGGCCGACACTCTCGATCGGCTTGGCCCCGTAGGCGATCCCCAGGTGACAGTGCGCGTCGACCAGCCCCGGCACGATGAACCCGCCGTCGCTGATCGTCTCCGCATCGGCCACCGGCTCGAAGGTGACCCTGTCCCCCACCAGCCACAGGTCCCGGACCTCACCGTCCGGCAGAACCGTCCCACGCACATGCAACGCCATGGGTAAGTACTACCGGATCAAGCATCGTCCCGTGCAGCGAGGTATTTATCACGCAACGCCGTGAACACCCCAAGGTTGATCTTGATCGGAAAGGGTTTCTCGGTCTCGAAGACCTCACTGGTGCTGGTGACGATCTCGTAGTCGCCCCTGTCGCTGATCCGGGACTCGGTCAGCACCACGCCATGATCGAAGGTGACCGGGTCGACGACCAGGTAAGTGCCAATGCCGGCCATGGCGTAGACACGCGCCTTGGCATGCATGTCACGCCAGTGCGAACTGGGCGAGATGATCTCAACAGCGAGGATCGCCCGATCGATGGGTGCGGGAGTCCTCAGGATGACGCTGTCGTGCACCACCACGACATCCGGCCGAGGCTCATTGCGGCGATCGACCTCCATCGAGTAGTCGGTCACGACGCTGTAGCCCTCAGGACAGCCGTGCTCCAGAGCGGTCGCGATCTTGTTTCCAAGGATCTGATGTAGGCCGGTAGGGGACGGCAAGATCAGCCTTCCGTCGATCAACTCATAGTTGAGATCCGGCGGAAGGCTGGCCAGGTCGTCGATGGTCCAGTCCTGCTTGTCAGGCAACTGAAGGGCAGCGGTCACGAGCTCCTCCTCACGTGGATCGCCACCCATACTACTTGCTCCTTGACACCTAGCGCAATACAGCCTGACGGGTGACTAGATCAGCGATTGTCATCCTTTGGAGGCTTGCTGAGCTTGTTGAAGTCGAGCTTCGGCAGCTTGAAACCGGGCGGCATCCCCTGCCCACCGCCCAGCGCGCCCGGGTCGAGGCCCGGCGGCAGCTGCGGCATCCCACCCGGGAACCCGGCGGGCATCCCGCCCGGCCGCCCGCCGACCCGCGGCCGGTTGCCACCCTTCGTGCCCTTGCGCTTGTTCTTCGAGCTCTTCGTGGCGCTGCGCCGGGAACCGGGCAGGCCCATCATCCCGGTCATCTGCTTCATCATCTTCTGCGCCTCGGTGAAGCGGTTCAGCAGCTGATTGACGTCCATCACGGTGACGCCGGAGCCGTTCGCGATACGCAGCCGGCGCGAGCCGTTGATGATCTTCGGGTTGCTGCGCTCGCCGGGCGTCATCGAGCGGATGATCGCGGTGACCCGGTCGAAGTGACTGTCGTCGAGCTCGTCGAGCTGCCCCTTGAGCTGGCCCATCCCGGGCATCATGCCGAGGATGTTGGCGATCGGGCCCATCTTGCGGACCGCGATCAGCTGGTCCAGGAAGTCCTCCAGCGTGAACTGCTCGCCACCGAGCAGCTTGCTGGCCATCTTCTCCTTCTGGTCCTCGTCGAAGGCCTGCTCGGCCTGCTCGATGAGGGTCAGCAGGTCGCCCATGTCGAGGATCCGCCCGGCCATCCGGTCGGGGTGGAAGACGTCGAAGTCCTCCAGCTTCTCACCGGTGGAGGCGAACAGGATGGGCTGGCCGGTGACGTGCCGGACGGAGAGCGCGGCGCCACCGCGGGCGTCACCGTCGAGCTTGGAGAGGACCACACCGGTGATGCCGACGCCGTCGCGGAACGCCTCGGCGGTGCGGACCGCGTCCTGGCCGACCATCGCGTCGATGACGAAGATGACCTCGTCCGGGTCGACCGCGGCGCGGATGTCGGCGGCCTGCTGCATCATCTCGGCGTCGATGCCGAGGCGGCCGGCGGTGTCGACGATGACGATGTCCTTGGCGGTGCGCTTGGCGTGCTCGATCGAGTCACGTGCGACCTGCACCGGGTCGCCGACGCCGTTGCCCGGCTGCGGGGCGTAGACGTCCACTCCGGCCCGCTGGGCGAGCACCTGGAGCTGGTTGACCGCGTTGGGGCGCTGAAGGTCACAGGCGACCAGCAGCGGCTGGTGGCCCTGCCCCTTCAGCCAGCGGGACAGCTTGCCGGCCAGCGTGGTCTTACCGGAGCCCTGGAGGCCGGCCAGCATGATCACGGTCGGCGGCTGCTTGGCGAACTGCAACCGCCGGCTCTCGCCGCCGAGGACCTGGATCAGCTCCTCGTTGACGATCTTGATGATCTGCTGGGCCGGGTTGAGGGCCTGGGAGACCTCGGCGCCGAGCGCCCGCTCCTTCAGGTTGGCGATGAACGCCTTGACCACCGGAAGCGCGACATCCGCCTCCAGCAGCGCGAGACGGATCTCGCGGGCGGTGGCATCGATGTCGGCATCGGTGAGCCGGCCTTTGCCGCGGAGCTTGCCGAAGATCCCGGAGAGGCGGTCACTCAAGGTGTCAAACACGATGCGACTTCCCGTTGGTCGTAACTGTTGGCGTCGCCCGCAAGCCTAGCCGGACCGTCTCGGGGTCACCGGTTCCGCATCCGGTACGTCCGCGCGGCCGCCTCGATCCGCCGCTGCGTCCGGGTGCCGGGGGCCAGGCCCTTCTTCACCTTCGCGTAGAGGAGAGCGCCGCCGCCGAGCACGAGAGCGCCCACGATCAGGTAGAAGAGCACCGGGCCGAGGATCGCGCTGGCCACCCAGCCCACCACGACCACTCCGGCGATCAGTGCCACCAGATATCCGATTGCCTTGCCCATCGCGGCCTCCCGCTGTCGTCGCGTCGTCGCCGCTTTCCACCATGGCCTGTCCGCGCAACCGCCCGCATCGGCCGAGACCCCGATCCGTTCCCCTAAGGGTGGGGCTTCCGCGTTTCTCCCTGATACCCGGATGAAACGGTGTAAACCCCAGATAACAGGTGCAACTCCTGATATAGACCGCAACTTCCGTCTCAGCCCTGACGTTATGTCGTCGAACGTGCGGCGAAAGGACTACGGCGTGGCCCTGCGACAGATCCTGCGGCTGACCCCCTGGTCGGTGCGACGGCGGATCTTCGAGACGGTCGAGACACGTGTCCTGCCCCGCGTCGCCCCCGAACGGCGCCTCCGGATCGCCCGGACCCTGATGCCGCTGGGGCCCGGCCGGCGCCCCGCCGAGGCCACCGCGCTGCGGGTCCGCACCCCGGCCGGCTGGCTGACCGCCCGCGTCGACCCGGCCGCCGCCCCGGCCGACGTCCGCCGCCGCAACCTGGACCGGGTCGTCCAGGCGCTGGACCGGGCCGGGATCGACTGGTTCCGGGTGCCGGTCCGGGCCGCGTACCGGACCTCGGTGGCGGTCCGCCGCACCGACCGGGACCGGACCCTGCGCCTGCTCGCCGAACTCGTCACCGGGGATCACGGCACACTGCGGACGGTCTTCCCGGCCGGCCGGCGCGGACGGCGTGAGGCCGAGGTGGTGTCGGTGTCCTGGCCGGTCACCGACCCCGGCGGCAGTCTGGTGCTCGGTCCCGAACTGGGCTGCGAGGTCGAGTTCTGGCGGGTGACGAAGGACCGGCTGATCTCGCCACGGCGCAATCCGGTGGCCGACGACATCCCGGCGGACGAGCCGGAGACGACCGCCGCCGAACCGGTCTTCGGGTCGTTCGCGGCGCGGGACGACACCACGGAGTACCGGACCCGGCGGGTGTTCACCACGGTCGACCCGGACCGCGTCGACTTCCCGATCGACGTGGTCTACACCTGGGTGGACGGTGGCGACCCGGAGTGGCAGCAGCGCAAGGCCCGGGCCCTGGAACGGAACCCGTGGGTCGGCGACGTCAGCGCGCAGGCCGCCAACGACTCCCGGTACGTCAGCCGCGACGAGCTGCGCTACTCCCTGCGCGCCCTGCACTGCTTCGCCCCCTGGGTACGCCGGGTCTTCCTGGTCACCGACGATCAGGCGCCGTCCTGGCTGGACCGGGCGCACCCGCGGCTCACCGTGGTGAGCCACCGGGAGATCTTCGGCGACACCGGGACCCTGCCGACCTTCAACTCGCAGGCCATCGAGTCGCGGCTGCACCGGATCCCGGAGCTGGCCGAACACTTCCTCTACCTCAACGACGACGTGATCCTGGGCCGCCCGGTCGGCCCGGAGCTGTTCTTCACCCCGGGCGGGCTGGCCAAGTTCTTCGCGTCGGCGGCCCGGGTGGACACCGCGCCGCGCGGGCCCGCCGACCGGCCCGCCGACTCGGCCGCCAAGAACAACCGGCGGCTCATCCAGGAGACCTTCGGCCGGATGCTGACCCGCAAGATGATGCACACCCCGCACCCGTCGCGGCGCAGCGTCATCGAGGAGATCGAGGACCGGTTCGCCGAGCACGTACGGGCCACGGCCGGGCACCAGTTCCGGCATCCGGACGACATCTCGCTGCTGTCCTCGCTCCAGCAGTACTACGCGTACCTGACCGGCCGGGCCGCTCCGGGCCGGATCCGCTACCTCTACACCGATCTGGCGCAGCCGGCCACGCCGCTGCGGCTGGCCCGGCTGCTGCGCTCCCGGGACGTCGACGCGTTCTGCCTCAACGACGTCGACGTGCACAGCGCCGCGGTCGCTGACCAGGAGGCCCTGGTCGCCGAGTTCCTTCCCGCCTACCTGCCGTTCGTCTCGCCGTTCGAGTCGCAGCACCGGGTCCTCCGGGCGATCGCGGCGCCGCGGCGGCCGAACACCGACCGGCCGGTCCCGCCCGATGTGGCGCTGCCGCCCGTCGCCTGACCAAAACGTTTGAAGGAGACATCCTTGAGTTACGACGTCGTCATCCTCGGACTCGGGTACGTCGGGCTGCCGCTGGCGCAGCAGGCGATCCGGGCCGGCATGTCGGTGCTCGGCTTCGACGTCGACGAGACCGTCGTCCGGAGCCTGGCCGAGGGCCGCTCCCACGTGGACGACCTGAGCGGCACGGACGTGGAGAACATGCTGGCCGGCGGCTTCCGGCCGACCACCGACGAGACCCTGATCGGGCAGGCCCGGACCGCGGTGATCTGCGTGCCCACGCCGCTCGCCGAGGGCGACGGGCCGGACCTGCGGGCGGTCCTCGGGGCCACCTCGGCGATCGGCCGCAACCTGCGGCCCGGCATGCTCGTGGTGCTGGAGTCCACCACCTATCCCGGGACCACCGACGACGAGGTGCGGCCCCGGCTGGAGCAGCTGTCCGGGCTGACCGCGGGCATCGACTTCCACCTGGCGTTCTCACCGGAGCGGATCGACCCGGGCAACGCGGTCTACGGCGCGCACAACACGCCGAAGGTGGTCGGCGGCTACACGCCGAAGTGCACCGACCAGGCCGAGGCGTTCTACGGCCGGTTCGTGGAGACCGTGGTGCGGACCCGGTCGACCCGGGAGGCGGAGACCGCCAAGCTGCTGGAGAACACCTACCGGCACGTCAACATCGCGCTGGTCAACGAGATGGCGCGGTTCTGCCACGAGCTGGACATCGACCTGTGGGACGTGATCCGCGCGGCCGCCACCAAGCCGTTCGGGTTCCAGGCGTTCTACCCGGGGCCGGGCGTGGGCGGGCACTGCATCCCGATCGACCCGAACTACCTCTCGCACAACGTGCGCAGCAAGCTCGGCTACCCGTTCCGGTTCGTCGAGCTGGCCCAGGAGATCAACACGACCATGCCGGCCTATGTGGCCCGGCGCGCCCAGAACCTGCTCAACGCCGACGGCCAGGCGGTCCGCGGGGCGACCGTGCTGCTGCTCGGCATCACCTACAAGGCCGACATCGCCGATCAGCGGGAGTCGCCGGCCGCCCCGCTGGCCCGGCACCTGGCCGCACTCGGCGCGACGGTCGCCTACCACGATCCGCACGTGACGACCTGGGACCTCGACGGGGTTCCGGTCTCCCGCACCGACGACCTGACCGGCGCGGCCGCCTCGGCCGACCTGGTGATCCTGGTCCAGAACCACCGCGAGTACGACCCGGACGAGCTGTCCCGCACCGCGAAACGCTTCTTCGACACCCGAGGCGTTACCACGACCCGCGAGGCCCATCGCCTCTGATCCGGTTCCTTCCGCTCCGGCGCCGGGCCGCTCTCTCTGTTCCGGCGCCGGGCCGTCCGTTCTTCAAGACCTTTTCCGGTACGGGGTGGACGGTCCCCAACCGCAGCCACCCGTCCCCTGACGCACCGCGAGCTGCGCGGGTGGTCCCGCCCGCGAGGCACCGCCGGGCTGAGGTCGGTGGCCCGGCATCCACGCGGGCGTGACCGAAAGGGATCACTCGCTCACGCCCGGCGGGCGCGGCACGGTCTGGACCACGCACGGAGCTCGCGGGTGCGTCAGGGGACGTGCGGAAATGCGTTTGGGGGCGCTCCCGACCCGTACCGGAGAAGGGTTTTCAGGCGAAGGTCCAGCGTGAGTTGAGCACGTAGTTGACCACCGGGATGAGGAACAGGGCGACGGCCTGGACCACCGGATAGGGGCCGCCCAACAGCTCCGCGCCGGTCCACAGGACCGCGGTGTTCAGGGCGAGGGCGGCTGCCGTGACCGCGAGGAACCGCGGCGCGGTGCTCGTGTGCGCGGTGCCGGACCGGAAGACCCAGGTCCGTTGCAGCAGGTAGGACACGGCGACGCTGGCCGCGAACCCGGCCGTGGAGGCGGGCACCGCGGGCAGCCCGAGACCGATTCCGGCCAGGCCCACCGTGAAATGGGTGAGGGCGCTCAGCCCACCGCTCACGCCGTAGCGGAACAGCCGGTCAACGTTCGGCACGCTGCTCGACCACCAGGCGTTCGGCGATCTCCGGCGCCCCGGTGCGCTCCTGGACCAGGTAGCGGGGCCGGGCGCGGACCTCGTCGTGGATGCGGGCCAGGTACTCGCCGATCACGCCGAGGCCGATCAGCACGAACGTCCCGGTCACCAGCAGCAGCAGGATGACCGTGGTGAAACCGGCGACCGAGCCGCCGCTGATCCACCGGACCAGCGTCTGTACGCCGAGAACCGCGGCGAACACCGCGAACGCCAGCCCGGCCAGCGTGACCATGTGCAGCGGGGCCGAGGTGAACGAGGTCAGCCCGTTGACGGCGAGCCGGAACAGCCCGCGCAGGGTCCACCGGGACGCCCCGCCCTCCCGGTGGTCGATGTCCACCTCGACGGTGGCCCGGGTGAAGCCGATCCAGCTGCTGGTGCCGCGGAAGAAGGTGGAGTGCTCGGGCATCCGCCGCAGCGCCTCCACGGCCGGGCGGCCGAGCAGCCGGAAGTCGGTGGCGTCGACCAGGTCGACCTGGGTGAGCCGGGTGAAGGCGCGGTTGAAGAGCCGTGACCCGAGCCGGTTGCCGAGGCCCTGTCCGGCCCGGTTGCGTTTCACCGCCTCGACCACGTGCGCGCCGTCCTGCCAGCGGCGGACCATGGCCGGGATGGCCGACGGCGGATGCTGGAGGTCGGAGTCGATCACCACGACCGCGTCGCCGGCGGCGTGTTCGAGGCCGGCCAGCAGCGCCGCCTCCTTACCGAAGTTGCGGGACAGCCGCAGCCCGCGGACCCGTGGGTCGACCAGCGCACAGTGGGCGATCCGGGACCACGAGTCGTCGGACGAGCCGTCGTCGATCAGGACCAGCTCGTAGTCGAGGGCGGCGTCGCCGAGCACCTCGGCGAGCCGGGCCACGAACCGGTCGACGCCCGCGCCCTCGTTGTAGATCGGCGCGATCACCGACACCAGCGGGCTCATCGCGCCACCTCCGCTGCGCTCCGGCGTCGCGATGAGTTGATGACTGCGCTGAATGATTCGCTCGCAAGCTCGCTCATTGGGCCCGCTCGCAGAACGGGACGCCGGCCAGGGTGCGGGCCGCCACGTCGAGCGAGTCCCGGTAGCGCCGCTGCAGGAACGGTTTGCCCTGGTTGGCGACGATCGCCTCGTCGAGCAGCGCGCAGCGCCGGGCGTCACCGGCCCGGCTCCGTTCGAACGAGCCCATCGCCGCGGCGATCCGGTTGTCGAGCTGCGCGGCACGCTGGACCGCGACGGTGTCGGCGTACGCCCGGTTGGCGGTGGCCGAGACCGCGCCCAGCAGCACCAGGGCGGCCAGCGCGCCGACGGTCACCCGCCGCCCGGCGAGCAGCACCAGCGCCACCACCAGGAGCATCCCGCCGGGGACGGTCAGCGCCGAGTCCCGCCAGCCCTGCTCCCACAGTTCCCGGCCGCTCATCGCGCTGCGCACCGCGACGCTCAGCGTGGCCAGCAGCGCGCCGCAGGCCAGGACCACCACGCCGAGCGCGGCGAGACCCAGGAGCGGGCGCGCGGCCGGAACGCCTGTTTTCGGCAGGAGCATGAGGGTACGCGCGGCGAGCGCCCCCAGGAGCAGCAGCGCCACCACCGGCACCACCCCGCGCAGCCAGTCCCCGGGCGTCTCGGCGGTGGCCGCCCGCCATTGCAGCGGCGGAAGCCAGGCCACCATCCGGACCGGCAGCAGCAGCACCGACCGCCCGTCCACGATCAGGTCCGACCCCTGGTAGCAGCCGCCCTGGGCGCAGAACCCGCGGATGATCCAGCGGACCGTCGCGAAGGCCGGCAGGAACCCGGCCCACAGCAGGCCGGCGAACCGCACCCCGGCCGAGGTGAGCAGTTCCCGCCCGGTCTGCCCGAGCACGAACCGGCCGCGGATCAGCACGGCGGCCGTGGCCAGCGGCACGGCGAAGTAGGCGGGCTCGTTGAACACCGCGAGGGCGGCCCCGGCGGTCACCGCGAGGACACCGCCCCACCAGCGCAGCCGGTCCAGCCGGCAGGCCGTCGCGGCGACCGTGAGGACGAGCGCCGCGGTGGTCAGGTAGAGGCCGCCGAAGAGGATCGTGGTGCTGTCCTGGCCGGCCGCCACGAACCCGGCGGCGACGGCGTACGGCAGCAGCAGCGCCACCCGCGAGGGGGCGCCGCCGAACAGCCGCCCCCGGGTCAGCACGCTCTCCGCGAACAGCACCAGGGCCAGGGCCAGCAGAATCGCCGCACCGATGGAGACGGCCCGCAGCGTCATCGTGACCGGCAGGCCGAGCTGCTGCGTGCCGGTGAAGGCGAGCAGGTCGAGCGACTTCTCCAGCATCCGCCCGAGCGGCCGGAAGTTGCCGAGCCGCAGGTAGGCGTCCCCGCTCGCGATGGTGTGCGACACGATCGCGCCCGGGTCGTCGCGGAACATACCGCCGTGCCAGTAGACGTTGAACCGGTGGTCCCGGGACGGCGCGACCGCCAGCAGCGGGGCCAGCACCACGATCGGCGCGAGCACGCAGCGCCGGGCCACGTGTCCCCAGAGGCGGGGTGGTTGCGGCGGAGGGACCGGCGACGCCACGGCGGAAAGCGCCGGAATCACGGTGGTTTGGGCCGTCATGTCTGCTGCAACGAGCCCGGCGCCGACAGGGTTGTGTCGTCCAGCAGGTCGGTCAGCGCCGGGGGCCGTTCCGGGTCGACGAAGACCACGTGGGTGGCGGAGTGCTCGGCGTACAGGCGGGACAGGCGGCCGGCGAGCACCTCGTCCCAGGCCCGGTCCGGCCGGTGCCGCTCCCAGGTCCACCGGTCCGGCAGGTACTCCAGGATCAGGCCGGACTTGCGCAGCAGCGAGAACTCCGGGTTGTCGGTGAGCACCACGGCCCGGTGGTCGGGTTCGACGGTCAGCCGCCGCCGCAGGGTCTGGACGAACTCCCCCAGCGCCGGCAGGTCCAGGCCCATCGCCACGTACAGGCGGGCCGGCAGGGGGCGTTTGGTGGTGCGGGTGCGGCGCGCCGGCGCGTCCGGGCGACGGCGCATCCGGCCGACCAGCCGCCGGATCAGCCGCGGCGGGCCCTGCAACGGCTCCCGCGCGAAGGAGACCAGGGTGCGGCCCAGCCGGTAGGAGCCGCTGCCGCGCAGCCGCCGGGCCTGCTCGCGTTCGGAGTCGCGTTCCCCGGCCAGGCCGGCGCAGCGGGTCCGCCAGGCGTCCCGCTCCTGTTCGACGGTACGCAGCCGGACCACGAGCGCCTGCATCTCCTCGCCGCTGTCGGTCACCGTGCATCCTCCGGTCGGTCGATGAACGCCGCCAGCCATCCGGCGGCGTCGGCGGCGCCGTTGAGCGGGGCCACCTCGGCGCAGCGACGGCTCAGCGCCTCCCGGACGTCGGGGCGTACCGCCTGGGCCAGCACCCGGTCCAGGTCCGGGCCGTCCGGGTCCTCGATGATCAGCGCGGCGCCCGCGGCCGCCGCGAACCGGGCCCGGCTCACCTGGTCGTCCAGGGCCGTCTCCCGGTTGGGCAGGAAGACGGCCGGGATGCCGAAGGCGATCAGCTCATGGAACGAGTTGTAACCCGAGGCACTCACCACCAGGTCGAATCCGCGCAGATACCGACTCATCGGGTAGAGCTTCACGAGTTGCGCCCCCTCCACCGGGGGCATCGGCTCGGTGGCGATCGCCGACTCGGCCAGCACCAGCTGGAAACCGGCGTCGCGCAGGTGCCGGGCGATCCGGGCGACCGGCGACGCGATGTCGTTGATGTTGCCGGCGCCGAGCTGGAGCAGGGCGGCCGGCCGGTCCGGTTCGATGCCGAGGGCCTGCCGGGCGTCCGCCGGCTCGGCCAGCTCGTCCGGGTCGAGGTAGGTGATCGGGCCGACCAGCCGTACCCCGGCCCGGTCCTCGACGGTCGGGCCCTCGTCGGCGGCGGCCGCGAACTCGCCCGGCTCCAGGACGTGGTCGAAGGCGTCCCGCCGCTCGATCCACTCGGCGCCGGTGTCACGCCGCCACATCGGGCGGCGCACCCACACCCAGGTGATCCCGCGATGGGCCCGGGCCGCCGCGACGATGCCGTCGTGCGGCACGCTGTCCACGGCCACGACGGCCGGGCGGTGCAGCTCGATCAGGTACTCGAGGCGGCTGCGCAGCAGTTCGGCCCAGCCGCTGCGGGGCAGGTTGAGCACCGAACGGGACGGGATGTACTCGGTGAGGAACCCCTCCTTGTGGGCCACCAGGGCGCCGTGCGACTGGGTGGCGACCACCACCGGGGTGTCGCCGGGCAGCCGCCGGCCGATCGCCATCAGCCGGGACAGGTGGCCGAGGCCGACCCCGTTGTCGCTGACCAGCAGCACCGCACCGGGTGGCGGGGGCGGCGGCGGGTCCAGCGCCGGGGGTGGCGGGGCGCCCGGGCGTACGCCGCGGTCGGCCAGCCGGACCAGGTGCGACGGGTAGCCGAACCGGGTCTCGACGAACTCGCGGGCCCGCAGCGCCACGGCACGGTAGCGGCCGGGGTCGGCGTACAGGGAGCGGACCAGCGGGACCACGCCCTCGGGGGTGGTGTAGAGCGCCGCGTCGCCGAACAGTGGCCGGAAGTGCTCACCGATGACCACCGGTACGCCGGCCGCCATCGCCTCCATGATGGTCCGCCCGAACGCCTCGATCAGGTCGGGGTCGTGGAAGTAGACGAAGAAGTCGATCCCGCGCAGGAACTCGGCCGGCTCCTGGGTGCCGAACTCGATGATCTCCCAGTTCGCCGGGGTGCGGCCGAGCTTCTCCACGGCCAGTTCGCCGCCGCCGAGGATGCGGACCCGCATGCCGGGTGTGTCCGGGTAGGCCTGGAGCAGCTCCGGCACGGTCCGCGGCCACTTCACCGGGTCGGGCCGTCCGTGCCGGCCGATCACCGGGACCGCGCTGACCGGGCCGGGCCGGTCGGTCCACCACTCGGACCCGTCGATGATCTCGTGCCAGTCGGCGCCGGTGAGGGTCGCGCCCGGGTCGGCCCGGAGCACCTCGGCGCGCACCTGCGGGCTGATCGGCGCCCACTCGATGCCGGCCCCGAAGTATCCCTGGACCCGCTGCCGGACGGCCGCGAAGGCGTAGTAGCGGGCCGGATCACCGGCGTCGCCGGGCGCCTGGTTGAGCACCATCACGGCGCGCCCGGCCCGGATCGGCGGCACGCTCCTCAGGTCCTCGGTGAAGATCCGGGGCTGCCGGACCACCAGCAGCCGTGCGGTGACCTCCTCCCCCTCGGCCGCCAGGTACGCCGACCCATCCTTGATCAGCTCGGTGAGCAGCGGATGGAACGGCCGGTTCTGTTTGAGGTGCGGCGACCTCACGTGCACCAGCACCGTGGTGAGCCCGGCCCGGGCCTGGGCGCGGATCTCGGCGGCGATGCTCGCCGAGGTGCCACCCGGGTACCGGAAATCCGAGAGGATCGCCACGTCGTGGACGGTCGCGGTCATGGTCGGATCAACGAACCGTCCACGCCCGGCGTCACGCTCCCCCGCCCCGGCGCGTTGATCCTGCCGACAGTTGAGGGGGGTCCTTGCGCAGGCAGCACACGACACCGGACGCGTACGGCAGGGAACTGCTGGAACGCTCTTGGCGGCAACTGACCGCGGTGGCGCCCACCGGGCCGGCCACGGCCGCCCTGCACACACGGTCGGCGGCGGCCCGGACACTACTGGCGTACGCCACCGCCCGCCGCTCCGCCGACGAACTGGTCGCCGCCGCGCGGGAGGGGCGGCTGTTCCAGGACGCCGACCCGTGGACGCTCGGCGAGCTGGCCCGGGTGGTGGCGTGCCAGGATCTGTACCCCGGCGACCGCTCCGACGGGCTGGCCCTGTTCGACTCGCTGCTGCGTACCTTCGGGCCGGCCGGGGTGGCGCCCCTGCATCAGGGGCTGCACGCCCAGATCGCGTTCGCGGCCGGCGACCCGGTCCGCGTCGCCAAGCTGCTCGCCGACTACCCGGACGTGCCCGCGCCGGTCCGTGAGGCGCTGGTCGTCGACCTGGCCACCAAGGACGAGTGGCCGGGCCGGTTCGCCGGGCTGCTGCCCGCACCGGGGCTGTCGCTGGACGGCGAGGCGGCGGCGACCTCCTTCGACCGGATCCGGTCCGGGACCGTGACCCGCACCGGGTCGGCGCACCGGATCACCACGATCGTCACGACGTACCGGCCGGGACCGGAACTGATCACGGCGGTCCGGTCCCTGGTGGCGCAGAGCTGGACCAACCACGAGATCCTGGTCGTCGACGACGGGTCCGGGGACGCGTACGGGGCGGTGCTGGCCCGGGCGGCGCAGCTGGACCCGCGGGTGCGGATCATCCGGATGCCCGTCAACGGCGGCACCTACCGGGCCCGCAACACCGGCCTCGACCGCGCGAGCGGCGAGTTCGTCACCTTCCAGGACTCCGACGACTGGTCCCACCCGCTGCGGCTGGAACGCCAGGTCACCCCGCTGCTCGCCGCGGACGGACCGGTGGCGACCACCTCGGCGGCCATCCGGGTGACCGAGGACCTGGTGGTGACCCGTCCGGGATTCGCCGAGTTCCGGTCGTACAACCTGTCGTCGCTGATGATCCGCCGGGAGGCCGCCCTGGAGCGGCTCGGCTACCTCGACCCGGTACGCAAGGGCGCCGACGCCGAGTACGTGGAACGCGCCCGTGCCGTCTTCGGCCGCCCCGCCGTACGGCACCTGGACACCGAGCCGCTGGCCCTGATCCGCCTCGGCGCCGGGTCGCTGTCCGGCACCGACATCGGGCCGGGCTGGATGATCCCGGCGCGGCACGCGTACCTCTCCGCCTTCCAGGCCTGGCACACCCGGGTCGCCGCCGGGCAGGAACCGGCGGTCCGGCCGAGCGCGCCGCAGCACCGGCCGTTCGCCGTGCCCCGCGGTCTGGCCGGGGACGCGGCGGACCGGCGGTCCACCTTCGACGTCATCCTGGCCGGTGACTGGCGGACCCGCGGCGACCTGGCCTGGCCGGTCGCCGAGCGGGTACGGGCGGCGCTCCGGCCCGGCCGCACGGTCGCCGTCCTGCACCTCGACGAGCTGAGCGGCGTCGCGGGCCGCCCGGCCCGGATCGATCCCGCCCTGCAACAGATGATCAACGCCGGGGAGGTGGACCAGGTGGTGCTCTCCGACGAGGTGCACGCCCGGTTGATCCTGGTGCACGGCCCGGCCGGGCTCGGGTTCGCGCCCGGCACCCCGTCCGGGGTCCGCGGCGACCGGGTGGTCATCGAGTCCGACCCGGCGTGGGCTCCGGCCGCCGCCCACTGCGCCGCGGAGGCCCGTCGGCTGTTCGGCGTCGAGCCGCTGTGGGCGCCCACCGGACCGTCGTCCCGCGCCTGCCTGACCGCCGGCCCGTTCGGCGCCCGGCTCACCGCCGCCGACGTGCCCGGCACCGTCGACCTGCGCCGCTGGCAGCTGCACCGGCCCGGCCCGCGCGCCGACCGCCCGGTGATCGGCCGGATCTGCACGGGCGGCCCGGCGGAATGGCAGCGGCTGCGCGGCATCCTGCCCCGGTCCCCGCAGGTCGACGTCCGGATGCTGGACCTCAACCGCCCGGCCCAGAAGCCGGACCGCGGCTGGCTGGTCTACCGCTCATCCGACCTGGACACCCGCGGATTCCTCCACCAGCTGGACTTCTACCTGCACGTGCCGCCGGACGACGACCCGGCCGACCCGGGCTGCCCCGAGGTGCTGATCGCCATGGCGGCCGGCTGCGTGCCGGTCCTGCCGCACCGGTTCAGCCCCGACTTCGGCCCGGCGGCCGTCTACGCCACCGCCGAGGACGTCCCGGCCGTGATCACCCGCCTGCACGGCGACCGGGCCGCCCTGCTCGCCCAGAGCGAGCAGGGCCTGGCCTTCGCCGAGTCCCATCACGCCCACGCCCGCTACGGGGACGCGGTCACCGCCTTCCTCAAGGGGTGACGGGCCGTCCACCGCAACCGGGTGGTGACGGGAAGGCACCCGACGTAACGATCGAGCCCGCGCGGCGGCCGCCGATGAGAAGGGGGCAGGGCCGGAACCCCCTCCCGGCCCGCGCGGTGCCCCCGCACCGCGCGCGTGCCCCCGTCCGTCACCCCACGGGCGGGGGCACGCCCCGTCTCACACCCGCGGCAGGTGCGGCTCCATCAACGGGGCGACGACCTTGGCGTACGCCTCCGTCAGGTGATTGCTGTCCCGGTAGACCAGGGTGTCCCCGACCACGAGCGGGCACTTCGCGGCGCACAGCCACGGCACCGGGTCGACCACCGGGATCCGGGCGGCCACCGCGGTGGCGCGCTGGATCTCCCGCCACCGCGGCTCGGGCAGCACGTCCCGGCGTGGGGCGGCGCAGCCGGCGATCGACGTCGACCGGGTGCTCAGGCAGTCGGCCGGCACCACCGTGAGGAACGGCGTGTCGACCAGCATCGTCACGTTCCGGGAGGCGCGCTTGAGGGCGGCCAGGGTGCGTACCCAGCCGGTCTGCCAGACGGCGTCCGGGTCGGCCGACGGGTCGGCCAGCACCTGCCGGTAGTTGACGCTGGACGAGACCACCACGAGCCCGGGCCGCAGTCGCGCGATCCGGGTCAGCACCTCCCGCCGCCAGTCGTCGCACTCCAGGTAGCGGGCCTGGGCCCGGCGCTCGTTGACGGCGATCTCGGCCGGGCTGCACGAGCTGCGGGTGAAGCTGTGGAGCCGCCAGCCGTGCCGCCGGGCGAGCGCCTCCATGGTGGGGAACCACTGGAGGGCGTGCGAGTCGCCGAACAGCACCACCACCCGGTTCGAGGCGCGGTCGCCGTAGGCGCAGTCGCTCTTCGGCCGGAACGGTCCGGACAGCCCGACGTGGCAGCCGTCGAGTTGCGGGGCGAGCCGCTGCCGGGCCGCGCCCGCCAGCGTGGGGTTGAGATTTCGCGGCAGGTCGGTGGCGGTCTGCCCGGCGAGGAGCAGCCGGTTCAGGGTGATCGCCGGGTTCCCGGCCGCGGCGACGGCCCGCCGTGCGTCGGCGGCGGTGCCCTTGGCGGGGACGGCCGGCGGGTGGGTCATGCCGGCGCCGGCGATGGCGGCGGCCGCGGCGGACAGGCCGAGCCCGAGGAACAGGCCGCGACGGGGGTGTACCGCCCACAGGCGGTGGTGACGTACCGGGTTCTCCAGCAGGTGGTGGCTCGCGACGGCGAGTCCCAGCGCGACGGTGGCGGCGGCGGTCCGGGCGGCGAGGCCGGCGGGCGCGAGCAGCAGCAGCGGCCAGTGCCAGAGGTACCAGCCGTAGGACATCCGGCCGAGCCAGCGCATCGGCGCCGTCTCCAGCAGCCGGTTGCCGTTCGCGGCGATGACGGCGACGGCGCCGGCGACCGCGAGCCCGGGGAAGGTGTGGCTCTCGTCGGCGGTGACCGCCCCGAGCAGGACGGCCGCGAGCCCGGTCCAGCCGAGCCACGGCAGTTCCCGCCGGAACGCCAGGTAGCTGAGGATCGCGCCGGCGCCGAGTTCCCAGGCCCTCCCCTCCGTACCGAAATATCCGGTTTTTGACATGCTCCAGGCGAACGAGGCGACCGTGCCGGCGGTGAGTACGCCCAGCGCCCACCGCCCCCGGGCCAGCAGGAGGATCAGCGGCCAGGCCAGGTAGAACTGCTCCTCCACGGCCAGTGACCAGAAGTGCTGGAACGGCGACGGCGCCGGGTCCCCGAAGTAGTCGGTCTCGGCGCCGGCGAGACGCAGGTTCATCGTGTAGGTGGCGGCGGCCAGCGCGTCGTGCGCGAACGAGGCGAACCGGCTGGGCGGCGCCCAGAGCCAGGCGCCGGCCAGGCTCACCAGGATCACCAGGGTGGCCACCGGCAGCAGCCGGACGGCCCGGCGTGCGTAGAACCGCACCAGATCGACCCGCCCGGTCGACGCGATCTCCCGGCGCAGGAGCGTGGTGATCAGGAACCCGGAGACGACGAAGAAGACGTCGACGCCGAGGAACCCCCCGGCCACCCCGGGCACGCCCACGTGGGCCAGGACGACGAGCAGCACCGCGACGGCGCGCAGCCCCTCGATGTCGCCCCGGTACGCCGGGTGCGCCGCGGCGGGCGCCGGACGGTTCCGGCGCCCGGGCAGCGTGACGGTCATGCTCAGCCGCGGGTGGCGGCCATCGCCGGCGGCCGGGCGAACGCCAGCACGGCGTGCCGGCCGAGCAGCTCACCCTCCCGGGTCAGCCCGTCGTACCGCTCCGTCCAGGCGGCCAGCGCGGCCTGCTCGTCGGGCCGCCCGGCGTCGTCGAAGACCACGGTGGCCCGGTCGGCGAGCCGCTTCTCGATCATGTGCAGGGCCGGGAAGCGGGCGTCCGCGCCGACCGCCGCGGGCGGGCCGTCGATCAGCACGAAGTCGATGTCGTGCAGGTCGGCCAGCGCCTCCGGGTCGTACCAGGGGTAGTCGCGGCCCTCGATGTTGACCGGGGCGAGCGGTGCGTCGCGCACCACGGCGACCTTGGTGAGCCCGTGGGCGGTCAGCGCCTGCCGGGTCCGGTTCGCGTACCCCGGCTCGTGGTCCAGCGAGACGAGCTTGCCACCGGACTTCTCCAGCACGTAGGCGATCCACACCGACGAGGTGCCGCTGCCCAGTTCCAGGACCAGGCGCGGTTTGCGGGTCCGGATCAGGTGCAGCAGCTCCAGCAGGCCGGTGGGGTTGAGCGCGAAGTCACCGGACGACGGCATCGGCGCGCGCGGGGTGAAGCCCTGGAACAGCTGGACGGTCGCCTCGAACTCGCGGGGCAGCGAGAGCACCTGGGCGGAGCCGGCCTTGCGCTCGGTGAGCTGCCGGACCCGGGCGACCGCCTCGGCCAGCTCCAGGTGCCGGTCGCCGGCGGTGAGCCGCTCCCGCTCCACGGCGGCGATCAGGCGGCGCTGCATCTCCTCGACCGTGGTCCGCAGGTCCCGCTGGGCGGCGACGCCGGCCTTCTGCACCTTGGCGAGACGCCGGTACACCAGCAGCAGCCCGGCCACGATCACGCCGCCGAGCAGCGCGAGCAGGGAGACGGCGATCCTGTCGTACCCGGTGACCGCGGTGGCCACGGCCCCGGCGCAGAGGACGCCGGCGGACACCGGCACCGCGATCTGCGGGCTGGTCAAACGCGGCAGCCGGCGACGTGTTCGGCTCAGGGTGCTCATGCTGACAACTCCTCCTGGGTGCACTTCCCCCGGGGTAACGGGGCGGATCGCGGCCTCGTTACGCCCTCGGCCGGCGCACTCGGGAGCAGAGTGCCGATCCGCTCGGCCAGAAGCCCGGGGCGATAGTCGCGTTCGACGGCGGTCCGGGCCCGCCGGCTCTGCGCGGTGTAGAGGTCCGGATCGGACTGGTAGCGGCGCAGCAGGGCCGGCACGTCGGCCGGGGCGCAGGGCACCGCGGCGTCGCCGAACGCGGCCGTGAGACGCGGCGGCACCAGCACCACGCAGCCGGTGGCGGCCGCCTCCAGGGCCGGCCGGGACACCAGCTCGACCGCCTCCTCCGGGGGGAAGTGCAGGTAGAAGTCGAGCTGCGCGGCGAACGTCCGGGGGTCCAGGTCGGCCGCCTCGTAGACCAGCCACGACGCGGGCACGCCGGACGGCCGCAGCGGGCTCTCCGGCAGCCGGAGCCGGACGTCGGCCCCGGCGCAGCGGCGCGGCACGTCCAGCGCCGCTGCCAGGTCGGCGGGCCACTCGCCGGCGTCGCACAGGTCGGTGCCGATCACGGCCGGGCCGTGCGGATCGGGAAGTGGACGGGCCACGTCGTGCGGCTCGATCACGGCCGGCAGGTCGAAGGCGGTCAGCTCCACGCCGTCCAGCAGTGCGCGTACGCCCCGGTCCTGCGGGCACCAGAGGGGGGCGGCGCCGAAGAGCCGGGTGGCCGCCGCGCCGGCCGCGTCCACGGTGTACCGGCGGTCGGCGCCGTCCCGGCGGGCCGGCGCCCGGTCGGCCACCACGAGCAGCCGGCCGGGCCGGATCCGGCAGCCGTCTTCCGGCGCGAACTGGAGCACCTCCGGCTGCCGGACCAGCACCATCCCGACCTCGACCGGGTCGGTCTCCAGCACCTGGTCCAGCCGGCCGGCGTTGATCAGGCGCTGCACCCCGGGGCTGAGGCCACGACGCTGCCGGTGCACCGAGCGCAGCGCCTCCAGGTGCAGGATCGCGACCGTTCGGCCGGACTCGCGCAGGGCGGCGATCTCGGCGAGCGCGGACCGCTGGACCCCGGCCAGGAACCGCCAGTCGGCGGCGACCACGACGTCGTACCGGCGGGCCGCCGTGCCGCCGCTGAGGTGCGCCGGCGCCACGAACGGGCGGTCGGCGCCGGACCGGGCCCGGTGCAGCGGACCGGCCGAGGCGTGCCAGCACCGGTACGCCGACATGTACGCGGTCCGCGCCGGGTGCATCCAGTAGGCCCGGATCTCGGCCCGCGACAGGGAGCCCTCGGAGAGCCGGATCAGGGCCAGCGTACGGCTGACCCGCCGGACCGCCCGCTTGCCGAAGGCCTTCTGGATCCGCTCCAGGAACTCCGAGTCGGCGGCCTTGCGCACCTCGTCGAACCAGCCGATCCGCCCGATCACCGGCTCCCGGCGGAACAGCAGCGACGACACGTTGACCCGGCCGCGCCGGATCCCCGGGCGGGTCATCACCAGCTGATCGGTGACGCTGAGCCCCTCCGAGGTGGACGCCACCACGGAGGGGTCGTCGAGCAGTGGCCGCAGTTGCAGCTCGACCCGGCGCGGATGCGACCAGTCGTCGGAGTCCTGGAAGGTGACGAAGTCGCCGCGGGCCACCTCCAGCCCGGCGTTGCGGGCCGCGTAGGTGCCCCCGTTCTCCGGCAGCCGGACCAGTCGCACCCGGGGGTCCAGGTCCTCGGCGGCGGCCAGGACGGCGTCGTGCTCGGGCGGCGACGCGTCGTCCACCACGATGATCTCCAGGTCCGGCCAGGACTGGGCGGCGATCGACCGGACCGCGGTGAGCAGGCCCGGCCCGGGCCGGTACGAGGTCACCACGACCGTGACCCGCTCGCCACCCGTCTCCGCGGGCTGCCCGGCCGATCCGGCGAGCCGGTCGAACGGGGTCCGTTCGGGGGCGGCCGTCAGCACCGGCGGCGGGTCCGGGAAGAGCCGGCCGAACCGGGCCAGCCAGACCTCCTCCGGGACCGATCCACCGGCGTACGGGTTGGCCAGGTCGATCTCCAGGGCCTCCCGGGCCGGGGCCGGGATCCGCCGGTACGCCCCGAGCAGCTCCCGGGCCTTCTCCGGGCCCTGCCAGGCGTAGACCAGCTGGGTGTGCAGGGCCTGGTGCTCGGGCGGGAGGGCGGACCGCAGCAGCCCGTACAGGGCCAGCGCGTCGTCCCGGTCACCGGGCAGCTCCTCCTGGAGGGCGATGGTCTGCGCCAGCCCGGCGAGACGTGCGGGGTCGGCCCGGCGCCGCAGCCGGCGCGCGTCGCCCGCCCGGGCCGCCTCCAGCGCCTCCTCGAGGTCGACGCCGGCCGCGCGGGCCAGGACCCGGCGGGCCGCCACCGAGCGGGTGCGCATCGCCGAGTTCGGCAGCGAAACCTCCGCCCCGGCGCCCGCCAGGGCCACGTGATCGTCCAGCAATGCGACCGGCTGCGCGTCAGCCATCGGCTCTCCGTCCGTACCCGTGATGATCCGCTCGGATCAACGCCGGGGCGACGGCCCGGGTGACGCTAGACCGCTGCCAGGACGGCCGCCGCCACCCGGTCCCGGTCGGCCGGGGACCAGGTGCCGACCAGGTAGAACGCGTCCACCACGTCGGTGCCGAGCGTGGAGATGCGGGCGGCCCGGATCTCCGCGCCGGCCTCGTCGAGTGCGTGCGTCACCCGGTACAGCAGGCCGGGCGAGTCGGCCGCGCGCAGCTCCAGCACGACCGCGTCGGTGGCCACGTCGCGCTGCCAGACCACCCGGGGCGAGGCGGTGCCGCCGCGCGCGCTCATCGCGCGGGCGCGGACCCGCTGGGTCACCGAGACGTCGCCTGCGCCGACCCGGCGCAGATCGGCCGCGAGAGCAACCGGATCGTACGGCGACCCGTACCGCGGTTGGGTGTAGAATTCGACGATGGCCCGCCCGCCCACCGTGACGGTGTTGGCGCCCACCACGTCGAGCCGGTGCATGGCCAGGCAGGCGGCCACCCCGGCGAGCAGCCCGCGCCGGTCGGCGGCGGCCACCGCGACCCGGTCGCCGTCCAGGTGCACCACCGGCAGCGTCCCGTCGAGCAGTTCCGGGTCGGGTTCCGGCGGCTCCGGGAGGGCGCCGGTGTCGAGGGCGGTCTGCACCTTGCCGACCAGCTCGGCCATCAGCCGGCCCTTCCAGTCCGACCAGGCGGCCGGACCGGTGGCCCGCGAGTCGGCCCGGGCCAGCGCGTGCAGCAGGTCGACGGTGGCCGGGTCGCCGATCGCCCCGGCGACCGTGGAGATGGTCTTCGGGTCGCTCAGGTCGCGGCGGGTGGCCACGTCGGGCAGCAGCAGGTGCAGCCGGACCATCTTCTCGACGGTGGCGACGTCGGCGGGCGGCAGGCCGATCCGGGTGGCGATCTCGGCGGCGATCGGGGCGCCCACGATGCTGTGGTCGCCCGGCAGCCCCTTGCCGACGTCGTGCAGGAGCGCGCCGATCAGCAGCAGGTCGGGCCGGTCCACCTCGCGGGTGTAGGCGGTCGCCTCGTACGCGGTCTGCACCAGGTGCCGGTCGAGGGTGTACCGGTGGATCGGGTGGTGCTGCGGGAGGCTGCGCATCCGGGCCCACTCGGGCAGCCAGGCGTCGATCAGGCCGTACCGGTCGCAGGTCTCCCAGGCGGGCAGCAGGCCGGGGCCGGAGCCGAGCAGCGAGACCAGCGCGGCGCGGGCGGCGGGTGGCCACGGGGTGGGCAGCGGCGGGCAGAACGAGGCCAGCCACTCGCTGGTGGCCCGGGCGATGGGCAGCCGCACGATGGCGGCCGCGGCGGCCACCCGCAGCGACAGGCTGGGGTCGGGCACCGGCCCGATGGCGGTCCGGGCGAGGACCAGCTCACCGTCCTGTTCGACGACGTCCCGGGCGACCGGGCGGCGGGACGGCGCACCGGACGGGCCGCCCCGGCGGCGGCCGCCACGCAGCCGGTCGATGGCGCGCCAGGCGTCGTCGACGGCGTGCGCGATGGTCCGGGCGTCACCGGACACCCGGCGCAGCAGCGTGTCCGGGTCCTCGATGTCGAGCAGGTCGGCGACGGCTTTGCGCTCCTGGGCGACGAGCCGGTCCACCCGGCGGCCGACCGCCAGGTGCAGGGCGTCACGGGTGTCGAGCAGGCGCAGCGTGGCGGCGCGCACGGCGGGCCGCATGGTGTCGGCGATCCCGGCCCGGCCGACGCCGCGCAGCAGGGTGACGTCGCGCAGCCCGCCGGACGCCTCCTTGAGGTCGCCCTCGAGCAGGAAGGCCAGCTCGCCGTGGCTGGTCCAGCGGGCGGTGGTGAGTTCCTTGAGCTGCGGCACGAGGCGTACCGCGGTCCGCCGCCACTGGTCCGAGGCGGCCGCGATCAGTTCCTCGGAGAGGGCCGCGTCGCCCGCCACGTGCCGGGCGTCGAGCAGGCCGAGTGCCACCTTCACGTCGTCGTGGGCGACGGACAGCGCCTCGGGGAGGGTCCGCACCGAGTGGTCCAGGCCGAGGCGGGCGTCCCAGATCGGGTACCAGAGGGCGGAGGCGATCCGGTCGATGCCGGCCGCGCCGCGGTGCAGCAGCACCAGGTCGAGGTCGCTGTACGGCGCGCAGTCGCGCCGGCCGAGCCCGCCGACCGCGAGGAGGCTCACCCCGGGCAGGTGGGACGGGAAGAGCTGCCTGAGCCAGACGTCGAGCGCCGCCGCCCGCTCGTCGCGGGCGGCGGTGCCGATGTGTTCCTTGAGCTTGTCGAGCGAGCCGCCTGCGGCCGGGCGCGCCGGAGGGGCCGGCGGCTCGCTCAACGGATTCGTCATCGGCTCAGAGGGCGTCGAGGCCGCGCTCGCCGGTACGAACCCGGACCACCTCGTCGATCGAGGTGACCCAGACCTTGCCGTCGCCGATCTTGCCGGTCCGCGAGGAGGTGACGATGGCGTCGACGATCTTCTCGACGTCGATCTCGTCGGTCAGCACCTCGACCTTGATCTTGGGCAGGAACTCGACGGTGTACTCGGCGCCCCGGTACACCTCGGTGTGGCCCTTCTGCCGGCCATATCCCTGTACCTCGCTCACGGTGAGCCCGGCGACGCCCAGGGCGTGCAGAGCCTCCTTCACCGCGTCGAGCTGGTACGGCTTGATGACCGCGGTCACCAGCTTCATGCTCAGTCCTTCCATCGGTGCAGCCATCGGGGGAATTTAGCCGGAAACCTTCTGGCTGACGGAAGCCTTGCCGTCAGCGTCCACGGTCTCCTTCTGGCCGATACCGGCGAGAGCGAACGCGCCGCCGTTGCCGGAGCCCGCGGCCGGGGTGAACTCGTAGCCGGTCTCGCCGTGTGCGGCGATGTCGATGCCGCCGACCTCGGACTCCTCGCTGACGCGCAGGAGCTTGACGGCCTTGAGGACGAGGGCGAGGACCAGCGCGACACCGAAGGAGTAGACCGTGACCAGGGCACTCCCCTCGAACTGGCGGAGCAGCTGGGTGGCGCCGCCGCCGTAGAAGAGACCGTTGCTGGCGTTGAGGATCTTCTCGTCGGTGATGCCGGAGTTGACGGCGTCGGTGGCGAAGAGGCCGATCGCCAGCGAGCCGATCCAGCCGCCGACGAAGTGGACGCCGACCACGTCGAGCGAGTCGTCGTAGCCGAACCGGTACTTGAGGCCGACCGCGAGGGCGCAGACCGCACCGGCGACCAGACCGATGAGCACGGCCGGCAGCGGGGCGACGAAGCCACAGGCGGGGGTGATCGCGACCAGACCGGCGACCGCGCCGGAGGAGGCGCCGACCAGGGTCGGCTTGCGGTCCCGGATCCACTCGACGGCGACCCAGCCGAGGAGCGCGGCCGCGGTGGCGACCTGGGTGTTGATGAAGGCGATGACGGTGGTGCCGTCGACGGTCAGCTCGGAGCCGGCGTTGAAGCCGAACCAGCCGAACCACAGCAGGCCGGCGCCGAGGGCCACGAACGGCACGTTGTGCGGCCGCATGTTCTCCTTCGGCCACCCGATGCGCTTACCGAGCACCAGCACCAGGGCCAGGGCCGCGGCACCGGCGTTGATGTGCACCGCGGTACCACCGGCGAAGTCGAGGGCGCGGATCGTGGTGCCGATGAAGCCGCCACCCCAGACCATGTGGGCGACCGGGATGTAGACCAGGCTGAACCAGCCGAGCGCGAAGAGGACCCAGCCGCCGAACTTCATGCGGTCCGAGACCGCGCCGCTGATCAGCGCGACGGTGATGACGGCGAACATCATCTGGAAGACCAGGAAGGCGTACGTCGGGATGCCGGTGTTGGCCCCGAAGAACAGCCACTCCTCACTGATCTTGGCAACATCGGTACCGAGGTAGTCGAAGTTGCCGATGATGTTCTGAAGGCCCGCGCTCTCGTTGACGCCGAAGGCGAGGGTGAAGCCGTAGACGACCCACAGAACGCTGACGAGCCCGATGGCGGAGAAGCTCATCATCATCATGTTCAGGACGCCCTTGGACCGGTTGAGGCCACCGTAGAACAGCGCCAGACCGGGTGTCATGAGCAAAACGAGCGCAGACGACAGGAGCAACCAGGCGGTATTGCCGGTGTTGATCTCCACGCTGCCTCCTCTCGGAATAAGGTGTCCTCACACACCGGACCTGGGGCAACGTCGCCTGTCGGCCGGTTCGGCGGGAAGCCTTCCGGTCGGCTGTTTCGAGCACGGTCTACACGCGATTTCCAGAACGTCACGCGTTGTTTCCGACGTGTGAAGAAAAACTCACAGTCGGTGTGATCAAGCCCTCTGAGCTGCGACGATATCGCCGTTTTCGCCCGGCTCGGGACACTTCCGGGGCTCAGCGCAGCGCGTACTCGAGAATGTGGCGCTCGTAATCGAGCAGGCGGAGATCGCGCATCGGGCGGCGCAGGTGGCCCTTGTGCACGATCCGGACGAACGCCGGATCACCGGCCGCGGCCATCCGCCGGATCCCCTCGACGTGGTCGACGATCCGCTTCCGGATGGTCCGCACCAGCCGGTGCCGGTCCCGCGGGATCAGCCCGTACGCGTCCGCGAACAACCGCAGCCGCCGCGGCCGGTTGGGCCGTTTCCACCCCAGCGTGTACGAGTCCCGGTCGCTGAACAGGGGCACCCAGGTCCACGCCGCGTAGGCCACGTCGTAGAGCCGGGACCCGGGCGAGGACAGGTCGAAGTCGATCAGCGCGAGTGTCCCGTCCGGCCGCCACACCACGTTGTGCGGGGCGGCGTCGTGGTGGCAGATCACCTCGGTGTCCGGCGGGGGCGGCCCGAACGAGCGCCAGACCGCGCCGGGCGGTGGGACGAAACCGTACTGCGCGTCGTGGAACATCCGGAGCATGGTGGCGACGGTGACCAGCGCCTCCTCGGTCACCCAGTGGGGCGCGAGAGGGTACTCCCCGCACTCGCCGTCCAGGTAGGAGAGGACCTCCCGGCCCTTCTCGTCCATCCCGAGGGCCCGCGGCGAGCCGGTGAACCCGACCCGCTCCAGGTGATGCAGCAGGGCGTGCACGGCGGGCGTCCACGGCCCCGCGTTGCGCCGGACGGTGTCGCCGATCCGGGAGACCGTGCTGACGTTGCCACCGTGCAGCGGTATCTCGCGCACCGGCTCATGCGTCACTCACGGCCTCCCACAATCAGACGACTCGACTCACTGGGGAGCCTACGCGTCCCCACCAAGGAGGGCCTCCACGAACGCGGCGGGCTCGAACGGCGCCAGATCGTCCGGACCCTCGCCCAGTCCCACCAGCTTGACCGGGATTCCGAGTTTCCGCTGCACGGCGATGACGATGCCACCCTTGGCGGTGCCGTCGAGTTTCGTGAGCACCACCCCCGTGACGTCCACCACCTCGGTGAAGACCCGGGCCTGCTCGAGACCGTTCTGCCCGGTGGTGGCGTCCAGCACGAGCAGCGTCTCGTCGACCGGGCCGTGCTTCTCCACCACCCGCTTGACCTTGCCCAGCTCGTCCATCAGGCCGACCTTGTTCTGGAGGCGGCCCGCGGTGTCGATCAGCACGGTGTCCACGCCCGTGTCGATGCCCCGCTTCACGGCGTCGAACGCCACGCTGGCCGGGTCTCCCCCCTCCGGGCCGCGGACGGTCTCGGCGCCGACCCGCTCACCCCAGGTCTGGATCTGGTCGGCGGCCGCCGCCCGGAACGTGTCGGCCGCGCCGAACAGCACGGTACGGCCGTCGGCGATCAGCACCCGGCCGATCTTGCCGCAGGTGGTGGTCTTGCCGGCCCCGTTCACGCCGACGACCAGGACCGTGGCGGGCCGGCCGTCGTGCGGGGCGGTCCGCAGGCTGCGGTCCAGGTCCGGTTCGAGGGCGGCGACGAGTTCCTCGGTGAGCTGGTCGCGCACCTCGGAGACGGTCCGGGTGCCGAGGATCCGGACCCGCTCCTTGAGCCGCTCGACGATCACCTGGGTGGCCTCGACCCCCACGTCCGCGGTGATCAGGCTCTCCTCGATCTCGTCCCAGTCGTCGTCCTCCAGATGGTCCCGGGAGAGCACGCTGAGCAGGCCCCGGCCGAGCACCGTCTGCGATCGGGCCAGCCGGGCGCGCAGCCGGACCAGGCGGCCGACCGAGGGCTCCGGCTTCTCGAGGACCGGTTCCTCGAGGACCACCGGCGCCGGCGGCTCCTCCGCGACGACCGGCGCGGACGGCTCGATGAGCGGCGGGATCTCCTCCTCGACCGGCGGCACCGTGGGCGCGGCGGGCGGGCGCTCCAGGGTGGTGGTCGAGCCCGGCGCGGGCGGCGGCGGGAGCTCGCGGCGGCGCATCCTCGGCACCACCAGCCCGACCGCGCCCACGACCAGGACGACGAGAAGGATCACTGCGGCGACCACGTATTCCATGCCCGAATCCTGACAGATGAGCCGTCCGGCCGTGGGAGAGGTCACGCACTGGCGATCCCGGGCTGTCCTGTCGGAGGATGGGGCGCCCCCTCAACAGCGTGGAGGACCCCCCATGCGGCACATCCCCGGACCGGTCCGGTGACCGCTCAGCTTCTCATCGGCCCGGTGCTTCGCCGGGTCGTCGACGACCGCGCCACCCTGTGGCTGGAGACCAGCGAGCCCGCCCGGGTGCGGGTCGAGGTGGAGAGCTCGGGCGCCGGCTCGGCGCAGACCTTTTCGGCGTACGGGCATCATTACGCTCTCGTGGTGGTGGACGGCCTGTCCCCGGATTCCGCGAATCCGTACCGGTTGTTCCTCGACGACCGGCAGGTCTGGCCGGAGGACGGCGCGGAGCAGCCGCCGCCGGTGATCCGCACCCGGGCCGCCGACGACCGTGCGCAGCCGGTGAGCCTGGTCTTCGGCTCGTGCCGGGAGGCCACCCCGCAGGCGAGCAGCCGCCGGTTGCCCCCGGACGCGCTGGACGCCTACGCCCGCCGTCTGGCGACCGACCCCACCCAGCGCCCCGACCTGCTGATCCTGCTCGGCGACCAGGTGTACGCCGACGAGACCTCGGCCAAGGTGCGCCGCTTCCTGCGCCGCCGTCGCCGCGACGGTCACGCCGGCCCGGAGAACCAGGTGGTCTCCTTCGAGGAGTACACGAAGCTGTACCTGGAATCCTGGCGTGACCCGGAGGTGCGCTGGCTGTTCAGCACCGTGCCGAGCGTGATGATCTTCGACGACCACGAGCTGATCGACGACTGGAACACCTCGGCCTCCTGGCGCGCCGACATGGCCCGGGAGCCGTGGTGGCGGGAGCGGATCTCCGGTGGCCTCGCCTCGTACTGGATCTACCAGCACCTGGGCAACCTGAGCCCGGACGAGCTGGCCGCCGACCCGCTGTTCCAGAAGGTCTCCGCCGCCGGGGACGCCACCGAGTTGCTGCGCGAGTTCGGTCACCGGGTGGACGAGCCGGAGTCGGCGGAGAACACCGATGTGCCGTACCAGTGGAGTTTCGCCCTCGATCTGGGCCGGACCCGGATCGTGGTGCTGGACAACCGCTGCAACCGGATCCTCACCCCGGGCGCCCGGGCGATGCTGCCGCCCGCCGAGTGGGACTGGTTCCTGGACCGGGCCCACGGCGACTACGACCACCTGGTGATCGGCTCGTCGCTGCCGTGGCTCATGCCGCCGGCCATCCACTACCTGGAGGCGTGGAACGAACGGCTCGCCGAGTCGCACCGGCCCCGGGCCGCCGCGCTCGGCGAGAAGATCCGGCGGGCCTTCGACCTGGAGCACTGGGCCGCGTTCGGTAGGTCGTTCGCGGCGCTGGGCGAGCTGTTCCGGCGGCTCGGCGAGGGCGATCCGGCCGCCGAGGGGCACCGGATCGGCGCCGGCGGGGTGTACGCGGCGCCCGCCTCGATCAGCGTCCTCTCCGGTGACGTCCACCACTCCTACGTGGCCCGCGCCGACTTCGGTCATGCCATGACCACGCCGGTCTACCAGCTCACCTGCTCGCCGATCCACAACGAGGTGCCGCTGCCGATGCGCCCGCTGATGCGGATCGCCTGGTCCCGCGCGGTGGCGCAGGTGGCCCGCGGCCTGGCCCGCACCCTGTCGGTGCACAAGCCGGCACTGCGCTGGAAGCGGCTGTCCGGCCCGTACTTCGGCAATGCGGTCGGCACCCTCCGTCTGGACGGCGCGACCGCGACCGCCCGCATCGAGGGCACCGCGAAGGACGGTGGGCTGGTCGAGGTGGCGGCCGCCGCCTACCACCCCTGACGTCGTGGAGCCGGCCGCCGTGGTCAGCAGTCCGGGGCGGCCGGCACGTCCCACACCCGCGCGGTGTGATCGGCGCCGACGGTGATCACGCGACCGCTCGTACCGCCGAGGCCCCAGGTGAAGTCCACCACGCCGCCGTCGTGCCCGGTGAGTTCGGCCACCCGGCACCCGCTGTCGACGTGCCAGACCTGTACGTACGTCTCATTCTCGAAATCATCATCGGACACCTTGGCGTTGACGGCGACATACCGCCCGTCCGCACTGAACGCGACGCGCTTCTCCGGTAACCAGCCATCGGCCGGCGCGCCCTCGTCGACCGGCTTCGACTTGACCAGCTCCGTCCTCGGACCGCCCGCCGCCCGGTACAGGGTGATGCCGCTGCCCGGATGCTCAACGGCGAAGGCGCCGCCGACCGGACTGACGGTGATCCGGCTCTGTCTGTCGCCGAGCGGCCGGCCCAGCCGGAGGTCCCAGGCCATCACCTTCCCGTCCGCGGTGGGCAGGACCAACGGTGTGCCCTCGGTGAACCGGCCGATGTCCCGCTCACGCCCGACGTCGAACGCTCGCCAGTCCAGCTTCCATTCGGGCGCCACCACCGGCTTCGTGGGCAGTGCCGCGCCGTTCGCCGCGTCGACGACCTGCAATCGCACCGCGTCCTGCCGGCCCACCCGATTCCCGGCGACCAGCAGCGAGGCGTCCGGGCCCAGGTAGAGGCCGTAGCCCACCACCTGCCGCACCCGGGAGAGGACCGCCCCGTCGGAGAGCCGCCAGACCTGCACCTCGCCACCCGCCGGCGTGGCGCCCAGGACCACCGTCCGCCCGGTGTGGGCGAAGTAAACCCTGTGACGGCCGTAGACGCCTGTCCTCGACATGATCACCGCACCGTCCACGGCACTCCAGAGCCGTGCCCGGTTGTCGTCCGCGTCGTCCTGGTCGCTCCCACCCGAGAAGCCCACGACGCGGTCGCCGTCGGGGCTGAAGGCCAGGACGGAACGTGCTTCCCGGAAGTCCAGGGTGGCGATACGGCGACCGTTCTCGAGGTCGAAGAGGCGGGCACCGTGGCGCCCCCGTACGAGCAACCGAGTCCCGCCGGCGTTGATCGACGCGTCCGCCGGCCCACCGCCCGGATCCCGCAGCACCGTGGGTGCCCGGCCGCGATCCATGGTGTCCCGCACGATCAGGCCGGCGTTGCCGGTGCCGATCAGGAACCGGCCGTGACCGGCCTCCACTGCCGCACCCTCCGGGATGTCCAGCCGGTCCGGGCAGGGCAGGCAGCGCACGTCCCGTGCCCGAAGCTCACCCTGACGTTCACCCCGGTCGTCGTAGAGGACCAGGCCGTCGGCGGCACGCATCCCGTATCCGTCACCTGCGCCCACCACCTCGACCTCGCTACGGCGGCCCCCTGCCAACCTCTGGCTGGTCGCCGTCCGCCACACCTCGGTGAAGCCCTCGGACAGCGGCCGTTCGTACTTCCCCGGATCGGTGACGACGAGACTCCCGTCCGCGCTGAAATGCCAGGTACGCCCCCGGATGTCGATGCCGTCCGGCAGGCTTCCACCACCCGCGGCCAGCCGGTGGAGCCGCAGCCTCCGCTCAGTGCGGATCGCGACGGTGTCCCCACCCGGGCTCATCGTGACGCTCACCGGATCGTCTCCGTACGTCCAGCTCAGGACCTGCCGTGCGCCGTTGCCCGGGGTGGCGGCCAACGGAACCGCCACGACGAACAGCAGCAGAAGGGTGGACAGGCCGGCCAGGACCAGTCGCCGCCGCCGGACGCGGACCGGTTCCGGCCGGGCGACCTGCTGGTCGGCCAGCCGTTCCTGTAACCGGATGTGCCGGAACTGGTAAACGCCGCCGGTCTGCCGCAGCACCTCACGGTTCCGGGCGTCCTCCAGAAACCTGGTGAGCCGCCACGGCAGAATGCCCCGGATCGCATAGGTGGCCCGGACCACTTGGAATCGGAACCAGGCCGTGGTCAGCAACACGAGGGCGGCGAGTAGCGTGCCGCACAGCAGGAGGAAACCGATCAGGTTCCGAGCGTCCTTCGCACTGTCCGGGGAGAGCTTCGCCACGGTGACGGCGAAGACCTCGAGCGGCGCGAACCGGCCCGGCCATCCCGCACCGCCGCTGGCCATCGAACCGGCCAGAGCCCCGGCCGTCATCCCGACGGCCAGGCACGGCATGACGGCCACCACCACGACCACCGCGACAGCGCCCGCGCTCACGATCGCGGATCTGCGATCGCCGGCCAGAACCGCCACCGGGGTCACTCGCCGGGCGTGCAACGGTGGCGCCTGCAACCACGCGTGTACGGCCAACGCCGTCGCCAGCGCGGAGGCGATTCCGGTGGCTGCCCCGATCATCGTCATCAGGAGGAGCCCGTCGCCCGGTACCACGGTGCTGTTCAGCAGCACCGACGCGGCCTCGATCGTCAGCACTGGCAGACCCAGGAGCAGGCTCAGGGCCATCCCGAAGCCGAAGCCACGGCGCAACCGCCGCCACGATCCGGCACCGCGAAAGGACAACCGGGTCGGCGGGCGACCGCTGCCTGCCGGCCAGACGATCGTCA
Organism: Actinoplanes lobatus; assembly: GCF_014205215.1. NCBI lineage: Bacteria > Bacillati > Actinomycetota > Actinomycetes > Micromonosporales > Micromonosporaceae > Actinoplanes > Actinoplanes lobatus. Next base: position 1,005,187 of record NZ_JACHNC010000001.1, read on the forward strand.
CCAGCAGGATGATCAAGATGGCTAGAGGCAGATCACTGATCGGGGCGACACCCGACTGTGCGGCATCCAACACCACTGCCACCACGGTCGTCAGGACCAGCACCGCCAGCCCGCTGCCGACGCCGAGGATCAACCCGCTCCACGGTGAGAGCAGTCGGTCGGCCAGCCGCCACCAGTGCAGGTCCCGGTCCCGATGCCGGTGCAGGTAGCGGGCGAGGAACCTCAGATACCCGGCGGCCCGGTCCGGCGGCCAGGTAGCGCCGCCCGCGCGTGAATCGGCGTAGGCGGCGTCGATCAGGCGGTCGAAGAGCCCGTTCTCCAGGTCCAGCCTCGACTCGTACCCCAACTGCTCGGACGGGTCGCCACCGCGTCGCTGGTAGACGGTACGCGCGATGGTGACCAGCAGCGGTGTGGAGTACGCCGCGGCGACCACCGATCCGGGCCGGTCCAGCTCGGCGAAGAACGGCCCCCACTCGGTGCCTTCCGGCCACTCCACCGCGCTGAGGTACTCGATCGCGTCGCGCGGCTGGACCGGCTGCACGCCGACCACGGTGGCCCGGCGAAGGGGCGGGGCGCCCGCGCTGATCAGATCCTCGTACTCGACCGCCCGGCACGTCACCACGACCGGACGGTCGTCGGCGCCGATCGCCTCGTTGATCGCCACGACGGCCGCGCCCCGGACCGCCTCCGGGATCTCATCGAGCCCGTCGAGCACCGGGATCAACAGTCCGGCCCGCAGCAACTGGCGCGGTATCTCGGTCCGGCCGTCGTAATGCGCGGTCGCCAGGGACCGCACCAGATACCCGTCGAGGTCATCGGTCAGCGGATCCCACGACGACACGGTCACCAGGACCGGCACCGGTTCCCGCTCGCCGGCACGCGCCTGGAGCAGTCCCATCTCGAGGAGCAGGGCCACGATCGACTTGCCCGCACCGGGCTGCCCGATGACGACGAGCCGCCTTACCGGTAACCCGGCGAAGGCGGCCGCCAGACGCGCCGCCACCGCGTCGAACCCGCCCCGGATCCGCCCGTCGAACCGGCCGGTCCCGCCCGGTGATCTCGGTGCCCGCGGATCTCGCTCGGTCCAGGCGAACGGAAGCAGCTCCGGGTCGTAGAGGCCGCGCGCGCCTGCCTCCTCACGCCACTGCTCCAGCAGGATGCCGGCGAGTTCGGCGGCCCGATCGGCCGCGCTCGGACCGGGTTGTCCCCGGTCCAGGCGCAACCCGGTGATGTCGACGGCGAGCGATGCCATCGCGAGGACGAGACCGAGCAGTCCGACCGGCTCGAGCCGCCCGTGCCGAGCCTCCACGGCGATCCATCCGGCGAAGAACAGCACGGCCAGCATCAAGCTGCGCCGGGCGAGCCTCCGCATGCCTGGCGTCGGCATGGTACTCCTCGGGAACCGCTCGGAACGGCGCGACGATGTCGCCGGTTCCTATCCCGGCGGGCGCCCGGCGACCACTGTAGGAAGCCGCCCGCCGGGCAGAACAGGGTGAACCCGTTCGGGTGTCACTCCGGCAGGTCGAGGACCTTGCGCAGGTAGGGGACGTGTTCCGGGCCCGCCCAGCGATACCCGGAGAGTCCCGCCGAGCGCGCCCCCCGGATCACCCGGTCGTCGTCGTCGACGAAGAGCACGTGCTTGGGCAGCTCGCCGATCGCCTGGCAGGCCTGCTCGAAATACTCCGGGGCCGGCTTGTGGACCTTCAGCTCCCACGAGCTGAGCACCAGGTCCACCTCGGCGGTGAGCCCCAGCGCGTCCAGGTCGTCGCGGAGCCGGTCGGTGGCGTTGGTGGCGATCGCCACCTTACGGCCGCCGGCCCGCACCTCCCGGACGAAGGCGAGCGCCTCGGGGTCCACCTCGCCCCGGTACGCCTGCCAGGCCGCGACCGCCGCGGTGGACTCCTCCACGGACAGCGGCAGCCGGTCGGCGACCAGCTTCATCCACTCGGCGTCGGTGATCTCCCCGGCCATCGCGGGCCGGTAGATGTCCCACGACATCGCCGTCTCCAACAGCGAGGCGGGTTTGAGCCCGTACTCGACCTCGACGGCGATCATCGGGGCCGGGTCCCAGCGGCGCAGCACGCCGTCCAGGTCGATCAACAGGGCCTGGGCGCGGTCGCGCATGGTTCTACCTACTCCTCCGGGTCGCGGTTGAGGCGCTGGCTGATCACCTGGGTGACGCCGGCGCGCATCGTGACGCCGTACAGGGCGTCCGCGACCTCCATCGTCCGTTTCTGGTGCGTGATGATGAGCAGCTGGCTCTTCTCACGGAGCTGCTGGAAGAGGGTAATCAACCGGCCCAGGTTGACGTCGTCGAGGGCCGCCTCCACCTCGTCCATGATGTAGAAGGGCGAGGGGCGGGCCCGGAAGATGGCGCAGAGCATGGCCACCGCGGTCAGCGAGCGCTCCCCACCGGAGAGCAGCGACAGCCGCTTGATCTTCTTGCCCGGCGGCCGGGCCTCCACGTCGACGCCGGTGGTGAGCATGTCCTCCGGGTCGGTGAGGATGAGCCGGCCCTCACCACCCGGGAAGAGCACCTGGAAGACGGCCTGGAACTCACGTGCGGTGTCCTCGAAGGCCGACGTGAAGACCTCCAGGATCCGGTCGTCCACGTCCTTCACGACGGTGAGCAGGTCCCGCCGGGTGGCCTTGAGGTCCTCCAGCTGGTCGGAGAGGAACTTGTACCGCTCCTCCAGGGCCGCGAACTCCTCCAGCGCCAGCGGGTTGACCTTGCCGAGCAGGGTGAGGTCGCGTTCCGCCTTGTTGGCCCGCTTCTCCTGGGTGGGCCGGTGGAAGGGCACCGGCTCGGGCGCCGGCTTGCCCTCCCTCTCGGCCTGCGCCACGTCGGCCTGGGTCGGCGGCACCGGCTGGTCCGGGCCGTACTCGCTGATCAGCGTCTCGACGTCGAGCGAGAAGTCCTCGGCGGCCTTGGCCTCCAGCTGGTCAATGCGCATCCGCTGCTCGGCGCGGGCCATCTCGTCCCGGTGCACCTCGCTGGTCAGCCGCTCCAGCTCGGCGACCAGGCGCTTGGCCGTCGCCCGTACCTCCTGGAGCTCCGCCTCCCGGCTGGTCCGCGCCTGCGCGAGCTGGTCGCGGTGCTCGGCCGCCGCGACCACGGAGACCGCGACCCGTTCCAGCGCGGCGGCCGCACCCAGTGCGACCGCGCGGGCGATCTCGGCGCCTCTCGCGCGCGCGGCCCGCCTCGCGGCGGCCCGTTCCCGGGCCTGCCGCTCCGCGTTGGCCTGGCGCATCAGCGAGTCGGCCCGGCCCGCGATGGAGGAGACCCTCTCCTCAGCGGTACGGACGGCGAGCCGCACCTCCATCTCGTTCTGCCGGGACTGCGGCACCAGGGCGGCCAGCCGGTCACGTTCCTCGGTGGACGGCTCCTCGTCGAGCGGGGTGTCCTCGGCCAGCCGCAGCCGCTCCTCCAGCTCGGCCACCCGCATCAGGTCGGTCTCCCGGGCAGCCTGCGCCTTCTGCAGGGAGGCCCCGAGCCGCTCGGTCTCCGCCTTGGCGGACCGGGCGGCGGCGCCCAGCTCGGCGAGCCGGCGGGCGGCCGCGTTGCGCTCGCCCTCGGCGGCCCGCTTCTCCTGGGCGGCCACGCCGACCGCCTGCTTGAGTTCGGCGACCTCGGCCCGGGCCTCGCCCAGCCGCTCCTTGATCTCGGCGATGCTCTGCTCGGCGGTGGCCCGCCGGGCCTTGGCCTCGTCGACCGCGGCCTGCACCTCGATGTAGCTGGTGGCCTTCGCCGAACCGCCGGCCGCCGCGTGGTTGCCCAGCACGTCGCCCTCCGGCGTCACCGCACGCAGCTCGGCGTTCGCCGCGATCAGGCGCGCGGCGGCGGCCAGGTCGGGGACCAGCACCACGTCGCGCAGCGCCCGGTTGAGCGCGGGCCGGATCTGCTCCGGGCAGTCGATCACCTCGGGCGCCCAGACGGCGCCCTCCGGCAGGTCCGGCCGCAGGCTCGCGAGCGGGCCCCGCATGCCCGGCCCGGCGGATCCGGCGACGACCAGGTCGGCCCGGCCCGCGTCGGCGATCTTGAGGGTACGCATGGCCTCGATCGCCTCGTCCACGCCGGCCAGGGCGACCGCGTCGGCCAGCCCGCCCAGCGCGGCGGCGAGCGCCACCTCGTGACCCGGCCGGACCGTCAGCATCGAGGCGAGGCTGCCCAGCAGCCCCGGCACCTGACCGGCCCGGGCCAGCAGAGCCCCGGCGCCGTCCTTGCGCTTGAGGCCCATGGCCAGGGCTTCCTCACGCGCCTTCCAGCTCGCCGCGTCCTTCTCGGCGGCCCGCTCGGCGTCGTTCAGCTCGCGGACCACGGCCGCGGCCCGGTCGTGCGCGGCCACCGCCTCGTCGTGCCGCGCGTCCAGGTCGGCGTTGTCCCGGTCGGCCTCCGTCGACTCGGCGGAGACCAGGTCGACCTCGGCCTGGGCGGCCTCGGCCCGCATCATCGCGTCGTCGTGCGCGGCGGCGAGCCGCTCGATCTCCTCGGCCGCGCTGCTGGTACGGGCACGGGCCGCGTTCACGTTGCCGGTGAGCTTGGCCAGGCCCTCGCGCCGGTCGGCGATCGCCTTGGCGGCGGTCCGGAGCTCGCCCTCCGCGGCGGCCAGCTGGCGTTCCTGGTCCTGCCGGTGCTCCACCGCCTCGGCCAGGCGCATCTGGTCATCGGTGAGCGCCTCGCGGAGCTCGTCCTCCTGCTCGCGGACCCGCTCGGCCTCGGCCTCCAGCATCTCCGGGTCGCGGCCGGGACGCTCGTCGTCGGGGGTGGCCGCCAGGTGCCGCAGCCGCTCGGTGGCCAGCTGCTCGGTGGACCGGAACCGCTCCTGGAGGGCGGACAGCTTGTACCAGGTGTCCTGCGCGGCCTGAAGCAGTGGAGCGTCCTCGGCGTGCGCCAGCTCCAGGTCGGCCAGCCAGCGCTGGACCTCCCGGTTCTCCTCCTCGACCTGGCCGCGCCGCTCCCGCATCGCCGACTCGTCGGCGATCTCCCTGTCCAGCGTGGTGCGCAGCGTGTGCAGGTCGTCGGCGAGCAGGCGCAGCCGGGCGTCGCGCAGGTCGGCCTGGATGCCGGCCGCCCGCCGGGCCACCTCGGCCTGCTTGCCGAGGGGTTTCAGCTGCCGCCGCAGCTCGGTGGTCAGGTCACCCAGGCGGTTCAGGTTGACCCCCATGGCGTCCAGCTTGCGGATCGCCTTTTCCTTGCGCTTGCGATGCTTCAGTACGCCGGCCGCCTCCTCGATGAAGGCGCGGCGGTCCTCGGGCTTGGCGTGCAGCATGGCGTCGAGCCGGCCCTGCCCGACGATGATGTGCATCTCCCGGCCGATGCCGGAGTCACTGAGCAGTTCCTGGATGTCGAGCAGCCGGCAGGAGTTGCCGTTGATCTCGTACTCGCTCGCGCCGTCCCGGAACATCCGGCGGGTGATCGACACCTCGGTGTACTCGATCGGCAGAGCGCCGTCGTTGTTGTCGATCGTGAGGGTCACCTCGGCGCGGCCCAGCGGCGCCCGCCCGGCCGTGCCGGCGAAGATGACGTCCTCCATCTTGCCGCCGCGCAGCGCCTTGGCGCCCTGCTCGCCGAGAACCCAGGCGATGGCGTCGACGACGTTGGACTTGCCGGAACCGTTCGGCCCCACCACACAGGTGATGCCGGGCTCCAGCCGCAACGTGGTGGCGGAGGCGAAGGACTTGAAGCCCTTGACCGTCAGGCTCTTGAGGTGCACGGATCTCCGAGGAAGGGTCGGCCGGGAACGTCTGCTGGGAGGCAGGCTACCCGCCGGTCCTGTCCAGCAGCGGAATCACGTGGGTAAAAAGCTGCGCGCCGCCACGGGAGTGGAGGCGCGCTTTTTCTTCGGTGCGTCTGGTGTGCGAGGGGATGATGACGCCGGCCGGACTACCTCGCAGTACCCACCGGCATCAGGATGGAGTTCAGGTCAGGGCGGGCTCGGTCAGCCGCGCGAAATCGTCTGCTTCCACCGCCGCCGCGGCGAGACGATCATTCTCCGCCCGGAGGCGGGTGACCTCGAACTCCAGGGACTGCACCCTGGAACGCAGTCGGGTGACCTCGTCGAGGAGGCGCCGGTCGGGCGCCGCACCTACGTGGCCAAAGAGGGCCTTCGCCATCGTGACTCCTTGTGACGCGCTGCGTCTCGATTTGTGATGCGTTGCCGGAAAGGCCGGCCAACGTGGCGCCCAGCGAGCTGATCAGTACGCAGTAACCAACTCAGTGCGAACTGAACGCACCACATGCTCACGGGCACGCGTGAACACAGAATCCCGCCAAGAACTCAGCGAGGCTCTAGATGGTGCAACGACCCAAGCCACGAATGATCCGGGGCATGAGTGGGCGCGACTGGCGACAACTCCATAGTCCGCCGATACCCACTCTCCGTCAAGCCGAGGCTGAGCCGGGGGCGTGCCGGAGTCGGGTGAATCACGCCACCACAGCGCTTCAGCAGGGATTATGCCTCGTCGGCGGGCATCTCGATCCCATCAGGCACCGCCATTTTCCGCAAGATCTGACGGTTCGGGACAGGGGTCGGGGCGGGGCGCCCGAAGGGGTTCACGGGCCGACGGCACGAGCACACCGTGGAGACGGACGGGTGGAGATCGACGGACGGTACGGGCGCGAGCGCGGGAAGTAGGCGCGCACGTCATGGCCTTTCGGGTAAAACCGGGCAAAGCTGGCCGACAAACCGGTACAAATAGTACGTAATTGTGTCGCCTAGCCGACATGCTCCGGTGACTTCGGCGGTTTGTGTCGTTGCCTCCAGCGTGAATCCGACCCCGTCACGCGAGCGCATCTGTCTGCTCACCGGCGGCGGGTACCCGTACCGGCGGGACGCCCTCGGCGGATGGTGCCGGACCCTCGTCGAAGGGCTGCGCCGGTTCCGCTTCGAGTTGCTGACCGTCACGGACCGTGAACCACCGTCCGCGCCGGCGTACCCGCTCCCGTACAACGTCGGCTCGGCGCGTGCCATCGCGCTCGGCCGCGACCCGGCACGTGCCGACCGGCGGCGCGGCGCTGCCGCCGACGACGCCGCCGAGGCCGCCACCCTGCTCTGCCGGGGCCTGCTCGGCGACGCCGCCCCGATCGCCGCCCTGTTCGGTGAGGGTCTGCGCCGCATCACCGGGCTCTGCCCGCCGACCGAGGACTCCGGTCGTGCCGGCCCGCTGTCATCGCTGCCACTCACCGAGGCGCTGCTCGAGGCGTGGCGGCAGCGCCAGGCCGACGCCGCGGACGGGCAGCCGCCGATGCCCCGGCTCAGCGTGCGCGACGCCCGGACCGCGGCCACCCTGATCCGGCACGCCATGCGGGCGCTGGCCGTACCGCTGCCCGAGGTGGAGCTGGTGCACTGCGTGGGCGGGACCACCCCGCTGCTCACCGCGCTGGCCGGGCGCTGGCGTACCGGGGTTCCGCTGCTGCTCACCGAGGCGCGCACCGCGGTGGTCCGGCAACGGCCCGCCGAGGAACGGCTCTCCCCCGGGGTGCGCACCGTGCTGCGCCGGTTCCGCACGTCGGTGGCCCGCACCGGGTACGCCGAGGCGGAACTGATCGCGCCGCTCTCCACCTATCACCACGGCTGGGCGCTGGAGCACGGCGCGCAGCCGACCCGGCTCGTCCAGGTGCCGGCCGGGGTCGACCCGCGGGAGTATCCGGGGGCCGCCGAACCCACCGGGACGCCGACCGTGGTGTGGGCCGGCAGCGGCGGGCCGGACAGTGGGCTGTCCTGTGTGCTGGAGGCGTTCACCGAGGTGGCCGCGGCCGTGCCGGGGGCGGTTCTGCACCTGGTCGGGATCACCGCGGCCCACGAGGAGCAGTGCGCCGAACAGATCGAGCGCACCGGGCTCGGCCGGGCCGTACGACTGCACCACCTGCCCGCCGATCCGCGCGACCGGTACACCGTCGGGCAGGTGGTGGCGCACGTTCCGGGGCCGGCGGATCCGCCGTACCGGCTGGTCGAGGCCATGATGTCCGGCCGCGCGGTGGTCGGCGTCGACATCGGGCCGGCCGGCGAGACACTCGGCGACACCGGACTGCTGGTGCCGCCCGGCGACCCGTCCGAGCTGGCCATCGCCATCGTCGGGCTGCTCCGGTCCCCCGACCGCCGCCGGGCGCTCGGGGAGGCGGCCCGGCAGCGTGCCCTCACCCATTTCACCGTCGACCGGGTGGTGCGGGTGTACGGCGCCCTCTACTCCGACCTGGCCGCGCCACCCCCGGCGCCGGCCTTCGAACTGGCACTCACCGTTCCCGCGCCCCGGATCACCACGCCGGCGACCGTGCGCTGGCTAACTCGGGAGAAGGTATGAGGATCACTCCGCCGCGCGGCACGGGCGGGACGACGACGACGCGTTCCGTACGCGTCCGCAACCGCCGCCGGCAGAACGCCGCCACCGACGCCCGGTATGTCGCCGGGAACCAGCCGGAACTGGCGCCGCCACGACGTCGCCCCGGCCGCCACGCCGCCGAACCGGAGGTGGAGACCCCCACCGGACCCGGGCTCCCGGACGTGGAGTCCCGGGCTCCGGAGTCCTGGGACCCCTGGGCGGCGGCCGAGAAGAAGCTCCCGGCCGCGAGCATCACCGACCCGCTGGAGGGCTCCGGGGTCGTGGACGCGCGGGCCTTCTGGTCCGGGGCCGGTTCCACCTCCCAGGAATGGACCCGCACGAGCGGGAGCACCTCCCAGGAGTGGGCCGACACCAGCGGGCACGCCGCGCAGGAATGGGCCGGTACCAGCGGGCACACCACCCCGGAGTGGACCGACACCAGCACGGACGCCGTCCAGCAATGGACCGACACCAGCACGGACGGTGTCCAGCAATGGACCGACACCAGCACGGATGGCGTCCAGCAATGGGAGGACGCGGGCGGGTACGCCGCCCCGGAATGGACCGACACCAGTACGGACGGCGTCCAGGAATGGTCCGGTAGCGGCGGGAACACTGCCGAGAGCTGGGCCGGGGCAGCGGAGAGCGGCTTCACCGGTGGGTGGGAGAGGGCGGCCGGGACCGGTGACAACCTGACCGGCTCCTGGATCTGGCCCGCGGGCACGCTCACGGGGGCCGGCACCGCGCCGGATGCCTGGGCCACCGGCACCGGTGCGGTCGAGGGCCTGCCGGTGCGGGGGTGGGAGAGCGACGGGACAGCCGCCGCTCCAGGGCTCCGGGACGAGCCGGCCGGGGGTGTCTCCCTCCACGGTGAAGCGGGCGCGCGGGACACGTACCCGGAAAGGCGTGAGCTGGAACTCCGGCCGGCCGGACGGCGGCGCACGGCGCGACCGGCGCGTGCCCGGCGCGCTCCCGGCGGATATCTGGTCGCCGCGCTGGTCCGGTGCGGCCTGTATCTCGGGCCGCTCAGCCTGGCCGTCGCCGGGGCGGAGTCGCTGGGACGGGTCGCATGGCCGGTTCCGGCGGCGACGCTCCTGCTCGGGTGGACCGCCGCGCAGGGGCTGGCCGCCATGGGGGTCAGCGCGGCCCGCCGGGGTGGCCCGGCCGCCGCGGCACGCATGGTGGCCTCCGGGTTCGCCGCGGTCATCGGGATCTGGTTCGCGCTCGTGTGGGTCGCGCCGGACGTGCTGCTCGGACCGGACCGGGCGCTGGCCGCCACGGTGGGGCTGGGCGGGCTGATCAGCCTCGGCTGCGTCACCGCGGCGCTCGTCACCCGGGCCGAGGCCTCGGTGGCCGCCTGGTTCACACCGTGCTGGCTGCTCGCCGCCGCGACCCTGGCCGATTCCGCCGGGCTGGACCGGATCGCCGCCGTGCCGGTGGAGACCCTGCTTCCGGCCGCGATCGTGGCGGTGACGGTGCGCGCCTTCCGGCCCGCCGTGCTCGGCCGGACCACGCGGCCCGCCCGGCTCGACCCGGCCGAACGGCGGCGCGGCGTCGCCTACCTGGTGATCGGGGCCGCTCAGGCGGTCAGTGTGGTGCTGCTCTGGCGGGGCGGGCCGGCCGCCATGCCGGTGCCGGCGGTGCTGCCGTTGCTGGTGGCGGTACCCGTGCTGGAGGGGCTGATCGGCTGGCACACGGCCCGGCTCGACGCGGGGCTGGACTCGGCCGAGACGCCGGAGGAGTTCGACCGCCACGTCCGCAACGTCACCGCGATCACCCTGGCCGGGCTGGTGCCGCCGCTGGCCGCCGGGTGTGGGCTGCTGCTGGCCGCGTACCGGCTGCCGTACGGGCTCGCCGGAGTGCCGGGCGCCAGTGACGCGGTGCTGGCACTGGCCGCCGGCACCCTGCTCGGCGGGGTGTTCGCGGTCACCTTCCTGCTGGCGGCCCGGTCCCGGCACGGGATCGCCGCGGTCCTGGCCGCCTTCCCGCCGATCGCCGCCGCGGTGCTGGCCATGTCCGCCCCGCCGGAGGGGATGCTGCCCGCCGCCGTCGCCGTACTCGCCGCGACGCACCTCGCCGGCCTGCTCATCGTCGCCCTGACCGCCGCCGACCTTCGGAGAACGCCGTGAAGACCCTCTTTCCCCCGTACGCCCACCCGTCGCCCTACCTGGAGCTCGACACCGACACCTGGATCGTCCGGGAACAGCCCGGCGACCGGCGGATCCTGCACCAGTCGCTGGGCCGGATCGACCTGGACTGGGGCAGCCGCTCCCTGGCCGACGTGCTCTCCGACGTGGACGCCTGGCGGGCCGACGGCGTGGAGGGGCTGTTCCTGGACCGGGCGCCGGCCGGGTCGGGCGGGGTCGGGCCGGTCGCGCTGACCGTCCGGCTGGCCGCCCGGCGCGGGCTGCACCGGGTGGTGCTGAATCCGGGGGTGCCGACCCATCCGCTCTACCGGGACCTCGGGGTGCGGATCTGCACGTTCGAGGGCCCGTGGTCGGCCTACCAGAGCTGGGACGGCGACGGTGTCCGCCCCGGCGACGGGCACATCGTCCACGGCGTACCGGCCCCCTTGCTCACGGCGGCCCGCCGCCTGATGGGCCGCCGGGGCGCCGGTTTCGGCCTGGCCACCGACGCGGCCCCCCGCATCAGCGCCGCAACCGCCTCACACGGCTGACGCCCCCGACGCGAGCGATCTTGGACGATCGATCACCGAAAAGGGTGGGAAGGCGTCCAGGATCGCGTTGGGGGCGGCTTCGCGCGTACCGATCAAGGGGTTTTGCGGGGTTTTGGTTGGCAGCGAGGGCAGCTGAACGAGGACCTGTTCATGAACTGCTCGCGGCGGATGATCGCGCCGCAGCGGTGACAGGGCTCGTTCTCGCGGCCGTAGGCGTTGAGGGAGCGGTCGAAATAGCCGCTCTCGCCGTTCACGTTGACGTAGAGCTCGTCGAAGCTGGTGCCGCCGGCCACGATGGCCTCGGACAGGACGTCGCGGACGTGGCCGAGCAGGCGTTCGACCGCGGGGCGGGTGAGCTGGTCGGTGGGGCGGGCGCCGTGCAGCCGGGCGCGCCACAGGGCCTCGTCGGCGTAGATGTTGCCGATGCCGGAGATCAGGGTCTGATCGAGGAGGGCCCGTTTCACCTCGGTGTGGCGGCCCCGGATGCGGGCCGTGAAGGCCACGTCGTCGAAGAGCGGGTCCATCGGGTCGCGGGCGATGTGGGAGATCTCGCCGGGCAGCTCGGCGCCGCCCTCGGAGACCGCCAGCCCGCCGAACGTGCGCTGGTCGACGAAGCGCAGCTGCGGGCCGCCGTCGGTGAAGGTGAAGCGGATCCGCAGGTGCTTCTCGTCGGCGGCCTCGGCGGGCTGCATCAGCAGCTGGCCGCTCATGCCGAGGTGGCCGACGATCGCGTCGCCGGAGTCCAGGGGCAGCCACAGGTACTTGCCGCGGCGGGAGATGTCCAGCACGGTCCGGTCGGCGAGCACCGCCGAGAAGTGGGCGTCGCCGGGCAGATGGCGGCGGATGGCCCGGGGGTGCAGCACCTCGGCGGTGGCGATGGTGCGGCCGGTCACCCACTTGGCCAGGCCCATGCGGACGGTCTCGACCTCGGGAAGCTCGGGCACTGGCGGTGTCCTTTACAACGTGTACGGCCAGACGGTCACCAGGTAGGCGCCGTAGTAGAGACCGAACAGCGCCCAGGCGGTGATCGACAGGACCGCGACCCGGGGGCGGGCGCGGGCGGCGGCCACGACGGCCGGCAGCAGCGTCAACAGTACGGGCAGCAGCAGCCGTGGCTTGGAGTGGTAGAAACCGGCCTGCCCGTAGACGAGGATCATCGCCACCACGCCGTAGACGGCCAGCGGCGGCCACGGTTTCCGCGCGAGCGCCACCCCGGCCGCGGCGAGGGCCGCCAGCAGGATGAACGCGACGCTGAGCGGGATCCAGCCGTCGCCCTCACGCAGGGTCGTCCAGAGGAACTTGCCGGTGCTCTCGCCGTAGTCGAACGAGGTGCCCCAGCCCGCCGTCTGAATCTTGAACCAGGCGTCCAGCTCGCCCACCCGGTAGGCGACCCAGCCCAGGTAGAGCGGCACCCCGGCGAGCGCGGCGGCCGCGGCGGCCAGCGGCTTCCATTTCGGCTGGTCGCCGTCGCGGATCGCGAGCAGGGCGGCCACGGCGAGGCCGAGCGCGGCGGCGGCGCCGGTCGGCCGGGTCAGCGCGGTGGCCAGGCCGAGCAGGCCGGCGGCCCACCACACCCGGCGGTGCGCGGCCACGAACATGCCGGCGACCAGGGCGATGAAGAGACTTTCCGAGTACGCCATGGACAGCACCACGGACGCCGGCGCCGCGCAGCAGATCGCGACGAGCGCCCAGCCGGCCCGTTTGCTGTAGAGGCTGGTGCCGAGCAGGTACAGCCCGATCGCGGCGGCGATCGAGGCGAGCCAGGCCACGCCGAGTGCGGCCGCGCTGGGCTCGATGCCGACCGCCGCGCCGGCCCGGATGAGGATCGGGTAGACCGGGAAGAAGGCGAGCTCGTTGCCCTCCAGCTGGCCTGAGTCGCTGTAGGTGTAGCCCTCGGGGTAGCCGTCGACGGCGACCCGGAGGAACCAGCCGGCGTCCCAGACGAGAAGCCGCTCCCAGACGGATCGCGGCTGTTCGGTGGCGCCGCCCAGCCAGGCGATCATGAGGAGCTGACCGACCCGGGTGAGGGCGAGGATCCCGACGGCCGTCAGGACCCCGTTCCATCCGCCCGCTTTATCCCATAGAGCGGTCTTCTCCGTCTTTTCTTCCACTATGACGGTCACGGCTCGGTCTTCTCGGCCTGCTCGGTGAGCGTCCGCCAAGCGGCCGCCGCGGCCCGCTGCTCGGCCTGCTTCTTGCTGCGGCCGTCGGAGCCGCCGTACCGCTCGCCGGCCACCACCACCCAGGCCGTGAAGGTCTTGGCGTGATCCGGGCCGGAGTCCTCGATCTCGTAGTCCGGCACACCCAGGCCGAGCGCCGCGGTCAGCTCCTGGAGGCTGGTCTTCCAGTCCAGGGCCGCGCCCCGGCCGGCCGACTCGGCCATCAGCGGGTCGAACAGCCGGTGGATCACCTCGCTGGCGATCTCCAGACCGTGTTCCAGGTAGATCGCGCCGAGCAGCGCCTCCAGGGTGTCGGCCAGGATGCTCGCCTTGTCCCGCCCCCCGGTGGTCTCCTCACCCTTGCCCAGCAGCAGGTGCGGGCCGAGCCCGGCCGGGCCCAGGCCACGGGCCACGTCGGCGAGCGCGTGCATGTTGACCACGCTGGCCCGCAGCTTGGCGAGCTGCCCCTCGGGCAGATCCGGGTGGTTGTGGAAGAGCGCCGACGTGATCACCACGCCGAGCACCGAGTCGCCCAGGAACTCCAGGCGCTCGTTGGTCGGGAGACCCCCGTTCTCGTACGCGTACGACCGGTGGGTCAGCGCCCGTTCCAGCAGCTCCGGCTTGAACGGGACACCGAACGCCTCCTCGAGTGGCTCAGTGGATGGACGACGGCGCTTGTCAATCATGCGATACCTCGCTGTACCTCAGCAGATCGGCGATCGCCGCGACCGAGGCGCGGCGGTGCAGGTCGGCCGCGAGCGCGATGCCCGCGGCGAGATCCGGGCCGGCGGCGGCGCCGTGGCAGACCACGACCGTGCCGGACACCCCGAGCAGCAGCGCGGCACGGGGTGGCGGAGTCTTGTCCGGGGAAGGGGGCCGGGTCAGGGCGTACGCCGTCTCCAGGCCTTTGAGAAGCACGTTTCCGGTGAAACCGTCGGTCACCACCACGTCGGCGGCGCGGCCCAGGACGATGTCGCCGCCCTCGACCAGTCCGGCGTAGCGGGCGCCGCCGGGCAGCGGCAGATCGACGAGCAGGTTGGGCAGGGCACGGCGCAGGCGGTCGCCCTTGCCGGGCTCGGTGCCGATGGTGAGCAGGCCGACGCGGGGCGCGGGGACCTGGTGGACGACCGCGGCGTACGCGGCCCCGATCCGGGCGTGCCAGGCGAGGGTCTCCTCGTCCGGGTCGACGCTGGAGCCGACGTCGAGCAGGACCACCCGGCCGGCCACGGTGGGCAGCACGGCGGTCAGGGCGGGACGTCGGATGCCGGGCCAGCGGCCCAGCTCGCGGGCGGCGGCGAGAACCGTGGCCCGGGTGTCGCCGGCCGAGACCAGCGCGTCGGCGCGGCCCTGGGCGACGGCGGCCACCGCACCGCTGACGGTGTCGGTGGGGGTGATCGCGGTGGTGATCCGGCGCCGGTCGCCCGGTTTCAGGGCGGCGAGCACCGCGTCGGCGGCATCGGCCGGACCGACGAGAGTCAGGTGGAGGGACGGATCGGCCCGGCAAGCGCGCAGAGCGCCGTCAACCACGACGGCGGGAGCCTGGTCCCCGCCGAGGAGGTCGACGGCGATCCGCGCGGTGCCCGGCTCCCCGACAGTACGCTGTCCGGGAGCCGTGGCACCGGTGGTTCGCCACCGCTCGGGCACGACCCGCCCGATGATCGGGCGAGTCACGCGCGACGTCAGACCTCGAGGACCTGACGGCCGTTGTAGGTGCCGCAGACGCCACAGGCGGCGTGCGGCAGCTTCGGCGACTTGCACTGGGAGCAGGCCGCGGTAACCACCGCGGTCGCCTTCCAGTTCGCCCGGCGCGAGCGGGTGTTGCTGCGCGACATCTTGCGCTTGGGGACGGCCACGGTTCCTACTCCTCGTTTTTTGACAGATTGCGCAATGCGGCCCAGCGGGCGTCGACTTCCTCATGGCTGTGATCAGCCGGGAGTTCGTCGAAATGCACCCCACACTCGGGGCACAACCCTGGGCAGTCCGGCCGGCAGAGCGGATTGGCCGGCAGGGTCAGGACGATCGCGTCCCGCACCACCGGCTCCAGGTCGAGCAGATCGCCCGACATCCGGCCGACCTCGTCCTCGTCGGTGGTCTCCTCCGTGGTGCTGTCCTCGTAGGCGAACAGCTCCGCGATCGAGACCTCGAACGGATTGTCGATCTCGTTGAGGCAACGCCCGCACTCGCCGGTGAGCGAGCCGCTGACGGTGCCACTGACGTAGACCCCCTCGGAGACCGACGTCAGGGTCGCGTCGACCGTGAGATCAGAGCCCTCGGGGACCGAGATCAGCTCCAGACCGAGGTCCGCCGGGGCCGGCACCACCCGATTCAGGGCACGCGTCGCACCAGGCTGCCGGGGGAGCTTCGTCGTGTCGACGACCAGCGGCTGCCTGGGGTCCAGGTGACTCTGCGGTGACTTGGGCATCGTGATTCCTCAGCCATGGTAGGCCGACCGAAAACATTACCTGAGCTTGTAGGACGTCGTCGAATCGGGCTGCTTGCCGAACGTGGTCAGAACGGGAGCGGGCGCTCGGCATCCTCTCCCTGGAAGGTGCCGATCTCGCGGAGCGCGTGCATCTTGTCACGCCCCCGCTCGATCGACGCCAGCGCCCGGGTCAGGAACTGCTCGAAGTTGGCCAGCGCGGTGTCGACGTAGTCGTCGACCTCCTCACGCAGACGCTGCGCCTCGGTCCGCGCCTCGGCGATGATCCGGGCGCCCTCATGCTCGGACGAGACGGTGATCTCGTTCACCGACACGAGCCGGGCGTGTTCCGCCTCACCCTCGCTGACGATCCGGTCGGCCTCGCGGCGGCCGGCGTCGACGATCCGGTCCCGCTCGTCCAGGACGGCGGCCGAGCGCCGCAGCGCCTCCGGCAGCTCGGAGCGGAGGATCTCGAGCCGGTCGATCATCTCGGCGCGGTCGAACATGAAGTTCGTCCGGGACATCGGCACGGAGCGTGCGTCCTGCACAAGGTCGATGATCTCGTCGATGCGGTCGAGCGGATCCACCGTGCCTCACTCCCGTCGTCGAACCGCCACCCAACGTGGTGCGATCACGTTACTTCGCGCCCGCCTAATTCTGCTTCAACCGACCCACCAGGCGAGCCAGCACATTGTCCGGGAGGTACGACGAGGCGTCCCCGCCCCACTTGACCACGTCTTTGACCAGGCTCGACGACAGGAACGAGTAGAGCGGGTTGGTCGGCATGAACAGGGTCTCCACACCGGAGAGCCCGATGTTCATCTGCGCCATCTGCAACTCGTAGTCGAAGTCGCTGACCGCGCGGAGGCCCTTGACGACCACGGCCGCGCCCTGGTCCCGGCAGAAGTCGACCAGCAGGCCGTGGAAGGACGCCACCCGGACGTTGCTGTACTGCGCCGTCGCCTCGCCGAGCATCTCGAGACGCTCGTCGATGGTGAACAGGCCGGTCTTCGACTGGTTGATGAGGACTCCGATGATGACCTCGTCGAAGAGCCGGCTGGCCCGTCCGATGATGTCGAGGTGCCCGTTGGTGACCGGGTCGAAGGAGCCGGGACACACCGCTCGTCTCATGATCGGCGACCGTACCAAAGCGTGGTCTCGCCATAACGCCGGGTACGGTCGCCCGCCAGACCGTCCACCCAGCTCAACGGTCCACCCCGGGTGGATCTCTCGAAGATCACCACAGCGCCGGGCGCCAGCCAGCCGTTGGCCACCAGTTCCTCCTGGACGGTGTCGATCTCGTCGTCGCCGAGCGCGTACGGAGGGTCGGCGAACACCACGTCGTACGGTCCGCCGGCCGGCGGGTCGCCGAGGACCTGCAGAACCTTGCCGGTGACCAGCCTCGCGGCCGACCCGACCCGCAGCGCCACGATGTTGTCCCGCACGACCCGGGCGGCCTTGGCGTCCGACTCGACGAGCAGCGCGTGGTCGGCGCCGCGGGACAGCGCCTCCAGGCCGACGGCGCCGGATCCGGCGTACAGGTCGGCGAACCGCGATCCGGACAGTTCGGTCATCGTCTCCAGTGCGCTGAAGAACGCCTCCCGGACCCGGTCCGATGTGGGCCTCGTGTGCGCGCCGGACGGAGCGGACAGCCGACGGCCGCCGTGCGCACCCGCGATAATCCTGGTCATCAGTGGCGACGCTACTTCACCACCGCGTGTGAGCCACCTTCGCGTGAACAATTCCCTCGTCATGGGCACGACGCGCGACGATACGGTTCCGTTCGGTACAACGAAGATCACAGATGCGCAACAAGCTCCTTAGCGAGCGCTGAGACGTTTCTTTGATCTCCGGGAATGGCTAGGGTCGGGCAGCCGCGGGGTTAGGCGTCGTCTCTGGATCCGGTTTCATCCACCAGCGACAGTCGGCCGCCTCCCACGCGCTCCCGAACCCCTTTCACAGGAGAAGGCGTGAACCTGTCTAAATCCCCGCTCCGCCGCGTGGCCGGTCTGGCTGCCGGCGCCGTCCTCGGCCTGGCCGGTGTCGCGGTGGCCGCCTCCCCGGCGTACGCCACCGACAGCGTCATCGGTTACTCGGTGGACTGCGACACCAAGACCGGCGACTGGGTCGTCACCTGGACCGTCACCGGCAACGCCCCCGACGGCGTCGAGAAGTTCCGCTTCAACGCCGTGAAGGCCGAAGAGGGCACCCCGGTCAAGGAGGTGGAACTCCCCGAGTACAAGGTCGGCAACGAGTACACCTACGACACCAACAAGGCCATCACGGCGGTCCAGCGCGTCGAGGGCACCAAGACCTTCGCCCGCCTGGGTGTCGAGGTCGAGTTCGACAACGAGCACAAGGACCTCCCGCGCGAGAACACCGCGAACTTCGAGGGCACCTGCGACAAGGAGAAGGAGCAGCCGCCGGCCTCGCCGTCGCCGTCCTCCCCGTCGCCGTCCCCGAGCCTGCCCTCCGAGGAGCCGGAGCTTCCGGACGACCTTCCGGGCGAGCCCGAGCCGATCTTCGAGCTCACCTGCGACACCATGACCATCGGGTTCGACAACCCGAAGGACAGCCTGCCGATCAAGCTGGGCTACGAGACCAGCAAGGGCGAGAAGCGCGAGCGCACCGTCGCCCCCGGCACCAAGGGCTCGGAGACGTTCTCCGCCAAGGAGGGCTTCTTCGTCAACCTGACGATCACGGTCACCTACGAGGGCGAGACCTACTCGGAGACCGTGAAGGTCGACTACGTCGAGCCCGCGGGCTGCGAGGACAGTGACGAGCCGGCGCTGCCGGTCACCGGTGCCGCCGCGGGTGGCATCGCCGGCGGTGCCGCCGCACTGCTGGCCATCGGTGGTCTGCTCTTCGTCATGGCGCGGCGCCGCAAGGTGAAGTTCACCGCCTGATCCACCTGAACCACCTGTAACACCGGGGGCGCGTCGACTGAGGTCGGCGCGCCCCTTCCGTTCCCCACCCCAGGAGCAACACTTGCGCAGAACCCCACGGGCCGTCGCTCTGGCGGCCGGCCTCCTCCTCGGCCTCACCGGCCTCGTCGCCCTCGGCTCGCCCGCCACCGCGAGCGCGCACCCCCGCTGTACGCCCGTCGCCGAGGCGAAGTACCAGCACACCTTCGACGGTCCGGGCGGCACCGCCACGATCGAGCTGCTCAACGGTCCGCTCTGCGGCGAGCAGTCCTTCGCCCTCGTGGCGTACACCGCCCCGTCGGCGAAGTTCGCCACCCCGCAGTACGTCCTGGACAGCTCGGTCAAGAAGTTCGCCCCCGCCGCCAAGGGTGAGCTGACCGTCAGCAAACTCGACTTCAAGGTCGAGGTGCCGGAGTGCTTCACCCAGGTCGACTTCGTCTTCGGCGACAAGATCATCGACCCGCTGACCGACGACAGCGACCGCTACAACGACCGCAAGGTCGGCAGCGACCGGGGCGAGGGCTCCCGGTCCGTCCCGGTCCCGGGCAGCAACAGCCCGCGCCAGGCCTGGTACAACGGCGGCGCCGGCACCTGCGTCGCCGAGCCGGTCGTCGAGGCGCTGCCGGACTGCGAGGGCAACGTCCAGCTGACGCTGATCAACCGGAGCACGTTCAGCCAGCCGTTCGTGATCACCGCGGACGGTGGCTTCACCAAGAGCGAGACGGTGAAGGTCCGCCAGGAGCCGGTCGTCGTCACCGTGCCGGCCGCCAACGCGAAGAACATCGTGGTGCAGTCCCGCGGCAAAGAGCTGTACCGGGGCGACTGGAGCAAGCCCGCGGACTGCCAGGTGCCCGAGGTCGGCACCCCCGAGGCGAACGTGGCCAGCACCTGCGACGCCCTGACCTTCACGGTCAAGAACCCGGAGAACGGCGCCGCCCTGGAGGCCGTCTTCACCCCCAGCACGGGTACGGCGCAGACCCTCGCCCTCCAGCCCGGTCAGACCAAGTCGGTCGCCTTCCGCGCCACCGAGGGCCTGAAGGTCACCGTCAGCGGCGACCTGGACGTGCTGAACGGTGAGGTCGCCTGGGAGAAGCCGGGCGACTGCGACACCCCGCAGCCGCCGGCCGAGACCACCGCTCCGCCGACCCCGGAGGAGACCACGCCGCCGGCCGAGCAGTCGCCGAGCACCCCGGTCACCACCGCCTACACCTCGGTGGCCGACGGAGGCGACGACGACGGCTCGCTGCCGCTGACCGGCTCCGCCGCGGCCAGCATCGCGGGTGGCGCGTTCCTGCTGCTCGTCGTGGGTGGCGTGCTCTTCTTCCTGGCCCGCCGCCGCAAGGTCGACTTCACGGCCTGACCCATTCCGGGAAAGAACCGTCCGGGCGCGGTGGATAGTCGTGAACGGCTACCACCGCGCCCACGTTCATCCCGCCGTAGATGTGTGGGAACTGCCGTCCGTCCGGCTCCGGAGGGACACCGTCCTCCCAGACGACCGGCACGTCGAGCCGCTCCTCGTCGATCTCCAGCAGCAGCAGATCCGTACGCCCGCGGAAGCGCAGCGTGGCCGGCATGTGCACCCAGTCCGCCGCGGAGCAGTGGATGAAGCCTTCCGCCCCGTTGTTGGGGATGAAGCCCTCCGTGATGGCCTTGGCCCACGCGTCGCGGGGGCAGAGATGAAAGATCAACCCTTCTCCAGGTACTCGGCGCGGTCCTCGTCGACCAGCGCGGCGACCGAGGCCGCCAGCGCCGGGTAACGGGACAGGTCGGGGTCGTCGCCGATCAGCGCGGACGCCTCGGCCCGCGCCTCCTTGATCAGCTTCTCGTCCCGCAGCAGCGACAACAGCCGCAGATGCGAATGCTTGCCGGACTGCGACGCGCCCAGCACATCACCCTCCCGGCGCTGCTCCAGGTCGATCTCGGAAAGCTTGAAGCCGTCCGTCGTGGAGGCCACCGCGTCCAGCCGCTCCCGGGCGGACGAGCCCTCCTCCGCCTCGGTGTGCAGCAGGCAGATGCCGGGCGCGGCGCCCCGGCCCACCCGGCCACGCAGCTGGTGCAGCTGGGAGACACCGAACCGGTCGGCGTCCAGGATCAGCATCACCGTCGAGTTGGGCACGTCCACGCCCACCTCGATGACCGTGGTCGCCACCAGCACGTCCACGTCGCCGGCCGCGAACGAGCGCATCACCGCGTCCTTCTCCTCCGGCGGCATCTTGCCGTGCAGCATCGCGATCCGCAGACCCTTCAGGTACTCGTCGCGCAGCAGCGGCAGCACCTCGGTCACCGCCAGCGGCGGGCGGCGGGTGGGCTCGTCGTCCTTCGGTGGCGTCTCCTCGTCCTCGCCGATCCGCGGGCACACCACGTAGGCCTGGTGCCCGGCCCGCACCTCCTCCTTGATCCGCACCCAGGCGCGGTCCAGGTAGGCCGGTTTCTCCAGAGCCGGGACGACGTGCGAGGCGATCGGCGAACGGCCGCGCGGCAACTGCGACAGGATCGAGGTCTCCAGATCGCCGTAGACCGTCATGGCCACCGTCCGCGGAATCGGGGTGGCCGTCATCACCAGCACGTGCGGGGGCCGGGCCGCCTTGGCGCGCAGCGCGTCCCGCTGCTCCACCCCGAACCGGTGCTGCTCGTCCACCACGATCAGGCCGAGATCCTTGAAGTCGACACCCTCGTACAGCAGCGCGTGCGTGCCCACGACGATGCCGGCACGCCCGTCCGCCACCTCGGCCAGCGCGGCACGCCGGGCCGCCGCCCCCAGCGACCCGGTCACCAGCGTCAACCGGGTGCCCTCCGGATCACCGTCCAGCTCACCGGCCCGGCCCAGCGCGCCGAGCTGGGCGCTGATCCCGCGGAAGTGCTGGGTGGCCAGAACCTCGGTCGGCGCGAGCAGGGCCGCCTGCCCGCCCGCGTCCACCACCTGGAGCATCGCGCGCACCGACACCAGCGTCTTGCCGGAACCGACCTCACCCTGCAACAGCCGGTGCATCGGATGCGGCCGGGACAGGTCGGCCGCGATCTCCTCACCCACCTCACGCTGACCTTCGGTCAGCTCATACGGAAGACCGGCGTCGAACCTCGCCAGCAACCCGGCCTCCGCGCGGGGCCGGGCAGTGCCGGGAGCCGCGGCCGCACGTGCCCGGCGTTGCACAAGCGTCAGCTGTACGGCGAAAGCCTCGTCCCACTTGAGACGGTGCTTCGCCCGGTACAGCGCCTCCTCGGAGCTCGGCCGGTGAATCTCCCGCAACGCCGTACCGATGCCGGTGAGGTTCCGTTTCGCCCGCACCTCGGCCGGCATCGGGTCGGGCGGCGGCTCGAACGTGTCCAGCAGGGTCCGCACGCACTTGGCGATCACCCAGGTCGGCACCGCCTGGGCCGCCGGATAGACCGGGATCAGCGCACCCGCGAACTCCTCGATCTCGGCGGCCGCGTCGTCCTGCGTGGCATCGGCGCTGAGCAGCTGGTACGCCGGGCCGTTCAGCTGGCGCTTGCCACGGAACTCGGTCACCTTCCCGGCGAACAGCCCCCACACACCCTTGCGCAGCTCCCGCTCCCGCCACGCCTGGTTGAAGAAAGTGCAGGTCAACGTCGCACCGGAACCGTCACCGATGGTCACCTCAAGCATGTTGCCGCGGCGCTGGCGCATCGGCTTCACATTGATCCCCTGCACCTGGGCCAGCAGGGTGACCTGCTCGTCCACCTTCAAGCTGCGCAGGTCGGTGTGCTCGCCACGCTCGTCGTACCGCCGTGGGAAGTGGTAGATCAGGTCGCCGGCGGTAACCAGCTCCAGATGCTGCTCCAAGGCCTTGGCGGTCTTCGCACCCAGAACCTTGGTCAGCGGGACGTCCGTGGTGGTCATTCGACTCCTGCCAGCAGGTGGTACCGGGGCTGGCCGCCGGCGTAGCACTGCAACTCGATGAACGGCCAGGTCCGGTGCACGTGATCACGCAGATCGGCCTCCAGACCCGGCGGGGCGGCCGCCCCCAGCACCAGGGTGACCAGCTCGCCGCCACCGCCCAGCATCCGGTCCAGCAGGCGGTGACTCACCTCGGTCAGGTCGCCGCCGATCACATGCACCTCGCCGTCGACCAGACCCAGCAGGTCACCCGCCCGGCACGGGCCCGCCACCGTGAGCGCGTCCCGCTGGGCGGTGCAGACCTCGCCGTACCGGCAGGCGCCGGCCGCCTCGGCCATCGCGATCACATCGTCGGCGAACGGGCGCTGCTCGTCCCGCACCGCCAGCGCGGCCAGCGCCTGCACCGGCGAACGGGTCGGCACCACACTGACCCGGACACCGGCGGCCTCCGCCTCCCGCGCGGCCGAGACGGCCACCGCCTGCGTGTTCGCGTCATTGGGCAGCAGCACCACCGAACCGGCGCCGGTCTTGTGCACAGCCGCCAGCAACTCGGCGGTCGACGGATTACGGTCCACGACGGTGGCGCCCTCCCCCTCGAAGAGAGCGGTCAGCCCGTCCCCGGCGGCGACCACCACAGCCGCCCGCCGATCAGGGCCCGGGCGGTGCCCCACCAGCGGCGTCACCCGAATCCGGAACGGCCGGCCCGCCTCGATGCCCGCCTCGATCGCCGGGCCGACATCGGTCACGTGGACGTGCACGTTCCACGTCGGGGGGTCGCCGTCGCCGGTGCCCACGACGACGAGGGAGTCACCCAGGCCGTCCAGGGTGCCCCGCAGCCGGGTGACGGCCTCCTCGGTGGCCTCCAGCAGGTACTGCACCTCGAACCCGTAGCCGGCGCACTCGTCCTCGTGGCCCGCCGGATGGCTGAGGCCTGCCCGGCCCTCGCCCGTCCAGACCGCCTGGCCCTCACCTACCCGGCCCGCCTGCCCCTCGCCCCACCGGGCCGCCTGGCCCTCAACTACCCGGCCCGCCCGGCCCTCGCCCCACTGGGCTGACTGCCCCTCGCCTACCGGACTCGACTGTTCCTCGCCTACCCGGCCCGCCTGCTCCTCGCCCCACCGGGCCGACTGCCCCTCACCTGCCCGACCCGACTGGCTCTCGCCTGCCCGACCCGACTGGCCGTCGCCCCGTCGGGCGGCCTGGCCGTCGCCTACCCGGCCTGCCTGGCCCGGGTTTTCCCGGCCCGCCCACCGACTTTGATCTTGCCGATCCGCCGGATGGCCGGAAATCGGCAGCACAGTGGTCGCCGCCTGGCCGCCGATCGGGGTGATCGGCGTAGTGCTGACGGCCGGATCGGGGTCCGCCGGATCGCCGCTTCCAGAGCCGGGCACCGCTGGGCCGCCGGCGACCATCGGGGGCCTGTCGCCGCCGGGCACCACCGGGAGTGTTTCGCCGCCGGGCACCGCCGGGGGCATTTCGCCCGCCGCGACCACCTCGACCAGGGCGTCGAGCAACAGGCAGAGGCCGCGCCCACCGGCGTCGACGACGCCCGCCCGGGCGAGCACCGGCAGCTGCTGCGGGGTGCGATCGAGCGCCTCGGCGGCGGCCTGCGCGGCCGCCTGCGCCACCGTGGCCAGGTCGTCGGACCTGGCCCGTCCGGCGCCCTCGGCCGCGGCGGCCACCACCGACAGCACGGTGCCCTCGACCGGGCGGGCCACCGCCGCGTAGGCGGCGTCCGTCGCCGTCCGCAAGGCGCGGGCCAGCTCACCGCCGCGCACCGCGACGGCGGCCGCGAAGGCGTCGGCCATGCCGCGAAGGATCTGCGAGACGATGACGCCGGAGTTGCCCCGGGCGCCGAGCAGGGCGCCCCGTGCCATCCGGCGCATCAGCCGGGCCACCGCGGTCATGCCCTCCGGCCCCGGCTCAGACTCCACCGGACCGGCGACCGCCTCGTGCGCGGCCGTCAGGGTGAGGACGAGGTTGGTGCCGGTGTCGCCGTCGGGCACCGGGTAGACGTTCAGCTCGTCGATCTCACGCTGATGCGCCCGAAGTGCCTCCAGCCCACCATTGCACCAGCGGCGTACCGCGGCGGCATCGAGGGTCTCCAGCACGCGAAAATCGTACTTGCGACCTCCGACAATCGCGGGGCACGCACGCTGACCGGGGGCGATTGGCTCCCCCGGCCGGGGATCGGGTAACCTTGCCGGGTTGCCTGGGCGATGCTTGCTTACCCTGGGCGCCTCCAGTTTCTGGATCAGGTCAGTTTCGTATCAAACCCAGGAGTATCCCGTGGCTAGCGTGTGCGACGTCTGTGGCAAGGGACCGGGCTTCGGCCACAACGTGTCCCACTCGCACCGGCGGACCAACCGCCGCTGGAACCCGAACATCCAGTCGGTGCGCACCCCGGCCGGTGGCGGGACCACCAAGAAGCTCAAGGTCTGCACCTCGTGCATCAAGGCCGGCAAGGTCGTCCGCGCCTGACCGAGCCTTTCTGGCTGATCGAATAGCCGCTGAACCCCTGGTTCAGCGGCTATTCGCTGTCGTGCCCGCCACACACCGCACGATGTACCACTGATCACCGCACGACGTACCGCTGACGCGCCGGCTACCGGCCTCTGACCGCGTGGCCCGCCTCTCGCTCGCCGACCTACACGGCAGTACCGCTGACGCGCCGGCTACCGGCCACTGACCGCGTGGCCCGCCTCTCGCTCGCCGACCTACACGGCACTGTGGGAGTGGTCCGTCACCGACTCCACCCGGCTCGCTCAGCTCTCCGGCAGCGGCACCCTCCCCATCAGCAGGCTGCCTCGCGCGGCCGCCGACAGACCGCCGAACCGCCACGGTCGCCTGCTGTCGCCCGTGCTCCGCCGCTGTGTCGTGTACCTACGGTTCCGCGGGTCGAGCGTCCGGCCGTCGGCACTCCGCGTCGTCCGACGGCGCTGTGGTCGATGACGCCCTTCCGTCCGGCGGTGCCGCGGTCGACGACGCTCTTTTCGCCTGCCGGGCGCGACGTCCGGTCCGGTCTTCCAAGGGTGGCCCCACGACGCCGCCCGTCCTCACTTGACTCGGTTATCCACAGGAAGGCCCGGACGTCCACAGGGACGGTGGAATCCGGTCGTTCGGCACGGCCGGGAACGGCAACATCTCCGCCATGTTCGCCGAGACCGATCCCCCGCTGCGGGAACTGCTGGAACGACAGGCCGGTGTACTCAGCCGCCCACAAGCGTTGTGCCATCTCTCCGCCCGAGCGGTGGAGCGGCGTCTCAGTTCGCGACGATGGCAGCGCGTACATCGCGGCGTCTACGTCGCCCACACCGGCCCGGTCGACCGGGAGGCCCGGCGATGGATCGCGGTCCTGAGCACAGGCGACGGAACGCTGCTCGGCGGCCTGTCGGCACTCGAGACCGTCGGGTTCCGTGGTTTCCTCACCGACCGGATCGATGTGCTGGTTCCGGCCGAGAAGACACCCAGCGGTCCCCCGTCCGGGGTCGTGGTCCACCGCACCGGCATCCTGCCCGGCTCGGACATCCACCCGATGGGCCGACCGCCGGGAACCCTGCCGGCCCGGTCACTCGTCGACGCGGCCCAATGGGCGATCTCCGATCAGCGGGCCTGGGCCATCATCGCGGCCGGATTCCAGCAACGCCTGGTCTGCACCGATGACATCCGAACCGTTCTCGCCCGGATGCCCCGGGCCAAACGCCGGTCGCTGATCTCCGAGGCGGTCACCTGGTCCTCGGGTGGAGTCCACTCGGCGGCCGAAGCCGATTTCCTCCGCCTATGCCGCCAGGCCGGACTTCCCGAGCCGCGCCTCCAGCATGCCCGCCGGGACGCACACGGACGGCGAAACTACCTGGACGCGTATTTCGAGGAACTCAGACTGCACGTCGAGATCGACGGCGGCCACCACATGGACGTCGAGCATTGGTGGGCCGACATGCGCCGTCAGAACGATCTGTGGATCCCCGGCGACCGCGTCCTCCGCTTCCCGGCTTGGGCGATCCGCCACCGCCCGGCCGAGATAGCAACCCAACTCCGCGCCGCCCTCCAACCCATCCCATTCTTGAGCGCTTCACCACCCCTCCCGGTGACAAAAGGTCCAAGATCCAGAAAGGAGGGGTAAAGGGACGCCCCCCAACCACCCACTCATCAGACCTTGGACGCCCCCTACCGCAAAGAGGCGACAAACCACCAAGATCGCCAATAGCGCAATCGCAAGCCCCACAGCCTGCGGGATACGGATACGGATACGGATACGGCGTGCGGGATGCGGCGTGCGGCGTGCGGGATGCGGGATGCGGCGTGCGGCGTGCGGCGTGCGGGATGCGGCGTGCGGCGTGCAGGAGATGCAGCATGCAGGAGATGCAGCATGCAGGAGATGCGGCATGCAGGAGATGCGGCGGCATGCAGGAGAGCGAGGCACCACGCGGCGCAGGACGCCGTTCTTGGACGCCTCCCCACCGCAAGAGGTAGCCAATCGCCCAAGATCGCCCACGGCGCATCCGCGAGCCCTGCGGCCCTCGGGATGCCAGGCGCCACGCGACGCAGGACGCCGTTCCTGGACGCCTTCCCACCGCAAGAGGTGGCAAAGGGCTCAAGATCGCCAATAGCGCATTCGCAAGCCCAACGGCGCGCAGGAGATGCGGCATGCGGGATGCGAGGCACCACGCGGCGCAGGACGCCGTTCTTGGACGCCTCCCCACCGCAAGAGGTAGCCAATCGCCCAAGATCGCCCACGGCGCATCCGTGAGCCGTGCTGCGGCACGGCGCATGGCGCATGGCGCACGGCGCATGGCTTGCGGCGCACGGCGTATGGCTTGCGGTGCATGGCTTGCGGCGCACGGGATGCGAGGCACCGCGCAGCGCGGGACGCCATTCTTGGACGTCTTCCCGCCGCGAGGGGTAGCAAGACGTCCAAGATCGGCTAGGGCGGATTCGTGCGGCAGGCGGCGTGCGGGAGGGGTGGGCCGTGCGGGAGGCGGGAGGGGTGGGCCGTGCGGGAGGCGGGAGGGGTGGGCCGTGCGGGAGGCGGGAGGGGTGGGCCGCGCGGCGGCGGGGGGTGGGGCTAGAGGGGCTTGGCGTAGGAGAGGACGTCTGGGTAGCCGGCGTAGTAGCCGAAGTCGGGGATGCGCATGTAGCCGGCGGACTCGTACAGGGCGATGGCCTCCGGCTGACGGTCGCCGGTCTCCAGGATCATGCGATTGCAGCCGGCCGCCGTGGCGGAGGCCTCCACGGCGGCGAGCATGCGGCGGGCCACACCGCGGCCGCGGGCGGCGCTGGTGGTGAACATGCGCTTGAGTTCGGCGTCGTCGCCGTGCCGTCGCCAGCCGGCGCTGGCGATCAGCTGGTCGCCTTCGACGGCGACCAGGAAGTCGCCGTTCGGCGGGGTGAAGTCGGCTGCCGTGATGGGGGTGTCGTCGCCGCTGCCGCCGTACCGTTCGGAGAGGTCTCGCAGGTTTTCGGCGACGAGTGTCTGGACCGCCGGGTCGCCGAAACCCACGGATTTGATCTTGATGTCCTGCACGCGGGCAAGACTAATCGAGGTCAGCGGAAATGGTCCCAGCCCGTGCCGCCGGTCCAGGGCTTGCGGTCGACGGTGACCCCGGTTCCGTCGAGCACCGAGCCGATCACCCGCCAGTGGTCGGGGAGGGTCACCCCGGGTGGGAAGGTCGCGGCGAGCGGGTGGTCGTCGCCTCCGGCGAGGAGCCAGACGTACGGGTCGACGCCGAGCGCCTTGGCCGCGTCCAGCATCTGGGCGGGCGGCTCGAAGGAGTCCCGCCGTACGTCGATCCCGACCACGCTGGCCTCCGCGATGTGCCCGAGGTCCTGGAGCAGCCCGTCGGACACGTCGATCATGGAGGTGGCGCCGAGCCGGGCCGCCTCGGGTCCGGCCGGGTACCGGACGTCCGGCCGCCGGTACGCGTCGACAAGCAGTTTCGGCGTCCGGAAGCCACGGGACAGCACGGTGAGGCCGGCCGCCGCGTACCCGATCCGCCCGCACAGGGCGACCACGTCCCCGGGCCGGGCCCCGTCCCGCCGGACCGGCGCCACCCCGCCCAGGTCACCCAATGCGGTGACGGCGATGGTGAGCGTGGGGCTGGCCGAGGTGTCCCCGCCGACCACGGTCGCGCCGACCAGCCCGGCTTCGGCGGAGAGGCCGTCGGCGAGTCCTTCGGCCCAGGTGACGTCGAGCCCGGTCGGTACGCACAGCGCCACCAGCAGGGCGGTGGGGGTGGCGCCCATGGCGGCGATGTCGGCCAGGTTGGCGGCGGCGGCGCGGTGGCCGACGTCTTCGGGCCCGCACCAGTCCCGGCGGAAGTGGCGCCCTTCGACCAGCACGTCGGTGGAGGCGACGACCCGTCCGTCGGCGGCGCGGACCACCGCGGCGTCGTCGCCGGGGCCGAGCAGGGTGGCGGATCCGGAGCCGAGCCGGGAGACGATTCGGCCGATCAGCCCGAATTCACCGGCCTCTGCGATGCTCACGTCTAAGTCCTTCGATGGTGGCGACCCGCTGCCGGGTCGCTTCGTACGGTAGTTTCACGACCGGGGATCACCGACGCACTGGCGGATAGGAGTCGAACGTGGTCCAGGCATACATCCTGATTCAAACGGAGGTCGGGAGGGCCCGTGACGTGGCCGCCGCGATCGAGAAGATACCGGGGGTGGTGCGGGTCGACGCCGTGACCGGTCCGTACGACGTGGTCGTGCTGACCGAGGCACACAGCGTGGACGAGTTGGGTGGCCTCATTGTGAGCAAGGTCCAGTACGTGCCGGGCATCACGAGGACGCTCACCTGCTCCGTGGTAAACCTCTGACATGGTGGACCTCGAGACCGCGAAGATCGAAGAAGCTCCGGACCGGACCCGTCGGGCCGCCGCGCTGTGGGCGACCGCAGTGGCCGTACCGGTGACTTTGATCGTAGGTCTCGTCGTCTTTTTCTCCTTGATTCCGGAGAAATCGGATGAACCGGCCAAAGTTCCCCAGGCCGTTCCGAGCACCCCGGTTCAGGTCGACGCCCCTCGACTGGACGAGGCGACCGCCCAGGTCTGCCTCGCGGTGACCGCCCAGCTGCCCGCGAAGATCCGGGATCTGGACGCGCGCAAGGTCTCGGCCGGCCCGGAGCAGAACGCGGCCTACGGCGAGCCCCCGCTGCTCGTCTCCTGTGGCGTCCCGCAGCCGGCCATGTGCACGACGCTCGACGACAAGACCCCGGGCTGTGTCCCGATGGACACCGAGCTGCTGTTCATGGACGGGGTCTGCTGGTTCGGGAAGAACGACGACGGCACGGCCGTCCTCACCACGATGGACCGTGAGGTCCCGGTGCGGGTGACCGTGCCGTCGGCGTACCAGAATCCGGCCCAGTGGGCGAACGAGTTCTCCGAGACGGTCGTGAAGACCGTCAAGTCGAAGCCCGGGAACGCCATGCCCAGCGGCTGCGCCTGAGACCTAGTGCAGCCCGGTCCCCCGGCGCAGCGCGGTCCGGATGAGACGGTCCACCACCTTGGGGTATTCCTCGCCGGTGGCCGCCCACATCTGCGGGAACATCGAGGTCGGCGTCATGCCCGGCATGGTGTTGATCTCGTTGAGGAAGATCTCGCCGTCCGCCGTGACGAAGAAGTCGACACGCGCCAGCCCGGCACAGTCCAGCGCGGTGAAGGTCCGCAGCGCGAACTCCCGCACCCGCCTGGTCAGCTCCTCCGGCAGCGGCGCCGGGATCGTGTAGCGGCTGCCGACCAGGTACTTCGTCTCGAAGTCGTACCAGTCGGCGTCGTCGACGTGGATCTCGGCGAGCAGCGACGCCTCGGGCGCGCCACCGGCCTCGCCCTCCAGCACCCCGCACTCGATCTCGCGGCCCACGATCGCGGCCTCCACCAGCACCTTCGGGTCGATCTCGCGGGCCGTGGCGATGGCCGCGTCCAGGTCGGCCCAGTCGCTGACCTTGGTGATGCCGGTCGACGACCCGGCCCGGGACGGCTTCACGAAGACCGGCAGGCCGAGCCGCTCCTTGTCCGCCTCGGACAGCGACGTCCCGGCGCGCAGCACCGCGTACGGCCCGACCGGGATGCCCTCCGCGGCCGCCAGCTTCTTGGTGAACTCCTTGTCCATGGCCGCCGCCGAGGCGAACACGTTCGCGCCCACGTACGGGATACCGGCCATCTCCAGCATGCCCTGGATGGTGCCGTCCTCGCCGTACGCCCCGTGCAGCACCGGGAACACCACGTCCACACCGGCCAGCTCGGAGACGCCCTCGGCCGCGTCGCGCACGATCAGCTCGGTCGCCGTCGGGTCGGCCGCGAACACCACGGCGCTGCCGGACTCGGCCGTGATCTCCGGCAGCCGCCGGTCGCTGATCGAGAGCTGGGAGGCGTCACCCGAGGCGAGGACCCAGCGACCCTCACGGGTGATTCCGACCGGCAGCACCTCGTACTGATCCGGGTCCAGGGCACCCAGGATCGCACCGGCGCTGACACAGGAAATAGCGTGCTCAGTGCTGCGACCACCGAACACGATCGCGACGCGGGTCTTGCGGGGGGACGTCACTCTTCTCTGCGCCTTCCAGCTAGCGGGCATGCCGGGGGTGACCCTACTCTGCGTAAGCCAGAATCGGGATTCGTGGCGGCGCCCGTGAAAGACGTGCAAGGCAGGGAGGACGAAGCGTTCATGGCTCCAGCACTCCACGTGATCGCCGGACCAGGTCCGGGGCAGCTGGCGACGATGGCCCATCCGGCCGACGAGCCGTGGTCACCCCAGGAGCTGAGCGCGCTCGCCCGGGCCGGGGTCCAGGTGCTGGTGTCCTCCGCCGAGCCCGGCCCGGACACCGCGGGCATCGAGGTGGTGCCCTTCCCGATCTCCGACGGAACCGCCACCCGCGACGAGGCCAACCGGGTGGTCGCGCTGGCCGTCCGTCTCGCCCGGGAGGTCCGCGCGGGCCGTTTCGTGGTCACCCAGGCGGCGGCCGACAACGGCCGGTCGACACTGCTGGCCACCATGACGCTCGCCCTGCTCGGCATCCGCCCCGGCGAGGCGCTGCGCCGCACCGGCCCGTCCGGCACGCCCATCGCCCCCGACTGGCTGCACGACTTCGTCGCCACCCACGGCTGATCTTCCGGCCGCCGGCTCCCGTCACACCTTTCAAACCCGTTTCCGGTACGGGGTGGAGCGCCCCCAACCGCAGCACCCCGTCCCGTAGCGCACCGCGAGCCCCGTGCGTGGTCCAGACCATGCCGCGCCCGCCGGGCGTGAGCGGGGTGGTCCAGCCAACGCCGTCCACAGACCACCACCCCACCCCTACGGCGGTGCACTCGACGTCCCCCGCAAAACGCCGCCGGTGTCGAGGCAGGCGTTTGCCGCGGAGCGAAGCGAAGCCATCAGGCACAGCTGAAGGTCTGCGGCAGGGCTCCGGCGTCCCACAGGGCGTCGAGGTGGGCGAGGAAGCCGGTCAGGCTGCGCTCCAGGTCGCGGCGTTCACCGGGCGGCAGGGTGGCCAGCGGATCGGAGAAGATCAGGCCCTCCGGATGCTTGGCGCGGGTGCCCACGAACCTGTCGCAGGCCCCGCACCACACGTAGCTGACCAGGGTGGGCCGCTTGGCGTTGGCCGGCGTCGTGAAGTAGGCGCGCAGCCGCCGCTGCCCGCAGGCCGGGCAGTCCCGCTCCCCCGGGTCGGCGAAGAAGCTCGCCCCCTGGGTGAGCGCCGCCACCTCGTCACCGCTGAAACTGCTCCAGGCCGTCACGACAGGATCAACGCCCGGCCGCCGGACCGGCTGTCCCTGGCACCGCGGATGAGGGGCGGGCGGTCACGCCGACGCGTCCAGGGCGGCGATGATGTCGGCGAGCAGGTCGACGGTGTCCTCGATGCCGCAGGAGAACCGCAGGAAGCCGGGCGACGTGTCGTCACCCCACTGGGCGCGCCGGTCCGCCGTGGTGTGCACCCCGCCGAACGACGTGGCCGCGAACACCAGGTTCGCCGCGGACAGGAACCGCCCGGCCCGCTCGGCCGAGCCCAGGTCGAACGACACGATGCCGGGCACCCGCCGCATCTGCGCCGAGGCCACCGGGTAGGACGGGTCGGTGGGTAGGCCCGGCCACCGTACGCCGGTCACGTCGGGGCGCGAGAGCAGCAGCTCGGCGACCGCGGCCGCGTTGGCGCTCTGCCGGGCCAGCCGCAGGTCGAGCGTCGCGATGGACCGGTGCGCCAGCCAGGAGTCGAACGCCCCGGGCACCGCGCCGGTCTGCTTGCGCCACGTCTCGATCTTGGCCAGCAGCGCGGGGTCACCGGCGGACACGTAACCGAGCAGCACGTCGGAGTGCCCGGTCAGCGCCTTGGTCCCGGACGCGACCACCAGGTCGGCGCCGAGGGCGAGCGGCGTCTGCCCGAGCGGTGTGGCGGTGGTGTTGTCGACCGCCACGAGCGCACCGGCCTCGTGGGCGGCGGCGGACACGGCGGTCACGTCGCACACGTCGAGCCCCGGGTTGGCCGGCGTCTCCAGCAGCACGAGACGCACCCCGGTGAAGTCCGGGTACGGTCCGGCGGTCGGTACCAGGATCGTCTTCACACCCAGGTCACGGAGGGTGCCCTCGGCGAATGCCCGTACCGTGAAATAGCCGTCCGCCGGAAGGGCGACCGTGTCGCCGGTGCGCAGCACCGCGAGCAGCAGCGCCGTGATCGCCGCCTGGCCGCTGGCGAAGACCAGCGTGGGCGCGCCCTCCAGGGAGCCGATCGCCGCCTCCAGGGCCCGCCTGGTCGGGTGCTCGGTGCGGGCGTAGCCGTTCTCCCCCGGCCCGGTCATCGGGTCCAGGTGGTAGGGCGCCGCGAACACCGGCCCGGGCAGGAACGGCTCGCCGACAACCGGCGCCGGCAGTCCGGCGTGCACCGACCGGGTGCCGTCCGAGAACGAGGAGCTCACTCGGGTTTCATCTCCCGTGTCATCAGCAGTTTCACCGCGACCCGCGGGTCCACGCCCTCGTGGCACACGCGCTCGACCTGTTCGACGATCGGCATCTCCACGCCGTTCGCCCGGGCCAGGTCACGGATGGACAGGCAGCTCTTGACGCCCTCGGCGGTCTGCCGGGTGGCGATCTGCGCCTGTTCCAGGGAGTCGCCGCGGCCCAGGTGCTCGCCGAAGGTGCGGTTCCGGGCGAGCGGCGACGAGCAGGAGGCGACCAGGTCGCCGAGGCCGGCCAGGCCGGCGAAGGTGAGCGGGTCGGCGCCGAGCGCCACGCCGAGCCGGGCGGTCTCGGCCAGGCCGCGGGTGATCAGCGAGGCCCGGGTGTTGTCACCGAGGCCGATGGCGACGGCCATCCCGTACGCCAGGGCGATCACGTTCTTGCAGGCGCCACCGAGTTCGCAGCCGATCACGTCGTCGCTGGTGTAGGGGCGGAAGTGGGGCGTGGCGATGGCGTGCTGGACCTGCCGGGCGCGGCTCTCGTCGGAGCACGCCACCACGGTCGTGGTGGGCTGCCCGGCGGCGATCTCGGGGGCCAGGTTGGGCCCGGAGACGACCACGACGCGGTCCGGGGCGACACCGGCCGTCTCCACGATGACCTCGCTCATCCGCTTGAGCGTGCCGAGTTCGATGCCCTT
Source organism: Actinoplanes lobatus (assembly GCF_014205215.1). Classification (NCBI taxonomy): domain Bacteria; kingdom Bacillati; phylum Actinomycetota; class Actinomycetes; order Micromonosporales; family Micromonosporaceae; genus Actinoplanes; species Actinoplanes lobatus. The sequence goes on from NZ_JACHNC010000001.1 coordinate 1,039,122, forward strand.
CATGAGGGAGACCACGGTGGCGTCGCCGGGGAACGAGCCGGCCCAGTCGGCCAGGTTGCCGCGCAGGGTCTGGGCGGGCACCGCGATGGCGATCAGTTCGGCACCGGTGACGGCCTCCGCCAGGTCGGTGGTCGCGGTGACGGCCGGCCCGAGGCGGATGCCGGGGAGCGAGCCCTCGTTGGAGCCCTTCTCCCGGATCTCCGTGGCGACCGCCTCCCGCCGCGCCCACATGCGCACCTCCGACCCGGCCTCGCCGAGCACCTTGGCGAACGCGGTGCCCCAGGATCCGGATCCGATGACGGCCGCCTTCATGGCGCATCCTCCGAGGTAGTGGCCCGATGCGCGGGCCGGTCGTAGAGCGCCGGCGGTTCGCCGTCGCGGATCTCAGCGAGCAGGTCCCGGATGCCCAGCATGATCGCCTCGGTCATCTCCTCGAGCACCGCCCTGGTGGGTTCGACGCCGGCCCAGCGGCTGAGGTCGATCGGCGCGCCGGTGGTCACCGTGACGTGCGAGCGGCGCAGCTTGAGCCGGTTGGTACGCGGGTCGAAGATCGTCTGGGCGCCCCAGTTCGCGATCGGCACCACCGGGGCGCCGGTCAGCAGCGCGAGCCGGGCCGCGCCGGTCTTGCCCCGCATCGGCCACAGCTCGGGGTGCCGGGTGGTCGTCCCCTCCGGGTAGATCACCACGGCACCGCCCTCGCGTAGCGCCTCGACCAGCGTGTCCAGCGACTTCACCGCTTCCACACTGCCCCGTTCGACCGGGATCTGCCGGGTCTTGCGCAGCAGGAACCCGATCACCGGCACCTTCCAGACGCTGGCCTTGCCGAGGAACCGCGGCCACCGGCCGGCCCGCCAGACATAGTGCGCGACGACCAGGGGGTCGAAGTGCGACACGTGGTTCGGGACGAGGATCACCGGCCCGGTGGCCGGGACGTCGTTCATCCGGTGCCAGGTCTTGCGGGTCAGCACGGTCATCACCGGGAGGACCAGCATCACCGCGAGACGCTGCCAGAAACCGAGCCTGAGCTGTGCCACGGCATCCCCCGTCCCTCGATCGGCGACGCCCCTGCGTTCACCTGCGACGAAATCATGCCCGCTCCCGCCCGGTGGAACCAGGCAGGGGTCGAACCGCCGCGTCGCAGGTGACGGACACACCAGCCGGAACGGCCCGCTCGCGCCGGGGCGGGACCGCCGGGTACGGCAGACTGGCCGGGTGGTGGTGCGGAGTTGGACGGTGGTCATCCCGGTGAAGCGGCTGGGCCTGGCGAAGACACGGCTGCGCGGCGCGGTTCCGCCGGACCGGCACCCGGATCTGGCGCTCGCCATGGTTCGCGACACGGCCGCCGCGGTGCTCTCCGCCACCGCGGTCGCCGGGCTGATCGTGGTGACCGACGATCCGGCGGTCGGCGGCGCGGTCCGGGAGCTGGGCGCCCGGGTGGTGCCCGATCCGGGTGGCGGGCTGAACGCGGCGATGCGGTACGGCGCCGACCAGGCGGCCGGGCTCGGCGCGTACCGGGCGGTGCTGGCCGGTGATCTGCCCGCGCTGCGCCCGGAGCAGCTGGACGAGGCGCTCGGCCGGGTGTCGGCCCGCAGCTTCGTGCCGGACGCCGCGGGCATCGGGACGGTGCTGCTCGCCGCGCCGCCCGGGCAGGCGCTCGACCCGCGGTTCGGCGGTCCGTCGGCGGCCGCGCACGCGGCCAGCGGGGCGGTCCGGCTGGTCCGGAAGTGGCCCGGTCTGCGGCAGGACGTGGACACCGCCGCCGACCTGGACGCGGTCCTCACTCTGGGTGCGGGACCCCGGACGTGTGGCCTGCTGCGTGATCTCGGACTCACCACGGAGTGCGCGCCGGCCGCCTGAACCGGGTAGCGTGCGATGTCATGCAGGGCACGATCGCGACCTTCGACCCGCAGACCCGCAGCGGCTCGCTGCTGCTCGACGACGGGACACCGCTGGTCTTCGGCCCGGAGGCGTTCGACCGCTCCGGGCTGCGGCTCCTCCGCCTCGGTCAGCGGGTCACCATCGAGCCGGATGAGGCGGGAGCGGTCCGCCGTGTGTTGATTCCCGGAGTCGCCTGAATTGATCATCCGCTAGTTCGTTTCACGTTCCGCCGAAAGCGGCGATGATGGACCCATGCAGACCCCGCCCCGGACCCCCGAGACCCGCCGGCGTGGCCCCAACGGCCGCTTTCTGCCCAGGCCGGAGCAGACAGAGGCGCAGCCGACCGAGGCCCCCGATCCCGTGACCGCCCCTGAGCCGTCCGCCACCGAACTGGTGGTGACCGAGCGGGCCGCCGCCGCGGAACCGGTCAGCCCGGCGGCCGTGGCCGAGGCCGTGATCACCGAGCGCGAGGTGTCCGAGCTCACCGGGAGTGAGATGGTCGCCGACCTGAACGACGACGAGGACGACGAGGACGCCGACGAGACACCCGGCTACCTGCTGCCCGAGGACCGGTTCCACAACCGGGAGCTGTCCTGGCTCGACTTCAACGCCCGGGTGCTGGCCCTGGCCGAGGACCCGGGGACGCCCCTGCTGGAGCGGGCGAAGTTCCTGGCCATCTTCGCCAGCAACCTCGACGAGTTCTACATGGTCCGGGTGGCCGGCCTGAAGCGCCGGCTGAGCGCCGGCCTGCCGGTCCGCGGCGGTGACCGGTCCCCGCTGCGGCACCAGATCGAGATGATCACCGAGCGGACCGCCGACCTGGTCACCCGGCACGCCGCCTGCTTCGCCGACGAGGTCCGGCCGAAACTCGCGGCGGAGAGCATCGAGCTGGTCTCGTGGAAGGAGCTGGACGCTGCCGAGCAGGGGCGGCTGCGGACCTTCTTCCGGGAGCAGGTCTTCCCGGTCCTGACGCCGCTCGCCGTCGACCCGGCGCACCCGTTCCCGTACATCTCGAGTCGTTCGCTCAACCTGGCGGTGGCGCTGCGGTACCCGGAGGGCGACTCGCCGGAGCTGTTCGCCCGGGTCAAGGTGCCGAACAACGTGCCCCGCTTCGTGACCGTGCAGAACGACAACCGCGGCGTGCGCTTCCTGCCGGTCGAGGAGCTCATCGCGGTCCACCTCAACCAGCTGTTCCCGGGGATGCAGATCCTGGAGTGGCACCTGTTCCGGGTGACCCGCAACGCCGAGCTGGAGGTCGACGAGGACCGCGACGAGGACCTGCTCCAGGCCCTGGAGCGGGAGCTGGCGCAGCGCCGGTTCGGTCCGCCGGTGCGGCTGGAGGTGGCCGCGTCGATCAGCGATCACGTGCTCGACCTGCTGGTCCGCGAGCTCGACATGGACAGTCAGGACGTGCTGCGGGTGCCCGGCCTGCTGGACCTGTCGGCGCTGTGGCAGGTGTTCGGCGAGTGCGACCGGGACGATCTGAAGGACCGCCCGTTCGTGCCGGCGACCCACCCGCACCTGGCCGACGGCGAGGTGCCGCGCAGCGTGTTCAACCGGCTGCGCGAGTCGGACATCCTGGTGCACCACCCGTACCACTCGTTCTCCACGAGCGTGCAGCGGTTCATCGAGCAGGCGGCGGCCGACCCCAACGTGCTGGCCATCAAGCAGACGCTGTACCGGACGTCGGGCGACTCCCCGATCGTGGACGCCCTGGTCGACGCGGCGGCCGCCGGCAAGCAGGTGGTGGTGCTGGTCGAGGTGAAGGCCCGGTTCGACGAGGTGGCCAACATCGCCTGGGCGCGGACCCTGGAGCGGGCCGGCTGCCACGTGGTCTACGGCCTGGTCGGCCTGAAGACGCACTGCAAGACCGCCCTGGTGGTGCGGCAGGAGGGCAACCAGATCCGGCGCTACTGCCACATCGGCACCGGCAACTACCACCCCAAGACCGCCCGGCTGTACGAGGACTTCGGCATGCTGACCGCCGATCCGGAGGTGGGCGCCGACGTCACCGACCTGTTCAACGTGCTGACCGGGTACAGCCGTCAGACCACGTACCGGCGTCTCCTGGTGGCGCCGCACGGTGTCCGCAAGGGCCTGCTGGAGCGGGTCGACGAGCAGGCCCGGATCGCCCGGGAGGGCGGCGAGGCGCTGGTCCAGTTCAAGGTGAACTCGCTGGTCGACGAGAAGACCATCGACGCGCTGTACCGGGCCTCGCAGGACGGGGTCAAGGTGGACCTGATCATCCGGGGCATGTGCGCGCTGCGGCCCGGCATCGCCGGCCTGTCGGAGAACATCCGGGTCCGCTCGATCGTCGGCCGGTTCCTGGAGCACTCGCGGGTGTTCCGGTTCGGTCCCGGGCCGGACTCCGAGTACTGGATGGGCTCCGCCGACCTGATGCACCGCAACCTGGACCGCCGGGTGGAGGCGCTGGTCAAGGTGACCCTGCCGTCGGCCCGCGAGGAGCTGCGGCACGTGCTGGAGTTCTCGATGGGCGAGCAGACCGAGGGCTGGGACCTGGACGCCGACGGTGTCTGGCACCGCGGCGCCGGCACCCCCGGCCGTCCGCAGGTGCACCTCCAGGCCGCCATGCTGCGCCGGATCATCGGCAAGAAGCAGCACTGATGCCGGCTGGTTCCACCGGGGCCGTCGAGCGGGCGGCAGGCGGGGTGCTCTACCGCCCGGCCGCTGCCGGTCTCGAGATCTGTGTGGTGCACCGGCCGCGCTACGACGACTGGAGCCTGCCCAAGGGCAAACTGTCCGACGGCGAGCCGCCGCTGGTCGCCGCGGTCCGGGAGGTCGAGGAGGAGACCGGCGCCGCCGGGATACCGCAGTTGCGGCTGCCCGACGTCGACTATCCGCTGCCCGGCGGGCGGCCGAAGAACGTGGCGTTCTGGCTGATGCGGGCCGGTTCGGACGGTCCGGTGCGGGACACCGACGAGGTCGACGAGCTGGCGTGGCTGCCGTTGGCCGAGGCGGCCGCGCGGCTGACGTACGCCGATGAACGCGAAATCGTGGCGCATGTCGCCGCTCTGCCGCCGGTGACCGCGGTGATCGCGCTGGTCCGGCACGCCCGGGCCGGGGAGCGCAGGAAGTGGGCCGGCCGTGACGAGCTGCGGCCGATCGATCCGGTCGGTGTGAGGCAGGCGGACCGGATCGCCGCCCTGCTCACCCCGTTGCGACCGCGGCGTCTGGTGGCGGCGCCGCCGCTGCGCTGCGCCCAGACGCTGGAACCGCTGGCCGCGGCGCTCGGCGGTCAGCCGATCGTGCGGGACAGCGCGGTCGCCGAGCCGCCCGGCCCGGACCGGTTGCCGGCCCGGCTGGCCGCGGCCCGGTCCCGGCTGGCCGAGCTGCGCGCACACGAGCGGGTGGTGGTGTGCAGCCAGGGCAAACTGATGCCGCATCTGCTCGCGTCGCTGCACGACGACGGCGCCGCCGAGCGGTTCAGAACGCCGAAGGGCGACGGCTGGCTGCTGACCTGGTCCGGCGACCGGTTGCTGGGCGCGTCCCGGCTGTGACGGCACGGCCCGGCGGGTCCGCCCGCCAGAGGCCGATCTGGTCGCCGGTCAGCCAGCGGGCCCGCCACAGCTCGTCCCGGCGGGGTTCCCAGTCCCGGTGGGGCAGCAGGGCGAGGCGCCAGCTCAGCACCCCGGCCAGGTACCACCCGTAGAGCGGGACGGCGCCCAGCCATCCGTCCAGCCTCCGGTACGAGCACCGCGGCGCCGCCCAGCAGACCGCGATCCCGGACCATCCGCAGGTGATCAGCCAGTCCAGCACCGGCCACCCGGTACGGTCCTCGGCCAGGTCGCCGAGAGTCCACCCGGGTACGACCGCGACGGCGAACAGTGCCGCCGCGACGGTGGCCCGGGCGGTCAGGCCGCGTGGTCTCGATCGGTCCATGCCCGGACCGTAGGCCGCCGGAACCGAACCGCGTGGCCACACGGAAAAGGCGTCCACCCAACGGTGGACGCCTTTTCGTCGCCTCTGCTCAGCGGGCCTTGCGTGCAGAGGCGGTACGTGCCCGGGCCGGCGCCGCGGCCGGGGTGGCGGTCTTACGGGCGGTCCGCTTGGCCGGAGTGGCTTTCGCGGTGGTCGCCGTCTTCTTCGTGGCCGGCGCCGTGGCGGCCTTCTTGGTGGCCGTCTTCGTAGCCGGCGCCGTCTTGGTGGCGGTCGTCTTCTTGGCGGCCGTGGTCTTCGCGGTGGTCGCCTTGGTGGCCTTGGCGGCGGCCGTCTTCGTGGCCGCCTTCGTGGCCGTCGTCTTGGCCGGCGCCGCCTTGGTGGCGGTCGTCTTCTTGGCGGCCGCGGTCTTCGCGGTGGTCGCCTTGGTGGCCTTGGCGGCGGCCGTCTTCGTGGCCGCCTTCGTAGCGGTCGTCTTTGTAGCGGCCGTCTTTGTAGCGGTCGTCTTCGTAGCGGTCGTCTTGGCAGGCGCCGTCTTGGTGGCGGTCGTCTTCTTCGCGGCCGCGGTGGTCGCCGTCTTCTTGGCGGCGGTGGCCGCCTTCGCCGGTTTTCCGCTCGCCACCAGTTCGCGGAATGCGCTGCCCGCCTTGAAGACCGCGACCGACGTCTTCTTCACCTTGACCGGCTCACCGGTCCGCGGATTGCGCGCGGTGCGCGCATTGCGTGCCCGCTTCTCGAACGAACCGAATCCGGTGAGCGCGACCTTGTCACCCTTGGCAACGGCGTTCTGCACCTCACTGATGAACGCGTCCAAAGCCAGGGTCGCCGTCTTCCTGTCTCCCAGCCTGCCGGCGAGCGCCTCGATGAGCTCGGCCTTGTTCACGATTTCCTCCTGGGCGTGACGTGAGAACTGGCCCGTCGAAGGCCATTCTGCGCGCACGGTATGCCCTGTGACCCGGTTACAGAAACATTCAGGGGAAAAATGCGTTGTGTCCCAACGAATTCGCCCCTGCCGGGTGACCCGGCAGGGGCGAATTGGCGATGCGGAACTAAAGAACGACGGCCGGCTTGAAAGCGGGGCGGCCCTTCTCGTACGCGGTAATCGCGCCTTCGTGCCGCAGCGTCAGTCCGATGTCGTCGAGGCCCTCCATGAGGCGCCAGCGACTGAAATCGTCGATCGGGAACCCGTAGGCGGCGTCGTCCACCCGGACCACGCGGCCCTCCAGGTCGACGGTGATCTCCTTCTCCGGCTCGCTCTCGGCGAGGTCCCAGAGGCTCTCCACGATCTTCTGGTCCAGCTGGATCGGGAGCAGGCCCTCCTTGAGGGAGTTGCCGCGGAAGATGTCACCGAAGCGGGAGGCGATGACCGCCTTGAAGCCCCAGTCGCGCAGCGCCCAGACGGCGTGCTGCCGGGACGAGCCGGTGCCGAAGTTCGGTCCGGCGACCAGGATGGTGGCGCCCGCGTGCCGCGGCCGGTTCAGCACGAAGTCCGGGTCCTCGCGCCAGGCGTTGAAGAGCCCGTCCTCGAAGCCGGTCCGGGTGACCCGCTTCAGGTAGACCGCCGGGATGATCTGGTCGGTGTCCACGTCGGAGCGGCGCAGGGGCATGACCTTGCCGCTGTGGGTGACGAACTTGTCCATGACTGATGTCTCCCGGCTGGTCAGAGGTCGGCGGGGGCGGCCAGCCGGCCGACCACGGCGGTGGCGGCGGCGACCTGCGGTGAGACCAGGTGGGTGCGCCCGCCCTTGCCCTGCCGGCCCTCGAAGTTGCGGTTGGAGGTGGACGCGGCGCGCTGACCGGGGCTGAGCGTGTCCGGGTTCATGCCCAGGCACATGGAACAGCCGGCGAACCGCCACTCGGCGCCCGCCTCGGTGAAGACCTTGTCCAGGCCCTCGGCCTCGGCCTGCTCGCGCACCTGGTAGGAGCCCGGCACGATCATCATGCGGACGCCGTCGGCCACCGTGCGGCCACGGATCACGTCGGCGGCGGCGCGCAGGTCCTCGAGCCGGCCGTTGGTGCACGAGCCGACGAAGACCACGTCGACCGGGACCTCACGGAACGGGGTGCCCGGGGTGAGGTCCATGTACGCCAGCGCGCGCTCGGCAGCGGTGCGCTCGACGTCGTCCAGGAAGTCCTCCGGGTTCGGCACCACGCTGTTCAGCGCCGCGCCCTGGCCCGGGTTGGTGCCCCAGGTGATGAACGGGCTGATCTGCGAGGCGTCCAGGATGATCTCGGTGTCGTACTCGGCGTCCTCATCGGTGGCGAGGGTCTTCCAGTACCCGACCGCGGCGTCCCACTGCTCGCCCTTCGGGGCGTGCTGACGGCCCTCGAGGTACGCGAACGTGGTCTCGTCCGGCGCGATCATGCCGGCCTTGGCGCCCCACTCGATCGACATGTTGCAGATCGTCATCCGGCCCTCCATGGAGAGCTTGCGGATGGCCTCGCCGCGGTACTCCACGATGTGGCCGTTGCCGCCGCCGGTGCCGGTCTGCGTGATCAGGGCGAGGATCAGGTCCTTCGCGGAGACGCCCGGGCCCAGCTCGCCGACCACGGTGACGGCCATCGTCTTCGGCTTGGCCTGCGGCAGCGTCTGGGTGGCGAGCACGTGCTCGACCTCGCTGGTGCCGATGCCGAAGGCCAGCGCGCCGAACGCGCCGTGGGTCGCGGTGTGCGAGTCGCCGCAGACGATCGTCATGCCGGGCTGGGTGAGACCCAGCTGCGGGCCGATCACGTGCACGATGCCCTGGTTCACGTCACCCAGCGGGCGGATCTCGACACCGAACTCGGCGCAGTTCTTCCGCAGCGTCTCGATCTGCGTGCGCGAGGTCGTGTCGGCGATCGTGAACAGCTCACCGCGCTTGGTGTTGAACGCGGGGTCCGCATACCCGGTCGGGGTGTTGTGGTCCTCCGTCGCGAGCGTGAGGTCGGTCCGGCGAACCGGCCGGCCGGCCACCCGCAGACCGTCGAAGGCTTGCGGGCTGGTGACCTCGTGCAGCAGGTGCAGGTCGATGAAGAGCAGGTCGGGCTCACCCTCGGCCGTGCGCACCACGTGGTCATCCCAGACCTTCTCGGCCAGGGTCCTGGGTTTCCCGCTCTGGGGAGTGACTCCCACCATCTGGACATCCTAAATTCTGGAATGTATGTTTCGGCTTGTGGGACACAGTATGAGCGGTGTAGGCGTTCTCGACAAGGCGGTAGTCATCCTCGCCGCGTGTGTCGACGGCGCCAGCCTGGCCGAACTCGTCGAGCGCACCAAGCTGCCGCGGGCGACCGCACATCGCCTGGCCCAAGCTCTGGAGATTCATCGGATGCTGGTGCGGGACACTCAAGGAAGATGGCGTCCAGGACCGAGATTGGGCGAGTTGGCCAATGCCGCACCGGACGTTCTCCTGACCGCCGCCGAGCCTCTTCTGTCCGCGTTGCGGGACGCGACCGGCGAGAGCGCTCAGCTCTACCTGCGCCGTGCCGATGAGCGCATCTGCGTCGCCGCCGCCGAGCGCGCCAGTGGCCTGCGCGACACCGTGCCGGTCGGCTCGGTGCTGCCGATGGTCGCCGGTTCGGCCGCCCAGATCCTGCTCGCGTGGGAGCCGCCCGAGGCGGTGATGCCGCTCCTGCCGCGCTGCAAGTTCACCGGCCGCACGCTGGCCGAGGTCCGCCGCCGCGGCTGGGCACAGAGCGTCGCCGAACGCGAGCCGGGTGTGGCGAGCGTCTCCGCGCCGATCCGCGACCGGACCGGCCGGGTGATCGCGTCCATCTCGATAAGCGGTCCGATCGAGCGACTGGGCCGCCGACCCGGTGAGCGTCACGCCATGGCCGTCGTCCGCGCCGGCCAGCGCCTGTCCGGCCTCTGACCCTCCTCCCCTCGCCACCCCGTCCGCCCCGCCTCCGAGCGGGGCGGCTTCATTTCCCCCTCCCCCACGCGGCGCGGCTTCGCCTCCGGCGAAAGATCGCGATGAGTGGATAGGCTGCCGCCGTGAGGCTCTTCGGGCAGGGCGATCGGCTCTTCGGGCGCGAAACCGAATGCGCCGTCCTGGACGGCCTCCTCTCCGGGGCGCGATCCGGGCACAGCGCGGCCTTGGTGCTGCGCGGCGAGGCCGGCACGGGCAAGACCGCATTGCTTCGGTACGCGCTGAGCACGGCACCCGGCGCACCAGCCGGAAGCGGCGCGCCCGCCGGAGGCAGTGCGCCCGCCGGAAACGGCGCCGGGGCGCTCGTCATCAGCGGTGTCGAGGCGGAGGCCGGGCTGCCGTACGCCGGGCTGCACCGCCTGCTCATCCCGCTCCTGCCGGAACGCGGCCACCTCCCGCCCGCCCAGCGCGCCGCCCTGGAGGTGGCCTGCGGTCTCACCGACGGCCCCACCCCCGACCTCTACCTGGTCAGCCTCGCCGCGCTCACCCTGCTGGCGGCCGCACCCCGGCTCTGTGTCGTCGACGACGTGCACTGGCTCGACCCGGACTCGGCCCGCGCCCTCGCCTTCGTGGCCCGCCGCCTGCACGCCGAGGGTGTCGTCCTGCTGTTCGGCCAGCGGGTGGTCGCCGAGGATCCGGGGCTGCTCGCCGGCCTGGACGTGCTGGAGGTCACCGGCCTGGCCCGGGACGCCGCCATGGCGCTGCTCTCCGACGTGGTCGCCGGCGACCTGGACCTGGGTCTGGCCGAGCACGTCGCCCAGAGCACCGGCGGCAACCCGCTGGCCCTCACCGACCTGGGCCGGGAACTCACCGCCGAGCAGCTGCGCGGCGCCTCCCCGCTGCCCGAGCCGGTGCCGATCGGCAGCCGTCTGGAGGCGCACTACTCGGCGCGGGTCAGCGGCTACCCGGACGCCACCCGGACCTGGCTGGTGCTCGCGGCGGCCGGGGCGGGCGCCCGCCACGACCATCTGCTGGCCGCCGCCGGGCTCCTGGCCGTCCGGCCGGAGGACGCCGCGCCCGCCGAGTCGGACCGGCTGGTGTCCGGCACCCCGCCGGTGGTGTTCCGGCATCCCCTGGTCCGCTCGGCGGTCTACGGCGACGCCCCGCCCCCGCGCCGCCGGGCCGCGCACGCCGCCCTGGCCGCCGCGATCACCGGTGACGCCGACGCCGACCGCCGCGCCTGGCACCTGGCCGCCGCCACCGCCGCGCCGGACGAGACGGTCGCCGCCGAACTGGAGCGCCGTGCCGACCGGGCCGGCGCCCGGGGCGGGCACGCCGCCCGGGCCACCTTCCTGAGCCGGGCGGCCGAGCTGACCCCGGACGAGACGGTCCGCACCGGACGCCGGGTGGAGGCGGCCGCCGCCGCGATGACGGCCGGCGCGCCCGCCCGGGCCCTGCTGCTGCTGGAGACCGCCGACGACGATCACCTGTCCGGGCCGGCCCGCGGGTCGGCGCTGCTCACCCGGGCCCTGGCCACGGTCAACACCGGCGCGCCGACCGCGCTGCGGGACGCCACCGCGCTCTGCCTGGAGGCGGCCGGCGCGTTCGGCGCCGACCACGGCCGGGCCCGGCGGGCCGCGGTGCAGGCCGTCGACCACGCCATCGGCGCGGAACACCTGTCGTCGGTGAGCGAGACCACGGTCGCGGCCGAGGCCGCCCGGCTCGCCGCCACCGATCCGGACGGGCTGGACGGGCTCCTGCTGGCCGGTTACGCGTCGTTCATCCAGGACGGGTACGCCGCCTGCGTACCCCCGCTGCGCCGGGCGATCGCCGCGATCGCCGACCCGGCCCTCCCGGACGAGACGCTGCGCCGCCGGTTCGTCGTCGGGATCAACTACTGCAACCTGCTCTGGGACGACGACACGAAACTGCTGCTGCTGGACCGGGCGGAGGCCGCCGCCCGGCGTACCGGCGCCCTGCACACGCTGGACCTGGTCCACTTCGTCGGCGCGATGACCGGCGCGGCGCTGGGCCGGCTGCGGCACGCCGACCGGCACGACGCCGCCGGGCAGCGGCTGCGCCGGTCGATCGGCATCACCGCCGAGCAGGAGCAGGTGTGGCGGCATCCGGAACTGGTGGCCTGGCGTGCCCCGGACGGCTTCCGCGAGACGGTTCCGCAGGCCCTGGGGGTCTTCGCGATGCTGCACATGGGCGGCATGCACACGGTCACCCGGCTCGCCGTGGCCGGTCTGGAGATCGCGAGCGGCGCCTATCCGGCCGCCCGTGAGCTGCTGCTGGACATCGTCGACCTGGGCCGGCCCCGCCGGTACGCCTGGGCGCTGCCCGATCTCGTCGAGGCCGCCGTCCGGTCCGGCGACCGCGCGACGGCCGAACTCGCCTGCGCCGACCTGACCTCGGCCGCCGTCAACAGCGGCACACCCCGGGCTCTGGGCCTGCTCGACCGGTCCCGGGCCCTGCTGGCCGCGCCCGGGGAGGCCGAGGAGCACTACCGCGCCGCCGTCGAGCGGCTCGCCACCACACCGGCGTACGGCGACCTGGCCCGGGCCCGGCTGCTCTACGGCGAGTGGCTGCGCCGCCGACGGCGCCGGCGGGACGCCCGGGACCAGCTCGCCGCGGCGCTGGAGATGTTCGAGGAGGCCGGGGCCACGGTGTTCGCCGGGCGCGCCCGTGCCGAGCTGGGGGCGACCGGGGAAAGTGTGCGCTCACCCGTACCGAAGGAGAGCGAAACGGCCTTGACCCCGCAGGAGGCCGCCGTGGCCCGCCTGGCCGGCGCCGGGGCGACGAACGCGGAGATCGCCGCGCACCTCTACCTGAGCCCCAGCACGGTCGACTACCACCTGCGGAAGGTGTTCCGGAAGCTCGGCGTCACCTCGCGGCGGCGGTTGCGGGGAGTGTTGCACGACTGACTACGAGTTCCACGGGATTCGCCGGTGGGCGCGTTCCCACCAGGATCGTAGGACATGAAGCCGATCGTTCTTGTGCACGGATTCTGGGTCACGCCGCGCAGCTGGGAGAACTGGGTCGCCCACTACGAGGCCAAGGGCCACCGGGTGATCGCGCCCGCCTACCCCGGCTTCGAGGTCGAGGTGGAATCCCTCAACGCCGACCCCACCCCGATCCTGGACGTCACCGTGCCGCGGATCATCGAGCACCTGGAGGAGCAGATCCGGGAGCTGCCCGAAGCACCGATCATCATCGGTCACTCGGCTGGCGGCGCGTTCACCCAGATCCTGCTGGACCACGGGTACGGCGCGGCCGGCGTGGCGATGAACTCGGCGCCCACCGAGGGCGTGCGGGTGGTGCCGCTGTCCCAGGTGAAGTCCACCTTCCCGGTGTTGAAGAGCCCGGCGAACCGGCACCGGGCGGTGCCGTTGACGCTGGAGCAGTGGACCTACGCGTTCACCAACACGTTCACCGAGGACGAGTCGAAGGCCCTCTACGAGCGGTACGCGATCCCGGCCAACGGGGGCATCCTGTGGGGCAGCGTGCTCGCCAACTTCCAGCCCGGCCACCAGGACACCTGGGTCGACTACCACAACGACGAGCGGGCGCCGCTGCTGTTCGTCTCCGGCTCCGAGGACCACATCATGCCGCCCGAGGTGCAGCGGTCGAACCGCAAGCACTACAAGTCGAACACGGTGACCGAGATCCGCGAGTACGAGGGCTACGCCCACCTGCTGCCCGCCCAGAAGGGGTGGGAGCAGATCGCGGACGAGGTCCTGGACTGGGCCCTGCGGCACGCCCGGTGAACGACCTGCGGATCACCCACATCGGCGGCCCCACCACCCTGATCGAGGTGGCCGGCGTGCGGCTGCTCACCGACCCGACCTTCGACGAACCGGGCCGGCGGTACTCGTTCGGCCTGGGCACGTCCTCGGTCAAGACGGCCGGCCCAGCGGTGGCCGCCGGCGAACTCGGGCCGATCGACGCGGTACTGCTCACCCACGATCACCACGGGGACAATCTGGACGTCGCGGGCCGGGCGCTGCTGCCGTCCGTACCGGTGGTGCTGACCACCGTGAGCGGGGCCCACCGGCTCGGCGGCAACGCCACCGGGCTGGCGCCGTGGCGGTCCGCCCGGGTCGGTGAGATCGAGGTCACCGCCACCCCGGCCCGGCACGGCCCGCCGCTGAGCCGGCCGATCGTCGGCGAGGCGATCGGGTTCGCCCTGCGGCCGCCGGGCAGCTCGTCGGTGATCTGGATCTCCGGGGACACCGTGCTGTTCGGCGGGGTCCGGCAGGTGGCGTCCCGGTTCACCGTCGACACCGCGATCCTGCACCTCGGCGAGGTGCGGTTCGGGCTCACCGGCCCGATCAGCTACACCATGAACGGCCGGGACGCGGCCCGCCTCGTCGCATCGCTGCGGCCACGGACGGTGGTGCCGGTCCACTACGAGGGCTGGTCGCATTTCCATGAGGGCCGTGCCGGTGTGGAGGCCGCCTTCCCGCCCGGCACCCTGACCTGGCTCACACCCGGCGTGCCCACCACGGTCTAAAGCAGAGCGGCCCGCACCTTGATCGGTGCGGGCCGCTCTCGCTGTAGTCCCGAAGGGATTCGAACCCTCGCTACCGCCTTGAGAGGGCGGCGTCCTAGGCCGCTAGACGACGGGACCAGGTCTTGCCAGATCTCACTTCACCTCCGGCTTTCCCCGGCGGCGGGCTGAACTCTATCAGCCCGCCGCCCGCAGCCGAAATCGGATATCCACCCACCTCAGAGCCTGACCGGGCGGCTGGCGCCGCACGGTCCGACCCGGGCGGCTGGCGCCGCACGGGTCACTGGGGCCGGCTGGTTGGCAGGGCTGTTTCGGGGGTGAGACAGCGCTGGCGGCCAGCCGGCCGACGGGTGCCGGGTGCCGGGTGCCGGGGGATGCGGTTGAGGGTGGGCGCTGCGCGTACCGGGAATGGGGCTGGAAAACGAAACGGCCCGCATCCGGAGATGCGGGCCGTTTCCGATGTAGTCCCGAAGGGATTCGAACCCTCGCTACCGCCTTGAGAGGGCGGCGTCCTAGGCCGCTAGACGACGGGACCAGGACGTGCTGTTCACTGCTTCCAGCACTGCCCTCCCAGAGGAGGGCCGCGCTGGGGTACCAGGACTCGAACCTAGACTAGCTGAACCAGAATCAGCCGGGCTGCCAATTACCCCATACCCCATTTGGCCCGGCTTGCCGCGCCGGAGAGAACTTTACCTGAGGCCTACCGGACCGCCAAATCGGGTCACCCGAAATGATCAGTGTGGTGCCGCGCCCACTCCGCGTAGGTCGTCGCGGGGCGGCCGAGGAGATCGGCGACCGTCGACGCCGCCTGCTGGGGATGTGCCGTGAGCTGGGCGAGCCCGTCCAGGTACCAGCGGCCGTACTCCCCCATGGCCAGCTCGAACTGGGCGACCGCGGCCTCGCCGGTCAGCTCGACGTAGGTGAGGTCCCGGCCGAGGCCCTCGGCCAGGGCGGCGACCTTCTCCGGACGGCTGAGCGCCTGCGGCCCGGTCAGCTCATAGGAGCGACCCTCGTGGCCGTCGCCGAGCAGCACCTCGGCGGCGACCGCGGCGATGTCCTCCTGGGCGATGGGTGCGTTGATCGCGCCGGGGAACGCGTCCCGCACCTCGTCGCCGGCCCGGATCTGCGGGGCCCAGATGGTGGCGTTGGCCATGAACTCGCCGGGTTCCAGATGGGTGAAGGGCACTCCGCAGGCCTCCACGCCGTCCTCGACCGCCTGCCAGTGGTCGCCCTTCGCGCCGGCCATGTCGACGATCCGGCCCACCCCGGCCTCGGCGGCCATCCGGCAGACCTCGAAGACGGTGGCCGGGTCGGGTGCGAGGTACACCACATCGGCGCCGGTCAGGGCGGCGGCGACGGTCGCCGGCCGGCGGAAGGAGCCGCGCACCACCTCGACGCCGGGTGGCAGCGCGGCCCGCCCGGGATCGACGGTGAGCGCCCGGACGTCGTCCGCGCCCCGGGCCAGCAACTCGTCGACGACCATCCGGCCCACGTTCCCGGTGGCGCCGGTGACAAGGATCTTCATTCTCGTACCCCCTACGGAAACCGCCTTCCCGTAGGGTATACGGAATCATGGAGAACTACCCCCTGCTCTGGCGCGGAAATCTGCCCGCGAAGAAGGCCGCCGGGCGCCCGCCGCGGCTCAGCGTCGACGCGGTGGTGGCCTCGGCCATCCGGATCGCGGACGCGGACGGCCTGGAGGCGGCCTCGATGGCGCGGGTGGCGACCGATCTCCGGGTGGCGACCATGACGCTCTACACGTATGTACCCTCCCGCTCGGTCCTGGTCGATCTGATGGTCGACCAGGTGCTGCTGACCCGGCGGCTCGGCGCGGACGCCGCGGGCTGGCGGGAGCGGGTGGCCGTCTTCGCGGCGCGGACCCGGGAGATGTTCGTGGCACACCCCTGGCTGACCGAGGTGTCGCTGGTGCGGCCACCGCTGGGGCCGGGCACGATGGCCGAGCGGGAGTACATGATCGCCACGCTGAGCGGCCTGGGCCTGCCGGTCGGGGAGATCAACCGGGCGGCGATCACGGTGACGGCGTACGTCTACGCGTTCGCCCGGGAGGCCGGTGAGGACGCACGGCTCAGCCGGGTCAGCGGGCAGTCCACCGAGTCGTGGTGGTCGGAGCGCGGCGAGTTCTGGGAGAAGTGGTTCGACGTGGAGGCGTACCCGGCGATGACCGCGCTGTGGAACGCCGGCGGCTTCGAGGACCAGGCCGCGTTCGATTACGGCCTGGCCCTGCTGCTGGACGGGATCGAGCGGTCAGTCGAGTGACACGACCGGGTTCCGCAGCTCGCCGATGCCCTGGACGCTGACCGAGACGGTGTCCCCCGGGACGATCTTGCTGACCCCGGCCGGCGTGCCGGTGAGGATGATGTCGCCGGGCAGCAGCGTCATGACGTGCGACACGTAGGAAATCAGGGTCGGGATGTCGAAGACCATGTCCTTCGTACGCCCGATCTGGCGGACCTCCAGGTTCTGCGGGTCCTGGCCGACCTCGCAGCGCACCTCGACGTCGCTGACGTCCAGCCCGGTGACGATCCACGGGCCGATCGGGCAGAACGAGTCGAAGCCCTTGGCCCGGGTCCACTGCGGGTCGCTGCGCTGGAGGTCGCGGGCGGTCACGTCGTTGCCGCAGGTGTAGCCGAAGATCGCCTTCTCGGCGCCGGCCCGGTCGACCCGGCGGGCGCCGCTGGCCCCGATCACCACGGCCAGCTCGGCCTCCTCCTCGACCTGGCCGGTCACCGAGGGGATGCGGATGGCGTCGCCGGGGCCGATCACCGAGGTGGACGGCTTGATGAAGATCAGCGGCTCGGTGGGCACCTCGTTGCCCATCTCCTTGGCGTGGTCGGCGTAGTTGCGGCCGATTCCGATCACCTTGCTGGAGAAGATCGGGGCGAGCAGCCGGACGTCGGCCAGGGCCCACCGCTGCCCGGTGAAGCGCACCTCGTTGAAGGGCAGGCTGTCGATCTCGGCGACCGTCAGGCCCGAGGAGCCGTCGCCCTCGACGACGCCGAACGACACTCCACCGGCATGAACAAAGCGGGCGAAACGCACGGGATGATCCCATCTGTAGCGGTGCGGGCGCCCGGCCGGCTGTCGGGGCCGGGCATTCCCCTACAACCTATGCCGATCGGGTTTCCGCACCGAGCCGCGGGAATGGTTCCAGGGCGAACACCACCTCGACCGGAACCTCGAAGTAGGTGCAGATCCGCAACGCCAGGTGGAGGCTGGGGCTGAACTCGCCGCGCTCCAGGTAGCCGACCGTCTGGTAGTGCACCCCGAGGGCGTCGGCGAGTTGCCGCCGGGTGATGCCGCGCTCGGCGCGCAGCATCGCGATCCGGTTGTAGGTGACCTCACTGGCCATGCCTCTTCCGCGCTCCCTCAGACGGTCATCCGGGTCATCGCCCGCTCGCGCCGCGCCGCCACCGCGGAACCGGACTCCCGGCGGGCCATCCGGCGCAGGATGCCCGGCGCCAGCACCAGCCCGGCCACCGACCACGCCACCAGCACCCCGGCCGTCTGCGGGTGGCGCCAGGAGCCGCCGATCTCCGCGGCCGCCAGGGCATCCGGCAGGAAGGCCGATCGCAGGCCCAACCCTAGCCAGTAGACCGGGAACACCTGCGCGACGCCCTGCACCCAGCCGGCCAGCGCCGTGACCGGGTAGAAGATGCCGGAGACCACGGTGAGACCGAGGATCGGCAGCATCATCAGCGACGCCTGGCGCGGATTCTCGAAGAGCGCACCGAGCACCGCGCCCAGCGGCATGGTCGCCAGGAACGCCAGCGGCAGCAGCCAGAGCAGGACCAGCACACCGTCGGCGCCCAGGGTCAGGCCGTCCACCAGGAAGAGCCCGGGCACCAGAACGAACAGGCAGCTGACCACGGCCACCCCGGCGACCAGAACGATCTTGCCGATCAGGTAGCCGGTCATCCCGTGCGGCGTGGCCTTGGCCCGCAGCAGGGTGCCGTCCTCCCGGTCCATCGTGAGGTACTGCATCATCGTCATGAATCCGCTGAACACGATGAGCATGGCGAGCGAGCCGACCAGGCTGTGCGCGCCCAGCGCGAACCCGGTGCCGGGAATGGTGCTGTCGCGCATCCAGATGAGCGCGATCACCAGGAAGAAGGCGGGCAGGAAATACCCGAACAGGTCGGTCCCGCTGCTCATGCTCTGCCGCAACTCGATCAGGCCGCGCCGCACGCCCAGCCCCACCACCCGCATCATCGCGCACCCCCCTCGGCTTCCTGGACCAACTTCATATACGTCTCCTCGAGGCTGCTCGGCCGCACCTCCAGGTCACCGATCGCGTCGCCGTGCTGGCGGAACAGCTCCCGCACGAAACCGGTCGCGTCGGCCGCCGAGTGCACGAACCGCTGCCCCTCCCGCGTCCAGCGGATCTCCGTCTCGCCGGCCACCTGCCGGGACAGCTCGTCGGCCGAGCCGTCCGCGACGATCCGGCCCTTGGCCAGGATCAGGATGCGGTCGGCCAGCTTCTCCGCCTCGTCGAGGTCGTGCGTGGTCAACATGATCGTGGTCTCGTCCACATCGGTCAGCCGGTGCACCAGATCATGGAACTCGCGCCGCGCCTCCGGGTCGAAGCCGACCGTCGGCTCGTCGAGGAAGAGCAGCTCGGGGCGCCCGACGATGCCGATCGCGACGTCGAGGCGGCGCCGCTGGCCGCCGGACAACCGGGCGATCCGGGTGCCCGCCGACCCGGTCAGCCCCACCACCTCGAGCAACTCGTCGACCGGCCAGGGGCGCGGGCGGTCGGCCGTCGAGAACTCCGCGTAGTAGCCGCCGAGATGGTGCAGCAGCTCCCGGACCTTCCACTTGCTGTGGTCGCGCCAGGATTGGAGCACCACCCCGAGCCGGGCCCGCCACTGCTCCGCCCCCTGCTCCGGGTCGACACCGAGCACGCGGACCTCGCCACCGGATCGCCGGCGGAAGCCCTCCAGAATCTCGATCGTGGTCGTCTTGCCCGCGCCGTTGGGCCCGAGCAGGACGAGCACCTCGCCGGCGGACGCCGTGAAGTCGACGCCGGCCAGCACTTCCTTGTCGCCGTAGGACATGCGGAGATCGCGGACCTCGATGACCGGCTCCGCCCCCGGCGTGTCGGCCACGGACCCCGCGGCCAATACCGATCCCGTCATGTCGAGCACACTATCAAAGTCGTAGTACATGTACTACACATCAGCGTACGTCTTTAGTGCCACTTCTGGTGGCGGAACTCATTCGCGCCAAACGGTGATCGTGTTGATCGCCTTGGCTAGATACATTGGTGCGATGGGGATCAAGCAGGTGAGGGCACTCACCACCACGCTGCCCTCGGTCACCTGGATTCCCCTCGCCCGGGCGCACTCCGAGCGCGCCGACCAGATGACCGCGGGCCACCGTGCCCGTCGCGCGACGGGCGACAAGCACGCCATCGAAGACTTCCTGTACGACTACTACGGGACCCGCCCGTCGCTGCTGCGTCGCTGGCACCCCGGAGTCGGCACCGGTCTGTCCCCGGCCCCCGACGGCCTGGCCGAGCACGCCGGCTGGAAGTTCTACATGACGTACGAGGGCGGGGTCGTCACCCTCGACCAGGACGCGTTCATGCACGCCCGCGCCGAGAGCGTCCGTTACATCCACGGCCTGCTCACCGCGACCGCGTCCCGCCCGGTCTTCTCCGGCTGCTTCGGCCTGCACGAGTGGGCCATGGTCTACCGCGACGCGGAGCACCGCCACGAGCTGCCGCTGCGCCTCGGCCAGGAGGGCACCGACCAGGTGGTCGAGCAGCACAGCATCCGGTGCACCCACTTCGACGCGTTCCGGTTCTTCACGCCCGAGGCGGTCGGGCTCAACCGGTTGCAGCCCACCCGTGCCACGCAGGTCGACCTGGACCAGCCCGGCTGCCTGCACGCCGCGATGGACGTGCACAAGTGGGCGCAGAAGCTCGGGCCCGCCGTCCCGGGCGCGCTGGCCCTGGACTGCTTCGCCCTGGCCGGCGAGATCCGGCTGCTGGACATGCAGGCGAGTCCGTACGATCTGACGTCCTACGGCCATCCCCCGGTCAAGATAGAGACCGCGGAGGGCAAGGCGGAGTATGTGGCTCGCCAGCGCGAGCTGGCCCGCCGGGCGGCCGGTCTGCGCAGCCGGCTGATCCGCGTCTGCGAGGCCCTGCTCGGGCCGGAGGCCGCCGCGCAGAACCGCGAGGCCGTTGCCCCTTTCAACCAGCGCTGACCAGGGAGGACCTGCAACCAGCGCTGACCGGGGAGGACCCGGCTCGGGCGGCTCCACGCTGAACCACCCGAGCCGAGCCGGCGGCCGTGTCGGAGACCGCCTCCAGCCGGCCCGTCACTTGGGGACGCACTCCACGTGGGCCGCAACTGGGGCCCGGCCTGGCTGCCACATATCGGGTAGTTGCCACCAGGCCGGGCATGACGCTGAGCATACCGCCAGTTGCGTGGCGACAGGTAGTCCCATGACCGATGGTAAGTACCCTAACGGGTGAGCAGGTGGGATCGCAGGGCCGCCACCTCGTCGTCGGTGAGACCGATCTCCTTGACGTAGGACTCGACCGACCCGTGCAGCTCACGGAGGTCACCGAGGAACAGGTGCATGGCCTCGGCCGGGGAGTCGAACATGTGGTCCTTGCCCTGGATCGACTCCGGGCTCGTCAGGCGAATGGACTCGGTCAGCGGGCGCATCGCCTCGGTGGTCAGCGCGTAGTCGGCGGCGATGTCCTCGTCGGACACCCCCAGCAGCGACAGGGTCAGCGCGCACACCGTGCCGGTCCGGTCCTTGCCGGCCATGCAGTGCACCACCACCGGCGCGGCCTCCCGGTCGGCGATCAGGCGCAGCGACGCGGCGATGCCCTCCCGGCCGTCCTCGGCGAAGTTGAGGTAGCGGTCGGCCAGCCAGCGGTCGCGCACGGCGTCCTCGGGGTGCTCGAGCCCGTCCCAGTCCACGTGCCGGAGCACCAGGTTGTGGTAGTCGACGCCGTGCGACTCGGCGACCCGGCCGAACTTCCGCACCTCGAACGGACGCCGCAGGTCGATCACCGTCCGGACCCCGAGAGCCGCGAAGATCCTGGTGTCGTCCTCGTCCAGGCTGTGCAGCGCATCGGCCCGGAACAGCCGCCGCCAGCGCACCCGGCGCCCGTCGAGACCGGCGTAACCGCCCACGTCCCGGAAGTTGTAGGCGTTGGAGAACGGCAGGTTTCGTGAATACGCTTCGGCCACCACGCCCTCAACC
The DNA here is from genome assembly GCF_014205215.1 of Actinoplanes lobatus. Taxonomy (NCBI): domain Bacteria; kingdom Bacillati; phylum Actinomycetota; class Actinomycetes; order Micromonosporales; family Micromonosporaceae; genus Actinoplanes; species Actinoplanes lobatus. The sequence goes on from NZ_JACHNC010000001.1 coordinate 1,060,503, forward strand.
TATCCGCCGGCACCGATCGCCTCACCGGTCGATTTCGTCACTCTTGCCGGTACGTTGCGTCTCAGCTATTGGATTTCCGGCGTCTACTGCGGTAGCCCGTGGCATGCTTCCATCCGTGACCCACTCCGTGCTGATTATTCGCACCTGGCGCGCCGGCTGACCTCTCGCCGACGCGCAGACCTCCCGCATCCGCGGGGGGTCTTTTTGTTGTTGCTGTGGGTGACCGACCGAAAGGACATCCCCTGATGGAGTACCAGGTGTTCGACACGACGCTGCGCGACGGTGGGCAGCGCGAGGGAATCAGCTACACGGTCGCCGACAAGCTCGCCGTCGCGCGCCTGCTGGACGAGTTCGGAGTGGGCTTCATCGAGGGCGGCTGGCCCGGCGCCATGCCCAAGGACACCGAGTTCTTCGAACGGGCGAAGACCGAGCTGGAGCTACAACACGCGGTGCTCGTCGCGTTCGGGGCGACCCGCAAGGCCGGCGTCGACGTGGCCGACGATCCCCAGGTCAAGGCGCTGCTGGACGCCGGGACACCGGTGGTCTGCGTGGTCGCGAAATCCGACATCCGGCACGTCGAACGGGCCCTGCGCACCACCGGCGACGAGAACCTGGACATGGTCCGGGACACCGTCCGGCACCTGGTCGCCAACGGCCGGCGCGCCTTCGTCGACTGTGAGCACTTCTTCGACGGTTTCCGGCACGACCCGGAGTACACCGCCAGTGTCGTGAAGGCGGCCGTCGAGGCGGGCGCCGAGCGGGTCGTCATGTGTGACACCAACGGCGGGATGCTCCCCTCGATGATCACCAAGGCGATCAACGAGGTGGTCGAGCGGACCGGGGTGACCCCGGACCGGCTCGGCATCCACTGCCAGAACGACACCGCCTGCGCGGTCGCCAACACGGTCGCCGCGGTCGAGGCCGGGGTCAAGCACTTCCAGTGCACGGCCAACGGGTACGGCGAGCGCCCAGGCAACGCCGACCTGTTCGCCACGGTCAGCAACCTGCAACTCAAGCTCGGGCTGAAGGTCCTACCGGACGGATGCCTGGAGAAGGCGACGCGGGTCTCCACCGCGCTCGCCGAGATCGCCAACATCGCCCCCGACACCCACCAGGCCTATGTCGGGGCCGCGGCGTTCGCCCACAAGGCGGGCCTGCACGCGAGCGCGATCAAGGTGGATCCGCTGCTCTACAACCACATCGACCCGTCGGTTGTCGGCAATGACATGCGGATCCTGGTAACCGAGATGGCCGGCCGGGCCAGCATCGAGCTCAAGAGCCGTGAGCTCGGACTGGACCTGGCCGGCCACCCCGACACCCTGTCGAAGGTGACGCAGCGGGTCAAGGACCTGGAGGCCGAGGGCTGGTCCTTCGAGGCCGCCGACGCCTCCTTCGAGCTGCTGGTCCGCAACGAGCTGCCCGGCGCGGACGTGGCCAGGCCGTTCACCCTGGAGTCGTACCGGGTGCTGGTCGAGCACCGCGAGGACGGCACGGTCATCTCCGAGGCCACCGTCAAGATCCGGGTCCGCGGCGAACGGGTGATCGCCACGGCCGAGGGCAACGGCCCGGTCAACGCCCTGGACGAGGCGCTGCGCACCGCCCTCGGCAACCACTACCCGCAGCTGAAGACGTTCGAGCTCTCCGACTTCAAGGTGCGGATCCTGGAGGGCAGCCACGGCACCAACGCGATCACCCGGGTGCTGCTGGAGACCAGCGACCACAACCGCGAGTGGACCACGGTCGGCGTCCACGAGAACATCGTCGAGGCCAGCTGGACGGCCCTCGTGGACTCCCTCACCTACGGCCTGTCACGCAGTTCTGCTCCCGCCTGACGCTGTTCCCGGGCGGCCGCTCCGATCATCTCGATCGCGGCCGCCCGAGGCATCGGGTCCAGTTGACGGCCGTCGCGCAGCCGTAGCGCCACGCTGCCGTCGGCGGCCTCCCGGGCGCCGATCACCGCGAGGTACGGGACCTTCCGGCAGTCCCGGATCCGGGCGCCGACCGAACCGTCGTGCAGCACCTCCACCCGCAGGTCGGCGGCCTGCGCGGCGAACTCCCGGGCCGCGGCGTCCTGGTCGGCGCCGACCGGCAGGACCGCCAGCTGGACCGGGGCGTACCAGACCGGGAACGCGCCGCCGTGCACCTCGATCAGGTGCCCGAAGAGCCGCTCCATCGACCCGGCCAGGCTGCGGTGCACCATCACCGGACGGGACCGGCCGCCGCTCGCGTCCGCGTACTCCAGCTCGAACCGCTCCGGCTGGTGGTGGTCGACCTGGACGGTGGCGAGGGTCCACTCCCGGCCGGACGGATCGACCACCTGGACGTCGATCTTCGGGCCGTAGAACGCCGCCTCGCCCGGCGCGTCGGCGTACGAGATCCGCTCTTGCGAAAGCGCGGCGCGCAGCACCTCCTCGGCCCGCGCCCACATCGCGTCGTCGCCGCCGTACTTCTTCCCGGGCCCGCGCAGCGACAGCCGGTAGGAGACCGGGCCCATGCCGAGCGCGGCGTGCGCCTCGCGCATCAGCCGCAGCACCCCGGCCACCTCGGCGCTCGCCTGCTCCTCGGCGCAGAAGACATGCGCGTCGTTGAGCAGCATCGAACGGACCCGGGACAGGCCGCCGAGAACCCCCGAGCGTTCCGCCCGGTACATCGGTCCCAGCTCGGCGATCCGCAACGGCAGTTCCCGGTACGAGCGACCGCGCGACCGGAAGATCAGGGCGTGATGCGGGCAGAGGCTGGGACGCAGCACCAGCTCGTCCTCACCGACCCGCATCGGCGGGAACATCTCGTCGGCGAAGTTGTGCCAGTGGCCGGACAGCTCGTACATCCGGCGCCTGCCCAGCGCCGGGGAGTGGACGTGCCGGTAGCCGGCGCGGCGCTCCAGGTCGTACAGATAGGACTCGACCTCGTGGCGGGCGGCCGCGCCGGCCGGCAGCCAGAACGGAAGGCCCGCGCCGATCAGCGGGTCGGAGTCGAACAGGTCCAGCTCGCGGCCGAGCCGGCGGTGATCTACGGACATCGTGGGTCTCCCTCGAGAAACGGGGACCCCGGAACGACACAGCCCCGGGCAGGTCGCCCGGGGCCGTGGTCGTCGCTGTCAGCTCAGCGCGATCGGACGCCGGGACATCCCGGCGTGGTCGTGATCGAGCTCGGCATCATGCCCACGAGGTTAGGCCGCGCCGCCGCGCGCGGCGAGCCAGTTTTCGGCGAGGAGCTGATAGAGGTGGTGGTCCTGCCAGTCGCCGGCGATCCGCAGATAGCGCGGGGCCGTGCCGAAACGCTGGAAACCGTTACGCTCCAGGACCCGCTGCGAGCGGACGTTGTGCAGTAGCGTGCCCGCCTCCAGCCGGTGCAGGCCGTAGGTGGTGAACGCCTGCTCGGCCACCGCGGCCACGGCGGCGCTCGCCACCCCGCGCCCGGCGACCGCCGCGGCCACCCAGTAGCCGAGGTTCGCCGACAGGAACGCCCCGTGCACGACGTTGGAGAGGTTGACCCGGCCGACGATCCGGCCGTCCTCGACGATCGCGTGCGGCAGCGCGTTGCCCTGGCGCAGCGTGTCGGAAATGATCTGCCACTGGCCCGCGGTGGTGTAGAACTCCTCCGGCCGCTCCGGGTCCCAGGGCGCCAGGTGCTCCCGGTTGGCCCGCACCAGGACGGCCAGCTCCTCGGCGTCCGCCGGGCTGATCAGACGGATGGTGATCATGCGGCCGGCACCGTCACCCAGGCGATCACCGCACGGTGATCCGACTCGGCGACCGGATAGACCTTCACGTCCCTCACCCCGATCCGCTCGTCCACCAGCACGTGGTCGATGGTGACCGGCGGGATCGGATCCCCGTCGTACGGCCCCCAGCTGCCCACCAGGCCCTCGCCGACGGTGTCGGCGGCGTCCCGGTAGCCGGTGCCGATCAGATCGCGCAGCTGCCGGTGGTCGAGCGTCGCGTTGAAGTCGCCCATCAGGATCTTCGGCAGCCCGCCCTCGGCCGGCACCTGCTCCCGCAGATCGGTGGACCAGCCGGGGACCCGGTCGCGCTCCGACGGGGCGAGCGGGTGCACCGACTCGACGTAGATCGTCCCGGCGCCCGGCACCTGGACGGCGGCGTGGGCCTGCTGGAAGCCACCGGTGTTGCGCTTGGCGGCCTGCTCGGCGAACGGGTAGCGGGAGTAGAGGCCGGAGCCGCTCGCACCCCACTCCGGGGCGAACTGGCGGTTGGGCAGGATCTCCTCGAGACCGGCCACCTGCAACGCGTTCTGCCCGCGCTCGGTGAACTCCTGCACGGCCAGCACATCCACCCGCTGCTCCCGGACCAGCTTCACGATCACCTCCGGGTCGGCGCCGCTGAACAGCAGGTTCGCCGTCATCACCCGCAACTCGACGCCGCCGGCCGGGCCCTTGTCCGAATCGGGCAGGGCGCGCGGCACCACGGCCACCGCGAAACCGAACGCGATCAGCGCCGCCACGGCGGCGGCCGCCCATCGGCGGGCGATCAGCGACGCGGCGAGCGGGACCAGGGTCCACACCGCGACGTACGGCGTGAACGCCAGGAACATGACCCAGTGGCCGGCCTCCCACCCGAAGGTGCGCCCCAGCAGCCAGACGGCGGCCGGGATCAACGACAACCAGAGCAGGACCGTGAGAACGATGCGGCGGCGCCGGGCCGGGCGTGCCGCCGGCGGCACGTCGGTGATCGTCATGGCCGCGACGTTATCCGCCCGCCGCCACCGCCCGGCGGTCAACGCGGTCCACGTCACATCATCGACGACGGTGGCCGCCGCCCGGGACGATGCGGCCCCGGGCGGCGCACCGTCAGACCTCGGCGTCGGCCAGGTCGCCGAACTCGGCCAGCTCGTCCCGGATCACCGCGCCGTCACCCTCGACGACCAGGGTCAGCCGGTCGGTCGACAGATGGTCGGCGGCCGCCCGCGACACCTGCTCGACGGTCGCCTCCAGATACTCCCGGCGCAGCGTCTCGTAGTAGTCGTCGGGCAGGCCGTGCACCACCAGGGTGGCCAGCGCGCCGGCGATCGCGCCCGGCGTCTGCATCTCCACCGACAGCTGGCCGGCCCGCCAGGAACGCGCCACCTCCAGCTCCGCCTCGGTCACCCCCTCGGCCTCGGTACGCGCGATCTCGCCGAGGGTGTCCCGGATCGCCGGGGCGGTCACCGCGGTCTGCACCCCGGCGGCCACCTCGAAACGGCCGGACCGGCGGGTCATCGCGTACGAGCCGCGGATGCCGTACGTGTACCCCTTCACCTCGCGGATCAGGTGGTTCAGCCGGGACGTGAAGGCGCCGCCCAGCACGGTCGCGGCCAGCGTCATGGGCACGTAGTCGGGGGTCGCCCGCTCCGGCGCCCGGTGCCCCAGCCGCAGCGTCGACTGCACCGAGCCGGGCCGGTCCACCAGGATCGTGCGGCGCCGGTCGGGCAGCACCACGCCGAGCGGGCCCGCCGGCTCCAGCGGCTCCCCCGAGGTGCCCTCGAAGGCTGCCTCGGCGAGCGCATCCAGGTCCAGCCCGTCCAGGTCACCGGCGACCAGCAGCACGCCCGGCCGCAGCAGCCACGCCTCGTGGAAGGCCAGCACGTCCTCCACCGTCACCGCGGCCACCGAGGTGGGGTCGCCGTGCAGCGGGCGGCTGTACCGCCCGTCGGCGCCGAACAGGTCGCCGCGCAGGGTCGCGTCGGCCCGCGGACCGGGCTGCGCCCAGTCCATCCGCAGCGCGGTCACCTCGTCGTCGCGGACCCGGGCCACGTCCGCCGGGTCCAGCTTCGGGGTCCGGGCGGCCTCCGCGGCCAGACGGACCGCGCCGGCCAGCAGCGGGCCGGGCGCCGACACGCCGACCCGGAAGGCGTCCCAGTCCACCGACGGGACGAGCTCCGCGCCCAGGCCCTCCAGCGCCAGGGCGTACGCCGCCGAGTCACGCTTGCGGGTGCCCTCCTCCATCGACTTGGCGAGCACCGTGGCGGTGCCCTCCCGGCCGTCGGTCTCCCGGGCGGCGCCGGCGTCCAGCAGCAGGACGGCGCTGGCCAGGATCTGGCCCGGCAGATGGGCGGCGATCACGGTGCCGCCGTGCGCGGAGATCCGGCGGACGGCCGGGAACGCGTACGGCCGGGCGGCGCCCGGGGCCGGGCGGGACGTGACGAGGGTCATGACGGCTCCCCGGGAAGGTAGGTGAGGGTGACACGGGACTCGGGGCGCAGCACTTCCTTCGCCGCCGCGGTGAGGTCCTCGGCGGTGACGGCCAGCCACTGCGACAGGCGCTCGGCGGCCGCGGCCGGGTCACCGAACTGGGTGGCGTACCGGCCGAGGGTGTCGGCCCGGCCGCCGGCCGTGGACACCTGCCGCCACCAGGCGGTGGTGAGCAGCGCCTTGGCACGGTTCAGCTCGTCGTCGGTGACCGGCTCGTCGATCAGGCTGCGCATCACGTCGGCCAGGCCCGCCTCCAGGGTCTCCAGGGAGACGCCGTCCTTGGCGGTGGCCGTCACGATCAGCGGGGCGGGGGCGTGTGCCAGGTCCACGCCGTATGCCCCGATGTAGTCGGGCTGGGCGATCCGGGCGCCGTCGGCGAGGCGCTGGTAGAGGCGGCTGCCCCGCCCGTTGCCGAGCACCGTGGCGAGGACGGTCATCGCGTCGTACCCCTTGGTCCCGAACGGATAGGTCCGGTGCGAGAGGTAGATCCGCGGGGCCGGGACCGCGGCCGTCACCTCCTCCCGGGACGGCTCGGCGGCCGGGGAGGGCAGCGTGCCGTCCGGCGCCGGCGGGATGTCCGGCACCGTGGCGATCGCCCCGAAGTACTTCTCCGCCAGCGCGAACACCTCGGCCGCGCCCGCGTCACCGACGACCGTGAGGACCGCGTTGTTCGGCGCGTAGTACTGCTGGTGGAACGCCTTGAAGGTGTCCAGGTCCGCCGCGTTCAGGTCCTCCATCGACCCGATCGTGGCGTGATGGTACGGATGGCCCTGCGGGTAGAGCAGCGGCAGCAGGCGCAGCCAGGCGTCGCCGTAGGGCACGTTCTCGTACCGTTGGCGCCGCTCGTTCTTCACCACCTCGCGCTGGTTGTCCAGCGTCTCCTGGGTGAGCGCCGGGACCAGCCCGCCCATCCGGTCCGCCTCGAGCCACAGCGCCAGCTCCAGATGCTCGGAGGGCATGGTCTCGAAGTAGTTCGTCCGGTCCGGGTTCGTCGTCGCGTTCAGCGAGCCGCCGTTGCCCTGCACCAGCTTCATGTGCTCGGTCTTCTGAACGTGCTGCGAACCCTCGAACATCAGGTGCTCGAAGAGGTGCGCGAACCCGGTCTGACCCGGCGGTTCGTGCCGGGAGCCGACGTCATACCAGAGGTTGACGCAGACGACGGGCGCCGTCCGGTCCTCGCTGACGACGACGCGCAGGCCGTTCGCGAGCCGCGTGGTTTCGATGGGCCACGGATAACCGGTCGTGGCGACCGGTGCGATTGGTGACGTCACCCGACCAATCTTGCCCTGTCCCGGACGATTCCGGCGCGGCCGGATATCAATCTCGATGGCGCATGATCACCGCGGGTGCGATGCTGGGCGCCGTGCCAGAGGACGTGCCCCGGGGAGAATGACCAGATGGCTGACGTATCGATCCGGCCCGGACTGGTCATCCCGGAGGCCGAGCTGAGCTGGCGGTTCTCCCGCTCCAGCGGCCCCGGCGGCCAAGGCGTGAACACCACGGACTCGCGTGTTGAGCTGTCCTGGGACCTGGCCGGGTCCGACCTGCTCTCGCCCGGGTTGAAGGCCAGAGCCGTCGAGCGGTTGGCCGGCCGCCTGGTCACCGGGGTACTGACGATCACAGCGTCGGAGCACCGCTCCCAGCTTCGCAACCGTGAGGCCGCCGAAGCGCGGCTTGCATCAGTCGTCGCGGCGGCCGTCGCGCCGCCGCCCCGTGCCCGCCGAGCGACGAAGCCGACGCGCGGATCGGTCGAGCGGCGCATCGCCGAGAAGAAGCGGCGTGGCCAGGTGAAACGGGGACGACGTGGAGACGTCGACTGAACACACGCGGATGCGCAGAAGCCCCGTCCCACGATTTCCTTGGACGGGGCTTCTGCTCAGTCGAAGAGGGCGATGATCGCGGCTACTGCCGCAACCGCGGCGAGGACTGTGTTTGAGACGGTGAGCGCGTAGGCCCGGCGCGTAAGGCGATCGGTTGCCTCAGCCGCTCGGCGGCGTTCACGACGCTCAAGCTCGTCCACGTAGTAGCTCCTGCCGACAACTGTGTCGGCTGCCTACTCCTGCCGCCTGGACCGTTCCGTTGGCGTTCGTCGTCATGGCGGGCGTCTCCCTGTGCACCGCGGGTCGCGTGCCCGCCGACGTGGGCGCCACGATGTTGCGCCTGCACGCACCCGAGTCCCTGCGGGGTTGAAGCATTTAAGGATCTTTAAGGTACGAACCCCGTCCGCTGGCGAACGAGGCACGTAAACACGGGCATGAGGAGATCACGCAGCAGTGCATACCGGCGGCCGGGCAGTGGACTCACCGGGCGCAACCGCAAGATCGCCATAGGACTTGCCGCTGCGGCTCTGGCCGGCACCGCGTTCGCCGTCAGCACCGGCATGAGCAACGCCGCCACGAACGCCGGAGCCAGCTCCGATAACATCAACGCTTTGGTGCCGGCGCTGGGTTTCAGCCCGGGCAATCCGAACGCGACGGCCGACCGCGTGGGCCCTACCGGGGTGAACGTTCCCGGTCGCTGCCCACCCACTCAAGCCCAAGTGAACGCGCAGGTAGCGCTCAAGAATGCGAACCTTCCGAGTGGAACGGACCTTGAAAGCCGCATCCAACGTTTCGAAAAAACCTTGTCGGCGATTCAAGACTTGAAATGCCCCGCATCTTCCACGACTTTGCTGGGCCGCTTGAATTCCTTGACCGCGCTGCGCGGAAACGCGAACCGCGATAACATCCTGCGTGGTTTGGGTTTGAACGAAACGCCAGCGGATAAAGCCGCGGGGAATGCGGCGCCGCAAAACCCGCCAGCGAATGACGCATCCGGCAACGCCGGAGCCAGCTCCGGTAACATCAACGCTTTGGTGCCGGCGCTGGGTTTCAGCCCGGGCGATCCGAACGCGACGGCCGACCGCGTGGGCCCTACCGGGGTAAACGTTCCCGGTCGCTGCCCACCCACTCAAGCCCAAGTGACCGCGCAGGTAGCGCTCAAGAATGCGAACCTTCCGAGTGGAACGGACCTTGAAAGCCGCATCCAACGTTTTGAAAAGACCTTGTCGGCGATTCAAGACTTGAAATGCCCCGCATCTTCCACGACTTTGCTGGGTCGCTTGAATTCCTTGACCGCGCTGCGCGGAAACGCGAACCGCGATAACATCCTGCGTGGTTTGGGTTTGAACGAAACGCCAGCGGGATAAAGCCGCGGGGAATGCGGCGCCGTAAAACGCGCCAGCGAAACAAGCGGCTCGCAGAGCGGCGCCGCGGACAACGGCAACCTGATCCTTCGCGGATCCTGATCCACCGCACGGAACCGCCTCGCCGGAGGCCCTCGCACCACGGGGGTCTCCGGCGCGTCCGTGTGTGGGCCATGCGCGCGGTGATCTTCGGCTACTTCGGCGACTTCTTCGAGCCGCTGACATCCTCCTCGGCCTGGGTCTGGACCACGGTCCAACCGCGGGCCTTGGCGATGGCTTCGCACGCCTCGATCTGGCGCGCGATGCTGACGGACTCCTCGGCGGCTTGGCTCAGGCGGGTATAGATGGCGACACGGAGGGGCTTTCCGGTGTTCAATCTGCCATCTCCTCAGGTTCAAGATCAACACTCCTGAATCCATGGCCGGGTCGAGCTGTCCTGGGACCTGGCCGGGCCCGACGTGCTCTCCCCCACGCTGCGCGACCGGGCCGTCGAACGCCTCGGCAACCGCCTGGTCACCGGCGTGCTGACCATCACCGCCTCGGAACACCGCTCGCAGCTGCGCAACCGCGAGGCCGCCGAGGCCCGGCTCGCCTCCGTGGCGGCCGCCGCCGTCGCCCCCGCCAGCGCCGCGCCACCAAGCCGACGCGCGGCTCGGTCGAGCGGCGCATCGCCGACAAGAAGCGCCGTGCCCAGGTCAAGCGGGGCCGCGGAGGCAGAGACTTCGATTGACGTCACCCGAAAGGGTGACATGAGACTAGTGTCATGGCGCAACTGGCTGTACGTTAACCCCCATGCCGTCACACCTTCACGAAATACTCATCGAGATGTTTCGGGGACGGCCCTCCCTCGCTGCGGAGCTGCTCGATGGCCCGCTGCACGGAGATCTCCCCGAGTACGACGAGGCGCACCTCTCCTCAGCCGAGCTGACGGATGTCGCACCCACCGAGTACCGCGCCGACGCGGTGATCAGACTGACCCGCGCGGGAGCCGACGTCCTGGCCGTCGTGGTGGAGGTTCAACTCCGGATCGACGCCCGCAAACGACGAAGTTGGCCGGCCTATGTGGCCACTCTGCACGCACGCTTGAGCTGCCCTGTCGCCCTGCTGGTGATATGTCCGGACGGGGGTGTGGCCGACTGGGCCGCCAACCCGATCGAGATCGGCCCACCCGCGTCGAAGGTGGTTCCGGTGGCACTGGGGCCCAATGAGGTTCCCGTCGTCACCGACCCGGCGGCCGCCCAGCGGCTGCCTGAGCTAACCGTGTTGTCCACCCTCGCCCACGCTGACCGCACCGATCCCATTCCGCTGTTCAGGGCCCTGTTCGCAGCCCTCGACGCGGTCGATGTCGACCGTGCGGCTCTATACCATGACTTCATGCTCACGGCGTTGTCAGCCGCAACCCGAAAGCTGCTGGAGGATTTCATGACCACCACCGACTACCCGTACAAGAGTGACTGGGCGCGGCGGCAGTTCGCTGCTGGCAGAGCCGAAGGCAAGACCGAGGGCAAGGCCGAGGGCGAAGCCAGTGCAATCCTCACCGTGCTCGCGACCCGAGGCTTCGACGTCTCCGACGGTGACCGGGCGAAAATCACCGAGTGCACCGACCTGGAGCGGCTCGAGGAATGGCTTCGGCGAGCCGTGACCGCGGAGCGGGTGGAGGATCTGGGGCTGGAAATCCGTTAGGGAAGGCATCAGCCCGGCGGGCGCGCTGCGGCCGTGAGGTCGCAGCGCGCCGCGTGGAGCCGGCGGTTCGGGTGGGTTGCGGTTGATGGCCGGCTCACCCGTACCGGAAAGGGGTCAAAGGACGCGGTGGACCCAGCCGAAGGGGTCTTCGGCGAGGCCTCGCTGGATCTCCACGAGCTGTTTGCGGATGCCCATGGTGACCTCGCCGGGGCCGCCGTCGGCGACGGTGAAGTCGCCGCCCTCGCCGCGGATCGTGCCGATCGGGGTGATCACCGCGGCGGTGCCGCAGGCGAAGGCCTCGCGGACCCGGCCGGAGGCGGCGCCCTCGCGCCACTCGTCGAGGCTGATCGGGCGTTCCTCGACGCGGCGGCCGGCCCGCTGGGCCAGCTTGATCACCGAGTCGCGGGTGATGCCGGGGAGGATGGTGCCGGTCAGCGGCGGGGTGACCAGGGTGCCGTCGTCGAGGACCAGGAAGACGTTCATGCCGCCCAGCTCGTCGATGTACTTCCGCTGCACCGCGTCGAGGTAGACGACCTGGTCGCAGCCGTGTTCGGCGGCTTCGGCCTGCGCCGAGAGGCCGGCCGCGTAGTTGCCGCCGCACTTGGCCGCGCCGGTGCCTCCGGGGGCGGCCCGGGTGAAGTCGGGCGACACCCAGATCGTCACCGGCTTGACGCCGCCGGAGAAGTACGGTCCGACCGGGGAGGCGATGACCAGGTAGAGGTATTCGGTGGCGGGGCGGACACCGAGGAAGACCTCGCTCGCGTAGGCGAACGGGCGCAGGTAGAGGCTGCCCTCCGGGTCCTCGGGGATCCAGCTCCGGTCGATCCGGATGATCTCGTGCAGCGACTGGAGGAACGTCTCGACCGGCAGGGCCGGCATGGCCATCCGCTGGGCGGACAGGTTGAACCGGTTGGCGTTGGCGTCCGGCCGGAACATCGCGACACCGCCGTCGGGCAGCGTGTACGCCTTCAGGCCCTCGAAGATCTCCTGGGCGTAGTGCAGGACGGCGCTGGCCGGGTCCATCGGGATCGGCGCGCGGGCCTCGACGCGGGGTTCGTACCACCCCTTGCCGTCGGCGTAACGCACGGTGACCATGTGGTCGGTGAAGATGCGGCCGAAGCCGGGGTTCGACAGCAGGGCGACGCGGTCGGCGTCGCTCACGGGTGCCGGATTCGGACGAATTTCGAAATTGAGGTTGTCATCACCAGTCATGGCGAATTGACCTGCTTTCCACAGAAGAATACAAGCATGCGGGGGCACCCGTAGTGCCCCATGAATTTACCCCGAACGGCCGTTAACACAACGGCCGCGGGTGACGTGACGGGTGAAGTCCGCTCAGAGGGCGGAGGCGACCCGGTCGCCGACCTCGGCGGTACGCAGCGGCGCGCCCGGAGCACGGGACGCGACCTCGGCCGCGACCGCCTCGGTTACTCGCCGGGCCTCGTCGAGCTTGCCCAGGTGCTCCAGCAGCAGGGCGGCGGACAGGATGGCGGCCGCCGGGTCGGCGATGCCCTTGCCGGCGATGTCCGGCGCGGAGCCGTGCACGGGCTCGAACGTCGACGGGTACTTCCGCTCCGGGTTGACGGAACCGCTGGCCGCCATGCCGATGCCGCCGGTCACGGCAGCGGCGATGTCGGTGAGGATGTCACCGAAGAGGTTGTCGGTCACCACCACGTCGAACCGCTGCGGGTTGCTCACCATGAACATGCTGGCGGCGTCGATGTGCTGGTACTCCGTGGTGACCTCGGGGAACTCCGCGGCGACGGCGGCGAACGCCCGGGACCACAGGTTGCCGGCGTGGGTCAGCACGTTGGTCTTGTGCACCAGGGTGACGTGGCGGCGGTCGCGGCGCTGGGCGCGGGCGAACGCGTCGCGGATGACCCGCTCGACGCCGTGCCGCGTGTTGAGGCTCTCCTCGGTGGCGATCTCGGCGGGGGTGTTCTTGTGCAGAACGCCGCCGGCGCCGACGTAGAGGCCCTCGGTGCCCTCCCGGACCACGACCATGTCGATCTCGCCGGCCTTGACGCCGGAGAGCGGGCTGGTGGTGCCCGGCCACAGCTTGCTGGGGCGGAGGTTCACGTACTGGTCGAAGTCGAAGCGGAGCCTCAGCAGCAGGCCGCGCTCCAGGATGCCCGGCGGGACGCTCGGGTCACCGATGGCGCCCAGCAGGATGGCGTCGTGGCCGGCCAGCTCGTCCTGGACCGCCTGGGGCAGGACCTCGCCGGTGCGGTGGTAGAGGCGGGCGCCGAGGTCGTACTCGTTGTAGTCGACTCCGGGGAGGACCGCATCGATGACCTTGCGGGCCTGCGCGGTCACCTCAGTGCCGATGCCGTCGCCGCCGACAACCGCGATCCGCGCCACGCTCACGTCAACTCTCCCAACACGTCTGGTGAACCCTCGGCCAGGCTACCCGCACGTCCCGAAACACGGAACGGGAGTCCCACCAAGCGAACAGCCCCCTGGCCGCGGCAAACGGTCAGGGGGCTGTGGCGACGAGAAGTCCCGCCGGGATACACACCGCTCGCCCCGGACAGGCGACATCACCCGAAGACGCGCCCACTCGAGACGTGCGGCTGGGACAACGCTAGCGATGCGGACTAATGACGCGCAAGCCGCGCGCCCCGCGTGTCGGGGCTTACTCACTCGGTACGGAGGTCGACCACCGCGGCACGGGACGCGCCGATCTCGGCGGCCACCCGGCCCAGCAGGTCCGGCTCCACCGACGAGTCCACGGTGAGCGTCATCAGCGCCTCGCCGCCGGCCGCGCGGCGGGACACCCGCATGGCCGCGATGTTCACCCCGGCCCGGCCCAGGGTGGTGCCGATCCGGCCGACCACGCCGGGCCGGTCGGTGTAGCGGAAGAACAGCAGCACCCCGCCCAGCGGCAGGTCGAGGTCGAAATCGTCCACCTCGACGAGCGTGGCCGCGGCCCGTCCGGCGACGCTCACGGTGCGGCCGTCCGGCAGGCCGCCGCGGACCCGGATCAGGTCGCCCGGCTCCTCGACGGCCGCCGTCTCCACCGTGACGCCGCGCTCGGCGGCCAGGTGGGGCGCGTTCACGTACGTCACCGGCTCGCTCACCACCGGCGCGAACAGCCCCTTCAGCACAGCCAGTTCGAGGACCGTGACGTCGTGCCCGGCGGCCGCCCCGTGCACCTCGACAGTCACCCGTTCGGGCAGGTGACCGGCCACCGCGGTGAGCACCCGGCCCAGCCGCTCGGCGAGCGGCAGCAGCGGGCGGACGTCCTCGTCGACCGGCCCTCCGGCGCGGACGTTCACGGCATCCGGGACGAACTCGCCGCGCAGCGCCAGGCGTACGCTGCGGGCCACCGCGAGGCCGGCCTTGTCCTGCGCCTCCACGGTCGACGCGCCCAGATGCGGGGTGACCACCACGTTGTCCAGGGCGAACAGCGGTGACTCGGTGAGCGGTTCGGTCTCGAACACGTCCAGCCCGGCGCCGGCCACCCGCCCGTCGGCGAGGGCCTCGGCCAGCGCCCGCTCGTCGACCAGCCCACCCCGGGCCGCGTTGACGATCCGCACCCCCGGTTTGACCAGCGCCAGTTCCTTCTCCCCGATCAAACCCACGGTCTCCGGGGTACGGGGAAGGTGCACCGAGATGAAGTCACTCTCCCGGAGCAGCTCCTCCAGGGTGACGAGCCGGACCCCGAGCTGGGCGGCACGGGCCGGCTGCACGTACGGGTCGTACGCGACCAGGCGTACCCCGAAGGCGGCCATGCGCTGCGCGAAGAGGACGCCGATCCGGCCCAGCCCGACCACCCCGACGATCTTGCCCTGCACCTCGACGCCGGTGTAGGCGGAGCGCCGCCAGGCGCCCGCCTTGAGCGCGGCGCTCGCCGCGGCGGTGTGCCGGGCCACCGCCAGCAGCAGCGCGACGGCCTGCTCGGCGGCGGAGACGATGTTGCTGGTGGGCGCGTTGACGACGAGCACCCCGCGGGCGGTGGCGGCGGGGACGTCGACGTTGTCCAGGCCGACGCCGGCGCGGGCGACGACTCTCAGGCGCTGCCCGGCGGCCAGGACCGGCGCGTCGATGCGGGTGGCGCTCCGGATGATCACCGCGTCGGCGTCGGCGAGGGCTTCCGCCAATGCCGCCCGATCCGTCCCGTCGACCTGTCTGACCTCGAAGTCCTCAGCCAGCACGTCGAGTGCGGCCGCTGCCAGTTCCTCGGTGACGAGCACTACGGGACTCATGGACTTCGATACTAAAGGCCCGGCCGGTAATCCGGCCGGGCCTTCAATCGTGAATGAATCAGGCGGTCTCGGTGATCGGCCGGTCCACCCAGCTCATCATGCCGCGCAGCTTCGCACCGGTGATCTCGATCGGGTGCTTGGCGGCCTCCTCGCGGAACTTCTTGAGCTCCGGCGCGCCGGCGTCGTCGTCCGCGATCAGGCGGCGGGTGAACTCGCCGGACTGGATGTCGGCGAGGATCTTCTTCATCTCCTCCTTGACCGACGCGTTGATCACGCGCGGGCCGGAGACGTAGTCACCGAACTCGGCGGTGTCCGAGACGCTGTAGCGCTGGCGGGCGATGCCGCCCTCGTACATGAGGTCGACGATCAGCTTGAGCTCGTGCAGGCACTCGAAGTAGGCGATCTCGGGGGCGTAACCCGCCTCGGTCAGCACCTCGAAACCGGTCTGCACGAGCGCGGACGCGCCACCGCAGAGGACGGCCTGCTCACCGAAGAGGTCGGTCTCGGTCTCCTCCTTGAACGTCGTCTTGATGACACCGGCACGGGTGCCACCGATCGCCTTCGCGTAGGAGAGCGCCAGCGCCTGGCCCTCGCCGGTCGGGTCCTGCTCGACGGCGATCAGCGCGGGGACACCCTTGCCGTCGACGTACTGACGGCGGACCAGGTGGCCCGGGCCCTTCGGGGCGACCATGGCGATGGTCACGTCAGCCGGCGGCTTGATCAGCTCGAAGCGGATGTTCAGGCCGTGGCCGAAGAAGAGCGCCTTGCCCGCGGACAGGTTCGGCTCGATCGACTCGGTGTAGATCTTGCGCTGCGCGGTGTCCGGCGCGAGCACCATGATCACGTCGGCCCAGGCGGCGGCCTCGGCCGGGGTCTTCACGGTGAGGCCCTGCTCCTCGGCCTTCGGGCGGCTCTTCGAGCCCTCCTGCAGACCCACCACGACCTCGACGCCGGAGTCGCGCAGCGACAGCGAGTGGGCGTGGCCCTGGCTGCCGTAGCCGATCACGGCGACCTTCTTGCCCTGGATGATCGACAGGTCGGCGTCGCCGTCGTAGAAAACTTCCGCGGTCATGACTTTCCTTCTTCTCTGGCTTCTTCGGTGAGGATCAGGCGGCGCGGAGCGCGGGGCCCGTGGTGATGGAGCGGGATCCGCGGCCGATGGCCACGAGGCCCGACTGGACCATCTCCTTGATGCCGTACGGCTCGAGGTCGCGCAGCAACGCATCCAGTTTGTCGGGATTACCGGTGGCCTCGATCGTCAGGGTGTCCGGAGCGACGTCGATCACTCGCGCCCGGAACAGCTCGACGGTCTCGAGCACCTGGCTGCGCTGCGCCCGGTCGGCACGCACCTTGACCAGCAGGAGCTCGCGCTGGACCGACTGGGCCGGGTCCAGCTCCACGATCTTCAGGACGTTCACCAGCTTGTTGAGCTGTTTGGTGACCTGCTCCAGCGGGGACGACTCGGCGTCGACCACGATCGTGATGCGGCTGACGTCCGGGTTCTCCGTCTCGCCGACCGCAAGGGAGTCGATGTTGAAGCTGCGCCGGGAGAACAGCCCGCTGACCCGGGCCAGCACACCGGGCTTGTTCTCGACCAGCACGGACAGTGTGTGCTTGTTGCTCATCAGAGGTCGTCCTCGTCAAACGTCGGGCGCACGTCCCGGGCGAACATGATCTCGTCGTTGCTGGTGCCGGCCGCGACCATCGGCCACACCATGGCGTCCTTGCCGACCGTGAAGTCGATGACCACCGGGGCGTCGTTGATCTCCATGGCCTGCTTGATGACCTTGTCGACGTCGTCCTTCGACTCGCAGCGCAGGCCGACGCAGCCGAGCGCCTCGGCCAGCTTCACGAAGTCCGGGATCCGGTGCTTGTGCGTGCCCAGCTCGGTGTTCGAGTAGCGGCCGTCGTAGAACAGGGTCTGCCACTGCCGGACCATGCCCAGGTTGCCGTTGTTGATCACGGCGACCTTGATCGGGATGCCCTCCAGGGCGCAGGTGGCCAGTTCCTGGTTGGTCATCTGGAAGCAGCCGTCGCCGTCGATCGCCCACACCGTGGTGCCCGGCTGCGCGACCTTGGCGCCCATCGCGGCCGGAACCGCGTAGCCCATGGTCCCGGCGCCGCCCGAGTTGAGCCAGGTGCCCGGCTTCTCGTACTTGATGAACTGGGACGCCCACATCTGGTGCTGGCCCACGCCGGCGCAGTAGATCGCGTCCGGGCCGACGATCTCGCCGAGCCGCTCGATCACGTACTGCGGGGCCAGGGTGCCGTCGGTCGGCTCCTCGTAGCCCAGCGGGTAGCGCTCACGGATGTCGTTCAGGGTCGACCACCAGGCCGCGTACTGGTCGGTGCCGCCGGCTGTGGAGGAGACCGCCGCGATCAGCTCGTCGATCACGTGCCGGGCGTCGCCGACGATCGGGACGTCCGCGTGCCGGTTCTTGCCGATCTCGGCCGGGTCGATGTCGGCGTGCACGATCTTGGCGTCCGGGGCGAACGAGTCCAGCTTGCCGGTGACCCGGTCGTCGAAGCGGGCGCCCAGGGTGACCAGCAGGTCCGCCCTCTGCAAGGCGTACACCGCCGGGACCGTGCCGTGCATGCCGGGCATGCCCAGGTGCTGCGGGTGCGAGTCGGGGAACGCGCCGATGCCCATCAGCGTGGTGACCACCGGGATGCCGGTCAGCTCGGCCAGCTTGCGCAGCCCGTCGGTGGCGCCGGCCTTGTGCACGCCGCCGCCCACGTACAGCACCGGGCGCTTGGCCGCGGCGATCAGCCGGGCCGCCTCGCGGATCTGCTTGCCGTGCGGGTGCAGGGTGGGCCGGTAGCCGGGCAGGTCCAGCGCGGGCGGCCACTGGAAGGTGGTCTGCGACTGGAGCACGTCCTTCGGGATGTCCACCAGGACCGGGCCGGGCCGGCCGGTGGCCGCCAGGTGGAACGCCTCGGCCAGGATCCGCGGCAGCTCCTCGGCGTTCTGCACCAGGAAGTTGTGCTTCGTGATCGGCAGGGTGATGCCCTGGATGTCCGCCTCCTGGAAGGCGTCCGTCCCGATGTAGGGCCGGCCGACCTGCCCGGTGATCGCGACGATCGGGACCGAGTCCATGTACGCGTCGGCGATCGGCGTGACCAGGTTGGTGGCGCCCGGGCCGCTGGTCGCGATGCAGACGCCGACCTTGCCGGTGGCCTGCGCGTACCCGGTGGCGGCGTGGCCCGCGCCCTGCTCGTGACGGACCAGGATGTGCCGCACCTTCGAGTCGAACAGCGGGTCGTACGCCGGCAGGATCGCTCCGCCCGGGATGCCGAACGCGACCTCTACCCCGAGGGCCTCGAGCGACCGGACGAGCGCGCCGGCACCGGTGGTGGCTACCGGGGCCACAGTGGTGGAAGCGGTGTTCACGGCCGCCGCGACGGTAGCCGGAGTGACTCGGTGGGCGAGGGATTCAGGAGTGGGTCTCGTCATGGCAGTTCAGACCTTTTCGGGTTGGTCGCACCGGTACTTGAGCAACAAAAAAGGCCCTCGTGCGGGATGCACGGGACCTAGCGCACTCTCCTCACTCGAGGACAGTGCGCTCAGATAAGTACTCGGGACGCGAAGCACATGCGGCTAACCTTGCCCCATCTCACGGCCTGAGTCAACTGATCCCACATTTTGATCACCACGGGTGGTGACGAAATCCGGATCACTCGGCAACAGCGCCCTGACCTGCCGCATTCCCGGGCCGAGCCGGACCACCTGACTGCGGGCCGGGGCGTCGTTGGGCGGGGTGGCCCGGGGCGCCGGCAGCGGGCGCGGCCCGGCCGGGCGCAGGGTGCGCAGCCGGGACTCGAAGTGCTCGGCCGGCACGCCCCAGCCGAACAGCGAGCCCTGCCCGAGCCGGCAGCCGGCCTCCTCGACGATCTTCCGCTGGTCCTTCGTGCCGATCCCCTCGGCCAGCACCTCCAGGCCCAGCCGGTGCCCGAGCCGGACCACCACGTCGACCAGCGGGGCGGCCGTGCCGGTCCGCGACTCCGGCTCCGCCACCAGCGCGTGGTCGATCTTCAGGATGTCCACCGGGAGGGTCCGCAACTGGCCCAGCGACGAGTAGCCGGCGCCGAAGTCGTCCAGCGCGATCCGCACCCCGGTCTTGCGCAGCTCGGCCAGGCGGCGGACCAGCTCCTCCATGTCGGTCGCGACGGCGTGCTCGGTCACCTCCAGGACCAGGCGCTGCGGGGGGACGCCGTACTCCGCCAGCACGTCCGCGACCTGGGCCGCGTAGTCGGAGTTGTGCAGCTCCTTGGGCGACAGGTTCACCGACAGCCAGACGTCGTGCCCCTTGGCCCGCCACTCGGCGAGCTGCTTGCACGCCTGCTCCAGCACCCACGCGCCGATCCGGTTGATCAGGCCGGACTCCTCGGCCACCGGGATGAACTCGACCGGCGGCACCCGGCCCAGGTCCGGATGGGTCCAGCGGAGCAGCGCCTCGGCGCCGACCGGGCGCATCGACGGCAGCGCCACGACCGGCTGGAAGACCAGGCTCAGCTGGCCGCGGTCGATGGCGTGCCGCAGCTCGCCGGTGAGCGTGCCGCGGCGGCGCAGCACCTCGTCGTACCCCGCCTGGTAGCGCTCGACCCGGTTCTTGCCGCGCTGCTTGGCGTAGCGCAGGGCCAGGTCGGCGTCGTGCAGCAGCTCGCCGGTGGCGGCCACGCCCAGGCTCGCGGACAGGAAGATCGAGCCGCCGTCCACCTCGTACGGCTCCCCGAGCACCGCGAGCAGCCGGTGCGCCGTCAGCACCGCCTCGTCGGCGTCGCCGCGCATCAGCACCGCGAACTCGTCGCCGCCGAGCCGGGCCGCCACGTCGCCGGACAGCAGGTTGCGCCGCAGCCGGGCGCCCACCTCGGCCAGCACCGCGTCGCCGACGTCGTGGCCGCGCATGTCGTTGACGGTCTTGAAGCCGTCCATGTCGATGCCGATGAGCGCGGCCGCCCCGGTGGAGGAGCGCAGCGCCCGCTGGAGGCCACGCCGGTTGGCCAGGCCGGTCAGCGGGTCGGTGTGCGCCAGCTCACGGAAGTGCGCCTCGCTCTGCCGCAGCCGCAGCGTGTAGCGGCGGACGTCGTCGAGCGCAAGGTACTGCCGGGCGACCAGGGCCAGGCCCACCACGGCGGCGCCGAAGTAGCCGGCCGCGTCCAGGGTCCCGCCCATGGCCAGGTGGTGGCCGAGCGCGCTGAGCAGGGCCAGCATCGGGAACACCGCGTACGCCCCGCCGCGCTCCAGCACGTCACCGGTCACCTGGACCGGCCGGTCGGCGGCCCGCACCGCCCAGGCCACCACGGCCAGCCCGGCGGTCAGCAGCAGGCCGCTGGCCAGCGTGAACCCGTCGTTGCCCCGGCAGATCCCGACGGCCAGCACATTCGCCGCGACGGCCACCAGACCGACGCCGGCCGACACCCGGACGGTGTGCCGCCGCGGCCGGTGGGCGTGCAGCGCCAGGACCGCGGTCAGGCCGAGGGAGAGCACCACCAGGACGGCCGGGACCAGGATCGCGGGACACCGGTACGGCGTCGCGTCGCCCAGGATCCGGGTCGGCCGGCTGACCAGCACCCAGCCGACGAACCAGATGGCGGCCGCGATGACCAGCCCGTCGAGCACGTGCCGGAGCGCCGCGGCCGGGCCCCGGGCGGCGCCGGGCAGCGCCACCGTCCCGGCCAGCAGGGCGACCACGCCGATCGCGGTGCCGGTGGCCACGGCCGTGGCCAGCGCCTGGGCGTGCCCGGGAGAGTGGTGGTGGCCGGTGATCAGCGCGGTGACCAGGCCGGCCAGCGCCGCGGCGGTGACCAGCGCGCCACCGGCGGCCAGCAGCAGGTGCGCCCGGCGGGCGGCGCCGGTGTGCCGGTGGCCGGAACGGGCCAGGTAGGCGACCGCCGGGACGGCGACCAGCAGGCCCACGAGTCCCGCCAGATCCATACCGGACGGTGAGTGCACGGACACACTGTGCCCGATCTTCTTCGATTCCGACACCCCCGGCGTCCCGCGCTGTGGACGGCGTGGGTGGTTCCGGGCCTGGCCGGTGGCACTATTGGGGGATGCCTGAGCTGCGCTCCCGGACCTCGACCCACGGTCGCACCATGGCCGGCGCGCGCGCCCTGTGGCGCGCCACCGGCATGACCGACGACGACTTCGGCAAGCCGATCGTCGCCATCGCCAACAGCTTCACCCAGTTCGTACCGGGTCATGTGCACCTCAAGGATCTCGGCGGCCTGGTCGCCGAGTCGATCGCCGCGGCCGGTGGCGTCGGGCGCGAGTTCAACACCATCGCGGTGGACGACGGCATCGCCATGGGTCACGGCGGCATGCTCTACTCGCTGCCCAGTCGCGAGCTGATCGCCGACGCCGTGGAGTACATGGTGAACGCGCACTGCGCCGACGCCCTGGTCTGCATCTCGAACTGCGACAAGATCACCCCCGGCATGCTGATCGCCGCCCTGCGGCTGAACATCCCGACGGTCTTCGTCTCCGGCGGCCCGATGGAGGCCGGCAAGACGATCGCCATCGAGGGCATCGTGCACGAGAAGCTCGACCTGGTCGACGCGATGAGCGCGGCCGCCAACGACAACGTGACCGACGAGCAGCTCGACACGATCGAGCGGTCCGCCTGCCCGACCTGCGGCTCGTGTTCCGGCATGTTCACCGCCAACTCGATGAACTGCCTGACCGAGGCGATCGGCCTGTCGCTGCCCGGCAACGGCTCGACGCTGGCCACGCACGCCTCGCGCAAGGCGCTGTTCACCGAGGCCGGCCGGCTGATCGTGCAGATCGCCAAGGAGTACTACGAGAACGACGACGAGTCGGTGCTGCCGCGCTCGATCGCCAGCCGGGACGCCTTCGACAACGCGGTGGCCCTCGACGTGGCGATGGGCGGGTCGACCAACACGATCCTGCACCTGCTGGCCGCGGCCCGCGAGGCCGACCTCGACTTCAGCGTCTCCGACATCGACGCCGTCTCGCGCCGGGTGCCCTGCCTGTCGAAGGTCGCGCCGAACAGCCCGAAGTACCACATGGAGGACGTGCACCGCGCCGGCGGCATCCCCGCCCTGCTCGGTGAGCTGCACCGCGGCGGGGTTCTGAAGGAGAACGTCCGCGCCGTGCACTCGCCGGACCTCTCCACCTGGCTTGCCGATTGGGACATTCGGGGTGAATCACCCACCGAGCAGGCGCTGGAGCTGTTCCACGCCGCGCCCGGCGGAGTCCGCACGACCGAGCCGTTCAGCACGCGGAACCGGTGGGCGACCCTCGACACCGACGCGGAGAGCGGCTGCATCCGGTCGGTCGAGCACGCCTACACCGTCGACGGCGGCCTGGCCATCCTCTTCGGCAACCTCGCCCCGGACGGCTGCGTCGTCAAGACCGCCGGCGTCGACGAGTCGATCTGGAAGTTCACCGGCCCGGCCCGGGTCTACGAATCCCAGGACGACGCGGTCGCCGGCATCCTCGGCAAGGAGGTGGTCGAGGGCGACGTCGTGATCATCCGGTACGAAGGCCCCCGCGGCGGCCCCGGCATGCAGGAGATGCTCTACCCCACCTCGTTCCTGAAGGGCCGGGGGCTGGGCAAGGCGTGCGCGCTGATCACCGACGGCCGGTTCTCCGGCGGCACGTCCGGGCTGTCCATCGGCCACGTCTCCCCCGAGGCGGCGGGCGGCGGCCTGATCGCGCTGGTCGAGACCGGCGACGAGATCACCATCGACATCCCGGGCCGCAGCATCACGCTGAACGTGCACGACGACGTCCTGGCCCAGCGCCGTCACGAGCAGGAGCGGCGGCCCCGGCCCTACACGCCGGCCGATCGTCAGCGCCCGGTCTCGGCGGCGCTGCGCGCCTACGCCTCGATGGCCACCAGCGCCAGCGACGGCGCCTACCGCAAGGTCCCCGAGTAAGGGTTCCTCCGCAGCGACGCCGTGGCGGCTTTCGGGCCCCACGGCGTCGTTTTTTGATCGGTACGGGCATCAGCCGCGAACAACCGCGACGGCGGCCGTCCCGCCGCACCTCGCGAGGCGCTGCCCACTCCAGGCCGTGACGCGCCCGCCGGGCCGATGCGGGTGGTCACCCGCCGGGCGTACCCCGGAATGCAGTTGATCTTGATTGGTCGGCCGTGGGTCAGTTCCAGGTGGGGAGGGGCTGGCCGGGCTGTTTGCGGCCCAGGTACTCCAGCACCTTGCGGCAGTCCAGGTTGGGCGAACTGTAGGTGTGGCCCTTCAGCTTCTCCACGAGCGGCTGGTCGCCGGCCAGCTGATCGGACTCGTTGTGGCAGGTCAGCCGGGTGTCGACGGCGGACTGCGGGATGCGCATGACATACCGGGTGTCGGCGTGCAGGACGGTCAGCCACTCCTCGGTCTCGGCGATCGGGTAGCCGATGAACCGGCTCTCCGGGCGCACCTGAAGATCGTTGACGCCGTCGCCCAGGTCCTGCGTGGAGGTCACCGCGGTGCCGTTGATCAGGAAGGCCTGCGCGGACACCCAGGGCGCGTCGAGGCTGTTCATGAACTGGAACGCCAGCGCGGCGGCGCCCAGGTAGACGACCGACAAACCCTGCCAACCGGTAAGCGTGTGCCCGCGTTTGATCAGCCGCTCGTCGGTGGAGCGTGCCCATCGGTGGCGGAAGTGGCGGATCACCAGCTCCACGCAGAGCGCGGTGAGAACCACGGCCAGACAACGGCGCAGGTACGAGTACGGCGAGGCCAGGGCGGTGACCGCGGCCACGATCAGGATCAGTGGCCAGAGAGCGGGCTGGATCCGGGCACGGTAGCGGATCGCGAACCAGATCGTGCCCAGGGCGATCGCGGGCAGGATGTAGTACGCATAGATGGTCACCGTGCCGAGCGCCACCTGCACCGGAGTCGCGGCGAGCAGGGCGGTCGTGGTGGTCAGCGAATACCGCGCGACCCCGTAGATCTTGATGAGGAACAGCAGCAGGAGCAGGCTGGAGCCGACCGCCACCAGCTCCCGGGAGCTGATCCGGCCGTCCTGGTCACGGGTCTCGGCCACCGGCAGCGGGGCCGGAGGAACATCCGGTGTGGACGTCGGGTGCTGTCTCGGGACGGTCTCGGTGCTGGTCAGATGACGGGTGCGGGGACGTTTCTTCGGCTGTGCCATCGCCGGTCGGCCTCTCTCGGATCCCGGGTCTCCGACGGGGCCTCAGGGTAGGCATCGAAAGCAACGACACGCCAGAGGCGGCCGGGCCGGCTCTCAGTGCTGTTTCGAGGGCCCCCTTTCCGGCCGGAAGAGGGCGGCGCCGCCGCCCGAGGGGACGACGGCGCCGGTTGTTGTCAGCGGACTCTGGTGGTGGCGGAGCGGCCGGGGCCGGCGCCGGCCGGGTTCACGGCCTGGACCGTGATGCGGTAGCGGGTGTTCTTCGGGGTACCGGACGGGGCCGTGAAGGTCGCCTTCCGGGCCGAAGCCGGGTGGGTGGTCACGATGGCCGAACCGTAGGGCCTGCCCTTAGCGTTCACGCGCTGGTAGGTGACCCGGTAGCCGATGATCCCGGCGCCGCCGGTGGTGGACGGGGCCGTCCAGCGGATCGCCGCGGTGAGCGGGCCGCCGGAACGGCCGGGGTCGGCGGTCAGGGAGCCGGGCTTGACCGGGACGGCCCGCGGGGTGACGGCCGTGCTGGCCTTCGACCAGGCGCCGGCGCCGATCCCGTTGACGGCGCGGACCCGGAACCGGTAGGCCGTGCCGTTGGCGAGCCCGGTGACGGTGTGCGCCGAGCTGCCGGCGGTGGCGGTCCGGAGGCCGCCGGCCTGCTTGCCCTTGCTGTTCAGCACCTGGATCTCGTAGCGCTCGACCGGGCTGCCGCCGTTGTCGGCGGGTGCGGCCCAGCGGACCACGGCGACGCCCGCGCCGGGGGCCGGCTGGCCGATCCGGGTAGCGCCGGGAACGGTCCGGGCGCCCGGGGACGGGTCGACCGGGCCGGGGTTGGCAGTCCCGGGGTCCGTGTTCCCAGGATCCGTGGTCCCCGGATCACCGGTCCCGTTGTCCGCAGAGGCGACGGTGGGAACAATCGTGTTCGAGACAGCGGAGAAGGCGCTGGCACCGGCCGCGTTGACGGCGCGGACCCAGAACGCGTAGGGCTGACCGGAGGTGAGGCCGTACATGGTCAGTTCGGTGACACCGGGGTCGGCCACGTCCACGCCCACGACGATGCCCGTCGAAGCGTCCAGGGCCTGGATCTCGTAGCCGTAGATCGCCGTCCCGCCGTCGTAGCCGGGAGCGGTCCAGCGGACCACCGCGCTCTCCTCGCCGGCGGTGGCGACCCCGATGCCCGGAGCGTCCGGTGCGACCGGCGTGACCGGCCGCGGCGGGGTGACGGTCGGCCGCGGGGTCGGCGTGGCCGTGGTCGGGGCCGCGGTGGGCGCCGTGGTCGGGGCAGTAGTGGGCGCCGTGGTCGGTGCCACGGTCGGAGCTGTAGTAGGGGCCGTAGTCGGAACGGTGGTGGGTGGAATGGTGGTGGGTGGAACGGTGGTGGGCGCGGGCGTGGTCGGCTGCGGATCGGGGTTTTCCCCGGGCTCGGCCGGGCCGTCGTCACCAGGAGCCGCGGCGGCCGGGGTCACCGGGCCGAACGGGGCGCTGAACACGCCGGGCCCGGCGGCCGTGTCGGCACGCACCCGGAAGGTGTATCCGGTGCCGTTGACCAGGCCGGTCACGACGAGGCCGCGGGTGTCGGCGGGAAGGGCGGTCAGGACGGTCGCGCCGCCGCCGGTCCGTTCCAGGGTGAGGCCGGTGACCGGGTCGCCGGCGGTCGCGTCGGGCACGGTGATCAGCACGGTGGCCTGCCCGTCCCCGGCGAACGCGCTGACGCCGAGGAAGGCCCGCATGCCGCTGACGTCCACGGTCTGGTCGTCGAAACGCAGCAGCTCGACGTTGCGAACCAGGTCGTTGCCGTCCGGGCCGGAGACGAGGACGCCACCGGAGATCGGGGTGACGGCGTATGCGGAGCGCGCCCCGGCGTACACCGCTGTGTCGTGGTCCGGCGACGGCGAGGTCAGGATCTCCCGTACCGGAATGATGTCCTCGGGTTTGATCCTGCCGGCGAAGACGTCGGCCTGGAGCTCGGCGAGGGAGCGTGCCGAGCGGATCTCCGCGCCGGAGGCGGAGCGGACGCTGAGACGAACCGAAAGGTAGCGGTCGCCGTCGATGACGTCGTCGCCGCCACGGCCCTGGAAGGTGTCGTCGCCGGCGCCGCCGAGCAGGATGTTGCCCTCGCCCCACACGTTGCCGCGCAGGTCGCAGGTCCGTCCGGTCCGGTTGGCGACGGTGTCGGCCGGGATGGGCAGTTCGGTGACCACCTGGTCGAGCCCGCTGATCCGGGCGACGCCGGCCGCGTCGAGCGCGTCGCAGCCGACGGCGCCGTCGAGGGCGGGGATGCCGTCGTCGCCGCGCAGGGTGTCGTCGCCCGCGCCGCCGGAGAGGGACTCGACCTCGTCGTACCGGTCGCGGACCTCGGTCTGGAGGCCGTCGAGGCCGAGGAGCGGCAGGTCGAGGTCGGCGTCGATGGTCTCGGTGCCGGCGATGGACCAGTCCCAGCCGGAGCCGCCGGCGTTCTTCTCGATGCCGGGGCCCTGGACCCCGATGTCGTCGCCGCCCTCCATGTCGTAGTCGTCGTCGCCACCCTGGCCGACGAGCACGTCGTGGCCGGGCCGGTTGCTGTCGTCGCGGAAGAACAGGTTGCCGCTGTCGCCCTGGAGCAGGTCGGGTGAGTTGCCGCCCTCCATCCAGTCGTCGCCGGAGTCGCCGAGCGCGGTGTCCTCGCCGTCACCGGCGATGATCAGGTCGTCGCCCTCGCCGCCGAAGGTGCTGTTGGCGTTGGCGCCGCCGTTGGTGAAGTCGCGGCCGTCGCCGCCGAGCACGACGTCGAGGCCGGGACCGGCGTCGAGCGCGTCGTTGCCGGGGCCGCCCTTGAGGAAGTCGGCGCCGCCGAGGTCGGTGAGCACGTCGTCGTCCTCGCCGCCGACGGTGACGTCGTCACCGGCGCCGCCTTCGAGCACGTCGTCGCCTTCGGCGCCCCACAGGGTGTCGTTGTCGTTGCCGGCGGTGACCCGGTCGCGGTTCTCGGTGCCGGCGTAGACCGACTGGGCGTTCATGCCGGCCGGGTCGACGGTGTTGCGGGCCCGGTAGGCGATGGTGCCGTCCGGGTGGCGCAGCAGCAGGGCCCGCTCGTCGCACTCGGTGGCCGGGTCGTCGTCGACCAGGTTGCCGTGCCGGGCGTATCCGTCGGCGGTGCCGTCCAGGGTGGACAGGTCGAAGCGGCAGTCGGTGGTGGCGAAGACGTCGGCGCGCAGGCTGTGCGCCGTGGTGGTGCGGCCGATCAGCTCGGCGAACGAGTTGCCTTCGAGCTGGCTGCGCAGGTTCATGCCGGGCGTACGGGCGAGGTAGTACAGCCGGTCGCCGTTCTGGAGGGCGGTGAGCTGGCTCTCGAAGACGTAGTCGAAGGTGCTGCCGAGCAGGCCGCCGAACGGTTCGGTGGTCTCGGCGAGCCCGCCGATCCACAGGTCGATGTCGTCGAGGCCGGAGTTCGCGGTGGTCCAGGCGCCGGTGGCGTTGAGGAAACCGGCGCCGGCCGGGGTCTCCAGCAGTGCCTGGGCGGCGGCCCGCTTCTCGTCCACGGTGGTCTTGTTCAGAAGGGAGGGGTGCTTGCCGTACGCCGCCACGAAGTTGACAAGCGATTCGGGGTGCTTGAGGTGCTCGCCGAAGTCGATCCAGCTGACGTAGGGCCTCAGCCGCCCGTCCCCGGTCCGGTCGTGCAGCACGCGCCGCAGATGGTTCAGCGACGGCACGCCCTCGGAGCGGCCCCGGGCGATGTTGATCGCGCCGAGGTCCATCGGCAGGCCGAGCAGGTTGTTGCGCAGGGTGTCGGTCATGAACTCGTCGAGGTCGTTGCCGACCTGCTCGCTCATGCCTTGGACGATCTCGCCGGCCGCCTGTTCGGGCGACAGGGTGCCGTCGGCGGTGAAGGCCGGCGGGTTGAGGAAGCCGTCCAGCAGGGAGAGGCCGCCGGCGTTGGGCCGTTCGATGCGCTCGGTGAGCATCGAGTGCCCGAACCGGTAGACGGCGTGCGCGAACTCGGCGTACACGGCCGGGTTCAGCTCGGCCTGGGTGAAGGCGAACGGCTGGAACGGGTTGATCGCCGGCTGGATCTTGCGGGCGAACTCCTCGAAGACGAGGTGCTGGTATTCCATCTCGTTGACGAACTTGGCGGCCTGGAAGAGCCGCCGCCCGGTCCACTCCGGGTTGCCGTCGGCGACCCGGACGATGTCGGTGACCAGGCGGTTGTGCTCGGAGTGGAAGATCTGGTGCACCGCGGTGAGGCCGATGTTCTCGTTGGCCCGGCCGTCACCGGCGATGTAGTGGGCGGCGAGCATCTCGTCGTCGTAGGTGCCGGCCGGCTGGGCCGTGAAGTCCGTGCCGGCCACCGTGTCGGCATCCGGCGTGAGCGTGCCGCCGGGTTTGGCGTGGTGCGCGATGTCGGTGAGGAACGGCGTGTCGAAGTGGACCACGTCGGCGGGCACGGCGACCGGGTTCGCGAGGTCGCCCTCGACCAGGCCGGCCGCGGTGACGTACTGCGGGAGGCCGCGGGCCGGGCCGGGCACGAAGTCGCCGTACGCGTCGGCGAGCACCATCGGCACGTCGAGCGCGTCGGTGTCGGACAGTGCCAGGCCGAGCCGCTCGCGGGCCTGCCGCTTGACGTCGGCCCAGGTGGGCAGCCCGCCGGCATCGCCGGTGAGCAGGTTGCCGGTGTCCTTGGCGAGGGTGTCGTACTCGCGCAGGAACACCTGGTGTGCGGCGTGCGACGCGTACGTCTGGGAGTTGTCGACGTACGAGGTGTCGGTGTTCGTGGCGTCCGGACGGGCGGCCCGGCTGAGCATCATGAACCGCATGTTCGACGGCACGTACCTCGCGTCCCCGGGACCGGGGTCGTCGGCCGTACCGGTCTGGCGGTCCGGTCCCGCGATGAGCGGGTCGTCGGCGCGCAGCGGGACCATGACGATGTCGTCGCTCTTGACCGTCTGGTCGATGCCGTGGTCGAAGAACTGGCCGAAGAGGGTGAACCACGAGTTGTAGGGCGCGGACAGCCCGAAGTCGGTGGTCACGTTGGGGATGAAGAGCGTGGCGCCGTCGGTGGCGCCGCCGGAGACCGCGACCGCGGCCGGGTTGGCCGCGGTCTGGTCGGCGATCAGGTTGCTGATCTGCCGGGGCGCCGCGTCGACGGCGTTCTCCCCCTGGTAGCCGGCCGGGTACTCGGCGGGCGCCAGGCGGGGGAAGGTCTCGCCGGCGGCGCCGTAGTTCTCCTGCCCCGGGGTGAGGTGGTTGCAGGTCCCGTCGACCGTGCGCAGGCCGAGGGCGAGCAGGGGGCTGCCGAGTTCGTCGCGCAGCGCCCCGCAGGGTCCGGTCTCGCTGGTCGTGCCGGCGACGTGCGCCTCAGCGATCTTGATCTGCTTGAGGATGTACTCCAGGTCGGCGGCGGTGACGGTGAATCCCTGGCCGATCGGGGCGGCCTGTGCGGGAGGAACCGCCAGGACCGTGGTGGAGAGCAGCGCGCCGAACACGGCGGCGGACCAGACTCTGCGCAAGATTGGACCTCATCCCGGGGAGGGGAATGCCCGTTTCATGGGGCTATTTCGGTACATGTTCTTGCAGCAGGGTGTGGTCCACCTGAGTACTTCCTGAGGCGCCGGGCCCGGGCTCGGTGGCCGTCACGTGCACCTGCGAGGCCGGCACCCCGGCGGCCCGGCCCATCGACTCGCGCACCGCGGCGACCTGGCCGTCGCCGAGCACCGCCCCGAAGTAGCGGACCGTGACCCCGGCCGGCTGCACCTCGGTGACGTAGCGATTCAGCGAGTCGCTGAGCACGCCCTCGGCGTCCTGCCGCTCCCGCACCAGCTCGGGCGTCACCCCGGCGGGCGTCAGGACACAGAACGTCAGATCGTGTACGAGGACCGGCTGCACCAGGTAGAAGGCCACCGAGGCGGGCTGGTGGTCGCGCATCAGCGCCTCGGCGTCCATCACCGGTACGCCCTCGTCCAGCACGAGGGTCATCTCCGGGACCAGGAACTCCAGCATCCGCTCGGAGAAGACGGCGAACGTGGCGTCGGTCAGCTCACCCAGTTTCTGCTCGGCGGCCAGTGCCCGCAGCTCCCGGGCGATGGCGGCACGGTCCGCGCCGGGCGCCGGGTGGATCGCGATCGCGGCGCGCCGGCGGACCATCGGGCCGTCGAAGGTGGTGGTGGCCTGGCGGTCGCCCGCGTCGCCGGTCACCTCGTGGGCGACCGGCGCGGCGTCCGGTTCGGGGCGGGCGTACCAGGCCGCGCCGACGGCCAGGGCCAGCAGCCCGGCGAGGAGCCGCCGCATCAGGTGCCCAGCGGGTAGCTGGGGGCGTAGGTCACCGGCTGCTCCGGGGACTCGTCGGCGTACGCCGGGTCCGAGGAGATCGGGTCATTGGCGCCCGGGTCGCCGACCGCGAACTGGATCATCATGTCGCTGTCCTCGTGGATGAGGTTGTGGCAGTGCAGCATGTAGCGGCCGCCGGCGTTGCCGTCGCCGGTGGTGAACTGCATGAGCACCGACGCGGTCTCGTTCTCGCCCAGGTAGAAGACGTCCTTCGGGCCGTTCTCCCAGGCGTACGGCTTGTTGCCCGGGGTGTTGTTGCGGGACAGCACCATGCCGTCGATCAGGTGGATGTGCACCGGGTGGAACCAGCCCCCGGACTCGTTCACCAGATCCCAGATCTCCACGTCGTACGGCTTCGGATTGCCCAGCACCCGCTTGAAGCCGCTCTTCTCGACGTCGTCCCAGGTCTCCCCGTTGACGGTCCAGAGCCCGTGCTTGCGTTCCACCCGCACGGTGCGGCGCGCGGTCGCCATCTCCGGCTTGAGCTTCATGACGTCGTGGGCCCCACGGTTCGCCCACGGCACCGGCCCGGCGTCGAGTGTCTTCGGGATCTGGTACGTGTCCGGCGCACCCGAGTCGGCGACCACCTCGAACTGCATCACCTTGTCGGTGTTCTGGAAGTCCTCGTTGTTCTTGTTGCTCAGGTTCCGCAGCTCGATCTTCTGACCGACCTTGTACTTCCGGAAGTCGATCAGCACCTCGTACCGCTCGGCCGGGCTGTGCCGGAAGCTGGCCACCTCGGCCACCTTCGGCGTCATGCCGCCGTCCGTGGCGACCACGTAGAACGGGTCCCCGGTGCTGAGCCGCCAACGGTAGGACCGGGAGATCGACGCGACCAGGATCCGGAACCGGTAGACCCGCGGCTTGACCCGCATCTTCGGCCACGGCACCCCGTTCACCAGGATGATGTCGCCCATCAGGCCGGCGTTGTCCTCGTCGTCGAAGGCCACCGAGCCGTCCGCGTTGAAGGCGATGTCACTGACCACGATCGGGACGTCGTACTGGTCCTGCGGCAGTTGTGCCGCCTCGTACTCGTCGGTCAGGTGGTACTGCGCGGCCAGGCCGGAGTAGGCGTTCGCGGCCGTGGTCCGGTGGTTGTGGTCGTGGTACCAGAGCGTCCGGGCCGGCTGCCAGTTCGGGTACCGGTAGGTCTTGCAGTGCCCCGGGTGGGTGTGGTCGTTGGCGTACCCGTCGTACTGCGGCAGCGAGGCCGACCCGTGCAGGTGGGTGACCGTGCTGAACGGCTTCCCGTTGATCCGGTTCAGGGTGAGCGAGTTCTTGATCCGTACCTCGGTACGGGTACCGCGCGGCACCCGGATGGTCGGCCCCGGGAAGATCCCGTTGTAGCCGGCGATCGTGGTGACCAGGCCCGGCACGATGCTGGCCGGCCCGGTCTTCTGGGTGAGCCGGTACTTCTGGAACGGCCCCTCGCCGTCGACGCCCTCGTCGTAGGGCATCAGGACCGGCGGCCGCCGGAACATGTTGGTGTACGGCGTCGGCGTGTTGCGTGTGGCGAGCCCGCTCGACTTGGCCACCACGGCGCCACCCGCGGCCGTGACGATCAGGCCACCGCCACCCAGCGCGAAAGCGCCCTTGAGCAGGCCGCGCCGGCTCAGACTTCCCCGTGACATCGAGCTCCCTTTGGTCCGGTCAGCAGTCGGGCGCCGACGGTAGGAGCAGGGCCTTTGGAAAACCTGTGGAAAGCCTCATCTCGGGTGGCCCGGACGCCGAACCTGTCCGGAGAACCTTCACGAGGAGGAGACATGCGTGTCAGCGTGCTCGGGCAGCTGACCGTCACATCGGGCACCGGTGAGCCGCTGCCCGCCGGCGAGCTGCCCCGCCGTGCCCGGCAGGTGCTCGCGGTGCTGGCGGCACGGCACGACCGGATCCAGTCCAAGGACGCGCTGGCGGACTCGGTCTGGGGCGACGACCTGCCCGGGAACCACGTGTCCGCGCTGGAGCACTACGTCTCGGTGATCCGGCGGCGCCTGCAACCGGACGGCTCGTCGGCGAACTGGTTCATCGTGACCCGCAGCGGCGGCTACCTCTTCGACACCGGCCGGGCCGCGCTGGACCTGGCCGACCTGCGGGCGCTGATCCGCCGGCTGGACGCGCTGCCCCCGGGCTGCCCGGAACGACTGGCCGTCCACGAGGGCATCCTCGACCTGGCCCGGCAGCTGCCGTTCCCCGAGGACCCGTACGCCGACTGGGCCGAACCGGTCCGCGCCGAGGTCCAGGTGGCGGCCGTGAACGCGCTGCTCCAGCACTCCGACGCGGCCCTGCCCAGCGACGCCGCCCGGTCGTTGCGCCTGGCCCAGGAGGCGATCGAGCTCAACCCGTTCCTGGAGTCCGGGTACCGGGCCGCGATGAGCGCGGCGATCGCGATGGGCCGGCAGGACGACGCGCTGCGCATCTTCGAACGCTGCCGGAACCTGCTCGACGTGGAACTGGGCGTGGCGCCGTCGGCCGAGCTGGTCCGCCTGCAACGGGAGGTGCTGGCCGCCCGGGTGGCCGAGCCGCCGCCCGCCGCCCCGCCCACGCCGCCGGCGCAGGCTCCCCCGCGGGAGCGGTTCCTGGGCCGGATCACCGAACTGCGGGTGCTGCTCGAACCGGATCCGCCCGCGGTGGTGCACATCGTCGGGCCGTCCGGGTCCGGCAAGTCGGCCTTCCTCTCCGAGCTGGAGCGCCACGCGCCCGGGCGGGTCGGCGTCGGGCACGGCGCGTCGTCGGTCGGGGTGCTCCGGCACGCCTGGCTGCTGGCCGCGCTCACCGATCTGGGTGCGGCGCCGGAGATCCTGTCCATCGTCGACGCCTCCGGGCCGGACCAGCCGCTGCTGCGTCCCGACCTGGAGCGGATCGGCGCCGCGCTGGCCGGGCCGGATCCGGTCTTCATCGCCATCGACGACGCCGCCGACCTGGACGCGGCCAGCGTGGCCGAGCTGTCCTGGCTGGGCCGGCACTGTCCGGCGCTGCGGATCGTGCTGACCTACCGCTATCCGTCGGAGATCGCCGACCGGCCGCTGGCCGGCCTCGGCACTCCGGTGGTGCTGCGCCTCGAACCGCTCGCCGACCACGACCTGGCCGTTCTCGGCGACGGCGACCTGCCGGAACAGACCGGTGGCATCCCGGCGCTGGTCGCGACCGCGCAACGGCCGCCCGCGGTGTCGCACGCGGTGGCCATGCAGATCGCCCGGCAGCGCACCCGCTGGATGCCCGATCCGTCGTGGGAGATCCTGCGGCTGTGCGCGGTGCTGGGGCCGCTCAGCGTGGGCGAGCTGTCGACGCTCACCGATCACCCCCTGCCGGAGGTGCTGGCCTGCGTCGACCACCTGGTCCACGCCCACCTGCTGACCGAGAACGAGGACGGCCGCGTCCGGCACCGCAGCTCGCTGACCAGCGCGGCGGTCTCCGGCCAGGTCTCCGCGGCGTCGGCCCGCTATCTGCGCCGCCGCCTGGCCGCGGATTCCTGAAGACCTTCTCCGGTACGGACACCGCGCGCGAGACGCGGAGCGGCGGGCTCCCGGGAGCCCGCCGCTCGTCGTGTCCAGCGCTGGTGGGGTCAGTTGGTGACGTTCACCGGGGTGGCCAGGAGGCGGCCGCCGGTGGAGCTGACCAGGCTGATCGTGCGGATGGTGTTGCCCGGGTTCGGGCCGGTCACCCGGATGCTGAACGCGCCGGCCGCGTCCACCGTCCCGGTGCCGATGACCCGGCCGGTGAGCACGTCACCCAGCACCGCGGTGATCCGCTGCCCGGCGACGATGCCGCTCGTGCCGGAGATCCGCCACTCGTTGTTGCCGGTGCGGTAGCGGACCGACAGGCCGGTGAACGTCTCCCCCTGCGGACGGATCGTCACCTGGTCGCTGTGCGGTCCGGCCGCGCCGGTGACGGTCAACTCCAGGACCACCGGCTCGTTGTTGTAGACGTACCCCGTGTTGGGGCCGGGCGCGGCGGGCAGCGCCTGGGTCGGGTAGGTGAAGGTCGGCTTCGCGCTGTTCAGCCCGTTCAGCAGCACCGTCGGCCCGGACACCTGCCGCCACGCGTACGTCGAGGTGCCGGTCGAGCCGGTGCCGTCGAGAGTGACGGTGCGACCGCGGATCACGGTCTGGTCGGCGCCGGCGTTCGCCACGGCCGGAGCGGCGCCGGCGACCGTCACCGACAGCGTGATCGGCGCGCCGGCCCCGCTCGGACCGGCCACCAGCAGCTGGAACGTGTAGGTGCCGGCCTGCGCCGGGTCGAAGCTCGCGACCTTGGTGGCGGCGTCGGTCAGGGCGACGGCCGGGCCGCCGGTCTGGGTCCAGGCGTAGGTGTCGATCGCGCCGGTCGAGCCGGAGCCGTCCAGGACGACCCGCTGCCCGGCGACCGCGCCGAGGGTGGCGATCGCCGAGGCGACCGGGAGCTCCGGAAGGAACGCGTCGCCGGTGCCGCTGACCGGCACGGTCGTCGAACCACCGCTCGACGAGGTGACGGTGATCGTGGCGGGCGGGGCGACGACATCGGTGAACGGCGTCGCGCCGACGTCGCCGAACCCGGTGACGGCGAACGTCGGCGGGGTCGCGTCGGCGTCGCTGGAGGTGGCGGCGACGGTCAGGGTGGCGGCGTCGGCGTCGTACCGGGCCTCGGTGACCCGGACGACGTCGACCAGGGTCCGGGACTTCCGGGCGACCGGGCGGTCGCCCGCGTTGACCACCTCGATCTTCGTGCCGGCGGGCACCGAGCCGGTCACCGGGAAGCGGCCGTAGTAGCGGCCGTTCGCGCCGCGCAGGCGGGTGGTCCGGAAGCCGAGCGTCTCGTTGCCGGTCACCTCGACGGCCTGGCCGGGCTCGCTGCTGGCGTACACCTCGATGACGCCCTTGCCGTCCGCGCCGACGGTGTAGGTGGCCTGGTCGATGTCGACGCCACCGTTCTGGGCGTACCGGCCCTGGACGCTGAACTGATCGGTGAAGCCGACCTGCGTCCAGCCTCCGCTGGTCGGTTCGAACCGCTCGATCCGGATGAAGTTCGTGCCGTACGGGCTGCCGACGACCTCGTGGTCGACCCCCGGGTCGCCGACGTAACCGGCCGGGGCCGCCGGGGCCTCCGCCGGGTCCCACTTCAGGAACGGGCCGATCCGGCTGGTCAGGGCCTGCCCGAAGGCGCCGGCCGTGGTGCCGATGTCCTCGGTCATCCGGATGCCGCGGTCGGTGGCGGTCAGGTCGTCGACGCCGTACGGGTGGGTGATCCGGTAACGCTCGCCCTCGGCGGCGTCGAACCGGATCCGGATCCGGCCGAACACCATCTGGTCGCCGTCGCGGACCTGCTCGGCGGCCCAGGCGCCCTCCAGGTCCATGCCGATGGTGGCGTCCACCCCGTTGGCGAGGGTCAGTTCGGCCCCGGCGAGCTGGTAGAAGAACTCGCCCGGGAAGTTGTCCGGGTACGAGATCGGCAGGTCCGGGTCCGGCACCTCGTCCGGCAGGGTGGAGCAGAGCGGGTCGTCGAGCGTCGTGCAGGCCTCCAGCCGCACGCCCTCGCTGTCCCGGTACCAGGCCGGGAAACCGTGCTCGGCGAGCGGCCCGGCCTGGGTCAGTCGCCCGGTCCGGGGTGTGGACGGCTCCACCACGACCGCGAGAGCGACGCCCGCCAACGGTGCGATCACCGCCACGGTCACCCCCGCGGTGACCGCGAGGCGGCCCAGCTTCTTCTTCATCGAACTCCTCGGTTCTGGCGGATTCGGTTCGACCGGGAACCCTGCCGGGCGGACCTCTGGTCCGCCTGAGTTCGGCCCTGCGCTGCCTTAGCGTTCGCTGAGGACGGCTTCACCCGTACCCCCGTGGTCTGCGGAAAGGGTGAGGCCCGCCCACCGGGAGCGGTGGACGGGCCTCGACCGGCCTGATCGTGGAGAGGCGCTACTTGAGAGCGCCCTCCATGATGCCGCGGACCAGCTGCCGGCCGCCGATGAGCAGCAGGACGATCAGCGGGACCGTGGCGACGAAGGCGCCGGCCAGCACCCGGCGGTAGACCACGTAGTTGCCGCTGGCCAGGTCCGACAGGGCCACCATCGAGGTGGGGAAATCGGTGCCGTTCAGCGTGATCAGCGGCCACTGGAAGTCGTTCCAGGTGGCCACGAAGGTGAGCAGGCCGAGCACGGCGAGGGCCGGACGGATCGCCGGGACCACGACGGTCCAGTAGATCCGCAGGGTGAGCGCGCCGTCGATCCGGGCGGCCTCGACCAGTTCGTCCGGGATCGCGTGCCCGATGAACTGGCGCATGTAGAAGACGCCGAACGCGCTGACCAGGCCGGGTGCGATGACCGCGATCAGCTGACCGTTCCAGCCCAGCTTGCCCATCAGGATGTAGAGGGCGACCACGCCGAGCTGGTTCGGCACGGTCAGCGTCAGGATGACGACGAACATCAGGACGTTGTTGCCCTTGAAGCGCAGCTTGGCGAAGGCGAAGCCGGCCAGCGAGCAGAAGAACAGCGTCGACGCGGTCACCGCGAGGGCCACGATCAGGCTGTTGATCAGCGAGGCGGTGAAGTAGACGTCCTGGAGGGTGAAGACCTCGCGCAGGTTGACCATCAGCTGGTCGCCGGGGATCACCGACGGCGGCGACTTCATGACGGCGTCGTCGTTGCTCGTCGCGATGACGAACATCCAGTACACCGGGAACGCCGAGACCGCCAGGATGGCGAACAGCCCGAGGTAGGACTTCCAGGTGCCCGGGGTGTCCTGGGGCGCGCGGCTCAACAGGCGGGTGCTCACTTTCCGCCTCCCAGGCGCCGGGTGGCCAGCGCGTTGATCGCGGCCACGATCAGGATGATGAGGAACAGCGCCCAGCTCATCGCGGCCGCGTACCCGAGGTTGAGGTCACGCCAGCCGACCTTGTAGATCAGCTGCGCGATGGTCCGCCACTGGTGGTCGTAACCGCCGTTGGCCAGCGCCGGGTTCTCGTCGAAGAGCATCGGCTCGTTGAAGAGCTGGAGCCCGCCGATGGTGGAGAGGATGACGGTGAACAGCACGACCGGCTGGATCATCGGCACCGTGATCCGCCAGAGCTGACGCCACGGGCCGGCGCCGTCGACGGCCGCCGCCTCGTAGACGTCCTTCGGGATGGCCTGCATGGCGGACAGGTAGAGCAGCGCGTTGTAGCCGATCCACTTCCAGTTGACCATGGTGGCGATGGCGATCCAGCTGCTCCAGGTGTCGGCCCGCCAGTCGAGCGGTTGCTCCTCGCCGAAGCCGACCAGCGACAGCATCCAGTTGGCCAGGCCGTAGTCACGGCTGAAGAAGACCGCGAAGACCAGGGTCGACGCGGCCACCGGGGTGACGTACGGCAACAGGACGCCGATCCGCCAGAACGTGGCGCCGCGCAGCTTGCGGTTCAGCAGGTTCGCCAGCATCAGCGCGATGAGCAACTGCGGAACGGTGGAGAGGATGAAGATGCCGAACGTGTTGACCAGGGCGTCCCAGAAATCGGTGTCGCTCGCCAGCTTGGTGAAGTTCTCCATGCCGGCCCAGCCGGTGAGCGTCGGGTCGTCCAGGCGCCAGTGGCGCAGCGCCACCACGCCGTTGAAGATGATCGGGAACAGGCCGAAGATCGCGAAGAGCACGAAGAACGGCGCGATCAGCAGGTAAGGCACGGTCTTGGTGTCGAAACGGTAGAGCCAGAACTTCGCGCGGTTCGGCGGTGCGTGTTTCGGCTCCTCGGTCCGCACCACGCGTACGTCGGTGAGGGACACGACTACTCCTCTTACGGGCCGGACGGCGGGACGGCCGAAGCCGCCCCGCCGTTGCGGAGGATTCAGGTCAGGACTTGGATGCCTTCTCGGCTTCCTTGACCGCCTCGGCCCAGGCATCGGCCGACTTGAGCTTGCCCTGGCCGACCCGGTTGATCACGTTCTCCACGGCGACGCGGGTCGGGCCGTTCTTCTTACCGAGGTACTGCGGCTTCAGGTTCTCCGCGGTGGAGGCGAAGATCTGGCCGGTCGGCGCGTCGGTGAAGAACTCCTTCTTGAAGTTCAGCACGTTGGGGTCCTTGTAGAGGGCCGGCTGCGAGGGCAGGTTGCCGACCGTCTTGAAGACCTCGATCTGCTGCTCGGGCTGGATCAGCCACTCGACGAACTTGTAGGCCTCATCGACGTTCTTGCCCTGCTTCGGGATGGTCCACCAGGAGCCGCCCCAGTTACCGCCGCCGCCCGGGATCGCGGCGATGTCCCACTTGCCCTTCTGATCGGGCGCGGTGTCCTGGATGTGGCCGAGCATCCACGCCGGGCAGGCGAGGACGGCGAACTGGTCCTTCTTGAAGCCCTGGTCCCAGTTCGGCTGGAAGCTGGCCAGGTTCGCGGAGATGCCCGCGTCGAGGGCCTTCATCGCGACGTCGAAGCCGGCCTTCGGGCCGCCCTCCATCTGGAGGGTCTCCTGCTGGTCGTAGAAGCCGACCGGCTGCTGCGAGAGGACCGGGTTGAACAGGTTGGTGGCCGAGTCGACGAACTTCTTGCCGGTCTTCGCCGTGTACGTCTTACCGGTCTCGATGAACGCGTTCCAGTCCGGCCACAACTTGGAGACCGACTCACGATCGGTGGGCAGGCCGGCCGCCTTGAACAGGTCGGTGCGGTAGCACATGGCCAGGCCGCCGACGTCGGTGCCGAGGCCGATCTGCTTGCCGTCAGCCGACTGCGAGGCCTTCCACTTCCAGTCCAGGTACTTCGACTCGTAGCTGCTCGCGCCCTTGTCGTTCAGGTTGACGAACTGGTCCGCCTGACCACGGAACTGGACGATGAAGCCCTCGTCGACGGCCGAGATGTCCGGAGCGCCGGAGCCCGCGACCAGCTTCTTCTGCAGGTCCTCGTGCTGAGCGTTGTACTCGCCCGAGTTCAGGGCGATCTTGATGTTGGGGTGATCGGCCTCGTACTTGGCCTTGAGGGCGTCCAGGCCCATGTCGCCCCAGAAGTTGACCTTCAGGGTGATCTGGCCGCCTTCGGTGCTGGAGTCGTTGCCCTCCAGCGCCTGGCCACTGCAGCCGGCGATGGCCAGCGCGGCGACGAGGCCGGCGGCCCCCACGCGCGCGGCGCGACGTCCGAAACGTTCCATGTCATTCCTCCGCAAGGAGATGCGCATCACTGAACCGGGTAAGTTGGGGGAACCGTAAGCCCGGCTTTCAGCCATGTCAATACCGGGTTACGGGCGCGCTCCCAACCCCACCCAGTCCGGATTATTCGGACACCAGGTTTACATTGTCCGATGTGTGCCGTAACACTTAACCGATCAAGCGTGTGTCGGACGTCGAGGGAGTCCGTCGGCGTGCACCCGGCGCCCGATAAGCTCGGCGGCAGTGGGGACAGAGGAGACTGAGTGAAGCGGCCCACAATCGCCGACATCGCACGGCGGGCGGGCGTGTCCAAGGGCGCCGTGTCGTACGCGCTCAACGGCCAGCCAGGCGTCTCCGAGGCGACCCGTAAACGCATCCTGTCGATCGCCCAGGAGATCGGGTTCAACGCCAACAGCGCGGCCCGGGCCCTGTCCGGCGCCCGCGCGCGGGCCGTCGGCCTGACCCTGTGCCGGCCCGCCCGGCTGCTCGGCATAGAGCCCTGGTTCATGGGCCTGATCAGCGGTTTCGAGGCCGAGCTGGGTGAGCGGTCGTACGCGCTGACACTCCAGGTGGTGGCCACCCCCGAGCAGGAGGTCGAGGTCTACCGCCGCTGGTGGGGCGAACGCCGGATCGACGGCGTGATCGTCACCGACATCCGGGAGAACGACATCCGCATCCCGGTCCTCCAGGAACTCCAGCTCCCGGCCATCGTGATCGGCGGCCCCGGCGACACCGGGCCGATCGCCCAGATCTGGTCCGACGACGCCGGCGCCATCACCGAGGCGGTCCGCTACCTGGTCGCCCTGGGGCACCACCGGATCGCCCGGGTCAGCGGCCCGCCCGGCCTACTGCACACACAGAACCGCACCAAGGCCTTCGAGGGCGTCTGCGCCGCCCTCGGCCTGGACCACTCGATCACCATCCCGGCCGACTACACCGGCGAGGAGGGCAGCCGGGCCACCCGGCGCCTGCTGATCGGCGGGGACCGGCCCACCGCGATCATCTACGACAACGACGTGATGGCGGTCGCCGGCCTGGCCGTGGCACAGGAGATGGGCCTCTCCGTACCGGGCGACCTGTCCATCGTGGCCTGGGACGACTCGCCACTGTGCAGCCTCGTCCACCCGCCGCTCACCGCGCTCAGCCGGGACATCTCGGCGTACGGGGCACAGGCCGCCCGGGAGCTGCTCAACGCCATCGACGGCACCAAGGTGGGCAACGTGGAGGCGGGCCGGGTGCACCTCACCCCACGCGGGAGCACCGCGCCGCCGCGCTAGCCGCGGTGGCTCTCCAGGTAGGCCTCGACGCGCTCGGCCGGGCCCGGGTAACCGAGCGCGAAACCCTGGCCGTACCGGCAGCCGGCCGCCACCGCCCGGGCGATCTGCTCGTCGGTCTCCAAACCCTTGGCCACCACGTCCAGGCCCAGCCGGCGACCGAGACTGACCACCACGTCCAGCACCGCCGGGCCGCCGCCGACCACCGCCTCCGAGGACGGGTCGACCAGCGCCCGGCTCAGCTTCAGCATGTCCACCGGCAGCCGCCGCAGATGCGACAGCGACGTCTGGCCCGACCCGAAGTCGTCCAGCGCGGCCCGGACACCGAGTTTGCGCAGCCCGGCCAGGGCGGCCACGATCGCCGGCACGTCCTCGGCGATCCAGGTCTCGGCCACCTCCACGACCAGGCGCTCCGGAAGGAGGCCGTGGCGCCGCAGGATGGTGGCGACCCGGTCCGGGAAACGGGCGGTGAGCAGCTCACGCGGCCCCACGTTCACGGACAGCCAGAAATCGTCGCGCACCGTCCATGAACAGAGACGGCGGCACGCCTCGTCGAGCACCCACTCGTCCAGCTCGGCGGTGATCCCCAGCGCCGCGGCGATCGGCAGCAGCTCCCCCGGCGCGATGGTGCCCAGCTGCGGGTGCCGCCAGCGGATCAGCGCCTCGACCCCGGCCGGGCGGCCGTCGCGCAGCGCCGACACCGGCTGGAAGACCAGATCCAGCTCCCCGCGGCCGGCCGCGCCGAGCAGCTGCTGCTCCAGCTCCATCCGGCGGTGCAGCTGGATCTCCACGTCCGGGTCGTACCACTCGACCCGGTCCCGGCCCAGCTGCCGGGCCCGCTGCCGGGCCAGGTCCGCCTGCCGCAGCACGTCGTCCGAGTCGGCGCCACCGGCCAGCTCGGCCAGGCCCACGCTGGTGTAGAGCGTCACGGTCGCCCCGGGCAGCGGGTACGGCTCGCCGAGAGTCGTGACGATCCGGGCGGCCAGGGCGTACGCGGGCACCGCCGACTCACCGGTCAGCACCGCGAACTCGTCGCCGCCCAGCCGGGCCGCCACGTCCTCGCCACCGAGCAGGCCCCGGATCCGGCGGCTCACCTCGACCAGCACGGCGTCGCCGATCTCCCGGCCCCGGGTGTCGTTGACCTCGGCCAGCCCGTGCAGGTCGATCACCAGCAGAGTGCCCTGCTGCCCGGCCCGGCGGCGGAAGGCCAGCAGGTCCCGCATCAGCGCCCGGCGGTTCGCCAGGCCGGTCAGCTGGTCCAGATAGGAGAGCCGGCTCAGGGTGCGCTCCAGGTGCCGGCGCTCGCCGACGTCCCGGACGTGCACCACGAGCGCCGCCACCTCGGGGACCGCCCGCTGGTCGGAGATCGTCGACTCGGTGTCCCGCCAGAGCTGGGCGCCGTCCCGCAGCCGGGCGTTGACCAGCACCGGCGGCCCGCCCTCGTGCTCACCGGCGAGGATCGACCCGATCACCGCGTCCGCGTCCGCCGCGTCGTCCGGGTGGATCAGCTCACGGAACTCCCGGCCGATCACCTCCTCGTCACGCAGCCCGAACAGGCGGGCCGCGGCCGGGGACTGCCAGCGGACGGTCAATCTCTCGTCCAGGACCAGCGTCAGGTCGGTGGCGCCGGCCACCAGGGAACGGAAGTGCGCCTCGGCCACCCGCAGCCGGCCCGCGTACCGGCGGATGTCGCGCACCACGAGCAGTTCCCGTACGACCAGGACGCTGACCATCACGAGACCGAAGATGATCGCCTCGGTGTCGAAGTCCCGGACCGTCACCAGGTGCCAGATCGCGGCGACCACACCGACCGCGGCCGGCACCGCCAGCAGCGGATAGCTGGCCAGGTACTGGTCCGGGTGGCGGGGCTCCAGCGGCGGGGGCGGCAGGTCCCGCCGGGAGCCGCCGGCCGCCGACGCGGTCAGCCCACCCACCACCAGCAGCGTGGCCGCCCCGAGCAGCGGGCCGGTGGAACGGTAGGCGAGCATCCCCAGCCCGATCAGGACCAGCGACGATCCGGCGCCGCACCACATGGCCGGCACCGGGCGGGGCCGGGCCCGCAGCACGATCACCGTGACCATCGCGACGCCGCCGGCCGCGATGAGCAGCGCCGGCACCAGCTCGGGACGCCGGGTGGTGGCCGGGATCAGGTACGCCGCGAAGCCCAGGCTCACCCCGAGCCCCACCCCGTCGAACATCCGCCGCAGCCGGACCACCCAGTTCCGGGCCGCGCCGGGCAGCAACGACGTGCCGGTCACGAAGCAGATCGCGGCGACGGCCAGCCCGGCGGTCAGCCCGGCGACCCGGTGCTCCGGCGCCCACCACGGGATCAGCCCGGTCAGCCCGGTGGCCAGCGCGCCCATGCCCACGAAACCGGCGCCCCGGCAGGCCACGAAGGTGCCGTCGGCGCGGTGGATCGACAGCGCCACGCGGATCAGGACGGCGGCCGCACCGAGGCCGGCGACGGCGATCGCCAGCGCCGCGACAGCGGAGCCGGGTGGCACGGCGGTCATCGGCGGTCCTCTGCTGTCGGCCCGGCGCGCCGGGGTGGGGCGGAGCGAGAGGGAGCTGCACCGGGTCAACGAGGGTCCCCGGATCGGGTTACGGCACGGCGTGTCACCGTCCCACGAACGGAATCGTCTGCCATTCAACGATGACGGTCAACCGGTGACCGGGCGGACGGGCCCGGCGTACCGGGTGGGAGGATGGGGGATGTGAGCAGTCGTCCCGTCCTCCGCGTCCGTAAGTCCGGCGCCGTGCTGGTCGCCGCGTTGATCGCGCTCGTCGGCACGGTCCCGCTCGCCGGCTCCGCCTGGCAGCTGACCCCGATCCTGCTGATCCCGCTCGCCGCCCTGGTCTGGGCCTGGCGGGCCGGCACCGACGTCTACCCCGACGAGCTGCGGGTGCGCGCCCTCTTCGGCGGCAGCCGGGTGCCCTGGAGCCGGGTCGACGAGCTGGCGCCGGACGAGCACGGCCGGGTCTCCGCCCTGCTCGACAACGGCAACGTCATCCGGCTCACCGGTGTCACCAGCAAGAATCTTCCGCTCGTCCTCGAGGCCGGCGGTCACCCGGTGACCGACCGGGACGCCGCCGGTCAATGAGCGGCGGGGTTCTGTCGGACCTCGCGGCTACCCTGGTCGGCAGATGTCGAGAGGGGTGGCTTGTCGTGCGATTCCGCCGGGTCCGCGCTGTGGCCGCGACGTCCGGCGCCGTGCTGGCGCTGACCGCGGGTTGCAGCTTCGGG
Organism: Actinoplanes lobatus; assembly: GCF_014205215.1. Taxonomy (NCBI): domain Bacteria; kingdom Bacillati; phylum Actinomycetota; class Actinomycetes; order Micromonosporales; family Micromonosporaceae; genus Actinoplanes; species Actinoplanes lobatus. Next base: position 1,104,752 of record NZ_JACHNC010000001.1, read on the forward strand.
CCACCGGGCCCGGATCAGGCCGGCTCGCCGCCCAACCTGCCCCGCCCGTCGGTCGCGCCGACCGCCGGTGAGGGCGACGCCGAGCGCGAGGTCGCCCTCAGCGTGCTGGCGAAGGACCTCGAGGTTCCGTGGGGCATGGCCTTCCTGCCCGACGGCGGCGCGGTGGTCACCGAGCGGGACACCGCCCGCATCCTCAAGATCGGTCCCGAGTCGACCGCCGGCGGGCTCAAGGTCACCGAGTTGCGGCGGCTCGGCGAGGTCACGGCCGGTGGTGACGGCGGCTTGCTCGGCGTGGCCGTGTCACCGAAGTTCGAGTCGGACAAGACCCTCTTCGTCTACTACACGACCGCCGAGGACAACCGGATCGCCAAGATCGCCGGAGACGGGCCGGTCCAGCCGATCCTCACCGGCATCCCGCGGTCCGAGCAGCACAACGGCGGAGCCCTGGCGTTCGGGCCGGACGGCCTGCTCTACGTGGGCACCGGCGACGGCACCGCCGACGGCGGCCAGGCCCAGGATCCGAAGAGCCTGGGCGGCAAGATCCTGCGGATCACCACGGCCGGCAAACCCGCCCCCGGCAACCCGGTGCGCAATTCGCCGGTCTGGTCGTCCGGCCACCGCAACGTGCAGGGCCTGGCGTGGGACGAGACGAAGCGGATGTTCGCCACCGACCGCGGCCAGCCACGCACCGCCGAGCTCAACGTGGTGGTGAAGGGGAAGAACTACGGCTGGCCGACAGCCGACGGCCCGGCCACCAACCCGAAATTCACCGATCCCCTGGTCTCCTGGCCCACCGACACGTCGTCGTGCGCCGGTGTCGCCACGCTGGAGAGCATGGTCGCCACCGCGTGCGTGCTCGGCCGGCGGCTGCAGCTGCTCAACGTGACAGGCAACGGCACGGTGCTGGGCAGCCCGCAGGAGCTGCTGACCGACGATTTCGGCCGGCTGCGCGCCCTGGCCACCGCGCCGGACGGCTCGTTCTGGGTGGCCACCTCCAACCAGGAGGACGCCGGGCAGCCCGGCCCCGAGGACGACCGCATTCTCCGGCTGGTCTTCTCCGACGGCGGCGCCGGCCGGAGTTGACGGCGATGACTGTTTCGCGGCGATCAGGATCGGGCAGGTGAGCTCCCGATGAGCGAGGCGCCGACCAACCAGGAACCGCCCGGGCAGAGCGGACGCCGACGCGCCGCCACACTTGTCGGATCGGTGGCGCGGCCCTTCCGGGCGGCCGCCGCGCAGCTCCGGTCCTCCGCCTGGTTCGCCGGCCTTTCCCGGGCGCTGGCCGGGCCCCTTCGGACCGGCGCCGGCTTCTTCCGGGCGGCCACCGGTCTGACCGGCCGGGCGGTCCGGCATCGCTGGTACCGGCGGCTCCGGGTCGCGGCCGCGATCGGGTTGACCGCGGTCATCGGCTCGATGATCGGGGTGATGCTCTTCGCCCGCTCCGATCTGAACGTCGGCCCGTTCAGCGCCGAGATGTCGGTGACCCCGTCCGTGCACGGCGGCACCGAGGTGAACATCCCACCGCTCGGCTCACTGCACCTGGACAGTCACCGGGGCCCGGTGCACCTGCGGGTGGACCTCGGTTCGCTGGACCAGAGCCGGACCGAAGCGCTGATCGACAACCCGGCCGCGATCAGCACGGCCGGCGAGCGTGCGGTCGACGAGGTGGTCACCGGGGTGGCCCGGCTCGGCCTGCGCACCATGGGCCTGGCCGTGCTCAGCACGCTCATCCTGGCCGCGCTGATCTTCCGCGACACCCGGCGGACGGCGGCGGCCGGCCTCACCGCACTGGTCGTAACCGGCGGCAGCCTGGGCCTGGCCGCCGCCACGCTGCGACCGGATTCGATCAGTGAGCCACGCTATGAGGGCCTGCTCGTCAACGCGCCCGCCGTGGTCGGTGACGCCCGGCGGATCGCCGACAACTACGGGCGCTACTCGGAACAGCTCCAGGCCATCCTCGGCAACGTGAGCCGGGTCTACTCGACCATCTCGGCGCTGCCGGTCTACGAGCCGGCCGGCAACACCACCCGCCTGCTGCACGTCTCCGACCTGCATCTGAACCCGACATCGTGGGGCCTCATCCGGACCGTGGTGGACACCTTCGAGATCGACGCGGTGATCGACACCGGCGACATGGTCGACTGGGGCAGCAGCGCCGAGACGTCGTTCGTGGCCTCCATCCCGTCGGTCCAGGTCCCCTACATCTACGTGCGCGGCAACCACGACTCGATGGCGATCCAGGCGGCGGTGGCCCGGCAGAGCAACGCCGTGGTCCTCGACGACGCGCTCACCGAGATCGACGGGCTGACCATCGCGGGCATCGGCGACCCCCAGTTCACCCCCGACAAGAGCGAGACGAACGCGGCCGGCGACGAATCCGGCCCCGAACTGCTGACCGCCGCCGGCGACCGCCTGGCACAGACCATCCGCGACTCGGGCAAAAAGGTCGACATCGCTCTGGTCCACGACCCGGCCATGGCCCAGCCGCTGTCCGGCGTGGTCCCCCTGGTACTCGCCGGACACCTGCACCGCCGCGTGGTGAGCACACTGCCCGCACCCACCGCGCCCCCGCCCGGCCCGTCGACGTCGGCCTCCCCGGCCCCATCGGCGTCCACGGCGCCCCCACCCACCTTCACCACACGCCTCATGGTGGAGGGCTCCACCGGCGGCGCCGGGCTACGCGGCCTGGAGGGTGAGGACGCGACCCCGCTGAGCCTGTCGGTCCTCTACTTCGACGAGAACCACGAGCTGAAGGCGTACGACGACATCCAGCTGGGCGGCACCGGCGAGTCGAACGTGGAGATGCAGCGCAACGTCATCGGCCTCGAACCGGAACCGACCCCCACCCCGACACCCTCACTCTCGCCCGCCCAGCCGTCCCGCTGACCACCCCGCCATCCCGCCCCACCACTCCGTCCCACCACTCCGTCCCACCGCTTCGCCTGCCCGCCTATCCGCCCACCGCTTCGCCCCACCACTCCGCCTGCCGCCTATCCGCCTGCCTCACCGCTTCGCCTGCCGCCTATCCGCCTGCCTCACCGCTTCGCCTGCCGCCTATCCGCCTGCCCGCCTATCCGCCTGCCCCACCGCCTCAGCCACGCACCACGTAGCGCCGATTCCGGCCTTGCGGAAACCGTCACCCCACGCCACCTAAGCGACCGATCTTGGACGATCTCCCACCCCATCCGTTGGTCGATCACCCAAGATCATCACCACCGACGCCCCTCACTCCAGGCCTCACGGCCCCAGCCCACCCGCCACCCGCCACCCGCCACCCGCCACCCGCCACCCGCCACCCGCCGCGATCTTGGACGATTTCCCACCCGCGCTGGTGGCTGATCGCCCAAGATCTCGGGCGGCAGGGCACGGCGCAAGCAGGACGCATCAGCCCTGCCGAACCTTGGACGAATCATCACCGGACGCGGTGGGCAGACGTCCAAGATCTCGGGCGGCAGAGCACGCGCAAACAGGACGCATCAGCCCTGCCGAACCTTGGACGAATCATCACCGGACGCGGTGGGCAGACGTCCAAGATCTCGGGCGGCAGAGCACGCGCAAACAGGACGCATCAGCCCTGCCGAACCTTGGACGAATCATCACCGGACGCGGTGGGCAGACGTCCAAGATCTCGGGCGGCAGAGCACGCGCAAACAGGACGCATCAGCCCTGCCGGACCTTGGACGAATCATCACCGGACGCGGTGGATAGACGTCCAAGATCTCGGGCGCGGGACACGCAGCAAGCAGGCGCAACCACACCCCACCAGGCCTTGGGCCTTTGCCTCAGAGAGGCAACGGGCCGGCGGGGGCGACGGGCACGGTGGGGGCGACGGGCACGGTGGAGTGAGTCCGGCGTTGAGTAGGGCTGGGCGGGGTGGGGTGGGTCCGGCATTGGGTCGGGCTGGGCGGGGTGGAGTGGGTCCGGCGTTGAGTAGGGCTGGGCGGGGTGGGGTGGGTCCGGCATTGGGTCGGGCTGGGCGGGGTGGAGTGGGTCCGGCGTTGAGTCGGGCTGGGCTGGGTGGAGTGGGTCCGGCGTTGAGTCGGGCTGGGCTGGGTGGAGTGGGTCCGGCGTTGAGTCGGGCTGGGCGGGGTGGGGTGGGTCCGGCGTTGAGTCGGGCGTAGCTGGGCGGGTGGGGTGGGGTGGGCCTTCAGGGGATTTGGCGGAGGTCCAGCAGGAGAGTGCCGGTGTCCAGGCCCTCGGGGTCGATCTCGATCGTGTAGAGGCCGGCTGAGGTGCTGAAAGCCAGCGATGCGGTGGGCTGCTCGGCGGTCAGGGTGCCGGAGCCGGCGTCCAGGCCCAGGGGTGTTCGCAGTTGTACCCAGGTCTGGTCGGTGGTGGTCAGGGAGCCCCGGCGGACGGTCAGGCGGAGCTGGTCGCCCTCCTTGGCGCGGAAGGTGACGTAGGCCCGCTCGCCGGCCCGGGCCAGGGTGATGCGGGACGGTGGGGCGCCGAGGGTCAGACGCGCCGAGACGGAGCCGACCAGTTGGAGGGTCAGTGTCCCGGTGCGTGTGGTGTCCGGGTTGACTTCGATGGTGTGGACGCCGCCGGCCGTGGTGTCGAAGTCCAGGGTTCGGTAGTCGCTGTCCTCGCCGAGCGCTCCGAGCACCTCGGTCTCGCCGGCGGGGGTGGTCACCTTGAGGTCCGTGTACTCCTGCCGGGGCAGGGTGCCGCGCCGGGCCACCAGGGTGAGTCGCCGTTTCGCCGGGGACGGGAAGGTGAGGAAGGCTCGTTCGCCGGGTTTTCCGATGGTGACCTTCTGGGGCGGGCCGCCGGGAACGAGGGTGCCCGAGGTGGATCCGCGGAGGCTGACCAGTACGGTTCCGTGTTCGGCGACCCGGGGTTTGATCTCGATGATGTAGCCGGCGGTCGCCGGGGCGGTGAAGTCGACGCTCGCGGCTGACCAGGTGGTGAGCAGGGTGCCCTCGGCCACCTTCTCGTCGATGCGGCGGATGATCACGTCGGTGTTGTCGGCCGCGGTGAGGGTTCGGCGTTCGGCCAGTACGGTGAGACGCTGCCCGGCGGTGGCGTCGAACCGGACGATGGCGAGCCGGTCGGCGTCCACCAGCGCGCCGGGGCCGCCGACGGTGAGCCGCTCGATTCCCGGGGTCACGGCGCGGGACAGCGGACGACCGACCGTGAGCCGCTCGCCCATGGGCGCCGTGCCGAACAGAGGGCCACCGGCCGTGAGACGCTCGGCGGCCGGGGTCACGGCGGCGAGCAGACGGCCACCGAGCCTGAACTGCTCGCCCGGGACCGCCGTGCCGAACAGAGGGCCACCGGCCGTGAAACGCTCGACGGCCGGGGTCATGGCGACGAGCAGGGGGCCGCCGGTGGAGTTCAGGCCGGTCAGTACGACCGTGGCGAGCACCCCGACCGCAGAGAACAGTGACATTTCCGCAGAATATGACAGATTGCCCGTTTCTCGGTGGGGATCGGGGCGCCCTCATACGCGAACGCCGTGAGCGGGCGTCGGCAGCTTCGCCCGGAACGGGCGGCAAAGGGCCGGGGACGGCAGCGCCCGGCCCCCATGGATTCCCGGGGCCGGGCGTAGCCGTACAGAATCGGTCAGGAAACGCCGAGGCGCTCCAGGAGCAACTCGCGGACGGTCTTGGCGTCCGCCTGGCCGCGTGTGGTCTTCATGACCGCGCCCACCAGGGCGCCCGCGGCGGCGATCTTGCCGTCGCGGATCTTGGCGGCGATGTCCGGGTTCGCGGCGATGGCCTCGTCGACGGCGGCCGTGAGGGCGCCCGTGTCGTTGACCACCTCGAGGCCGCGGGCGGCCATCACCTCGGCCGGGTCGCCCTCGCCCGCGACGACACCCTCCAGGACGGTACGGGCGAGCTTGTCGTTCAGCTTGCCCTCGTCGACCAGCTTCTGCAGGGCCGCGACCTGGGCCGGCGTGGCGCCGACCGCGGTGAGCTCGACGTTCAGCTCGTTGGCGCGGCGGGCCAGCTCGCCCATCCACCACTTGCGGGCGCCCGCGGGGGACGCGCCGGCCGCGATGGTCTCCTCGATGATCTCGACGGCACCGGCGTTGGCCACCGACTGCATGTCGAGTTCGGTGATGCCCCACTCCTCGCGGAGGCGGGCCCGGCGGGTGCTGGGCTTCTCCGGGAGTTCCGCCATCAGGGTGGCGACCCACGCCGGGTCCGGGGCGATCGGCACCAGGTCGGGCTCGGGGAAGTAGCGGTAGTCGGTCGCGGTCTCCTTGGAGCGCCCGGAGCTGGTGTCGCCCCGGTCCTCGTGGAAGTGCCGCGTCTCCTGGTGGATCTTGCCGCCGTCGTCGAGGATCCCGGACTGGCGGATGATCTCGGTGCGGACGGCGCGTTCGACCGAGCGGAGCGAGTTGACGTTCTTCGTCTCGGTCCGCGTGCCCCACTCCTCGCCCGGGCGGTTCAGCGAGGTGTTGACGTCGCAGCGCATCGAGCCCTGCTCCATCCGCACGTCGGAGACGCCCAGCGAGCGGACGATGTCGCGCAGCTCGGCAACGTACGCCTTGGCGATCTCGGGAGCGAGCCCGCCCAGGCCGGGCACCGGCTTCGTGACGATCTCGACGAGCGGGATGCCGGCCCGGTTGTAGTCGACCAGCGACTCGGTGGCGCCGTGGATCCGGCCGGTGGCGCCGCCGACGTGCAGCGTCTTGCCGGTGTCCTCCTCGATGTGCACCCGCTCGATGCCGATGCGGTACTCGACGCCGTCCACGACGACGTCGACGTAGCCGTCCACGCAGAGCGGCTCGTCGTACTGCGAGGTCTGGAAGTTCTTCGGCATGTCCGGGTAGAAGTAGTTCTTCCGGGCCATCCGGCACCACTCGGCGATGTCACAGTTCAGCGCCAGGCCGATCCGGATGGTCGCCTCGATGGCGGCCCGGTTCATCACCGGCAGCGCGCCGGGCAGGGCCAGGCAGACCGGGCAGACCTGGGTGTTCGGCTCGGCGCCGAAGTCGGTCTTGCAGCCGCAGAACATCTTGGTCGCGGTGCCCAGCTCGACGTGGGTCTCCAGGCCGATGACCGGCTCGTACCGGGTGAGGATCTCTTCGTAGGTCATCTCTGCTCCCTCCTCACAGGGCCGGCGGGGTGAACGTGCCGACGGCGGATTCGAGCGCGGCGGCGACCCGGTACATCCGGTCGTCGGCCAGCGTCGGGGCCATGATCTGGAAGCCGACCGGCAGGCCCTCGGAGAGCCCGCACGGGACCGAGATGGCCGGTCCGCCGTACAGGTTCGTCGGGATCGTGAAGAGGTCGGCGAGGTACATCTGGTACGGGTCGGAGGTCCGGGATCCGAACGGGAACGCCACGAACGGGGTGGTCGGCGAGACCAGCACGTCCACCTTCTCGAACGCGGACTGGAAGTCCCGGGTGATCAGGGTGCGGACCTTCTGCGCCTGGCCGTAGTAGGCGTCGTAGTAGCCGCTGGACAGGGCGTAGGTGCCGATGATGATCCGGCGCTTCACCTCGGGGCCGAAGCCGGCCTCCCGGGTCAGCGACATGACCTCCTCGAGCGAGCGGTTGCCGTCGTCGCCGGCGCGCAGACCGTACCGGACACCGTCGAAGCGGGCCAGGTTGGAGGAGCACTCGCTGGGGGCGATCAGGTAGTAGGCCGGCAGCGCGTACTCGAAGTGCGGGCAGGACACCTCGACGACCTCGGCGCCCAGCTTGACCAGCTTCTGAAGTGACTCCTGGAACGCGGCGGTCACGCCGGGCTCGGAGCCGTCGCCGGCGAACTCCTTGACGATGCCGAGCTTCACCCCGGTCAGGTCACCGGTCGCGCCGAGGCGGGCGGCCGCCACCACGTCCGGCACCGGCTGCGGGATCGAGGTGGAGTCCCGCGGGTCGTGGCCGGCGATCACCGCGTGCAGCAGGGCGGTGTCCTCGACGGTCCGGGCGCAGGGGCCGGGCGTGTCCAGCGAGGAGGAGAAGGCGATCAGGCCGTACCGGGAGGTGCCGCCGTAGGTGGGCTTCGCGCCCACCGTGCCGGTGACCGCGCCGGGCTGGCGGATCGAGCCGCCGGTGTCGGTGCCGATCGCGAGCGGGGCCTCGTAGGCGGCGAGCGCGGCGGCCGAGCCACCACCCGAGCCGCCCGGGATCCGGCCCAGGTCCCACGGGTTGTTGGTCGGGCCGTACGCGCTGTACTCCGTGGAGGAGCCCATCGCGAACTCGTCCATGTTGGTCTTGCCGAGGATCGGCATGCCGGCCTTCTTGAGCCGCTCGACGATGGTCGCGTCGTACGGCGGCTTCCATCCTTCGAGGATCTTCGAGGCGGCGGTGGTCGGGACGCCCTTGGTGGTCACCACGTCCTTGACGGCGATCGGCACGCCGGCCAGCGGGCCGGTGATCTCCCCGCGGTCGACGGCGGCGGCCGCTTCGAGGGCGCCGGCCCGGTCGACGTGCAGGAAGGCGTGCACCCGGTCGTCGACGGCGGCGATCCGGTCGAGGTGCGCGGTGGCGACCTCGACGGCGGAGACCTCCTTCGTGGAGATCAACTTAGCGAGATCAAAAGCGGAGAGCCTGGTCAGGTCGGTCACGATCAGTCCTCCTCGTCCAGGATGCGCGGCACCCGGAAACGGCTCTCGTACGCGTCCGGAGCGCCGGACAGCGCCGCGTCCTGCGTGAGGCTCGCCGTGGGGACGTCCTCGCGGTACACGTTGGTCAGCGGCACCGAGTGGGAGGTCGGCGGGATGTCCTCCGCGGCCACCTCACCGACCCGCGCGACCGACTGCAGGATCACGTCGAGCTGCCCCGCGAATCGATCGAGCTCTTCTTCGGTCACGGCGAGCCGCGACAGGCGCGCCAGGTGCGCTACCTCTTCGCGGGAGATGGCGGCCATCCTGCCCCCTCATCGTTTGACGGTTTAACTGCCGGGCCTGAGTCTATTTCGCCGCGATTCCCGGGCTTGACCGGGCGGTACCGCCGGCGCCACGCGGCAAGATCGGCGGCCGGCATGGGACGGGCGTGGAACCAGCCCTGCGCCATGTGGCAGCCGGCGGCCGCGAGCATCCGCCAGGTGGCCTCGTCCTCCACGCCCTCGGCGACGGCGCGCAGCCCCAGCGAGTCGGCCAGGCCGATCACCGAGCGGACGATCGCGGCGTCGCCCCGGTCGGTGGTCATGCCCAGCACGAACGAGCGATCGATCTTCACCTCGGCGAGTGGCAACCGCCGAAGATGCTGCAACGACGAGTAGCCGGTGCCGAAGTCGTCCAGCGAGATGCCCACGCCCATCCGGCTGAGCCGGGTGGTGGTCTCCAGGACCCGGTGCGGGTCGGCCATCAGCGCGCTCTCGGTGATCTCCAACTGCAGAAGATCAGCGGGTACGCCGTACCGGCCGAGCAGCGCGCCCACCCGGTCCGCGATGTCCCCGGCGTGCAGGTCGCGGGCGCTGACGTTGACCGCGGCCCGCAGCGGCACACGGTCCCGCCGCCAGGCCGCGAGCTGGGCCACCACCTCCTCCAGCACACGTGCGGTGAGCAGCCGCATCACCGGGGTCGGCTCGGCCGCGCGGAGCAGCTCCTCCGGGCCGACCGTGCCGCGCCGCGGATGCCGCCAGCGCAGCAGCGCCTCCACGCCGACCACCTCGCCGGTCGCGATGGCGACCTGCGGCTGGTAGTAGAGGACTATCCCGTCGTCGGGCGGGTCCCGGCGCAGCGCGGTGCGCAGGTCGGCGACCAGGGTGAGCTTGTCGGGGGTGTGCTCGGCCACGTCCGGCCCGTGCACGGCGACCTGGTCACCGCGCTCTTTCGCCTCGTACATGGCCGACTCGGCCTCGCGCAGCAGGGTGCTGTCGTCGCGGCGGCCGGATTGCAGTGCTATCCCGATCGAGGCGCTCAGCTCGACCGGGGTGCCGTCCAGCGGGAACGGGCGGCTCAGCTCGTCGGTCAGGTGCTGGGCGATGCGCCGGGCCGAGGCCGGGTCCTCGACCCGGGTGGCGAGCACCGCGAACTCGTCGCCGCCGAGCCGGACCACCAGGTCGTGGGTGGGCACCGCGGCGGTCAGCCGGTCGGCGACCCGGGTCAGCAGCCGGTCCCCGGCGCCGTGGCCGAGGGCGTCGTTGACCGTGCGGAACCGGTCCAGGTCGATCAGGAGCAGGGCGCGGCGCCGGTGCGGGTCGCGTTCGGCCATCGCGGCCTGGAGGCCACGCCGGTTGGGCAGGCCGGTCAGCGGGTCGAAGCGGGTGGCCCGCTCGAACTCGCCGGCCCAGCGGACCATCCGGTGCACGGCGTGCAGCGCCAGCAGGGCCAGCGGCAGCAGCGCCGGGCTGACCCGGGCCGCGACCAGCACCACCGGGCCGAGCAGCAGCAGGGCCGCGGTGGCGAACAGGTCGGCGTGGCCGCGGCGGCGCCGGCGTGGCGGGACGTCCGAGGTCAGCGCCCGGGCCAGGGCGGCCACCGAGTACCGGGCGAGCATCCAGGTGACGGCGGCCACGCAGATCAGCACCGCCGCCCACCAGCCCGGGCTGTCGTCGACACGCAGCGACGCCAGGTGGGCGACGGCCGACGCGGCGAGCAGCGCCGCAGCGTGCTGCACGGTCAGGTGCAGGGTACGCCGGGGCGAATGCCGCATCCGGGCGCCCGCCACCGCCACCGCCACCGTCTGCACGGCCACCGCCGGCAGCGCTCCCCAGGCGAGGGCGATGCCGAAGGTGAAGCAGATCGACGGCAGGATCACCGAGCTGGCGCGGCGGCCGGGCACCACGTACGGCCGGACGTCCACCAGAACGGCCAGCACCGCCATGGTCCAGAAGGCCGGTGTCAGGCCGCCGCTCGCCCAGATCAACGGGACGGCGGCCACCACGGCCGGCACGGTGGTGACAAGCACGGCACGGCGGTGGTCCGGACCGGCCAACCGTGGGCGAGCGGCATCCATGCGACCTCCACGATGGCCTCGATCACCGATCGCCTACACCATAGATCCATATGGCGCTTTTTGTCCGAAAGCGCCTAAACGTTGTTAGCCGTCGGATAGCTCTCAGACGTGCGATCCGTCGGGATTCACCCTTCCGGGGTGGTCTCGGCCACCGCCCTGGCCGCCTCCGGACCGTCCGCCAGCAGGACCCCGAACCCCGCCTCGTCGAGCACCGGCACCTTGAGGGCGAGCGCCTTGTCGTACTTGCTGCCCGGGTTGTCGCCGACCACCACGAACCCGGTCTTCTTCGACACCGAGCCGGTCACCTTGCCGCCCCGGGTGGTGATCTCCTCGGCCGCCTTGTCGCGGGTGTAGCCGGCCAGGGTGCCGGTGACCACGACGGTCACGCCGTCCAGCGTGCGGGGGCCGGTCTCCACCCGCTCGTCGGCCATCCGCACGCCCGCGGCCCGCCACTTCCCGACGATCTCCCGGTGCCAGTCGACGGCGAACCACTCGCGCAGGCTCTCGGCGATGATCGGGCCGACGCCGTCCACCTCGGCCAGCGGGTCGACGACCTTGACGGTCCGTTTGACCACCGCCTTCCCGGCCGTCGCCGGGCTCTCCGCGCCCTCGGCCTCGTCCGGCTCCTCCGCGACCACCGGCACCAGCGCCTCGACCTCGGGCAGCGCCGCCGTCCGCGCGACGATCTCCTCGATCGCCTCCATCGCCTGGTACTCCAGGGCGAGCGCCTCCGCCGCCGTCGGCCCGACATGCCGGATCGAGAGCGCCCGCACGATCCGGGCGAGCGGCCGCCCCTTCGCCTCGGCCAGGCTCAGCAGCATCTTCTCCGCGTTCGCCCCGAGTGTTCCGTCCTTCTTCACGAAGAACGGCGCCCGGAGCAGGTCGTCTGCGGTCAGCGTGAACAGATCGCCCTCGTCGAACAGCACACCCGAATCGATCAGCGCGCGCGCCGACTTCTCCCCCAGCACGTCGATGTCCAGAACGTTGCGCTGCCCGATGTAGGTCAGCCGTTCCCGCCGCTGCCCCACACAGAACCGCGAGTTCGGGCACCGGATGTCGATGTCACCCTCTTTCGCCGGGGCCAGCGGCGTCCCGCAGTCGGGGCACTCGGTCGGCATCACGAACGCCCGCGCGTCCGCCGGCCGCAGCTCCAGCAGCGGCCCGAGGATCTCCGGGATGACGTCACCGGCCTTGCGCAGCACCACGGTGTCGCCGATCAGCACGCCCTTGCGGGCCACCTCCTGCGCGTTGTGCAGGGTGGCGAACTCGACCTCCGAACCGGCCACCACCACCGGTTCCACCACCGCCTGGGGCGTGACCCGGCCGGTGCGGCCCACATTGACCCGGATGTCGAGCAGCTTGGTGGTGACCTCCTCCGGCGGGTACTTGAAAGCGATCGCCCACCGGGGCGCGCGGCTGGTCGACCCGAGCCGCCCCTGGATGGCGACCTCGTCGACCTTCACCACCACACCGTCGATGTCGTGCTCGACGTCGTGCCGGTGCTTGCCGTAGAACTCGATGAACTCGCGCACCCCGGCCAGGTCGTCGACCAGCTTCCACCGCTCGCTGACCGGCAGGCCCCACGCCTTCATCGCCGCATAGGCCGCCGACTGCGACTCCGGGAGGAACCCCTCCCGCGCGCCCAGCCCGTGCACCACCATGCCGAGCCCGCGCGACCCGGTGACCCGTGGATCCTTCTGCCGCAGGCTGCCGGAAGCGGCGTTACGGGGATTCATGTACGTCGGTTTACCCTGCTCCACCAGCATCGCGTTGAGCGCCGCGAACGCCTCGGCCGGGAAGTAGATCTCGCCGCGCACCTCGACCAGGCCGGGCACGTCGTCACCGGTCAGCCGCTCCGGGATGTCCCCGATGGTCCGCACGTTGGGGGTCACGTCGTCGCCGACCCGCCCGGTGCCACGGGTGGCGGCGCGGACCAGAACACCCTTCTCGTACGTCAGGTTGATCGCCAGACCGTCGATCTTGAGTTCGCACAGGAACCGCACCGGGCCGCCGGCGTCCCGCACCGCGCGCTCGGCCCACGCCGTCAGCTCGTCGAGGTTGAACACGTTGTCCAGCGACATCATCCGCTCGGCGTGCTCGACCTTGGGGAAGTCTCCGGTCGTCGTACCGCCGACCGTCTGGGTCGGCGACTCGGGGGTGCGCAGCTCCGGGAACTCCGCCTCCAGCGCCTCCAGCTCGCGCAGCAACAGGTCGAACTCCGCGTCCGACACCGTCGGCGCGTCGAGCTGGTAATAGCGGTGCTGGTGCTCGCGGATCTCGTCGGCCAGCTCGGCATGCCGGGAAGATGCCTCTGGGGTAGCCACTGAACCGAACCTCCGTCTAAGAAATACGATCAAACCTCGGCGATCCGACGGCCCGCCTCGGCACACGCCTTGAGCAACGCGCGGGCGTAGCCCATCGGCGCGCCGGCCAGCCCGCAGGCCGGGGTGATCACGACCTGCCCGGGCAGCCGGGCGGCCGGGAAGCCGAGCCGCTGCCAGAGGGTCCGCACCCGGTCGGCGATCTGTTTCGACTCCGGACGGCGGCCGGCGACCGCACGGGTCGGCGCCGCCCCGGCGAAGATCCCCAGCCCCGCCTCGATCGCCTCGCCGAGCGGGTCCAGATCCTTGAACAGCGACAGGTCGAAGGCGACCGCGGCGGCCCGGGCGTCCCGGATCACCTGCAACGGCACCTCGGGCGCGCAGCAGTGCACGATCACCGGGGTGTCGACCGCCTCGACCACGGTGCGCAGACGCGACGCGGCGTCCGGTCCGTCCACCTTCCGGTAGGCGCTGAGCCCGCTCTCGGTCGGCACCTGCCCGGCCAGCACGGTGGGCAGCGACGGCTCGTCGAGCTGGAGCAGCACGGTCGCCCCGGGCACCCGCTTGCGCACGTCGGCCACGTGCCGGCGCAGCCCCTCGGCCAGCGAGGCGGTCAGATCCCGGACCGCGCCCGGGTCCCGCAGCATCCGCCCGCCGATCGGCAGGTCCAGGTTCGCGGCCAGGGTCCACGGCCCGGCGGCCTGGATCTTCAGCGGGCCGGAGTATCCGTCGGCCTGCTCGGTGAGCTGGTCCAGATCGCGTTCCAGCAGATCCGCGGTCCGCCGCAGGTCCGTGCCCGGCCGCGAGGCGATCTGCCAGCGGCCGGCGTAGACCTGCACCGGCAGCTCGACGAGGAACCCGGCGGTCCGGCCGATCATGTCGGCGCCCGGGCCGCGCTCGGGCAGCTCGGGCAGGTGCGGCAGGCCGGGCAGCTCACCCAGCACGATCCGCTGGGCCTCGGCGATGTCGGTGCCGGGCAGCGAGCCGATGCCGGTGGCGGCACCCGCGCCCCAGGGGAACTCAGGCATGCGACGACACCCGGGAACCGGCCGTGATCGTCGCCGAGCCGAGCACGATGTCCCCCTCGGGATCCGGCTGGTAGGCGACGATCGCCTGACCTGCGGCGACGCCTCGCGCCGGTGATTTCAAAGCAGCGACCAGGGCATCGGAGGCGACCGACACCGAAGCCGGGACCACCTCGCCGTGCGCCCGCAGCTGAACCTCGCAATCCAGCCGGGTGTCCGCGCCGTGCCAGATCGGCCGATCGGCGGTGACCACGTCGACCTCAAGATCCTCACGCGGGCCGACGGTCACCGTGTTGGTCACCGGGGTGATCGACAGCACGTAGCGCGGGCGGCCGTCGGCGGCGGGAACCCGCAGGTCGAGGCCCTTGCGCTGGCCGATGGTGAACCCGTACGCCCCGTTGTGGGTGCCCAGCCGCTCGCCGGTGCGCCCGTCCACGATGTCGCCGGGCGCCGACCCGAGGCGGCCCTCCAGGAACCCGCGGGTGTCACCGTCGGCGATGAAGCAGATGTCGTGCGAATCCGGCTTGTCGGCCACGGCCAGCCCACGCTCGGCGGCCTCGGCCCGGACCCGCTCCTTCGTCGAGTCGCCGAGCGGGAAGATCGCCCGGTCGAGCTGGGCCCGGGTCAGGACGGCCAGCACGTACGACTGGTCCTTGGCCAGGTCGACACTGCGCCGCAGCAGGCCGTCAGCGCCCAGGCGGGCGTGGTGGCCGGTGACCACCGCGTCGAAGCCCAGGGCCACCGCCCGGTCCAGCACCGCCGCGAACTTGATCTTCTCGTTGCAGCGCAGGCAGGGATTCGGGGTACGGCCGGCCGCGTACTCGTTCACGAAGTCGTCGACGACGCTGTCGTGGAACTCCTCGGCCATGTCCCACACGTAGAACGGGATGCCGATCACATCGGCGGCCCGGCGGGCATCCCGCGAGTCCTCCAGGGTGCAGCAGCCGCGCGCCCCGGTCCGGAACGTCTGGGGGTTACGGGCGAGCGCGAGGTGCACGCCGGTGACATCATGGCCGGCGTCACGGGCGCGCGCGGCGGCGACCGCCGAATCGACACCGCCCGACATGGCTGCGAGAACACGCATGTTCCCAGCCTATCTGGACGTCTTCCAGGCCCCCGCCCGGCGGGCGCGTTCCACCGCGCCCGGCAGCGCCGCGAGCAGCGCGTCCACATCCGCCTTCGTGCTGTCGTGCCCCAGGCTGAACCGCAGCGACGAGCGGGCCCGCGGATCGTCGGCGCCCATCGCCAGCAGCACGTGACTGGGCTGGGCCACGCCGGCCGAACACGCCGAACCGGTCGAGCAGTAGATGCCCTGCGCGTCCAGGAGCAGCAGCAGCGCGTCGCCCTCGCAGCCCGGGAAGGAGAAGTGGGCGTTGCCCGGCAGCCGGTCGGCCGGGTCGCCGTTGTAGATCGCGTCCGGGATCGCCGCGCACACCCGCTCCACCAGGTCGTCACGCAGCGCCGCCACCCGGATGACGTGCTCCTCCCGGCTGGCGACCGCGGCCTCCACGGCAGTGGCGAACGCCACCACGCCCGGGGTGTCCAGGGTCCCGGATCGCACGTCCCGCTCCTGGCCGCCGCCGTGCAACAACGGCGTGCAGGTCACGTCCCGGCCCAGCAGCAGCGCGCCGACACCGACCGGACCGCCCACCTTGTGCCCGGTGAGCGTGAGCGCCGAGGCGCCGCTCGCCGCGAAGTCCACCGGCACCTGCCCGACCGCCTGCACCGCGTCGGTGTGGAACGGGATCCCGGCGGCCGCGGCCAGCGCCGCCAGCGCCGCGACCGGCTGCACCGTGCCGACCTCGTTGTTCGCCCACTGCACGCTGACCACGGCGATCTCGCTGCCGTGCGCCCGCACCAGCTCGGCGAACGCCTCCGCGTCCACCCGCCCGGCCGCGTCCACCGGTTGCAGCGCCGTCTTGGCGCCCTCGTGCTGCCCCAGCCAGTCGACCGCGTCCAGCACGGCGTGATGCTCGACGGCCGAGGCCACCACGCGGCGCATGCGCTGATCGGCGTCCCGCCGGGCCCAGAAGATCCCCTTGACCGCGAGGTTGTCCGCCTCGGTCCCGCCACCCGTGAAGATCACCTCGGACGGCCGGGCCCCCAGCGCCGCCGCGATCCGCTCCCGCGACTCCTCGACCAGGCGCCGGGCTCCACGACCCGCCGCATGCAGCGAAGACGGGTTTCCAAGCTCACGCGCCGCGGCGACATAGGCGTCGAGCGCGGCAGGCAGCATCGGCGTGGTCGCCGCATGATCCAGGTAGGCCATCACCCCCAGCTTAGGCCGTCCTCCCGTCACCGCCCCCGCCCGAGTCCTCCCAAGATCAAAATCACTGCCCCGCTCCGGTACGCCCCTCGCCGCCCCCGACCACACCCCGACCGTCCCGCCTCTTCCCGGCGACCTCAGCGGCCCTCCCGCCCGTGCCGCCCGCGCCGGGCTGAGATCGGTGGTCCGGCTGCCTCCCAGAGCCCTCTCAACCGCACCAGAACAGCCCCAGAGCCAGCCGCAAAGATCCGCGACTCGCCCGCACCACGAAACGGTCACCCCAAGCCGGACGGCGGCGCGCAAAACGTCCCCCGCCAAACGCCGCCGGTGTCGAGACAACGAAACGGTCACCCCAAGCCGGACGGCGGCGCGCTAAACGTCCCCGCAAAACGCCGCCGGTGTCGAGGCAGATGATTTGCCGACGCCAGCGGGTTTTGCTGGCGGCGGGAAATCACCTGCCTCGACACCGGTTACAAGGCGTTTTGCCGCGGAGCGAAGCGGAGCAATCAGGCACAGTGCCGCGGAGCGAAGCTAGCCCAACCTACTTGCGCTTGCGGATCTCGTCGGCCGCCTGCGGGACGACCTTGAAGAGGTCGCCGACCACGCCGAAGTCGGCGAGCTCGAAGATGGGCGCCTCGGCGTCCTTGTTGACCGCGACGATGGTCTTCGAGGTCTGCATGCCGGCCCGGTGCTGGATCGCGCCGGAGATGCCGAGTGCCACGTAGAGCTGCGGCGACACGGTCTTGCCGGTCTGGCCGACCTGGAACTGGTGCGGGTAGTAGCCCGAGTCGACGGCCGCGCGGGACGCGCCGACGGCGCCGCCGAGCAGGTCGGCGAGCTCCTCGACCAGCTTGAAGTTGTCGGCGTTGCCGACGCCGCGGCCGCCGGAGACGACGATGCCGGCCTCGGTGAGCTCGGGGCGGGAGCCCTTCTGCTCGGCGACCCGCTCGACGACCTTGGTCAGCTTGTCGGTGTCCGACACGGCCACGGTCAGCTGCTCGACGGCCGGGGTGGCGGCCGACGGCTCAGGGGTGACCGAGTTCGGGCGGATGGTGACGATCGGCAGGCCCTTGGTGACCTTGGTCTTGACGATCGCCGAGCCGGCGAAGATCGCCTGGGTGGCGGTGCCGTCGGCGTCGAGGCCGACGGCGTCGGTGAGCAGGCCGTTGTCCAGCTTGATCGCCAGGCGGGCGGCGATCTCCTTGCCCTCCTGGGTGGAGGCGAGCAGCACGGCGGCGGGCTGGACCCGCTTCACCAGCTCGGCGACCACGGTGGCCTTGGGGGCGACCAGGTAGCCGTCGACGTCCTCACCGGACGCCGTGTAGATCTTCTCGGCGCCGAATTCGCCGAGCTTCGCGGTGTCGGCGTCGCCGAACACCACCGCCGAGACCGACCCGAGTCCACGGGCGATCGTGAGCATCTCGAGGGTGACCTTCTTGACGCCGGCCTCGACGACGACCAATACCTCAGCCATGTCTTCCTAATCCCCTCAGACTCAGACGAACTTCTCGGTGGCCAGGTACGCGACGAGCTGCTCGCCACCGGTGCCCTCGTCGACGACCTTGGCGCCGCCGGCACGGGCCGGGCGCTTCGCGTACTCGAGGACCTGGCTGGTGGCGCCGGCGGAGCCGACCTCACCGGCGGAGACGCCCAGGTCACCCAGGGACAGGCTCTGCACGGGCTTCTTCTTGGCGGCCATGATGCCCTTGAAGGACGGGTACCGCGGCTCGTTGATGGTGTCCCAGACGCTGACGATCGCCGGGGTGGCGGCCGTGACGACCTCGTAGCCCTCGTCGGTCTGCCGCTCGACGGTCAGCTGGGAGCCGTCGACGGTGAGCTTGCGGGCGCCGGTGAGGGCGGCCACACCGAGAAGCTCGGCCAGCATGTGCGGGACGACCTGGACGCGGCCGTCGGTGGACTCGGCGCCGCTGATGATCAGGTCGGCGTCCAGGGTGCGCAGCGCGGCGGCGAGCACCTTGGAGGTGGCGACCGCGCAGGAGCCGTGGAGGGCGTCGTCCTGCACGTGGACGGCCTTGTCCGGGCCCATGGAGAGAGCCTTGCGGATGGACTCGGTCGCACCGGCCGGACCAACGGTCAGGACGGTCACCTCTCCACCGTGCGCCTCTTTGATCTTCAGCGCTTCCTCGATGGCGTATTCGTCCATCTCGTTGATGACGTTGCTCGCCGACGCCCGGTCGACCGAGTAGTCAGCGCTTAGGGTGCGCTCGGCACCGGAGTCGGGCACCTGCTTCACCAGTACGACGATGTTCATCGCGCTCCTACGACCCTCCTGTATTGAACGCACCGTTGCGGTCGACCCTGTCCACGGCCGCCGAAGTTGCCGGGCGGCGGACATGTCAGCCAGGTTACCCGTCAGTAGCATCACTGTTGCCGGCCACCCAGAGTGACACACCTCACCCATGCCCCGACCGTGATCGCTACAGTGGGCAATGAGGAGGTGTCAGACATGTCCGGTCAAAACGTCTTACTCGTGGAGGGCGTGAGCCCATCCACGACCCATACTCCCTCACGCCCCGAAGAGCTGAAGCCGCAGACCCATGGACGAGGCGGCCCGGACTCCCCGTGGTGCCGCTGCGGGCGCCCACGGGAGGCCTGCGTGAGTGACGAAGTCCGCAATCTGTGGCACCCCCTTCTGGACCCCGCGGGTCGATAATTAACGGTGTGTTGCGAGAGTGGTTCAACCCGTCACAGACAGGCACCACTCCCGACTATCGCTTCTCCCTCGCCAACGAGCGCACCTTCCTCGCCTGGATCCGAACCGGCCTGGCCCTGATCGCGGGTGGCCTGGCGTGCGCGCAGTTCCTGCCGCCACTGCCGGTGCGCCACCTGCGCGAGATCATCGCGATCCTGCTGCTGGTGCTCGGCGCCCTGGTGGCACTGCGCGCGGTCGACCACTGGGTGCGGACCGAGCGGGCCATGCGGCTCGGCACCGACCTGCCGCGCTCCCGGTTCCCGGCCGTGCTCGCCGTCGCGGTGGCGGCCGGCGCAGTGGTGATCATCGCGGCGGTGCTGGTCCAGGTCTTCTGAGATGAGTGAGCCGTGCGGTCAGCACACCCGTGACCCGGGCGCCTGCGCCCGGGTGCCCCGCGATCCGGGCGCCTCCGCGCTGCGGACCCGGCTCGCCTGGCGGCGCACCGGCCTGTCGGCGTCCGCCGTGGCGCTGCTGGCCCTCCGGCCGGCCTTCGCGCCCGGCGCCGGCCCGGCCGAATGGCTGGTGGCGGCGGCCGCGATGACGACCTGGGCGGCGATCGTGGCGATCGCCCTGCACCGGGGCCGGGACCTACGGACCCGGTTCCCCGGGCCGGCGCCCCGCCCGATCCGGGCCTACGCCTTCCTCATCGTCGCCCTGGCCGTTCTCGGCGGATGGGTTGTCATGCTCTGATCGTCGCCTACCCGGCTTTCGAGGAGCATCATTGCGGCATGGTCCGGTTGTTCATCTTCTTGGCCGCGGCAGCCCTCGTCCTGCTGATTCTGGCCCTCATCAGCGCCTTGTCGGCGGAGCGGGTCCGCAACGCGCCCCGCGCCGTCTGGACCCTCGCGATCCTGCTGATACCGCTCGCCGGACCGACCGCCTACCTCCTGTGGGGCCGCCCGATCAGCCGGTCCCGCCGCCCGATCCGCCGCCCCTCGTCACCGGACGACGACCCGGACTTCCTGCGTTCGATGGACAGCAAGCAGTCCCGTCGCGACCGTGAGCTGCTCGACGAGTGGGAACGGGACCTCCGGCAGGACGACGAGCCGGACCGTCCCTGAGCGCGGTGCCCCGGATCAGAGTCCGAGCAGTCTGCCGATGTCGGTGAAGACCTCGACGGCGTCCTGGTCGAACGGTTCGCCGTTGCCGTAGCCGTAGGCCAGGATCAGCGCCACGATCGGCACGGTCACCATCACAATCATGCTGAGCAACATCTGCATCGCGCGGCCGAGACGCCCACGGCGGCGCACCCGGGCCGGCTGCGGCTGGGGCTGGACCTGGGGCTGCGGAGCGGAGACGACCGCGCGGGCGGGCGGTGAGACCGGGCGGGCCGAGCCCACGGCGGGCGACACCGGCCGGGCGTGTGCCACCACCGGCTGCTGCGGCCGGGGCACGCGCCCCGACTGCCGGGGCTGCCTCGGGGGTACGGGAGTCCGGCTCTCGTATTCGGGAGGACTGGTGGCGACCGTCGCGTCCGGATCGGAACGCCAGCTGTCGGCCGCGTGCGGCCACGGGTCCACCGGGGGAAGCAGGTGCGGCGGGGTGTCGGCGGGCGGCCGCGGCCGGGACGGGCGGTCCTGCCGGGGCTGCCGCTGGGGCGGGCCGGGCGGGCCGTCGGCACGCGGCCGGTGCGGTGGTGGTGGCTCGGCCCGGCCGGCGCCGGGCAGCACCGGCACGTCGACGGCGGCCGCGGACGGAACGGCCGGAACCGGCGTGGTCAGCGGCTTGCCCGCCACCGCGGTCGGGCGGTCGGCCCCGATCGGCTCACCGGCCACAACGGTCGGGCGGTCCGTCTCCACCGGCTTGCCCGCCACCACGGTCGGCCGGTCGGCTTCCACCGGTCCCGGAGGCGACACCGGCCCCTTTTCAACCGATTCGTCCGCAACATCCGCGACGGCCACGACATCCGCGGGGTTCGCCAGGACCGTCGGCTGGTCGCGCTCGCGCTCCACGGTCGGCGCCGCCGGCACAGGCGGCGCCAGCACGGTCGGCCCGTCCTCCTCGGCGCGGGCCGGAAGGTACTTGGAGGGCAGCCGCAACTCCTCGGTGGGCCCGGGGGCGGCCGGCTCGGTGGTCAGCAGGGCGGCCCCGGCCAGGATGCTGCCCTCGGCCACGACCAGCTCGGGCTGCTCGATCACCACGGGCGGGTCGCCGAGCGCCCGGTGCAGCAGGGTGGCCACCAGCGGGATCCGGCTGGCGCCGCCGACCAGGAACACCCCGGCCAGCCGGCCGTCCGGCAGATCGGCCCAGCGCAACAGGTTCCGGGTGATCTCGACGGTCTGCTCCAGCACCGGCCGGGCCACCGTCTCCAGCTCCTCGCGGGTGAGGTGGGCCTCGATGTCGAGCAACGGCACCACGAAGTCGGCGGCCTGCGCCCGGGAGAGCCGCTCCTTGGCGATCCGGACGTCGTCCCAGAGCTGGCGGCGGGCCCGGCGCTCCTCGACGGTGGAGGGTTCCATGAGCCGGGCCCAGTCGCCGGTGCGCAGGTGCTCGACGACGACCGCGTCGACGTCGAGGCCGCCCAGGTCGTCGCGCCCGTCGACGGCGAGCACCTCGAACCCGGACGAGGTACGCGCGACCACGCTGGTGTCGAAGGTGCCCGCGCCGAAGTCGTGCACCACCACGACCGAGCCGATCGGCACGTCCCGCCCGAGCACCTCGGCGAAGTAGGTGGCCGCGGCGACCGGTTCGGCGACCAGGCGGGCGCCCTCCAGCCCGGCGCGGGCGGCGGCCTCGGCGAGCAGGGTGCGGCGGGCCGCACCCCAGGTGGCCGGGCAGGTGAGGGTGACCTCCGGCCGGTGCGGCCCGACCGCGCGGTGCCACTCCTCGGCGACCCGGGCCAGGACCGCGGCGATCAGCTCGACGGTCTCGAACTCCCGCTCGCCGAGCAGCACCAGCCCGTCGTCGACACGGCGTTTCGGGTTGGGCTCGAAGCGGGCCGGGTCGAGCCGGGCGCTGTGCACCGCGTCCCGGCCGACGAGCAGGCTGCCGTCCGAGTCGGCGAAGACGGCCGACGGCAGCAGTGGGGAGCCGTCGACCAGGATCGGGCGGGCACGGCCGTCCGGCCATCGCGCCACGGCGACGGTGTTGGAGGTGCCGAAGTCGACGCCGAGGGCGTACCGTTTCGGACCACCCTGGTCGATGGGCATGCCCGCAGTCTAGGCAATGACAGCCCGCTTACGATCCCTCCCGTCAGGCGGATTCCCGACGGGAAAGATCACCCGGGCCCTACTTTCCGGTGAACTTGGGGGCCCGTTTCTCGACGAAGGCGGTGGTCCCCTCGACCCGGTCGTCGGTCGCGAAGAGGCCGGCGAACAGGTGCGACTCGAGGGCCAGCCCGGCGGCCAGGTCGACGCTGAGCCCGCCGTCGACGGCCTGCTTGGCGGCGCGCAGGGCCAGGGCCGGACCGGTCGTGTACTGCCGGACGAGGTCGACGGCCGCGGCGTACACCTGATCGGCCGGGACCACCCGGTCGGCCAGGCCGATCCGCAGCGCCTCGTCGCTGTCGACCATCCGGCCGGAGAAGATCAGGTCCTTGGCGCGGGCCGGGCCGATCAGCCGGGCCAGCCGCTGGGTGCCGCCGGCGCCCGGGATGATGCCGAGCTTGATCTCCGGCTGGCCGAGCTTGGCGTCCTCGGCGATCACCCGCCAGTCGCAGGCCAGGGCGAGTTCGCAGCCGCCGCCCAGTGCGTACCCCGTGATGGCGGCGACGACCGGCTTCGGGATCTGCGCGACCGCGTCGAAGGCGCTGGACAGCGCGCCGGCCCGGACCACCATCTCCTGGTACGTCACCGTGGTGAACTCGGTGATGTCGGCGCCCGCCGCGAAGTGCTTGCCGGCGCCGTGCACGACCACCGCGCGGACCTCGTCGTCACCGGCCGCGGCGTGTGCCGCCGCCCGCAACTCCTCCTGCACCCGGGTGTTGAGCGCGTTGACCGGCGGCCGCTCCAGCCGGATGGTGCCGATGCCGTCCGCGACCTCGAGCCGTACGAACTCACCCACCGATGTGCCCTCCTGTTCACTCCTGCCGTTTTGCCGTCAGCGTACGACGGGTAACGACTACATTGGGTCCCCTGGGGAGGACAAAGATGACCACGTACTACCGGGATCCGGATGTGCTCATCACGTCATCCGGTGTGCGGATGAACGGTCACGAGTTCCGCCTTCCCGAACTGATCCGGGTGTGGTATTCGAGGGGTCCCCGGTCCTGGAGCGTCATCGCCTGGCGGGGCGCGCTCGGCCTGGCGATCCTGCTGCCGCTGTTGGCCGGCGGGTTCGCCGTGCTGGTGGCGCTGGCCATGGACGCCTCGTTCGCCACCACGGTGGCCTGGGTGATCGGCGGGGCCCTGCTGGGCCTGGCCGTGGTGCCGGTCGCCGACCTGCTGCTGGAGCGGGTCGACCTGTCGTACGACCGGGGCACCCGCAACCTCGAGATCTGGGGCCGGGTGCGGGAGGGCGACGTGCTGCTCCTGCGGACGAACGACGCCCAGCGGTTCGGCCGCGTCTACCGGGCCCTGCAGCGCGCGCTGGAGCCCGCCGTACGCGGCTGAGGATCAGGAAAGCCATGAGAGCCACCGAGGTACGGCCCACCGGCGTCGAGCGCACGTTCGGCGAGAACGAGCTGATCGTCACCAAGACCGATCCGCGCGGCGTCATCACGTACACCAACGATGTCTTCCTGCGTGTCTCCGCGCTGACCGAGGAGCAGGCGGTGGGCAGCCCGCACAGCCTGATCCGGCACCCGGACATGCCGAGGGCCGTGTTCCAGCTGCTGTGGGACACCCTCGGGAAACGGCAGGAGCTCTTCGCGTACGTGCTGAACCTGGCCGCCGACGGCGCGCACTACTGGGTGTTCGCGCACATCACACCGTCCTTCGACCGGACCGGGCGGCTGCTCGGCTACCACTCCAACCGGCGCCGGCCGTCCACCGCCGCGATCCAGACGGTCAGGTCCGTCTACACCCGGATGCTGGACGAGGAGCGCCGGCAGTCCCGTACCCCGGACGCGGTGGCGGCGGGCACGGCGGTCCTCCAGCAGATCCTCGGCGAGCACGGGCGCACCTACGACGAGCTGGTCTGGGACATCACCGACGGCGGCGCCGGGTGAGGTCGCACCCTCCGGCCGACTCCGGCCTGGAGAACGCGATCCGCCTGGTCACCGAGGTCTGCGACCGGGCCCGCAGCGGCGATCTGGAGGCCCGTGTGCCGCAGCTCGGCGACACCCCCGCGGAGCGGGCGCTGCGGGTCACGGTGAACGGGCTGCTCGACCAGATCGACGCGTTCGTCCGGGAGTCCGGCGCGGCGTCGACGGCGGCCGCCGAGGGGCGTTTCCACCGGCGTTTCCTCACCCAAGGGCTGGACGGGGCGTACCGGACGGCGGCCGAGCAGATCACCCACGCGAACCAGGTGATGAGCCGGACGGCAGCCCAGTTCGCGGACGCCGCCCGGGCCCGGCAGGCGCTCGCCGACGAACTGGAGTCGGCGGTGCTGACCGTCTCCGAGCAGGTGGCGACGGCCGCCACCGAGATGGGCCGCTCGGCGAACGGGCTGGCCGACTTCGCCCGGAGCGCGGTCACCGACGCCGAGCGGGGGCTGGGCACGGTGTCGTCGCTGCGTACCTCGTCGGAGGAGATCCGGCACGCGGTCGACCTGATCAACCAGGTGGCGGCGCAGACCCGGCTACTGGCGCTGAACGCCACCATCGAGGCGGCCCGGGCCGGGCCGGCGGGACGCGGCTTCGGCGTGGTGGCCAGCGAGGTGAAGAACCTGGCGAACGAGACCAGCTCGTCCAGCGAGGAGATCATGAGCCAGGTCAGCACGGTGCAGCAGTCGGCGGCCGACGCGATCGCCGTACTGGAGGCGGTCACCGACCGGATCCGGGAGATGAGCGACCTGGTGGACGGCATCGCGGTGGCGGTGGACGGCGGTCACCAGCCGGACGACGGCGGGCTCTCGCAGCTCGCCGAGGTGCTCCGGTCCGAGGTGTCCCGGTTCGTCACGACGATTCGCGCGTCCTGAAGATCTCCTCGATGTCGCCGCGGGCCGGCAGGGCGTTGCTCGCACCGACCCGGCGCACGCAGGCCGCCCCGGCGGCGTTCGCCCAGCGGATCGCGTCGATCAGGTCACGGCCCTCCCCCCAGGCGACGGCCAGCGCCCCGGTGAAGGCGTCCCCGGCCGCGGTGGTGTCGGTCACCTCCACCTTGAAGGCGGGCACGTGCACGTCGGCGCCGTCGCGGTCGGCGTACCGGGAGCCGTTGCCGCTCAGGGTGAGCACCACCCGGGGCACCAGGGCGAGCAGTGCCGCGATGTCCGGCTCGGCCCGGCCGGTGATGGCCCGCGCCTCGGTCTCGTTGACCACCAGCAGGTCGACCTCGTCGAGCAGGCCGGGCGGCAGCACCCGGGCGGGCGCCGCGTTCAGGATGGTGCGGGTGCCGCCCGCGCGACCGGCCCGCAGCGCGGCCAGCACCGTGCCCATCGGGATCTCCTGCTGGCAGAGCAGCACGTCGGCGGCGGCGATGGCGGCCGTCTCGTCGGCGGTGAGGTCGACGAAGGTGCGGTTCGCCCCGGGGCTGACCAGGATCGAGTTCTCCCCGGCGCGGTCCACCATGATCACTGCGACGCCGGAGGAGCCGTAGCTGGTCCGTACCAGATCGACGGCGACGCCCGCGGCCGCGAGCCGGGCGTTGAGGGTGACCCCGAACGCGTCCGATCCGATCGCGCCGAGGAAGGCCGTCTCCGCGCCGGCCAGCGCGGCGGCGATGGCCTGGTTGGAGCCCTTGCCGCCGGGCGTCATCACGAAGTCGTCACCGAGGACGGTCTCGCCCGGCCGGGGCAGGCTCGGCGCCAGCCCGACCAGGTCCATGTTCGCGCTGCCGGCGACGACGACCCGGGTGGCCATCTAGCCGGCCCGGGCGGTGTAGCGGTCTCCGAACCGGTCGACGATCAGCGGCAGACCGAAGGTCTTCGTCAGGTTCTCCGCGGTCATCACCTCGCCGAGCAGGCCGGACGCGACCACGGTGCCCTCGCGCAGCAGCAGGCCGTGGGTGAAGCCCGGCGGGATCTCCTCGACGTGGTGGGTGACCAGCACCATGGCCGGGGCGTCCGGGTCCAGGGCCAGCTCGGTGAGGTGGCCGATCAGCGTCTCCCGGCCGCCCAGGTCGAGCCCGGCGGTCGGCTCGTCGAGCAGCATCAGCTCGGGGTCGGTCATCAGCGCCCGGGCGATCTGGGTGCGCTTGCGCTCGCCCTCGGACAGGGTGCCGAACTCACGGTCGGCGAACGCCGCGATGCCCAGCTGTTCGAGCAGCTCCCGGGCACGGGCCTCGTCCTGCGGGTCGTAGCTCTCCCGCCAGCGGCCGACCACCGACCAGGCGGCGGTGACCACCACGTCGAGCACCCGCTCGGAGGGCGGCACCTGGTCGGCGAACCGGCCGGTGGTGATGCCCACCCGGGTCCGCAGCTCGGTCACGTCGGTACGCCCGAGCTTCTCGCCCAGCACGTACGCGTTGCCGCGGGTCGGGTGCATCCGGGCGGACGCCAGGTTGAGCAGGGTGGTCTTGCCCGCACCGTTCGGGCCCAGCACCACCCACCGCTCGTCCAGCTCGACCTGCCAGGACAGGTCGCGGATCAGGAAGTTTCCGCCGCGCACCACGTTGACGCGGTCGAAGGCGATGACGGTGTCCTCGTCGGGCGGAATGGATACGGCAGCCTCCAGCACGCGTCCATCCAACCATGTTCGCCCCCGCGGGCCGGACGGCGTGCCGGTGCCGAACCGTCAGTCGGTGGTCGAGCCGAACACCTCGTCGCGGACCGCGTCCAGCGCCATCCGCAGCGCACCGTGCAGAACCGGCTCGGACGCCACCCGGGTGACCACCACCTTGGGCGACACCAGCGTGATCGCCGCCACCTCACGCTCCACCCGGTCGGCCAGCGCCGCACCGCCGGCCCGGCTCACCTCGCCGGCCAGCACCACCAGCGGCGGGTCGAGCACCACGCAGGTGGCGGCCACGCCCAGCGCCAGGCGGCGGGCCAGTTCGTCGAGCACCGGCTCGCCGGCCGGGCCGGCCGCGACGGCGGCCCGCACCACGTCGGCCGCCTCGGCGCCGCGGAAGCCGAACTGCTTGCCGATCGTCTTGACCGCGTCGGCGCCGGCGATCGCCTGGAAGGCGCCCTTCACGCCGCGGCGGGAGGCGTTGTGCGGCACCTCGGCGCCGGCCACCGGCAGGTAGCCGATCTCGCCGGCCGCGCCGGTGGCGCCCTGGTGCAGGCGGCCGCCGAGGACGGTGGCGAGACCGACGCCCCGGCCGATCCAGACGAGCGCGAAGTCGGCGACCCCGGTGGCCGCGCCGGTGCCGGACTCGGCGACCGCGGCCAGGTTGACGTCGTTGCCGAAGAAGACCGGGATGTTCAGGTCGCGGCGCAGGTCGGCGAGCAGGCCGCGGTGCCAGCGGGGCAGGTCGTGGGCGAAGGAGATCTCACCGGACTGCGGGTCGACGAGGCCCGGGGTGCCGAGCACCACCCGGCGGACCGAGGACATGTCGGCGCCGGCCTCCCCGGCGGCCTGGACCACCGCGTTGTGCACCACGCCGACCGGGTCGTCGGTGTCCTTGGTGCTCTGCTCGACCCGGCTGATCACGGTGCCGGTGATGTCGGCGCAGGCGGCCACCACACCTTCCGGGCCGACCTCCACCCCGATGACGTGGGCGCTGGACGGGGTCACCGCGTAGAGCTGTGCGTTGGGGCCACGGCCACCGGCCTGCTCACCCACCCGCCGGACCAGGCCGCGCTCCTCAAGCCGCTCGACCAGCTGGGAGGCGGTGACCTTGCTGAGCCCGGTCATCTCGCCGAGTTGCGCCCGGGTCAGCGGGCCTCGTGTGAGCAGCAGGTCCAGCGCCGCGCGGTCGTTGAGAGCGCGCAGCAACCGGGGCGTGCCCGGGAGGCGGGTGGCGGCCATACGTTCGTCCCCTAATAAGAAAGATTCTTTCCTGTTACAGTGTCGACGCACGACACGCAGCCGCAGCGTAACGGTAGGCAACGTCGCCGGACCGTAAGACGCTCATCGACTGCGAGCGATCATGGCAGCTCCCGGCGGGAAACGGCCAGAGTTGCGTCTTCGGAAGGACACCATGGCCCTCGACCCCGGCCTCCGCCGACTCGCCCTGAACACCCTGCTCGCCGCCTTTCCCGGGCACGCCGCCCCGGACTGGGCGGGTGAGCTGCTCGCCGAGGGGCTGGCCGGGCACACCCTGTTCGGCGCCAACGTCGGCGAGGCGGAGCAGGTCGCACGGCTCACCGCCCAGCTGCGGTCGGCCCGGCCGGACGCGCTGATCGCGATCGACGAGGAGGGCGGCGACGTCACCCGGTTGGGGCACCGGACCGGGAGCCCGTACCCCGGGAACGCGGCGCTCGGCGCGGCCGACGATCCGGAGCTGACCCGGCGGATCTACGCCGCGATCGGCGCCGACCTGGCGGCCGTGGGGATCAACCTGAACCTGGCGCCGACCGTGGACGTGAACAGCGTCGCCGAGAACCCGATCATCGGCACCCGCTCGTTCGGGGCCGGCGCGGCGCTGGTCGCCCGGCACACCGGGGCG
The DNA here is from genome assembly GCF_014205215.1 of Actinoplanes lobatus. Taxonomy (NCBI): domain Bacteria; kingdom Bacillati; phylum Actinomycetota; class Actinomycetes; order Micromonosporales; family Micromonosporaceae; genus Actinoplanes; species Actinoplanes lobatus. The sequence continues at coordinate 1,133,526 of NZ_JACHNC010000001.1, forward strand.
GCCGTGGCCGGGTTGCAGGCCAACGGGGTCGCGGCGTGCGCCAAGCACTTCCCCGGGCACGGCGCCACGGTCACCGACTCGCACCTGGAGCTGCCCACCGTCGACGTGCCGCTGGCCGTGCTGCGGGAGCGCGACCTGCCGCCGTTCGCGGCCGCCGTCGAGGCCGGCGCCCGCGCCGTGATGAGCGCGCACATCCGGGTGCCGGAGCTGACCGGGGACGGGCCGGCCACGTTCAGCCGGGCCGCGCTGACCGGGCTGCTCCGCGGCGAGCTGGGCTTCGGCGGCGCGATCGTCACCGACGCGCTGGAGATGCGCGGTGCGGCCGCCACGGCGGGGAGCATCCCGCGGGCCGCCGTGTCGGCGCTGGCGGCCGGGGCCGACCTGCTCTGCATCGGGGCCGTGGTGGACCGGGCGCTGGTCGAGGCGATCGCCGCCGAGATCGCCGCGGCCACCGGGGACGGGCGGCTGGAGCTCGCCCGGCTGGAGGACGCGGTCGCCCGTACCAGCGCATTGGCCCTCTGGAGCGCGACCCCGCGCCCGGCCGAACCCGGCGACGGCGGCCTGGGCGTCGAGGCCGCCCGCCGCGGGATGATCGTCGAGGGCGACCCGGCCGAGGTGCGGTCCCCGCTGGTGGTGCAGTTCGTGTCCGGCCACTCGATCGCCGAGGGCCGGGTGCCGTGGGGGCTCGGGCCGCACCTGGACGGGATCGAGCAGATCGAGGTACCGGCCGACGGGACCACCCCGGAGGCGCTGGCGGCGGCCGCCGGCGACCGGCCGATCGTGCTGGTCGGCCGTCGTCTGCACAGCTCCCCCGCGGCCCGCACCCTGATCGGGAAGCTGGCCGCCGAGCGGCCGGTCGGCGTCGTCGAGATGGGCTGGCCGTCGCCGTGGCGGCCGGAGGGCGTCCGGGTCTACGTGGTGACCCACGGGGCGAGCCTCGCCAACGGCCGTGCCGCGGCCGAGGCGCTCCACCTTCATCACGCTGCGTAATCAGCACGGACGCATATCTCATCATATGTCGTAAATGAGTGAACCTACGGCACGAAACGGGCCAACCGAACGGGTAATCCGCACACCGACCACTTCCCCACACGCCGGGACGTCACCTAGCGTGATGGCCACAAGGTGGGTCTGGGGACGTCGCGGAATCGGCTCGGGACCAGTCGGGATGCCGCGACGCAGATGATGAGCCGGGCAGGGCGTGACTTCGGGAGCAGCACGCCGTGCCCGGCTCATCACCGTTTCGCCCTGGTCAGCCCGCCGACGAGGTCTTCACCAGGGTGCGGATCTGGCGCAGCAGCACCGACAGCGCCGCCAGGTCGGCCGGCGAGTCGTCGACATCGCCCATCGCATTGGACGCCCGGGCGATCGACGCCGCGTTCACCTGTTCCCACTCGGAGACCCGGTCCTCCGGTGACGCCGTGGACGGCGTCGAATGGAGCACCTCGGCGGTGAGAGCGGCCAGCGCGGCGTACAGGTCGTAACGCAGCGCCATCCGGGCCAGGGTCTGCCAGCGGTCGCCACGCGGCAGCCGGGAGATGTGCGACAGCAGCGCGTCCACCCCGAACCGCTCGGAGAGCACGAAGTAGACCTGCGCCACCTCCTCCGCGTCCCGGTCGATGGCGGCGGCCGTCTCCAGGACGTCCAGCAGCCCGAAACCGTAGAACACCCGGCTCACCGCGGCCGCCAGATCCTCCGGCACGTCCTTCGCGACCAGTTCGGCGATCCGGTCGAACAGGGCCCGCCGCTCGGCGCCGACGATCACCTCGGGCAGCAGCGGCAGCAGCGTCGAGATGCCGGGCCGCAGCTTGGCGATCTCACCGGGCACGTCGAGCGGCGAGCGCCGGGTGCTGACCAGCCAGCGGACCGCCCGGTCGAGCAGCCGCCGGGTCTCCAGGAAGACCAGCGTCTGCGCCGAGGTCGGCACCCGGTTGTCCAGCGCCTCACCGGCCGCCCAGATCTCCTCCAGGCCGAAGACGTCGCGAACCACCACGTAGGCCCGGATCACGTCGGCCGCCGACGCCCCGCTCTCCTCCATCGCCCGGTAGACGAACGAGGTGCCGCCCCGGTTGACCACCTCGTTCACCAGCGCCGTCGAGATGATCTCCCGGCGCAGCCGGTGCCCGGCCATCCGCCCGGCGAACCGCTCGCGCAGCGGGGTCGGGAAATACCCGGACAGCACATCGGTGGTCCAGGCCTCGTCGACCAGCTCGTCCGCGAGGACCTCACGCTCCAAACTGATCTTGACGTACGCGAGGAGCACCGCGAATTCCGGAGGAGTGAGACCCTGGCCGTTCTCGTACCGGGCGGCCAGCTCCAGATCCGACGGCAGCGCCTCCAGCTCCCGGTTCAGCTCGCCGCGTTCCTCCAGCGACGTGAGCAGCCGCCGGTGCACCGGGAGCAGCGAGTGCGCCTGCGACCGGGCGTTGCCCAGCGCCATGGCCTGCTCGTAGTTGTCCCGCAGCACCAGCTCGCCGACCTCGCCGGTCATCGCGGCGAGCAGCTCGTCCCGCTCCGGCAGGGACAGCTCGCCGTCGACGACCGCCCCACCCAGCAGGATCTTGATGTTGACCTCGTGGTCCGAGCAGTCCACCCCGGCCGAGTTGTCGATGAAGTCGGTGAACACCCGGCCACCTGAGCGGGCGAACTCGATCCGCCCGCGCTGGGTCAACCCCAGGTTGCCGCCCTCGCCGACCACCTTGACCCGCAGGTCCGAGCCGTTGATCCGGATCGCGTCGTTGCCCTTGTCGCCCACCTCGGCGTGCGACTCGGCGGCGCCCTTCACGTAGGTGCCGATGCCGCCGTTGAACAGCAGGTCGACCGGGGCCTTGAGGATGGCCCGCATCAGGTCGGCGGGGCTGATCGCGGGCGCCTCGCCGAGACCCAGCGCGACCCGGACCTGCGGGCTGACCGGGATCGACTTGGCCGACCTGGGGTACACCCCGCCGCCCTCGCTGATCAGCGACGCGTCGTAGTCGGCCCAGGACGATCGGGGCAGGCCGAACAGGCGCTCGCGTTCCGCGTACGAGATCGCGGAATCGGGGTCCGGGTCCAGGAAGATGTGGCGGTGGTCGAAGGCCGCCACCAACCGGATGTGCTGCGACAGCAGCATGCCGTTGCCGAAGACGTCGCCGGACATGTCCCCGACGCCGACCACCGTGAAATCCTCGGACTGGGTGTCGGTGCCCAGGTCACGGAAGTGCTTCTTGACCGACTCCCACGCGCCCCGGGCGGTGATGCCCATCTTCTTGTGGTCGTAACCGGCCGAGCCGCCGCTGGCGAACGCGTCGCCCATCCAGAAGTCCTTGCGGACCGAGATCTCGTTGGCGATGTCGCTGAACGTGGCGGTGCCCTTGTCCGCGGCCACCACCAGGTACGGGTCGTCGCCGTCGTGCCGGACCACGTCCTCCGGCGGCACGATCTTGCCGCTCAGGATGTTGTCGGTGACGTCGAGCAGCGCCGTGATGAAGCTCTGGTAGCACTCCACCGCCTCGTCCCGGTCGCCCGGCTTCTGCTTGAGCACGAAGCCGCCCTTCGCGCCCACCGGCACGATCACCGAGTTCTTCACCATCTGCGCCTTGACCAGGCCGAGCACCTCGGTCCGGAAGTCCTCCCGCCGGTCCGACCAGCGCAGACCGCCCCGGGCCACGGCGCCGAACCGTAGGTGCACGCCCTCGAACCGGGGCGAGTAGACGAAGATCTCGAACTTCGGCCGGGGCTGCGGCAGCTCCGGGATGGCCTGCGGGTCCAGCTTGAAGGCCACGTACGACTTGGGCCGGCCCTCCACCCCACGCTGGTAGAAGCTGGTCCGCAGGGTCGCCTCGATGAGGGTCAGGTAGGAGCGCAGGATCCGGTCCTGGTCCAGGCTCTCCACCTGGTCGAGCAGCTCGGTGATCCGGCCCCGCAGCTCGCCGGCGCGACGGGTCCGCTCCGCCTCGCCGATCGGCAGCGCCGGGGAGAACCGCACCTCGAAGAGCCGCACCAGCAGACCGGCGATCTCCGGGTACGCCGTGAAGGTGGACTCCACGTACTGCTGGGTGAAGACGTTCCCGGCCTGGCGCAGGTACTTGGCGTAGGCCCGCAGCACCACCACCTGCCGCCAGGTGAGACCGGCCCGCAGCACCAGCTCGTTGAAGCCGTCCACCTCGGCCTCGCCCCGCCAGGCGGCCGCGAACGCGTTCTCCACCTGCGGGCGGACCTCGGCCAGCTCGCGGTGGCCGGCCGGGGGCAGCAGGCCGAAGTCGTACAGGTAGATGGTGCCGTCGGGGCGGCGGATCTCGTACGGCCGCTCGTCGGTGACCCGGACGCCCAGCGAGTGCAGCACCGGCAGGACGGCGGAGAGCATCATCGGCTCGCCGTACCGGTAGACCTTGAACCGGACGTCGCGCTCGTCCGGCTGCGGAGTGCCGTCCGCGCCCAGTCGCCGCCGCCGGAACAGGTGCATGGCCAGCTGGCCGGGCTCCTCGAGGAGCTCCAGCTTGGCCAGGTCCTGCATCCCCTCGTACGGGGTGTGCGTGTTCTTGTAGCTCTCCGGGTAGGCCGCCGAGTACCGCTGGAACAGCCGCCGCGCCTGCTCGTCGCCGAGTTTGCGCTCCAGCACCAGGGAGAAGTCGTCGTCCCACATCCGGGTCGCGTCGGCGAGCCGCTCGGCCAGCTCGTTCGGGTCCAACTGGCCGGGCGGGGCGGCCGGGTCGGTACGCACGATGAAGTGCACCCGCGCCAGCATCCGCTCGGTGACCCGGGTCGTGTAGTCCACCCCGACGCCGTTCAGCTCACGGAGCAGGATCTCCTGCATGCGCAGCCGGTTGCCGGTGGTGAAGCGGTCCCGGGGCAGGTAGATGAGGCAGGAGATGAACCGGCCGTACCCGTCGCGGCGCAGGAAGAGGCGCAGCTGCCGGCGGCCGGCCATCCGCAGCACCCCGATGACCGCCTCGTACAGGTCGTCGGTCTTGATCTGGAAGAGCTCGTCCCGGGGGTAGGTCTCCAGGATCTGGAGCAGGTCCTTGCCGGAGTGGCCGCGCGGCGACAGGCCCGAACGGTCCATCACCTCCTGCACCTTGCGCCGGACCACCGGCAGCTCGCGCACGCTCGTCCGGTACGCCGAGCTGGAGAACAGGCCGAGGAACCGCCGCTCGCCGACCACCTCGCCGGCCTCGTCGAACAGCTTCACGCCGATGTAGTCGAGGTACGCGGAGCGGTGCACGCTGGCCCGCGAGTTGGCCTTGGTGATCACCAGGAGCCGCTTCTCCATGGCCCGCTCGTAGATCTCCGGGGCCATCTCCTCGGCCAGCCGGCGCGGCTTGCTCGCCCCGCGCAGGATGCCCAGCCCGGTGCCCGGAACCGCGGACAGGACCCCGTCGTCCAGCCGGTACTCCCGGTACCCCAGGAAGGTGAAGTGATCGTTGGCCAGCCACTTGAGCAGCTCGATCGAGTCGGTGAGGTCCTTGTCCGGCACCGGTGAGGGGTGCTCGGAGCCCCGGGCGGCGGCCAGCTCGTCGGAGATGACCATGGCCCGCTGGCGCATCCGCGGCCAGTCCTCCACCGCGTCCCGTACGTCGGTGAGCACCCGCCGCACCTCGTTGAGCAGTTGCTCGCGGGCCTCCGGGCGGCGGACCGGGTCGATCTCGATCCGGATCCAGCTCTCCACCAGGTCGCCCTCGATGGCGTCGTCCGGCTCCACCTCGGCCTCGAGGTGGGCCAGCGCCCCGAGCGGCTCGCGGCGCACCACGATCAGCGGGTGAACCGTCAGATACACCTGGAGGTTGTGGGCGTTGAGCAGGGCGATCACCGAGTCGACCAGGAACGGCATGTCGTCGGTGACGATCCGCAGGACGCTGTGCGACTGCGACCCGGACGGCTCGGTGATGGCGAGTTTCAGCTCACCGGGCAGCCGGTTGCGGGCCAGTTCGCGGTGCTCCGCCGCGGCCGCGAACATCTCCTGGGGTGTGTATCCGACCAGTTCCTCGTCGGGTGCGAACCGCCAGAAGCGGCCCACCAGAGATGCGGTCGTGTGGTCGTCCCCCGCCTGTTCGACAGCCTGCGCCACCAACCGCTCAGCGTTTGGCACATCGTCGAGAACGGTCTGATCAGAATCGGTCGCTGCCTCGTCGGCGACAGCCATGGTCCGGCGCTCCCCTCACCCACGGCATTGTGGGCTCGAACGTGTCGAGCACAGCCTAGAACCATGCCCATGGCCCACCTCACACCCCGGGTGTGCCAGCGGCGTTTGGGTGGTATCGCCCCATCCGGGAACCCCCACGACGGGCTTGTACCCATTACCGTGCGACCTAGCCAATCATGGTTGTCACAGCGTTCACGGTCGTTCACGGTCGTCTCATGGGAGGAACACACATGCGCCGCACCCCGGCGGGCCTGTCCGCACTGCTGCTCGTGCTGACCGCGGGCGGGTTGACCGGCTGCTCCGCGGAAGGCCCCGGCGACACCGTCTCCGACTTCCTGAGCGGCTGGTCCGGAGGCGACCTGAACAAGGTCGGCTTCGTCACCGCGGCCGGCGCCGAGGTTCCCGCGCCCGAGGTGCAGACCCAGATGCGCGACCTCTACGGCGACCTCCTGGACCAGAAGGTCACCGTGTCCGGCACCGGCGACGTCAAGACCACCGGCGACGACGCCACCGCGCCGGTCACCGTCAAGTGGGCGCTGCCCGGCGGCGTCGAGTGGAGCTACCCGAGCACCGTCCGGCTCACCAAGGCCAAGAGCGACGGCTGGCAGGTCGTCTGGGAGCCGGCCATGGTCCAGTCCGAGCTCAGCCCCGGCGACAAGCTCCGGCTCCGGCGGGTCGCCCCGGAACGCGCCGCCATCGTCGACGCGAACGGCAAGGCGCTCTTCGGGCCGCAGAAGGTGGTCGTCATCGGCGTCAGCCCGGAGAAGATCAAGGACCTCGCCCAGCTCCAGAAAGACCTGGCCGCGGCGTTCCGCAAGGTGGACGTCGACGTCGACCTCGGCACCCTGAGGACCCGCGTCGAACAGTCCGACCCGGGCGCCTTCATCGAACTCGTCACGCTGCGCCGGGCGGTCTACGACAAGATCCGGACGGACGTCCGGCCGCTGGCCGGCACCGTCTTCCGCGAGGAGACCCGGTCGCTCGCGCCCACCCGGGAGTTCGCCCGCTCCCTGCTCGGCACCGTCGACCAGGCCACCGAGGAGGACATCGCCAACTCCGGCGGGGTGCTCGCGGTCGGTGACAACACCGGGCACGGCGGGCTCCAGGAGAAGTACGACACCACCCTGCGCGGCGTCTCCGGCCTCTCGGTGGTCATCGCCCGCGAGGCCGCCGACGGCGCCACCGAGGACACCAAGCTCTTCACCTCCGAGCCGGTCGCCGGCAAACCCGTGAAGATCACCCTGGACACCCGGGTGCAGAACGCCGCCGACCAGGCCCTCGCCGCCGAGAAACAGCCCAGCTCGCTGGTGGCGATCCGGGTCGGTGACGGCGCCGTGCTGGCCGCCGCCAACGGGCCCGACCCGGGCGGCGTCAACACCGCCTTCACCGGGCAGGTGCCGCCCGGCTCGACCTTCAAGATGATCTCCGCGTACGGGCTGCTCGCCCGCGACGCGATCACCGCCGACACCGCCGTCGACTGCCCGAAGACCCTCACCGTCGACGGCCGCGAGTTCAAGAACTCACACGACACCGCGCTCGGCAAGGTCCCGTTCCACGTCGATTTCGCGAAGTCCTGCAACACCGCCTTCGCCGCCCTCGCCCCGAAACTCGGCTCCGCCGGACTCCAGGAGGCGGCCGGCGTCCTCGGCCTCGGCGGAAAATGGGACCTCGGCGTCGACGCCTACACCGGCCAGGTCTCCGACGGCGGCACCGCCACCGAGCTGGCAGCGGCCGTTTTCGGTCAAGGCAGCACGGTGGTGAGCCCGCTCGCCATGGCCGCGGCCACCGCGGGCGTCGCCAAGGGACAGTTCCAGGCCCCCACCCTGGTCCTCGACCCGGCGCCCACCGCCACCCCCGCCCAGCAACTCGACCAGGAGGCCATCACCGCGCTCCGCTCGATGATGCGCGAAGTGGTCACGTCCGGCACGGGCACCGCCCTCCGCTCCGTCCCCGGCAAACCGGTCTACGGCAAGACCGGCACCGCCGAATTCCAGACCGGCTCCGCCGACACCCACTCCTGGTTCGTCGGCTACCAGGGCGACATCGCCTTCGCCGTCATGGTCCAGAAGGGCGGCGCCGGCTCCGAGGCCGCCGTCCCGGCCGTAAAACGCTTCCTCACCGCATTGAACTGACCTATTTCGTACGGGGTGGACCGCACCCGCCAACGTGGACCGTCCCGTAGCACCCCGCGAGCATCTGCCCGGTCCAGGCCGTGACGCGCCCGCCGGGCCGATGCCTCCGGTCACCCCCACCCGAACCGATCCGGCCGGCTGCCAGTGCTGTCTCACCCCACCGAAACAGCACCCACAACCAGCCGGGAAGATCCAGCCGGCCGTGAGGGTCGTTCAGCGGGCCGGGCAGCGATCAGGCGGCGCCGGGTGGGAGACCGTCGAGAGGGTCCGGGCCCGCGGTCGGCGGGCCGAAGCCGCCGTCCACGGGCGGATCCGCCGGCGGGCGCGGGCGCAGCATGCCGGGACGGGTCGCGGGGATCGGCTCCGAGTCGAGCAGCGGAGCGGAACCGAGCAGCCGGGAGAGCAGGCGCACCTCGTTCGGCCCAGACCTGGTGTCCGGTTTGTCACGCGGCGGCACGGATTCCTGATCGGCCGGTTCGGACGTCGCCTCCGGCTCGGCCTCTTCCGGGTCTGAACCGTCCAGGTCGGCGTCGCCAGGATCGGCGCTCTCCGAATCGGCGCGGTCCCGGTCGGCATGATCCCGGTCGGCGTGGTCTGTATCGGTTCGGCTGGAGCTTTCCGGGTCTGATCGGTCCGGATCGGCTTCCACGCCGGGGTCGTCACCGGGTTCGCCCACCTGGTAGGAGACCTCAACGGCCTCGCTGTGCGTCGAGCCGTTCGATGCCGGGGATGAGCTGAATCGGTCATGGGCTGTCCGGGAGTCGTCCCCGATGCCGGCCGTGCGGCGGCCGTTGGCGCTCCGCGATGTGCCGAGGGCCGCCGCCAGGACGAACTCCGCGTCCACGGGCAGCGTGTTCTCCATCGGGCGAGCCGACGCGGACCCGCCCCGGCCGCTCTCCGTCGCGGCGTCACCGGAGGAGGACGGACCCACCTGTACCGGGATCGCGCCGCGCGCCGCGACACCCGCCCCGGCCCCGGCTGCGGGCTCGCCGAGCGGCACACCGGCGCCTGGGTCGACCGCCCCCGATCCGCCGGCGGGCGCAACCGGCCCGGACCCGGAATCGGGCGCAACCGGCCCGGACCCGGCTGAGACCGGCGCTTCACCGAGCGGGTTCCCACCAGCGGAATCGACCGCCCCCGCGCTGCCGGACGCGGCCCCGGACCCCGGCTCACCGGCTGATGCGCCGTCTGCGGGATCCGCCGTCTGCGCATCAGACGATTCGGCCCTGGCTGACGCCTCGCCGGCCGGCGCCCCGCCCGCGGCGGCTTCCGAACCCGGCCCGGCTCCGGGCGCGGACTCGGCGAGCGCGGTTCCACCAGCGGAGTCACCGGTCGTCGCCGAGCCGGGCCGCTCGCCGGCCGACGTGCGGGAAGGCTCAGTGGCCGACGTAGCGGTGTCGGCCGCCTCGAAGTCCGGTGCGGCGGGCGCGGCCGGGTCGCCGGCGGCCGCCTTGAGGTCCGGTGTGGCCGTGGTGGCCAGGTCGCGGCGGGCCGCGACCAGGTCCGGGCGCGGGGTCGTGGCCCGGACCGGGGACAACCCGCTCGCCACGGCGGACGTGATCTCGGCGGCGTACCGGCCGTCCGGGTCGTAGTCCGGGTCGAAGACGGTGATCTCGACGCCCAGGCAGTGCGGGGACTCGACCAGGCCGGCCAGCAGCAACTCCAGCTCGGGGAAGGCGATGCCGCCCGGGTCGGGGGCGTCGACGGCGGGCATGACGGCCGGGTCGAGGACGTCGACGTCCACGTGCACCCAGTAGCCGGCGCAGTCGACGAGCTGGTCGCGGGCCCACTGGGCGCTGCGGGCGGCGCCCTCGGCACGCAGCGCGGGGACCGGCCGCGTCACGATGCCGGCGGCCTGGAGGTCGAGGCGGTACTCGTCCTGGGCGCGGATGCCGAGGACGACCACGTCGATGTCGCGGAAGTACGGCCGGCGGGACTCGATGGCCGCGAGGTTCGCCTGGCCGCGGCCGGTGACGAGGGCGAGGTCCTCACCGGCGGCGGCGCCCACGTACGACGCGTTGCCGGGGTGCCGGAAGTCGGAGTGACCGTCCACGAACACCAGCCCGATGCGGCCGCCGACCGCGTCGCCGAGCCGGTGCATGGCGATGCCCGATCCGATCAGGATGGAGCAGTCCCCGCCGAGGACGACCGGGAACTCGCCGCCGTCGATGATGGCGCCGATCCGGTCGGCGAGCGCCCGCGAGTATGCGGCGATCTCGGCGGCGTGGGCCACCCCGTCGCCGGGTCGCCAGTCGCCCGGGTCGTACCGCGGCGGGGTGAGGCAGCCCGCGTCGCGGGCGGCGAGGCGGGTGAGCAGGCCCTGATCGCGGAGGGCGCCGGGCGCTTTGGCGCAGCCCGGCACCGACGTCGCGGTCGGCGGGCGCAGGCCGAGATTGGACGGCGCGTCCAGAACGGCGATGCGGCGCACGACGCCCTCCTTCGTTCGACAACCGCGGGCTACGAGAACCGCAGCCTACGAGAACCGCGGGCTAGAAGAGCGCGCTGGCCAGCGCACGCCGCGCGCCGGCGACCGCGGGGTCCTCCGGGCCGGCCACGAGGAACAGCGACAGCAGGTGCTTGCGGACGGCCTCCCGGTCGTCGCCGGTGGTCCGCTTGATCAGGGCGATCAGGCGGGCGTACGCGTCCGGAGCCTGACCGCTGAGCACCTCGATGTCGGCGGCGAGCCGCTGGGCGGCCACGTCGTCGGGGTCGGCGGCGGCCTTGGCCAGCACGGACGACGGGTCGGCGCCGCTGATCCGCCGGTACAGCTCGACCTGGGCGAGGCCGGACTCGGCGGCCGCGTCGGCGGGCGACTCGGCCAGGATCTTCCGGTACGCCGCCTCGGCCTCGTCCAGGTCGCCGGTCATCAGGGCGTCGTCGGCCGCGTCGAGGCGCGGGTCCTCGGGGGTGGCCACCTCGACCCCGGCCGCCTTGAGGACGGCGTCGATGTATTGCCGGATCTGGGCCTCGGGCAGGACTCCGCTGAAGCCCTCCACCGGCTGCCCGCCGATCACCGCGGTCACCTGGGGGATGCCCTGCACCCGGAACACCTGCGCCAGGCGCGGGTTGAGATCCACATTGACCTTGCCGAGTATCCACGCACCGCCGTACTCAGCGGCCAGGCGCTCCAGCACCGGCGACAGCTTCTTGCACGGGTCGCACCAGTCGGCCCAGAAGTCCAGAAGCACCGGAGTGGTCAGTGACCGCTCCAGAACGGCCTGGAAGTCGGCCTCTGTGACATCGATGACCGTCTCCGGATTGACGCCGGGCACCGTGCCCGGCACGCCCGCGTCCGGGGTGGCCGCGGGGGCGGCGGGACTGCTGGGGGCGGCCGGTTTGGCCGGTGCCGCGGGGCGCAGCGCGCTGAGATCGACCGCGCCGCGGGTGAAGATCGACGGAGTGGTCCGTGGGTCGCTCATGGTTACCTAGTCTCGCACGCTGTCACGCCTGTTCGCGCCGCCACCAGCCCCTCGATATCGGACGTCACAACGACCCGGCCGGCCCGGGAGCCGGCCGGGTCCGGTGGTCAGAAGCGCGGCGGCTCCCGGTAGATCCCCCACTCCGATTTCAGCACGCCGCAGATCTCGCCGAGGGTGGCTTCGGCACGGACGGCGTCGAGCATCGCGGGGATCATGTTCTCCCCGGTACGGGCCAGCGCGACCATCCGTTCCAGAGCCGCTTTCACCCGTACCCCGTCGCGGTCGGTCTTGCGGGCGGAGAGCTCGCGCCGCTGCACCTGCTCGACCTCGTGGGAGACGCGCAGGATCTCCAGCTCCTTGGCCAGGGTGCTGTTGTGCGCGTTGACGCCGACCACCTTCTTGTCGCCCTTCTCCAGCGCCTGCTGGTAGGCGAACGCGGCCTCGGCGATGTGCGCGGTGAACCAGCCGTCCTCGATGCCCCGCAGGATGCCGGCGGTGATGCTGCCGTCGTGGCCGAGCTCGCGGATCCGGGTGAAGATCTCCTCCGCCTCGGCCTCGATCCGGTCGGTGAGCGCCTCCACGTACCACGATCCGCCGAGCGGGTCGGCCACATTGACCACCCCGGTCTCCTCCATGATCACCTGCTGGGTGCGCAGGGCGATCTCGGCGGACTCGTCGGTGGGCAGTGCGAGGGTCTCGTCGAGGGCGTTGGTGTGCAGCGAGTTGGTGCCGCCGAGGACCGCGGAGAGCGCCTCGATGGCGGTCCGGACCACGTTGTTGACCGGCTGCTGGGCGGTGAGCGAGACCCCGGCGGTCTGCGTGTGGAACTTGAGCCACAGCGCCTTCTCGCTGGTGGCGCCGTAGTCGTCGCGCAGGTGCCGGGCCCAGATCCGCCGGGCCGCGCGGAACTTGGCGATCTCCTCGAAGAAGTCCACGTGCGCGTCGAAGAAGAAGCTCAGCCCGGGCGCGAACTGGTTGACGTCGAGGCCGCGGGACAGTCCCAGTTCGACGTAGCCGAAGCCGTCGGCCAGCGTGTACGCCAGCTCCTGCGCGGCGGTCGAGCCGGCCTCCCGGATGTGGTAGCCGCTCACCGACAGCGGCTTGTACTTCGGGATCTCGGCGGCGCAGTACTCCATCAGGTCGCCGATCAGGCGCAGGTGCGGCTCCGGGGCGAAGAGCCACTCCTTCTGCGCGATGTACTCCTTGAAGATGTCGGTCTGGAGGGTGCCGTCGAGGTCGCGCAGGTTGACGCCCTGCCGTTCGGCGGCCACCAGGTACATGCAGAAGACCGGCACCGCCGGGCCGGAGATGGTCATGCTGGTGGTGACGTCCTGGAGCGGGATGCCCTCGAACAGCACCTCCATGTCGGCGGCCGAGTCGATCGCGACGCCGCAGTGCCCGACCTCGCCGAGCGACTCGGGCTCGTCGGAGTCGCGGCCCATCAGGGTGGGCATGTCGAACGCGACGCTGAGACCGCCGCCGCCGGCGGCCAGGATCATCTTGTAGCGCTCGTTGGTCTGCCGCGCGTTGCCGAACCCCGCGAACTGGCGGATGGTCCAGGTCCGTCCGCGGTATCCGGTCGGATAGAGACCCCGGGTGTACGGGAACTCGCCCGGCCATCCGATCCGCTCGAATCCGGGATGGGCGGCGCCTTCGGGGGGCCCGTAGACGGGGTCGACCGTCACGCCGGAGAGCGTGGTGAAGTCGGCGTCCCGCTTGCGGGCCGCATCGTAGCGTCGTTGCCAGCGTTCCCGGCCGGCATGGATCTCGGCAGCGTCCATGCGGCCATCGTAGAGCAGAACTGAACGATCATTAAGCCCCCGGAAGCCGGTGTTCGAAGATCCAGGCCTGCGGGTCGCCGTTGCGGTACAGCAGCCGCATGACCGCCGGCAGGGTGGCGTCCCGCAGCGCCGCGCGGACCGGGCCGAGCACCTTCGAGGAACTGCTGCGCCGGCCCTGGACGACCACCTTCTCCACCCGGGGGCGGCGGGCGGCCGCGTACGCCGCGAGGGCCGCCGGGACGTCCCGGTTCTCGCGCAGGCTGTGCCCGAGGACCACGGCGTCCTCCAGCGCCATCGACGCGCCCTGACCGGAGGACGGCGCGACGGCGTGTGCCGCGTCGCCGGTCAGGACGATCCGCTCGCCGTGCCAGACCGGCACCCGCCGCAGGTCCCGGGTGTTCCACGGCCCGAGGACCTCGCTGCTGGCCCGGATCAGATCAGCCGCCGGGTCGCCGGCGAACAACTCCAGCAGGTACGCCCGCCAGCTGTCCGGGGTGAACTCGCCGGGCTCGGCCGGCCGCCGGCGCGGCGGGTTGGCGAACCACCAGACGGAGCCGTCCGGGGCGGTCACCCAGCCGAAGAAGGCACGCCGGCCGAAGGACATCCGCATCACCCCGGGCGGCGGCGCGTCCCGGACCGGGCCGTCGGTGAAGCCACCGGTGTTGAGCAGGCCGAGATAGTGCGGCTGAGGAACCTTCGGATCGAGAACCTCCCTGGTACGCGAGTGCAGTCCATCCGCGCCGACCAGCAGGTCTCCCCGCGCCGTGCGGCCGTCGGCGAACTCGGCCACGGCGCCGGACACGCCGGTCAGCCGGGCGCCGTACTCGATCGGGATGCCGCGGGCGGCCACCTCGGCGCGCAGTGCCGAGTACAGATCGGAGCGACGGATCGTGGTGCTGACCGTCCCGTCCGCCAGCGGCCCACCGAGCGGGACCTCGGCGAGCAGCCGCCCGGAGGCGCCGTGCAGCGCGATCACCGGGGTGGCGAACCCGCGGGCCAGAACCGTCGCCGGGTCCAGGCCGAGGGCACGCAGGGCGGTCACCCCGTTGACCGCGAGGGTCACGAAGACGCCCCGCTCACCGGCGTCCCGCTCGGCGGCCTCGTAGATCACCGGGCGCCAGCCGGCGCGGTGCAGGGCGATGGCGGTGGCGGTGCCGGCGATGCCGCCACCGATCACGACAGCTTCTTTAGTCATTGGATAACTATTAATGAGATGACTAAGAATCGTCAAGTCCTAAGCTGGCCGCATGAAGCGGTCTCCCCTGGCGATGGTTCTGCTGGCCCTGCTCGTGGAGGCGCCGATGCACCCGTACCGGATGCAGCAGGTGATCAAGCAGCGCGGTCAGGACCAACTGGTCAACGTGGCGCAGCGGAACAGCGTCTACCAGACCCTCGACCGGCTGGTCCGGGAGGGACTGGCCCGCCCCGGCGGCACCAGCCGGGAGGCCGGGCGCCCGGAGCGGACCGTCTACGAGGTGACCGAGGAGGGCGCCGCCACGCTGCGCCGCTGGCTGCTGGAGATGCTGCCCGAGCCGGCCCGGGAGTTCCCGGAGTTCCCGGTGGCGCTCGCCTTCCTGCCGATCCTCAGCCCGGCCGAGACCCGGGAGCTGCTCGAACGGCGGCTCGAGACACTCACCGACCGGGTCGCGGCCATCGACGCGCAGGCGCCACCCGGCCTGCCCCGGCTCTTCCTGATCGAGGACGAGTACCGGGCGGCCGTGCTGCGGGCCGAGATCGCCTGGCTGCGCGGGGTCGTCGCCGACCTGGACGACGGCAGCCTGAGCTGGGACCGCGCGCTCATCGACGAGACGCTGGCCCGCTTCGGCTAGAGACCGGCGACCAGTTCGGCGGCGGCGGCGTGCGGGTCGATCTCACCGTCCACGACGCGTGCGGCGAGGAGCGGCAGGGCCGTGCCGCCGCTGAGATCGCCGATCCGGGCCCGCAGCGTGCCCAGCGCCAGCGCCGAGATCTCCGCCGACGCCCGGTGCTCCCGGCGCCTGCGCAGGTTGCCGGTGCTCTCCAGCCAGTCCCGGTGCTTGCCGATGGCGGCCACCACGTCGTCGATGCCCTCACCCTTGGCCGCGATCGCGCGCACCACCTGGGGCCGCCACTCGTCCGGGCCGCGCCCGCCGAGCGCGAGCATCCCCTGGATGTCGCGGTAGGTGGCGTCGGCGCCGGGCCGGTCCGCCTTGTTGATCACGAAGACGTCGGCGATCTCCAGCACCCCGGCCTTGACCGCCTGGATGGCGTCGCCCATCCCCGGCGCGAGCAGCACGAGCGTGGTGTCGGCGAGGGAGGCGATCTCCACCTCGGCCTGGCCCACGCCGACCGTCTCGACCAGGATCACGTCGCAGCCGGCGCCCTCCAGCACCCGGACCGCCTGCGGGGTGGCCGCGGAGAGCCCACCCAGCTGGCCGCGGCTGGACATCGAGCGGATGTAGACGCCGGAGTCGGCGGTGTGGTCCTGCATGCGGATCCGGTCGCCGAGGATCGCCCCGCCGGTGAACGGGCTGGACGGGTCGACGGCCAGCACCCCGACCCGGTTCCCCGTCTCGCGGAGGGCCCGGACCAGCTCGTTCGTCGTGGTCGACTTGCCCACGCCGGGCGCGCCGGTCAGGCCGACGACCTGGGCCCGGCCGGCGAACGGGGCCATCGCGGCGGCCACCTCGGGCAGCGCGGGATCGCCGTTCTCCACCAGGCTGATCAGCCGGGCCACGGACCGCGCGTCGCCCTCCCGGGCCTTGGCGACGAGGGAGGGCACATCACGGGTCCGCCTCGACGTCACGCCGCCGGCACCTTGATGATCAGCGCGTCGCCCTGGCCACCGCCGCCGCACAGCGCGGCCGCGCCCAGCCCGCCGCCGCGGCGCCGCAGCTCCAGGGCGAGGGTGAGCACCAGCCGGGCTCCGGACATCCCGATCGGGTGCCCGAGCGCGATGGCGCCACCGTTCACGTTGACGATCTCCTCATCCACCTTCAGCTCGCGGGCCGACTGGATGGCCACCTGAGCGAACGCCTCGTTGATCTCGATCAGGTCGAGATCGTCCACCTCGAGCCCGGCCTTGTCCAGCGCGTGCTTGATGGCGTTGGACGGCTGGGACTGGAGCGAGCTGTCCGGCCCGGCGACGTTCCCGTGCGACACGATCTCGGCGATCCAGGTGAGGCCCAGCTCCTCGGCCTTCGCCCGGCTCATCACGATCAGCGCGGCCGCGCCGTCGGAGATCGGCGAGGAGCTGGCCGCGGTGATGGTGCCGTCCGGGGTGAAGGCCGGGCGGAGGGCGGACAGCGACTCGGCGGTGGCGCCGGGGCGGACACCCTCGTCGGTGTCGATCACCTGACCGGCGTCCCGGCCGCCGGCCGGGACCGCGGCGATCTCCTCGGCGAACCGGCCGTCGTGCTGGGCCGCGGCGGCCCGCTGGTGGCTGCGGGCGGCGAACGCGTCCTGCTGCTCGCGGGTGATGCCCAGCCGGGCGCCGCTCGCCTCGGTGGACTCGCCCATCGAGATGCCGGCCCACGGGTCCATCAGGCCGTCGATCGCGGTGTGGTCACGCACCAGCACGTCACCGAACTTACGGCCCTGGCGCTGATCGGCCAGCAGATGCGGCGCATTGGTCATGGACTCCATGCCGCCGGCCACCACCACGTCGAACTCGCCGGCCCGGATCAGCTGGTCGGCCAGCGCCACCGCGTCGATGCCGGAGAGGCAGACCTTGTTGACCGTCAGGGCGGGCGTGGTCATCGGGATGCCGGCCGCCACCGCGGCCTGCCGGGCCGGGATCTGGCCGCAGCCGGCCTGGAGCACCTGACCCATGATCACGTACTGGACCCGCTCGGGGTCGACGCCGCCGCGGCTCAGCGCCGCCGCGATCGCGTGACCGCCCAGCGCGGTGGCGGGGAGGTGCTTGAGGTTGCCCAGCAGGCGCCCCATCGGGGTCCGGGCGCCACTGACGATGACGGAGCTGGTCATGGTCACGATCCGATCTACGACCGGGTGATGGGGGCGACACCCGGGGTGGCCTTAACGATGGGTCAGGTCAGAGACTAACCGCATGACAGACGACACACCGAGCGCTGGACGGGACGGGAATGTCACATTCCCCGGACTGCTCCGCATCGATCACGTCGGGATAGCGGTGCCCGACCTGGACGAGGCGATCGCCTTCTACACGGCGAACTTCGGGCTCCGCTGCGTGCACGAGGAGACCAACGAGGAACAGGGCGTACGGGAGGCGATGCTCGCGGTCGGCGACGGCGACGGCCCACGGCTGCAACTGCTGGCCCCGGCCCGGCCGGACTCGGCGATCGCGCGGTTCCTCGACCGCAGCGGTCCCGGCCTGCAACAGCTGGCGTACACGGTGGCCGACGTGGAGGCGACCGCCGCGGCCCTGCGGTCCCGCGGTTTGCGCCTTCTGTACGACGCCCCCAAACGCGGCACCGCCGGATCCCGGATCAACTTCGTCCACCCGAAGGACGCCGGTGGCGTGCTGGTCGAGTTGGTCGAGCCCGCCGGAGGGGGTACCCCGGTCGGGTGAATCGACCTGACGCGGCCCCGGTCTCCTGGCAGGATCGGGGCCATTGAGCAGGGCCGACGACATCGGCGGCAGGATCGGGATCACCCGAAGCCCCGACTGTCCAGGTGGCGGCGGGACGACACCGGACCGACCGGTGGGCCGGGGCCGTCACCCGAACGGTCCGGGGCCGCGCCACGCTCCAGGTCGAAGCTGATCTACTATGCGGTTCGGATGCCCCCTCGGCTCTTGCATGTCCGCCCCCTTCTCGCCAGGATGGCGCAATGCCCCAGCAGCAGGATCAGAACCTGGCCTTCTTCGAGACCGCGAATTCGCAGCACGACTTCACGGTCGTCCTCCGCGGCTACGACCGTCACCAGGTCGACGGACACATCGGCCGGCTGCTCGCCGCGCTGAACCAGTCCGAGCAGGCCCGCGGCGAGGCCGAGCAACGGATGAACGACGCCCAGCGGCGTCTGCGCCAGGCCGAGCAGCGGCTGAACGCGCTCGAGCAGAAGCTGGCCGACAGCAACAAGCTGCTGGAGGAGAACAACCGGCCGACGCTCTCCGGACTGGGCACCCGGGTGGAGCAGATCCTGCGTCTCGCCGAGGAGCAGGCGAACGACCACCGGAACGAGGCGAAGCGGGAGTCCGAGGGCATTCTCTCCGCGGCCCGCCTCGAGGCCCGGGAGATCACCGACAAGGCCCGCGCCGAGGCCGCCGCCATGAAGGCGACCGCCGAGCGCGAGGCCGGCCAGGTGCGCACCCACGCCGAGCGGGAGGCCGCCGAGACCCGGGTGCAGGCCCGCCGCGAGGCCGACACGCTGCGGTCGGACGCCGACCGGGAGACCAAGCAACTCCGTACCGTCACCGCCCACGAGGTCGCCGAGCTCAAGTCGACCGTGGAGCGTGAGGTCGCGTCGCTGCGCGCCACCGCCGAGCGGGAGATCACCCAGGCCCGGGCCAAGACCGCCCGGGAGGCCGAGGAGAAGCGCGCCGAGGCCACCAAGCTGCTCACCGACGCCCGCGACAAGCGTGACAAGGACCTCCAGGCGCTGGCCCTGGAGATCGCCGAGCGCCGGGAGAAGGCGGAGCGCGAGGAGTCGGAGCGGCACGCCGCCCAGGTCGCCGCGACCCAGAAGATGGTGTCCGAGGCCGAGGAGCGGGCCCGTGCCGCCGAGGACCGCGCCAAGGAGATCGAGCAGCGCGCCGAGGCCCGCCGGATCGAGTCCGAGCGGTACTCCTCGGAGACCGTGGAGAAGGCGCGCGCCCTGGCGGAGAAGACCGTCACCGAGTCCCGCACCGAGGGCAACCGTCTGCTCAGCGATGCCCGTACCGAGGCGGAGCTGACCACCCAGGCGGCGCGCCGCGAGGTCGAGGACCTCACCCGTCAGAAGGACGCGGTCACCAACCAGCTCGGCCAGATGCTGTCCGGTCTCTCCGGCCTGGTTCCGGGGGTCGGCGGTGCCGGCGCTCCGGCGGCCGCCGCCGCCGCTGCCGTGGCCGCCGCCGCCGCGCCTGCTCAGCGGGCCGCTGAGCCGGAGGCCGAGGAGACCGAAGAGGCGGAGACCGGTGACGAGCCGGTGGCGGCCCAGACCAATTCCTGACCCGGCTCTCAGTTTCCTCCGCTTGCGGAGCGGTCCCGGATACGCGACCGTGAACCCGTCGGGCGGCACATGACGAAATCAGGCCGTACCGGAGTTTCTCCGGTACGGCCTGACTCGTTTCGCGCTTGCCTGGGTTTGCAGACCGAGGTCAGACAAATCGCAACTACACGCATGGTCTCTTCCAACCCGGTGTGTATCGACACGCCACGGGACGATGCGTATGTGAGGATGGACAGCATGTCGCACGGCGGTGAAATCTTCGGTCTCGGCGGAGAGGCGGCCACCGAGCCCAGCTTCGAAACGGCCCTCCGGGGCTATGAGAAGAAGCAGGTCGAGCGATACGTCACCCGGGCGGAGAACGAGATAGCCGCCCTCCTCAACGACCGCGAGCAGGCGTATTCGCAGATCCAGGCGCTGAGCGCGCAGATCAAGGGTCTGCAGGCGGAGCTCACCCAGGCCCGGCGCGAATCCGGGATCACCGGCGAGGTGTCGTTCCGGCACCTCGGCAAACGGGTGGAGCAGATCCTGCTCCTCGCCGAGGAGCAGGCCGAGGCGATCAAGGCGTCCGCCACCGACGACATCGCGAGCCGGCTCGCCGAGGCGGAGCGGATCCGGGCCGAGGCCGAGGCGCACGCCCACAACGGCATCCGGGACTTCGAGATCACCCTGGCCGCGCGCCGCGCCGAGGAGGAGAAGGCCGACACCGCGAAGCGGGTCGCCACCGACAAGGCGATCGCCGCCGCGCGGCAGGCCACGGAGCAGAAGCGCGTGGAAGCCGAGGCGACGCTGGGGCGGGCCCGCAACGAGGGCAAGCACATCACCGAGAAGGCCACTCAGGACGCCCAGCGGGCAAAGGCCGAAGTGGACGGCTACGTGCAGTCCACCCGGATGCAGGCCGAGCAGGAGCTCAAGGCGCTGCGGGAGAAGACGCAGCAGGAGATCATCGCGCAGCGCACCGAGGCGGAGCGGGAGCAGGCCGACCTCAAGGCGGCCGTGGAGCACGAGCTGGCGCTGCGCCGGCACTCGGTGATCGAGGAGCTGGGCCAGATGCGGGCCGGCGTCGAGAAGCAGTGCTCCGACCTGCGCAGCGAGGCCGACAAGTACGCCGAGGAGGTGCTGCGCCGCTCCGACGACCAGGCCACCGCCGTACGCAAGGAGATCGCCGGGCAGCAGGAGAAGATCGCGCAGGCCGGCCGTGATCTGGAGGCCGCTCTGGTCGAGACGTCCGGCGCCGAGAAGCGGCGGAACGCCGCGCAGGAGGCGGCGAAGGCGGCCGAGAAGGAGACCGAGCAGGTCGCGCTTCGCCTCGCCGAGGCGAAGCAGGAGCTGGAGGCCGAGCTGAACCGGGCGGCCGAGGCCAAACGCTCCGGCGAGGCCGCCGAGCGGCACGCCGCCGAGGTGCGCCGCCAGGTGCAGAAAGAGGCGAAACGGGTGGCCGAGCTGGCCGCCGCCGCGGTGCTGGCCGCCGCCGCCGAGCCCGAGGACGACGAGAAGCCCGCCGATCCCGCCGGTTCGGAGCCGCCCGCCAAGGTCACCGCCTCGGCGAAGGTGACCGTCCCGCAGGCGAGCCGGGTGCCGGCCGAGGCCGATTGACTACCGGTGGCAGGGGTGGCCCAGCGGCGATAGCCTCAGTTGATGTCCGCCGAGCCACCCGTGCCCGAGGAGACTCCGCCCGTCGAGGAGCAGCCGCCGCAGGTTGAGGAGCGGCCGCCCTTCGGCACGCCCGGTCCCCCGCTGAACCGGCGCAACCCCTTCCTGGTCGGCTTCCTCTTCGGGCTGGGCCTGATCCTGGCGTACACGCTCTTCCTCGGCGTACGCAATGCGGCCTCGATCCTGGTTCTGATCTTCATCGCGCTGTTCCTGGCGATCGGTCTGAACCCGGCGGTGACCCGGCTGCGCGGCTGGGGCCTGCCGCGCGGCGCGGCCGTGGCGGTCGTCGCGCTCAGCGTGGTGCTGCTGCTGGTCGGCGGCCTGGTGGCGTTGATTCCGCCGCTGGTCACCCAGACCACCGAGCTGATCAACAACGCACCCGAGGTGGTGGAGGGCCTGCGCCGCAGCCGGACGGTCAATGATCTGGTGCAGCGCTACGACATCGCGACCAAGGTGCAGGGCGCGGTGAACGCCGGGACGGTCGGCAACGCCCTGGGCGGGGTGGTCGGCGGTGCCCGGCTGCTGTTCGGCACGATCTTCAACATCCTGACCGTGCTGGTGCTGACGATCTACTTCATGGCCGCCTTCGACCGGATCAAGGCGACCGGTTACCGCCTCGTGCCGGCCAGCCGCCGGGAGCGGGTCGCGCTGCTCACCGACGAGATCCTCAGCAAGGTGGGCGCCTACATGGTCGGGGCGCTGGCGATCGCCGTACTGGCCGGGGTGTGCAGTTTCGGGCTGGCGCTCGCGCTCGGCCTGGCCTATCCGTTCGCGCTGGCCGTGGTGGTGGCGGTCTGCGACCTGATCCCGCAGATCGGCGCGACCATCGGCGCCGTCGTGGTCAGCCTGGTCGGCTTCGCCGAATCGGTGACCGCCGGCATCGTCTGCATCGCGTTCTTCATCGTCTACCAGCAGGTGGAGAACTATCTGATCTACCCGCGGGTGATGCGCCGGTCGGTCCGGGTGAGCGACGTCGCGGCGCTGGTGGCGGCCCTGGTCGGGGTGGGGCTCTTCGGCGTCGTCGGCGCCCTGGTCGCCATCCCGATGGTGGCCGCCATCCAGCTGATCATGCGCGAGGTGGCGATCCCTAGCCTTGAGGACCGTTGAAAGCGGCCACTGTCCGGTCGGCATAGGCGCTGGCGTCGCCGGTCTCCATCGGGCCGTCCCAGGTGGTGGGCAGCGGCGTGGGCACCTCTGGCGCGACCCGGCGGACGATCTCGTCGAGCACCTTCTCGGCGTCGCCGACCCACAGGTGCTTGGCGCCCGGCACCGGCACCACCTCGGCCTGCGGGATCGCGGCGAACCGCTCGGCCGCCTCGGCGGGGCGCAGGTAGTCGTCGAACTCGGGGATCAGCGCGGTCACCGGCTTGCCACCGGCCGCCCAGGCCTCCAGGTGCTCCGGCTTCGAGAAGCGCAGCGGCGGGGAGAGCAGGACCGCGCCGGCGATCGCCGGGTCCAGCCCGTACATCAGGGTCAGGTCGGTGCCGAAGGACCAGCCGACCAGCCAGATGTTCGGCAGGTCGGCGAACTCCGCGAACTCGATGGCGGCGGCCACGTCGTAGCGCTCGTCCACCGCCTGCGAGAACGTCCCGCCGCTGGTGCCCCGGACGCTGCTGGTGCCGCGGGTGTTGAAGCGCAGCACGGCGATCCCCGCCAGGGCGGGCAGCCGCCAGGCGGCCTTGCGGTAGACGTGACTGTCCATCATGCCGCCGTGGGTGGGCAGCGGGTGCAGGCAGACGAGGGTGGCCACCGGCTCGCGATCGAGCGGCCGGGCCAGCTCACCGACGAGGGTGACACCGTCCGCGGTGTGCAGCTCGATGTCCTCCCGGTGGGCCGGGAGGATCGAGTTGGCACGGATGTGGTTGCTCATACCGGGATCATCGCCCATGGCGGGGCGCGTTGCGCGATCGCTCCACCCCGGGGGCCCGGCGGTCACGGGCTCGCCAGCAGCCGCTGTGCCAGTGGCGGCGGTCGGTCAGGTCACCGCGGTCGTCCACCGGCCAGGCCACCACGTGCGCCACGCCGGGCCGGATCTCCTGGACGCACCCCGGGCATCGGTAGATCTTCACGGCCGCCGCACCGAACACGTTCCGCACCATGTAGTCACCGTCCTGCCACTGCTGGACGCGGTCCTCGGTGATGCCGGGACGGTCGGGCAGGTCCTCGTCCTTCATGGCGGACCGGGGGCGATTACGGCGGGGGCTCACAAGCTCAAGCGTACGTAGTGACTCACTGGTAACAATCACCCTAGACTCGCGGACATGACGGCTACTCACGTTCCCGGCCTGCCAGTGATCGAGGACGGCTGGCTGATCTCGACCAACCCGGCCACCGGCGAGGAGGCCGGCCGCGTACCGGTCGCCGACGAGAAGGCGGTGCTCGCGGCGGTCGAGCGCGCCCGCGAGGCGGCCCTCTGGTGGCAGGGCCTCGGCTTCGCCGGCCGCCGGACCCGCATACTGCGCTGGCGTTCGCTGATCGTGCAGCGGATCGAGGAGCTGGCCGAACTGACGCACCGGGAGTCCGGCAAGCCGGTCACCGACGGGCTGATCGAGGCCACCGCCGCCGTCGAGCACCTGGACTGGGCGGCCCGCAACGCCAAGCGGGTGCTCGGGCCGCGCCGCGTCCGGACCCGGCTGCTGGTCGCTGAGCACTCCGGCCACCTGGAGTACCAGCCGTACGGCGTGGTCGGCGTGATCGGCCCGTGGAACTACCCGATCGTGACCCCGGTCGGCCCGATCAGCGGCGCGCTGGCGGCCGGCAACGCGATCGTCTTCAAGCCGAGCGAGTACACGCCGGTGGTCGGGCAGTGGCTGGCCGATTCGTTCGCCGAGGTGGTGCCGGAGCACCCGGTGCTCCAGGTGGTGCACGGGCTCGGCGACGTCGGCGGCGCGCTGTGCCGGTCCGGGGTGGCCAAGATCTCCTTCACCGGCTCGACCGCCACCGCCAAGAAGGTGATGGCCGCCTGCGCGGAGAACCTGGTTCCGGTGGTGCTCGAGGCCGGCGGCAAGGACGCGCTGATCGTCGACGCCGACGCGGACGTGGAGGCGGCCGCCGAGGCCGCCGTCTGGGGCGCCATGACCAACGCCGGGCAGACCTGCATCGGCATCGAGCGGGTCTACGCCGTCGAGCCGGTCTACGACCGGTTCGTGGACGCCGTCGTGGCGAAGGCCGGCAAGCTGCGCACCGGCGAGGAGATCGGCCCGATCACCATGCCGAAGCAGCTCGACATCATCCGCGACCACATCGAGGACGCGCTGGCCAAGGGCGGCCGGGCGGTGCTCGGCGGCGCGGAGGCGGTGCAGGCCCCGTACGTCTCCCCCACCGTGCTGGTGGACGTGCCCGAGGACTCGTCGGAGATCCGTGAGGAGACGTTCGGCCCGACCCTCACCATCACGAAGGTGCGGGACGCCGACGAGGCCGTCACGAAGGCCAACGACACCCCGTACGGGCTGGGCGGCGCCGTCTTCGGGAAGAAGAACGCGATCCGGATCGCCCGCCGGCTGCGATCCGGCATGGTCGCCGTGAACGGGACGCTCACCTTCGTCGGCATGGGCAACCTGCCGTTCGGTGGCGTCGGCGAGTCCGGCTTCGGGCGCATCCACGGCGACGACGGGCTGCGCGAGTTCGCCCGGGCCAAGGCGATCACCGTACGGCGGGGCCCGTCCCTGCTCCCGGCGATGACCTTCGAGCGCACCCCGGCCCAGGTGAAGCAGATCGTGAAGGCCCTGCGCCTGCTCTATGGACGGAAGCCTTAGCCTCGAAGGGGTGGCCGATCATCCCGCAGTCGAAGTCCAGGATCTGAATGTCACCTACGGCTCGACCCCGGTGCTGGTCGACGTGGGGCTCACCGTCCCGGCCGGCGCCGGTGTCTGCGTCACCGGCGAGAACGGCATCGGCAAGTCCACGCTGCTGCGCTGTGTGAGCAGCCTCCAGCGCCCGGACTCGGGCGTGATCCGGGTGTTCGGCGGCGAGCCGGGCGACCGTCCCGACTTCTGGCGGGCGGTGGCCACCACGGTCGAGCCGCCCACCTGGTACCCCGGCCTGACCGTCCACGAGCACGCCGAACTGGTCTGCCGGGCGCACGGGCAGGATCCGGCCGAGGCGGGCATCGACGAGGCGCTGGAGCGGCTCGGGCTGGGCGGGCACGCCGACGCCATCCCGCCGTCGCTCTCCTCCGGCCAGAAGCAGCGGCTCACCCTGGCGCTGGTCCTGCTGCGCCCGAGCGCGCTGCTCATCCTGGACGAGCCGGAGCAGCGCCTGGACCCGGACGGCCGGGCCATGGTCGCCGGCATGCTCGCCGACTACCTGGCGGGCGGCGGTTCGCTGCTGCTGGCCAGCCACGACGACAAGTTCGCGGTCGCCTCGGGCGCCGAGATCGTCTCGATGGACATGCTGTGACCGTCGTCGAGCTGCGGCCGGTGCGCCGCTGGATCCGCCGCACACAGTCCGCGCACCGGGATCGCGGGGAGACCGCCACCACGGCGTACGTCGTCGTCTTCTCGATCCTGGTGCTGGCCGCCATGGCCCAGGAGACGCTGGCCGCGGTCTTCAGCCCGCTGGTCCCGGACCTCACCGGCTCCGGGGCGCTGGCCTGGGCCGCCGTGTGCGCCGGCCTGCTCTTCGCCACGCTGCGCCGGCTGGGCCCGGTCACGGTCAGCCGCCCGGCCGCGTACTTCCTGCTCACCGCGCCGGTGAGCCGCCGCCGCCTGCTCTCGCCCGCACTGGCCGTCGCGACCGTCGGCGCGGCCCTGGCGGGCGCCGCCGCGGCGCTCGGCATCCTCGGGAACGCCGCGTCCACCGGCTCGATCGTCCTGGTGGCGACCGGCGCCGTCCTGGGCGTGCTGCTCGCGGTGGCCGCCGCGGCCGCGCAGGCGCGGCTGCGGGCGTCCCGGATCGCCGACACGGTCGCGCGGGTGGCGATCGCCGCCGGGCTGGCCACGCTGGTCGCCGAGGAGGCCGGGTGGACGCCGGCCGCTCCGGGCGGGTGGCCGCCGGCCGTCGTCGTGGTCCCGCTCACCGGGCTGCTCGCGGTGGTCGCCGCCGCCGGCTTCCTTCTGGCCGTACGGGACCTCGCGCGCACCCCGAACGACCAGATCCTGGACTCGGCCAAGACGGCGGGCACCCTGGCCGACTCGGTGTACGGCGTGGAGCCGTCCTTCCTGGCCGACATGCTGGAGCGCCGCTACTGGGCACACCGCCGCCTGCGGTCCACCCCGCTGCCCCGCCGGCTGCCGCCGCTGACCGCCCAGGACCTGCTGCTGGCCCGGCGCCGGATCCCGCGACTGCTCTGGGCGGTGGCCGCCACCACGCTGCCGCTGCTGCTGTCCGGCGCCCCGCCGTGGCTGCTGGCCGGCACGCTGGTGATCGGCACGGTGCTCGCCGCCCGGACCACCACGTCCGCGGTGAAGACCGACGCCACCAACCCGGTCCTGCTGCGCCTGCTGGGCCTGACCTCACGCCGGGCGATGTGGCAGCGGCTGTGGGTGCCGGCCGCGCTGGGCACGGTCTGGGCCACCGTGGCGCTGGGGCTGCTCCAGCTGACCGGCGCGCTCCCGCCCGGCCAGTGGTGGCCGCTGGGCCTGGCGCTGGGCCCGATCGGCGCGGTGGCCGCTCTGCGGGCGGCCCGGGCCGGTCTGGTCCGCAACGACCTGCTGCCGGTGGACACGCCGATGGGCTCGCTCCCGACCGGCCCGATCCTGAACGCCTTCGCCGGTCTGGACCTGCTGCTCCTGGCCCTGCCCACGGTGGTCGCCCTGGCGACGGCCGCCCCGGCGACCCTGAGCCTGCTGATCTTCCAGGTGGGCCTCGGATACCTGGGCGTGTATGCCTACCTGACGTTCACCACCTCACCCGACCGGGTCGAGCTGGCGGCCCGGTCTTAGAAGAGGGTGAGTTCGTCGCGCTTCATGCCGCGCAGGGCGTCGTAGTCGACGACGACGCAGCGGATGCCCCGGTCGGTGGCCAGCACCCGGGCCTGTGGCTTGATCTCCTGGGCCGCGAAGACGCCCTTGACCGGGGCGAGCAGCGGATCCCGGTTCATCAGTTCGAGGTAGCGGGTGAGCTGCTCCACCCCGTCGATCTCCCCGCGCCGCTTGACCTCGACCGCCACCGATCCGCCCTCGGCGTCCTTGCAGAGCAGGTCGACCGGCCCGATGGCGGTCATGAACTCCCGGCGGACCAGGGTGAAGCCCTCGCCGAACGTCTCCGGGTGCTTGGCCAGCAGCTCCTGGAGGTGCGCCTCGACGCCGTCCTTCTGGAGGCCGGGGTCGACGCCCAGCTCGTACGAATAATCCTGGAAGACCTCCTCCAGGGTGATCCGCAGCTCTTCGCCGGCCTTGTTCACCACCTTCCAGACGCCCGGCGCCTCCTGCAGCTTGCAGGGCGGGCTCATCCAGTTGAGCGGCTTGTAGGCACGGTCGTCGGCATGGATCGACACCGACCCGTCGGCCTTGACCATCAGCAGCCGCACCGCCGGGGGCAGGTGGGCGGAGAGACGGCCGACATAGTCCACGGAGCACTTCGCGATGACCAGACGCACCCAGCGACGGTACCTGAGGCGTACCGGCGCCGGGCGAGCGGCACGAGCACGGCGATGCCATGCTGAGATCGTGCTCGAAGCATTGACCGGTACCGGTCTGGCCGCATCGGCCGGCCTGAACGCCTACATCCCCCTGCTCACCATGGGCCTGCTGGCCCGTTACACAGATGCCATCGAGCTGCCGTCCAGTTGGGCCTGGGTGTCGAACGGCTGGACCCTGACGATTCTGGCGGTTCTGCTCGCCATCGAGGTGGTCGCGGACAAGGTGCCGATGGTCGATCACGTCAACGACGTGGTGCAGACGTTCGTCCGGCCGACCGCCGGTGGTCTGGCGTTCGGGGCCGGCTCCTCCTCGGAGACGGTGACCGTCGCCGACCCGGGCGCGTTCTTCGGGTCACACCAGTGGGTGCCCATCGCGGCGGGTGTGGCGATCGCGCTCTGTGTCCACGGTGTGAAATCGGCGTCCCGGCCTGTGGTCAATGCGACCACCGGCGGGCTCGGCGCCCCGGTCGCCAGCACGGCCGAGGACATCGGCAGCGTCATCATGTCGGTGCTGGCCATCGTGCTGCCGGTGCTCGTGCTGGGTGTTCTCGGGGTGCTGGTGTGGGCGGCGGTCTGGGTGGTGCGCCGGCGTCGCCGCCGCAAGCGTGAGCGGATCGGGAGTGTCGAGACCCGTCACCTGTTTGGTTGACTTCTCGGGTGCCCGCGATCGCCGTACCCGCCTTCGCCCTCGCCTGGTGGTTCGCCTGTTACCTGATCGGCCGTGATCCGGACCGGGCCAGCCTGCGCTGGCAGGCGACGGCCCTCGTGTCCTACGCCCTCGGGGTGGCCGCCTGGACGCTGGCCCCCGGCTCCGACGCCGCCGAGGTGCTGCTCTGCATCCCGGCGCTGTGCTGGGCCGGCGCGGTGGTGTCGCTGCTGCCGCTCACCCCGGCCGAGCGCCGCCCGGTGGACCGCGGCGCGCTGGCCCTCGGCGCCGCGTTCCTCCTGATGATCATCTTCCTGCCGCAGGCGGGCCGCCTCGTGGTGCTGGCCCCGCTCATCGGTGGGCTGACACTGCTGTGGCGGTTGCGCGCCCAGGTGGTGCCGCGGATGATCCCGGTCGCGCTGACCGTGATGGCGGTGCTCTGCACGGGCGCGCTGGGCCTGCTGCTGTTCACCGCCGGGGGCGCCCGTGCCGCGATCGCCGCCCTGGGCCTGGACCTGCTGGTGGTCGGCTACCTGGTGGCGGTGTCGCACGCGGCCGAGGCCGGTGAGCGGTTGCGGCCCGATCTGCGCCGTGCGATGGCCGCCGGGCTGGCCGTGCTGGTGCTGGCCGGGATCCCCGCGGCGGCCACCATGTTCCTGGTCCCGGAGCACGACGGGGTGGCCGCGCTCCAGTTCCTGGTGCTGGCGGCCGGGGCCACCCTGGCCGGGCTGGGCGCCCAGGTGCGCCGGCTGCTGGACCGGCTGGCGCTGGTCGGCGAGGACCGGCTGCGCTCGGACCGGGCGGCCCTGTTCCTGAACGCGGACGCGCTGCTGCGCCGCCGCGAGCGCCGGCGGCTGCACACCGTCGGCGAGACCGAGTTCCTGCGGATGACCCGGCGGGCGCTCACCGACTTCGGCGACCTGAACCGGCTGGCCCGCAGCCCGCTGACCGATCTGCCGTCGGTGGAGCGGCGGCTGGCCGGGAAAGAGGACCAGCCCCGGGCGCGGGCCCGGGAGCTGCGGGCGGTGCTGCGGGAGTGCGTCTCGGCGCTGCGCCCGCCCGGCCCGTTCGGCACGACCGACGACTGGCGGTACTACAACGTGCTCCAGTTCTGCTGCGTGCTGGGGCTGAACCCGTACGCCCGGCGCCCGAAGACCGAGGGGATGAGCCGGGAGGCGCGGCTGGCCGTGGACTGGTTCCGGCGGTATGTGCCGGAGGCGGTCACCAAACAGTGGGTCCGGGAGGCCGCGATGATCGTGGCCGAACGGCTGTGGTCCGAGGTCGCCACCAGGCAGCCGGAGCTGCCCGCCACGCCGGGCGAGATCACGACACGCAACCGGTAAGCGGATAAAAGCCGTAAAGATGGCTAAAATCGCCCACCATGGACGCCGGGGTAACGCGTGGGTAGCCACCGCAACGCGCTGGTCGCCGCGATCCGGCAGGAGCTCGCCGAGGCGCGGGGCACCGCCCGTGCCGTCCTGGCTGCCGCCGAGTCGGCCCGGGGCGAGGCGGAGCAGCGGCGACGGCTGGTCCGGGAGGCGTACGCCACCTGCCTGAGCCGTCTCGCCGAGGCCCGGGAGGCGACCCGCGCCGACATCGAGGACCGCTACCGCGGCGAGGCCACCCGCCTCGCCGGGCACCTGCGCGGGCTGGCCACGGTCAGCGCCACCGGGGCCGCCGGGGCGCCCTGGAAGCTGTGGGCGCCCAGCGAGCCCACGCCCGGCCGGTCACCCGGCCTGCTGCGGATCGGCACCATCAGCTTCGACGGGGCGGCCCCGCTGCCCGGCCTCGTCCCGCTGCTCGACGTGGCGCACCTGCACCTGAGCGGGCCGCCCGCGATCCTGGACGAGGTGATCAGCGGGCTGCTGCTGCGGGCCCTGGGCAGCACCCGGCCCGGCGAGGTCGAGCTGACCGTCTACGACCCGGA
The DNA here is from genome assembly GCF_014205215.1 of Actinoplanes lobatus. NCBI lineage: Bacteria > Bacillati > Actinomycetota > Actinomycetes > Micromonosporales > Micromonosporaceae > Actinoplanes > Actinoplanes lobatus. The sequence goes on from NZ_JACHNC010000001.1 coordinate 1,163,896, forward strand.
GCGCCTGGGCGGCACGCTGGGCGCGTTCGCGCCGCTCGGGCCACGGATCGTCGGGCCGGGCGGGCTGACGGCGCTGCTCGACGAGATGGTCGAGCACATCTGCTCGGCGGCCGTACGGGAGTCCTGGCGCCTCGTGGTGCTGCTCGCCGACCGGGCCACCACCGACGAGATGACCCGGGCACAACGGGCCCAACTCGACCGCATCGTGCGTACCGGGGTGGGCCGTGGGGTGCACCTGGTGGTCCGCGGGCTGGAGCTGGAGGACCATTCGGCGGTCGAACGGATCGTCGTGGTCCGGGACCGGGTCGCCACCTGCGCCTCGCTGGGCCGGCTGGAGATTCAGCTGGACCCGCCGCCACCCGCCGAGCGGATCGCCGCGTTCTGCCGGGAGACCGCCGGGCGGCTGTGCGAAGGCCCGCCCCCGGCCCGGCTCGCCGACCTGGAACCGGCCCGCACCTGGGCCGAGTCCTCCCGGTACGGCCTGATCGCCCCGATCGGCGACAGCACCGACAGCTGCCTGGTCGAGGTGCCGCTCGGTGAGGACACGCCGCATGCCCTGATCGGCGGCCCGGCCGAGTCCGGCAAGACCAACCTGATCCACACCTGGCTGGGCTCGCTCGCCACCCGGTACGGCCCCGAGGAACTGGCCCTCTACCTGCTCGACTTCACCGAAGGCGAGTCCTTCGCCCGGTACGTTCCCGGCCCCCGCGACCCGAGCTGGCTCCCGCAGGTCCGGCTCACCGGGGTGAACGTGTCCGGCGACCGCGAGTTCGGCCTGGCCATGCTCCGCCACCTCGGCGAGGAGCTGCGCACCCGGGCCCAGGCCGCCAAACGTCACGACACCGACCGGCTGTCCGGGCTGCGCGGCGCCGACCCGGGCGGGCACTGGCCCCGGATCGTCGCGGTGATCGACGAGTTCCCGGCACTGCTCGGCGGCCGCGACGGGCTCGCCGACGAGGCCGCCGAACTGCTCGAGGACCTGGCCCGGCGCGGCCGCCCGCAGGGCATCCACCTGATCCTGGCCTGCCAGGAGGTGTCCGGCATCCAGGTGCTGTGGGGCCGTCCCGGGCTGATCGCCCAGTTCACCCTGCGGATCGCCCTGCCCAAGGCACGGCGGGTCCTGGCCGACGACAACCTGGCCGCATCGGTCATCCCCCGCCACCACGCCGTCGTGAACCCCGAATCCGGCCTGGCCGGGGCGAACCGGGTGGTGCGGCTGCCGGACGCCGGGGACCGGACCGCCTGGCGGGCCGTCCAGCGCCGGCTGTGGCGGTCCCGGCCCTCCGGCTGCGAGGAGCCGCGGCTCTTCGACGGGAACGCGGTGCCGCGGCTGCCGTCGGCGTACCGGCCGTCCGGGCGGGTGCCGTCCGCCGACGCCCCGGTCGGATCCTCACCGGGCGCGGTGCTCGGCGAGCGGATCGACGTGGCGGCCCATCCGGCCCGGCTGCGGCTGGGCCGGATGCCCGGCCGCAACCTGGCGGTCCTCGGCACCCGTACGGACGAGGCGTGTGACGTGCTGGCGGCGGCCGCGCTGTCGCTGGCCGCCCAGGGGCCGGCCCACTTCAGCATCGTCTGCCTGGAACCGGCCGCCGAGCGGGCCGCGGCCCGGCTGGTCGCCGAACTGCCGGCCGCCGACTGGTACGACTCCTCGGACGTCCACTTCGGCCCACCCGCCTCCGACGTGCCCCGCTACGTGATCGGCTACGGGCTCGACGCGGCCGGGCCACCGCACCGGCCGGCCCTGCGCACACTGCTCACCGACGGCCCGGAACAGCGGATCCACGTGCTCGGCTGGTGGCGGGGCGTCAACCGGCTCCGGGACGACCTGGGCGGCCGGTTCGACCCGATCGGCGCGTGGGTGGCACTCGACGTCCACGGCTCCGAACTGGCGCCGCTCCACCCGCAGCCGGGCGGGCCGCTCTGGTACCCGCGTCCCCGCCGGGCCCTCTTCTTCGACCGCTCGGTGCACCGCACGCCCGAGGTGATCATCCCGTACGAGGTGAACAGTGACCACACGTGACCGCCAGCCGCTCGGCCGGGACTACCAGCTCATGGTGAGCGCGCTCGCCGACGTGACCCGCCGCCGCGACGCCGAGGTGGCCGAGGCCGAACAGGCCTACCAGGACAGCGCCACCCGGGCCGCCGGCGAACTGGCCCGCGCCGAGAGCGACGCCCTGGCCGCCGACCGCTGGGCCGGCGCCGCCGCCGCACAGGTCCTCGACGTCGACCGGGAGGCCGGCCGCCTCTGGGAACAGCTCCGCCGCGCCGGCGGCCTCCGGATCCGCGCCCTCGGCGAACTCCCCGAACCCGCCCCGGTCGAGGCCATGCCCCGGATCGCCCTGCAACGCCGCCCGGAACCCGGCGAGGACGTGATCGCGCCCGGCCGGCAGTCCCCGCGGGTCCTGCTCTCCCGCGCGGCCGACCGCATCGACGTCACGATCCGCCCGGCCGGCAACGGCGTCCTGCCCCGCTGGGTACTCCCGCTGCTCCCCCTGGCTGGCGGGCTCGCCGCCGCCCTCACCGGCCTGATCGCGGCCGGCCTGGTCACCTTCGGCGACGAGGTGGTCTGGGGCGGCCCGGTGATCCGCGGCCTCGGCTGGCTCACCTTCCTGGTCGCGCCCTCCGCGGGCGTCCCGCTGGCCGCCTACACGGCCCACAGCCGCCTGCACGCCCGCCTCGACATCGGCGGCATCGGCCTGACCCTGCTGGGCGGCATGGTCGCCGCCACGGCCCTCTCCCTCTCCTTCGCCACCACCCGCTGAAACCCCATTTCCGGTACGCGCGACGTCGTCCCGCCTCATCTGTCCCGTCCCGTCCGGTCGGCGCGATCTCGCTGCCCGCTCCGTCCTTTGCCGCGCCCGCCGGGCGTAGATCGGTGGCCGGCCCGGCCCCCTCTTTGCCGCCGGTCACGGCCAGGGCGTCGACTCCCGCCCTCGGCGGTCCGGGTCACGCTGGGCGGTTGGCCGCGGTGTCGCTTCCCAGGCACCCGGCTTGCCACTCGCGGCCGTTACGCCGGTCACCGTGGGCGGGTGGTCACGGTGTTGCTCGCCAGGCATCCAGAGTGCCTGCTCTCGGCCGTAGCGCCGGTCACCCCGGGCAGGTGGTCGCGGTGCTGCTTCCCAGGCATCCGGGTTGCCGCTCGCGGCCGTTACGCCGGTCGCCCTGAGCTGGTGGTCACGGTGCTGCTTCCCAGGCATCCGGGTTGCCGCTCGCGGCCGTTACGCCGGTCGCCCTGAGCTGGTGGTCACGGTGCTGCTTCCCAGGCATCCGGGTTGCCGCTCGCGGTCCTTGCGCCGGTCACGGTACTCGTCATCCGCGGTCCCGCTAGGCTCAGCGGCCGCACACGACCGTCCTCCCGGCGGGCGGGGTTTACACGGTCGGGCTTCACCACAGGTGGGTGCACACGGTCGGGCTTCAGCGTGGGTGGGTGCACACGGTCGGGCTGTCGAAGCCGTGGTGGCCGCACACGCAAGCCGCTGCGTGCGCGGCCACCACCGCTATAGAGCAGGTAGGCGACCACGACATCACCAGCGTGTGCGCACACCCCGCCCATCGCCGTGACGGCCGCCCACCCGGCGGCTTTTGCGCCCGCTCACCCCACAAACCCGCCTGGCCGACACTCCGTGTAAGCGAGAGGCCCCGCCCACCGGCCCTTGTGGAGGATCGAGATGGGCGGAACAGCACCGATGTACCACGCGCCTCCACGCACTCACCGCCATGGTCACGGTGGGTGACTCCGGACGGAATCCCGTGGCGCGACCGGCGTCAACCGCAACCACCCACCAACCATGACCGGCGTGACGGCCGGAAGCAGCGTCCCGGATGCCTGGCGATCACCACCGCAACCACCCACTCCGGCGCGACCGGCGTCACGGCCGCAAGCAGCACCCCGGATGCCTGGCGATCACCACCGCAACCACCCACTCCGGCGCGACCGGGCGGCACCTGCGGGAGTGTCCGACCGATCTACGCCCGGCGGGCGCGGCACAGGCCCGAGCGGGCAGCAAGCACGCGCCGACCGGACGGAACGGCCCTGATGAGACGGGGACGGCGTCACGCGTACCGGGAAGGGGCGGAAGCGACCGACGGACCTCGACCACGAAAGGTCTCCCGGTGCGCTTGTCGAGGTGTGTCCGTACCGCGAGCGTGCCGGGCCCCGCTCAGCGAGACCCGGCACTCAGATTGCGACTGAAAAGGATCAGTAGGAGTAGAAACCCTTACCGGTTTTGCGGCCGAGGTCGCCGGCCTGGACCATGCGCTGGAGCAGCTCCGGCGGGAAGAACTTCTCGTCGGCGGTGTCGCGGTAGATGTTGCTCGCCGCGTTGAGCATGACGTCGAGGCCGGTCAGGTCGACGGTGGCGAGCGGGCCCATCGCGTGACCGAAACCGAGCTTCATGACGGTGTCCAGGTCGGCCGCGGAGACGACACCCGACTCGACCAGCTTGATCGCCTCGACGAGGATCGCCGAGAAGAGCCGGTTGGAGACGAAGCCGGCGACGTCGCGCTTGACCTCGACGCAGGTTTTGCCGACCTCTTCGGCGTAGGACCGCGCGGCCGCGAGGGTCTCGTCCGAGGTCTGGTAGCCACGGACCAGCTCGACCAGCTTCATCATCGGGACCGGCGAGAAGAAGTGGATGCCGACGACCGATTCCGGCCGGCTGGTGACGGTGGCGATCTGGGTGATCGGGATGGCCGAGGTGTTGGTGCCGAGGATCGCGCCGGCCTTGCAGATCTTGTCGAGGGCCTTGAAGACCTCGTGCTTGGCCTCGATCTTCTCGTAGATGGCCTCGACCACGACGTCGGCGTCGGCGGCCGCGTCCAGGTCGGTGGTCGGCGTGATCCGGGCGAGGGTGGCCTCGACATCCGCCTCGGCGATCTTGCCCTTGGCCGCGAACCGGCTCAGCGAGTCCCTGATCGCGGACATGCCGCGGTTGAGCGAGGCGTCGTCGACGTCCCGCATGGTGACCTGCCATCCGGCCTGCGCCGATACCTGGGCGATGCCGGAACCCATCAATCCGGAACCGATGACCGCGAGACGACCCGCCATGCTCACTCCTTCGTTAGCGCCGAGGCGCCGTCAGCTTAACGCAGGTTCAGCACCGCCCCCGATCAGGGCGAATCGCCGGAATACCGGGAATCACGATGCCAGACTGTGCGTATGGCCACGAGCGACGGCTGGTACCTCATCGGACCGTTGATCGCCTTCGGTCTGGTCGGCTTCCTCGGCGCGGTGTTCTGGCGCATGGGCCTGCAGCCCACCGACTCCCCCGGAAGGCCGGGCCGGGACAGGTACGCGGACGGCCTGGCGATCTTCGGAGAGCGGGACGACTACGGCCTGCTCTTCCCGGCTGCCGTCACCGAACACCCGGAGGTGGCCGACGAGATCCGGCGGCTCCTCGCCGATGCGGGAATCCGTGCCACCACGGCGATCCGGCGCGACGGGCGGGTGAGTGTCCTCGTCTTCTGCGAAGAGGTCGAGGAGGCCCGCCGGCTCGTCGGCTCCTTCTAGAAGTCGAAGGTCGGCTCCGGCACGTCGGTGCGCTCCACCTCGACACCCAGCCGGGCCAGGTCGGCCACGAAGTCCGGATAGCCACGGTCGATGTGGTGCACCTCGCCCACCTCGGTCACCCCTTCCGCGCAGAGCCCGGCGATGACCAGCCCCGCCCCGGCCCGGATGTCGGTGGCGCGGACCGGCGCCCCGGAGAGCCGGTCGCGGCCGTTGACGACCGCGTGGTGCCCGTCGGTACGGATGTCCGCCCCCAACCGCACCATCTCGTTCACGAACATGAACCGGCCGTCGAAGATGTTCTCCGTGATCAGCGACGAGCCCTCGGCCACCGAGGCCAGGCCCAGCGCCATCGGCAGCAGGTCGGTCGCGAACCCCGGGTAGGGCAGCGTCACGATGTCGACGCCGCGCGGCCGCTCGCTGGTCCGCACCCGGAAGCAGTTGTCCCCCGGCTCGATCGTCGCGCCCGCGGTCGCCAGCTTGTCCAGCGCGATGTCCAGGAACTCCGGCCGCACCCCGCGCACGGTCACGTCGCCACGGGTCATCACCGCCGCGTACGCCCACGTGCCGCCGACGATCCGGTCGCCGACCGTGGTGTGCCGGACCGGCTTCAGCGGACCCTGCACACCCTCGATCACCAGCGTCGACGTGCCGGCGCCCTCGATCCGGGCGCCCATCGCGTTGAGCATCTCGCAGATGTCGACGATCTCCGGCTCCCGGGCCGCGTTGTCGATCTCGGTGACGCCCTTGGCCAGAACCGCGGCCATCAGAATGTTCTCGGTGGCGCCGACGCTCGGGAAGTCCAGCCAGATCTTGGCGCCGTGCAGGCCACCGGGCGCCGACGCGATCACGAAGCCGTGCTCGCCGGAGATCTCCGCGCCCATCCGGGCCAGGCCGGAGACGTGCATGTCCAGGCCACGGGACCCGATCATGTCGCCGCCGGGCAGGGCGACCCGCACATACCCCCGGCGGGCCAGCAGCGGGCCGAGCACGCAGATCGACGCGCGCAGCCGCCGGACCAGGTCGTAGTCGGCCTCGCTGCCCGGCTCGGCGGGCACGTCGATGACCGCCTCGGTGCCGTCCAGCGTGACGTCGCAGCCGAGCCGGCGGAGCACCTCGGCCATGATGGCTATGTCGGTGATCCGGGGAACGTTCGCCACCACGCTGCGCCCCTCGGCCAGCAGCGCGACCGCCATCAGTTTGAGCGCCGAGTTCTTCGCGCCGCCCACCATGACGTCACCGGCGAGGCGAGCCCCGCCCTTCACCCTGATCACATCCACGCGGGCAATGGTAGGAGCCGTGGCCCACCCGCGCCTCGTAGGGTGGGGCCCATGGCTGTGCATCTCACCCGCATCTACACCCGGGCCGGCGACACCGGGCAGACCCAGCTGGTCAACAACGAGCTGGCGCCGAAGACCGCGCCACGGATCGCCGCCTACGCGGACGCCGACGAGTGCAACGCCGCGGTCGGCGTGGCGCTTGCGCTCGGTGAGCTGCCCGAGGACGTACGCGCGGTGCTGTCCGCAATCCAGAACGACCTCTTCGATCTGGGCGCCGACCTGGGCAACCCGGTGGCCGAGAACCCGCCGTACCCGCCGTTGCGGATCACCGAGGCGTACGTGACCCGCCTGGAGAAGTGGTGCGACGACTACAACGAGCGCCTCACCCCGCTGGACAGTTTCATCCTCCCGGGCGGCACCCCCGGAGCGGCCCTGCTGCACGTCGCCCGGACGGTGGCCCGCCGCGCCGAACGCACCGCCTGGGCCCTCTACGAGCAGGAACCCGACCGCACCTCGGACCTGCCCCTGAAATACCTGAACCGCCTCTCCGACCTGCTCTTCATCCTCAGCCGGGCGGCCAACCCGTCCGGCGACGTCAAGTGGGTCCCCGGCGGCGAAAACGCTCGATGACCGGCGGCCTGCACCACGTCGAGATCTGGGTGCCCGACCTCGCCGGCGCGCTGCGGCCGTGGTCCTGGTTGCTCGGCGAGTTGGGCTGGACACCGTTCCAGGAGTGGCCGGCCGGCCGCTCCTGGCGGCACGGCAGCCTGTACCTCGTGTTGGAGCAGTCCCCCGCCCTCTCCGGAGACGCCCACGACCGTCTCCGGCCAGGCCTCAACCACCTGGCCTTCCACGCCGGCCCACCCGACGAGGTGGACCGCCTCGCCACCACCGCGCCCGCACACGGCTGGTCCCCGCTGTTCGCAGACCGCTACCCGCACGCGGGCGGCGCGGACTGCTACGCGGCCTACCTCGAAGACCCGTGGGACTACGAGGTGGAGTTGGTCGCTTCCGCCTAGAACCTTTCCCCGGTACGCGGCGAGCCGCCCCAAAAGCACCGGCGACCGCCCCGCCCGCTCCACGCGAGCATCTGCCGGGTCCCGACCGTGCCGCGCCCGCCGGGCTGAGATCGACACTCCCGCAGGCCCGGCCCGACGCTCCCCACCCACCTGCGGCCGCTTGCGCCGGAAACAGGTGCCCGTTTCGCCCGCTTTGCATGCCGACGTTGCGCGATCTTGGTCGATTTGGCACCCGAAACGGTGGTAAATCGACCAAGATCGCGCCGGGTGACGCGCCACGGCGGCTAGCGCAACTCGCCTTCGATGGTGGTTACCGCGTGGCCGCTCAGTAGGGTGCGGTCGCCGCGCAGGGCGACCCGGACCGTGCCGCCGCGTGGGGAGGCCTGGTAGCCGGTCAGGTCGGTGCGGCCGAGGCGGGCGGCCCAGAACGGGGCCAGGGCGGTGTGTGCGCTACCGGTGACCGGATCCTCGTCGACGCCGACGGCCGGGGCGAAGAAGCGGGACACGAAGTCGTAGGCCGGATCGTCGGACGCGGCTGTGACGATGACGCCGCGGCGGCTCAGCCGGGCCACCGCTTTCAGGTCGGGGGCGACGGCCCGAACCACCTTCTCGTCGGCGACCTCGACCAACAGATCGTCTGTGGAGGGCCCCGTGTGGTGCACCGAGACGATCTCGGCACCGAGGGCGGCGACAAGCTCCGGGTCGATCGGGCGTTCCGCCAGCGGGGCGGTCGGGAAGTCGAGGGTGATCAGACCGTCCGGAGTCCGCACGGCGGTGAGGATGCCGCTGCGGGTCCGGTAACGGATCGGGGTGGCCGGGTCGATCACGTGGCTGATCGCCAGGGTGGCGTGCCCGCACAGGTCGACCTCGGCGGCGGGGGTGAACCAGCGCAGGGCCCAGTCGGCATCCGACCCGGGCGGCAGCGGGTGCGCGAAGGCCGTCTCGGCGTGGTTGACCTCGGCCGTGACCTGGCGCATCCACTCCTCGGAGGGGAAGGCGTCACCGTCCAGAATCATCACCCCGGCCGGCGCGCCGGTGAACGGGCGGTCGGTGAAGGCATCGACGATTCGGATCCGCATGGACTCAAGCTACGCGATGCGGCGGACGCGGTGGGGGCTCAGCTCTCCAGCGGGCGGGGGCCGAAGACCGTGCGGCCGCGGAGGCTGCCCGGGTCGCGGGGTGGGCCGGCCTCGAGCCAGGACAGGAAACCGGTCACTGTGGTCTCCGCCATGGCGATCTCCACCTCGGCCTCCGGTGTCCGGCAGCGCAGGACCACCCAGTGCGCCGGCATGGTGAGGCGCTCCGGTCCGGCCGGCAGGCGCCGCTCCTCCACCGTGAGGGCCCGCCGGTCGAGCACCCGCTTGGGGCGGATCGCCAGGCTGAACATGCGGTGGAACCGGAGCTCGTCGCCGATGAACTGGCCGAGCCCGGGCGACCAGCCCCGGCCGGGCACCATCGTGGTGGTGCGCACCTGCACGCGAATGGTTCCGCCGCCGACCATGAGCAGGCGGCGGCGGAAGAAGATGGCGAAGAGGAGCGCGAGCAGCGCGACGACGCAGATCCCGGAGCCTTCCAGAATCCGCATCGCCGGTGTCAGCGAGACTCGGGGGTGGCGGCTGTGGCGCTCTCGGCGAGCACCGTCACACCGTTGGCGTCGATGGAGAGGAACCCACCGGCCACGTCGTAGGTCAACTGCTCACCACCGGCGAGCTTGACCCGGACCTGGGAGGGCTCGGTCAGCAGGCCCAGCAGCGGCGAGTGACCGGGGAGCACACCGATCTCGCCCTCGGTGGTGCGCGCGACGAGCATCTCGGCCTCGCCGGCCCAGACCTTCTCCTCGACGGCGACGACCTCGACGTGCAGCTGGTTGGCCACGCTGTCTCCCTTTGACGCTGCGATTCCGTTCGGGTGAAGTCTAATCGGCGGCGAACACCGATGTGGTACGGGGTGGGCAGGTCAACTCTCGCGGGCCACGTATTCCGGATGATCAAGGAGGAAGGCGCCGATCCGGTCCTCCTGAACCGCCTTGAAGAACTCCTCGCTGGACGGGTCCAGCTGCTCTCCGAGGTACTTCCCGTTGGAGTAGAGGCCGCCACCGGGGAGCTTGACCAGCGTCATGTCGTCGGTGTCGATGCTCTGGAGGGCCAGACCCCAGTCGATGACGCTGTTGCCGCCGCCGTCGAAGGTGAGCGAGTCACCGGCCGCGTCCAGCACCTTGAGCAGCTTGGTGGGGTCGGTCACCACGTCCTTGCTCATCGCCTGCTCGGCCATCGCCTTGATGAACTGCTGCTGGTGCCGCTGACGGTCGTAGTCGCCGTTGGGCAGTCCGTACCGCTGGCGCACGTAGTCCAGCGCCTCCCACGCCTGGAGGTGGTAGGTGCCCTTCTCGTAGACCTTCCGCGGACCGGTGTACGGATGGTCGCAGCCACCGTTCTGGCAGCCCGCGCGCTTGGGCCGGGCCGTGCCGTCGGGCTGGAGGTGCTCGGACTCGACGGTCTGGTCGATCGTCATGGTGACGCCGCCCATCGCCTCGACGATCTTCTTGAAGCCGCCGAAGTTGATGATCGCGCCGGCGTCGAAGCTCCGGATCCCGGTGACGTCGCCGACCGTCTCGGCGAGCAGTTGGAAGCCCTGCCCCACGTCGTGCCCGCCGTTGCCGGTGGCGCTGCCGAACGACATCGCCGAATTGATCTTCGCGGTGGTGCCGTTGAAGCCGGTCTTGGAGAAGGCCGGGATCCGCACGTACAGGTCGCGGGGGATGGAGAAGAGGAACACCTGGTCCATCGTCGCCGGGATGTGCGCCACGATGATCGAGTCGGAGCGCGGGGCCTGCGTGTCGTCGCGCGGGTCGATGCCGGCGAGCAGGATGTCGAGCGGGCCCTCGATGTCGGCCGCTTTCCTGGTGGCGCCGGGCGCCGGGTCGCCGATCAGGGTGCCGGGCGCATCGATGCCGTTGGTGTATCTGGCGAGCAGGGCCTTGCCGGAGACCAGCACACCACCGCTCACGACCATCAGCATGCAGCCGGCCCCGGCACAGAGCCGGGCCCACAGCGGCGCACGCCGGCCCTGGAAAGACTTCGCCACAGGAATCCCAACTCTGCATCCCCGGCGTGGCCAGGGGATCAGCGAATGCGCGGCCCAGCATACCCGCGCGACCTGATGACGGCCGGGAACCGGGAATCCCCGGAAAGCGCGAAGGGCCGCGCCGGCATATGCCGGCGCGGCCCCACAGCGTGCGGGCTGGATCAGCCCTTCATCAGCTCGTGCGCGTTCTTCTCGAGGTCCTCGAGGCCACCGCACATGAAGAAGGCCTGCTCGGGGAAGTTGTCGTACTCACCCTCGGCGATCTTCTTGAAGGCCTCGATGGTCTCCTTGAGCGGAACCGTCGAGCCGGGAACACCGGTGAACTGCTCCGCCGCGTAGGTGTTCTGCGACAGGAACCGCTCGATACGACGGGCCCGGGCGACCGTGACCTTGTCTTCCTCGGACAGCTCGTCCATACCGAGGATGGCGATGATGTCCTGCAGGTCCTTGTACTTCTGCAGGATCCGCTGCACCTCACGGGCGACCGTGTAGTGCTCGGCGCCGACGAACTCGGGCGCGAGGATCCGCGAGCTGGAGGCCAGCGGGTCCACGGCCGGGTAGATGCCCTTGTCGGAGATCGACCGCTCGAGGTTGGTGGTCGCGTCCAGGTGGGCGAACGTGGTGGCCGGCGCCGGGTCGGTGTAGTCGTCGGCGGGCACGTAGATCGCCTGGAGCGAGGTGATGGCCTTGCCCCGGACCGAGGTGATCCGCTCCTGGAGCTGACCCATCTCGTCGGCCAGGGTGGGCTGGTAACCCACGGCCGACGGCATACGGCCGAGCAGGGTGGAGACCTCGGAACCGGCCTGGGTGAACCGGAAGATGTTGTCGATGAAGAGCAGCACCTCCTGGTTCTGGACGTCCCGGAAGTACTCCGCCATGGTGAGGGCGGTCAGGGCGACCCGCAGACGGGTGCCCGGCGGCTCGTCCATCTGGCCGAAGACGAGGGCGGTCTTGTCGAGAACGCCACCCTCCTCCATCTCCAGGATGAGGTCGTTGCCCTCACGGGTGCGCTCGCCGACGCCGGCGAACACCGAGGTGCCACCGAAGTTACGGGCGACCCGGATGATCATCTCCTGGATGAGCACCGTCTTGCCCACGCCGGCGCCGCCGAACAGGCCGATCTTGCCACCACGCACGTACGGCGCGAGCAGGTCGAGCACCTTGATGCCGGTCTCCAGCATCTCGGTCTTCGGCTCGAGGTCCGCGAAGGGCGGGGGCTGGCGGTGGATCGACCAGCGCTCCTGGATGTCCAGCGTCGACGGGTCGACGTTGAGCACCTCACCGAGGGCGTTGAACACGTGGCCCTTGGTCACGTCACCGACCGGCACCGAGATCGGCGCGCCGGTGTCGCTGACCTCGGCGCCCCGGACCATACCGTCGGTCGGCTGCATCGAGATGGCGCGGAGCAGGTTGTCACCCAGGTGCTGGGCGACCTCCAGGGTCAGCTTCTTGGTGCCGCCGGAGAGGGTGACCTCCACGTGCAGCGCGTTGAAGATGGCCGGCATGGCGTCACGGGGAAACTCGACGTCGACGACCGGGCCGATGACCCGGACGACGCGGCCGACAGCGGTCTCCGCCTTGGTGGGCTCAGCTACAGCAGTCATCACACATCACTTCCCGCCGCGGCCAGCGCGTTGGCGCCGCCGACGATCTCACTGATTTCCTGGGTGATCGCAGCCTGCCGCGCGGAGTTCATCTCGCGCGTGTACCGCTTGAGGAGGTCGTCGGCGTTGTCCGACGCGCTCTTCATCGCCCGACGGCGCGAGGCCGACTCACTGGCCGCCGAGTCCAGCAACGCCGCGTAGAGACGCGTGTTGAGGTACTTCGGCAGCAGCGCGTCGAGCAGCTCGTCCGCCTCCGGCTCGAACTCGTAGGCCGCCTTGAGCTCGGAGGACTTCTCCTCCTGCTGCTCGACCTGTACCGGCGCGAGAGGCTTCGCGTTGGCGGTCTGCGTCATCAGAGACTTGAACTCGGTGCTCACGATGTGCAGCTCGTCGACGCCCTCGATGTTCTCCGGGCCGAACGTGCCGTCCGCGTCGGAACCGGCCTCGAACGCCTCGATCAGGGCGTCGCCGATGCGCTTGGCGTCGGCGAACGACGGGCGCTCCGAGAAGCCGGTCCAGCTGGCGGCCACCGGCCGGCCGCGGAACCGGTAGAAACCGAAGCCCTTGCGGCCCACGATGTACACCGCGACCTCCTTACCCTCCGACTTCAGCTGAGCGATCAGCTGGTCGGCGGTACGGATGGCGTTGGCGTTGTAGGCGCCGGCCAGGCCCCGGTCACTGGTGATCAGCAGGACACCCGCCCGCTGGACACGCTCACGCGCGACCAGCAGGGGGTTGTCGACCGACGCGTTGGTCGCCAGGGCGCCCAGGACCTTGGTGATCGCCTGCGCGTACGGCCGGGAGGCGTTCACCCGCTCCTGCGCCTTGGCGATCCGGCTGGTGGCGACCAGCTCCTGCGCCTTGGCGATCTTCTTGGTCGACTTGACGGTTCGGATACGCCGCCGCAGCGCCTGTACCTGACCGGCCATGCCTAGCTACCGCTCTCGGTGGAGCCGCCCTGGAACACCTTCTTGAACTCGACGACGCCGGCCTTCAGGCTCTCGACGTTGTCGTCGCTCAGCAGGTTCGTCGACTCGATCGCGGTGTAGACGTCACTGTTGTGCTGCTTGAACCACTGCAGGAACTCCTGCTCGAAGCGGCGCACGTCAGCGACCGGAATGTCGTCGAGCTGCCCGGTGGTGCCGGACCAGATCGAGATGACCTGGTCGACCGTCGAGTACGGCGAGTACTGCGGCTGCTTGAGCAGCTCGACCAGGCGGACGCCCTTCTCGAGCTGGGCACGCGACGCCCGGTCCAGGTCGGAGGCGAAGGCCGAGAAGGCCTCCAGCTCACGGAACTGGGCCAGGTCGAGACGCAGCCGGCCGGAGACCGAGCGCATCGCCTTGACCTGCGCCGAACCACCGACCCGGGAGACCGAGGTGCCGACGTTGATGGCCGGGCGCACACCCGAGGCGAACAGGTCCGTCTCGAGGAAGATCTGGCCGTCGGTGATCGAGATGACGTTGGTCGGGATGAAGGCCGAGATGTCGTTGGCCTTCGTCTCGATGATCGGCAGACCGGTCATCGAGCCGCCACCCAGCTCGTCGGAGAGCTTGGCGCAGCGCTCCAGCAGGCGGGAGTGCAAGTAGAAGACGTCACCCGGGTACGCCTCACGGCCCGGCGGGCGGCGCAGCAGCAGCGACACGGCACGGTACGCCTCGGCCTGCTTCGTCAGGTCGTCGAAGACGATCAGGACGTGCTTGCCGTTGTACATCCAGTGCTGTCCGATGGACGAGCCGGTGTACGGGGCGATGTACTTGAAGCCGGCCGGGTCGGACGCGGGCGCGGCGACGATGGTCGTGTACTCCAGCGCGCCCTGCGCCTCCAGGGTGCCCCGGATGCTGGCGACGGTGGTGGCCTTCTGGCCGATCGCCACGTAGATGCAGCGGACCTGCTTGTCCGGGTCGCCGGAGTCCCAGTTCGCCTTCTGGTTGATGATCGTGTCGATCGCGACCGTGGTCTTACCGGTCTTGCGGTCGCCGATGATCAGCTGGCGCTGGCCACGGCCGATCGGCGTCATGGCGTCGATCGCCTTGATACCGGTCTGCAGCGGCTGCTTCACCGGCTGACGGGCCATCACGTTCGGCGCCTGGAGCTCGAGCTCGCGGAAGCCTTCGTTCGCGATCTCACCGAGACCGTCGATCGGCTTGCCCAGGGCGTCGACCACGCGGCCCAGGAAGGCGTCGCCGACCGGGACGGAGAGAACCCGGCCGGTGCGCTTGACCGGCTGGCCCTCCTCGATGTTGGCGTAGTCGCCCAGGATCACGGCGCCGATCTCGCGGACGTCGAGGTTCGCCGCGACACCCAGGGTGCCGTCGGCGAATTCGAGCAGCTCGTTCGCCATCGTCGAGGGGAGACCCTCGACGTGCGCGATGCCGTCACCCGCGTCGGAGACGATGCCGACCTCTTCACGGGTGAGGTCGGTCGTAGCGGACGAGACGTAGCGCTCTAGCGCCCCCCGGATCTCGTCCGAGGAGATGGTCAGCTCGGCCATCCTCTGCCTTCTCTGTCTAGCTCGGGACGTCACCGCCGCCGAGGGGGCTTCTCGATGGAAATCGAGGGGAAACGACTATTTAGCGAACGCCTGCTTGGCCTGGTTCAGCTTGCGCAGGACCGTGCCGTCGTAGAGGTCGGAGCCGACCCGGACGCTGACACCACCGAGAACCGACGGGTCCACGTCCACCTTCAGCGAAACCTCGCGGCCGTAGAGGGCGGACAACTTCGCGGTCATGGACTGCTCGTCGGCGTCGGTGAGCGGCTTGGCAACCGTCACGTACGCCACCTCGCGGTCCCGCTTCGCGGCGGTCACCTCGACGAGCCGGGTCAGCGAGGCCTGGAAGCCACGACCACCGAAGCCGGTCAGCGCCACCTCGGCGAGCCGGCCCGTGGCGCCGTGCACCTTGCCCTTGAGCAAGTCCTGCACCAGCTTAACCCGCGGTTCGACCGGCGCACTGGCGTCACTGAGTGTGACGGCCAGCTGGGAGTCGCCGGAGACGATCTGGCCGAACCGGAACAGCTCGTCCTCGACGTCGGCCAGCTTGCCCTCGCGGTCCGCCGAGGCGAGCAGGGCGTCCACGCCCAGCCGCTCGGTGGCGTCGAGGAGCTCGGCCGGACGGGAGAAACGGCCGGCCACCAGGGCGGCCACCGCGTTCACCGTGGTCTCCGAGACCTTGCCGGAGAGCAGCGACCGCAGCAGGTCGGCACGGTCGGAACCGGGCCGGGACGGGTCGGTCAGCGCCCGGCGCAGCCGGGGCTGGGCCCGCAGCAGGCCGGCCACCGACAGGATCTCGTCGGCAACCGTCGCCAGCTGCGGGGCCGTCGCCGCTGTCGTGCTCGCGGCGAGCTGGTCCGACGCCTCGCCGTAGGCCTCGCGGCTTACGCTCGACGCCATCAGCGCTGTCCCGCCGTGTCGAGGTCGGCGATGAACCGCTCGACAGTGCCACGGGTGCGCGCCTCATCGGCGAGAGCCTCACCGACGATCTTGCTGGCCAGGTCGACCGCGAGCGTGCCGACCTCGGACCGGAGCTCCCGGACGATGGCCTCGCGCTGGGCGGTGAGCTGCTCGTTGCCGGCCGCGATGATGCGGTCCGACTCCTCGCGAGCCTTGGTCAGCACATCCTGCCGGATGCCCTCGGCGTCGGCCCGGGCCTCGTCGCGGATGCGAGCGGCCTCGGTCCGCGCCTCGGAAAGCTGCGCCTTGTACTGCTCGAGCAGCTGATTTGCCTCGGCCTGCGCGGTCTCGGCACGCTTGATGCCGCCCTCGATCGCGTCGACGCGAGCCTTGAACGTCTTCTCCATCTGCGGGAAGACGAACTTCATCAGCACGAAGCAGAGCACCGCGAACGCGACGGCGCCGACCACCATCTCCTGCCAGACAGGGACGATCGGGCTGTGCTCGGTACCCTCGGCGAGAATCACTTCGATCATGGGAACCTCCTAGTCGAGGTCGAAGATCAGTTGCCGGCCCAGATGAAGCCGAACGCGATGCCCAGCAGGGCGAGGGCCTCGATGACGGCGAAGCCGATCCAGACGTACGGCAGGGTCAGGCGGGACGACTCGGGCTGACGGGCGGTCGACTGGATGTAAGCCGAGAAGACCAGACCAACACCGATGCCGGGGCCGATCGCAGCGAGACCGTAACCGATGGCGGCGGTGCTGCCCTCAACGGCGGCGACAAGGTCCATTGCTAATTCCTCCTGGTATCTCGCGTGACTGTCACGCGGGACGACAACGGGGTGTTACTCGTTCGGTACTTGCTCAGTGCTCGTCGGCGAGCGCGCCCTGGACGTAGCTCGCGGTCAGCACCGTGAAGACGTAGGCCTGGAGGCAGATCACCAGGAACTCGAGCATGGTCAGCGCGATGGTGAGGGCCCAGGAGAGCACCGAGACCGGCGCCAGCCAGCCGTTCGCGCTGATCATCGCGAAGCCGCCGAGCGTGAAGACGAGCAGCAGCATGTGACCGGCGAACATGTTGGCGAACAGACGGACGGCCAGCGAGAACGGCCGGACGATGAAGTTCGAGAACAGCTCGATCGGGACCAGCAGCGGCAGGATGAACCACGGCGCCGGCGGGACCAGGGCGTGCTTGAAGTACTTGAAGAAGCCGTGGTGCCGGATGCCTACATAGATGAACATCACATAGCTGATCACCGCGAGAACCGCCGGGAAGGCAATGTGCGAGTTCGGCGACATCTGCACGAACGGCACGATGCCCCAGAAGTTGTTCAGGAGGATGAACATGAACAGCGTCGTGAGGTACGGCGCGAAGCGGATGCCGGCCGGGCCGATCATGTCGACCGCCACGTTGTTCCGCACGAAGCCGTAGATGCTCTCCGCGAGCCACTGCCCCTTTGTCGGGACGAGCTGCGGCTTCCGGTTCGCCGCCAGGAAGAAGACGATCAGAATGGCGACCGTGAGCCAGACCAGCAAAGTGATCTTGGTGAACCAGTAATTGTCGTGAGCGCCCCACGGCAGGATGCTGGGCAGGTAGAAGTCCTCGACGCTCGGCGGGAACGGAACATCCGCTGCGAGGACGATCGACTGACCGGTCACCGTAGCCCTTTCCTGTCAGGCGCCGAGACGGCGCACGATGAGGTACACACCACCGGCGACGCCGAGAACCGCGCCGATTCCGGCGAAGATGCCCTCGGTTTCGAAGACGTAGTGGTCGACCAGCCAGCCGATCCCGCCCCACACGAGAATGCCCGCGATGAGGTAGGAGACCGCGGTCATGCCCACACCCGTGTCGGGAGGTGGGTCCGAACCGTTGTCACCGCGCGATTCGTGGGGAGGTTTCTGGCCGGTCATGACGGCCCGAACGATATCAGCAGGAAACACGAAGCTAAGCGGGACCCCCCGCACAACCGCAGTTGTCCAGGCGTCAGGGGTCTCGCAACTGTCTGGACACGGTACTCCTGTCGCGCCAAAACGGAACACGGCACGTGCTCCGGGGTCACCGGATCGTGGCGGCTTGACCGTTTCCCACCAACCTGACCAGGGACTATGCGGTGCTCTAGATCACTTTCGCGAAGTCCGCCGGTACATCCACCAAGCCTGAACCCCGGTCCAGACCACGACCCCGGCGACGATCCCGTATCCGAGCGGAAGACGTCCCGGCCAATCGGACGTGACCCCGAATGCCAGGATTATCCCTAACAGGGTGTATTTCACCACATAGGTAAGCAGCCCGAGAGGCATCAGCAGAGCCGGCCGTACGGTGTCCGCCCACGCGATCACCAGCGTGGACATGCTGTAACTGACGGTCACGACCAGAACCCCGGCGGCCGCGCCCAGGGCGCCCTGCGGTCCGCCGTAGAGGAAACCGGCGGAGGCCGCGCAGAGCATCAGCGCCGCCGAGACCGCCGACAGGAACGGCAGGTGCTCCACCCGCCAGCGCGGATCCGCCGCCACCTGATTCACCACGACCTCCCTCGGCGCCCGCTCACCGAATTCCGGCTCGATGGGCGGCGCGCCACGCTACCACCCACGTCACCTATCCGCCCCAAAACGCCCGTTCAGGGGACCGTTCCGGAATTCTCACCGGGAATTCGCCAGCAATTCGGCGTCGAGTGGATAGGGCGGAAAAGCGCCGACGATTTCCTGGACCTCGGCCGCCACCTCGCGCAGCGCCGCCGCGCCGGCCCCGGTGTCCGGGTCGATGGTCACCGCCCGGCCGATCAGACCGGCGATCCGCCGCATCTCGCCCTCCCGCATCCCCTGCGAGGTGACGCTCGGCGTCCCGATCCGGACACCGGAGGCCACGGCGGGACGCTCCGGGTCGTACGGAACCGCGTTCTTGTTGAGCGCGATGCCCGCACGGGCGCAACGCGCCTCGGCCTCCCGGCCGGTCACGCCCAGATCGCGCAGGTCCAGCACGGCCAGGTGGGTGTCGGTGCCACCGGTGACCGGGCGCATCCCCTCGGCGGCGAGCCCGGCGCACAGTGCCCGCGCGTTGCGGACGGTCTGGTTCGCGTACCCCCGGAAGTCGGGGGTGCCCGCCTCGCGGAAGGCGACCGCCTTGGCCGCCACGGCGTGCATCATCGGGCCGCCCTGCGCGAACGGGAAGACCGCCTTGTCGATCCGCTGGGCCAGCTCGGCCCGGCACAGGATCATGCCGCCGCGTGGCCCGCGCAGCGCCTTGTGGGTGGTGCCGGTGATCACGTCGGCGAACGGCACCGGCGAGGGCACCGCCCGCCCGGCCACCAGGCCGATGAAGTGCGCCGCGTCGACCAGCAGGTACGCGCCCACCTGGTCGGCGATCTCCCGGAACCGGGCGAAGTCGATCAGGCGGGGGTAGCTGGTGGCGCCGCAGATGATCAGCTTGGGCCGGTGCGCGAGGGCCAGGTCGCGGACCTCGTCGTAGTCGATCTCCTCGGTCTCCGGCGTCACCCGGTACGCGATCGGGTGGAACCACTTGCCGGAGAAGCTGGCCTTGCTGCCGTGGGTGAGATGCCCACCGTGCGGCAGCCCCATGGCCAGGACCACGTCGCCCGGCTCGGCCAGCGCCGCGTAGGCCGCCAGGTTCGCCGACGTGCCGGAGTGCGGCTGGACGTTGGCGTGCTCGGCCACGAACAGGTCCAGGGCCCGCTCCACGGCGAGCCGCTCGGCCCGGTCCACCTGCCCGCAGCCGCCGTAGTAGCGCTCCCCGGGGTAGCCCTCGGCGTACTTGTTGGCGAGTGTGGAACCGAGTGCCGCGAGCACCGCCGGTGAGGTGAAGCTCTCGCTCGCGATCAGCTGGAGCGTGTCCCGCTGGCGGGCCACCTCTTCGACGAGCACGTCGGCGATCTCCGGATCCTCGCGTTCCAGCGCTGCGAAGTCCGGCCCCCAGAAGGTGCTCACCCTGGCCTCCCGAGCTCGAGGAGCCTGCCGGTCCCGAGCATATTGCTTCGGAGGGTCACTTTGTGGGCACACTCAGCAGTCATGTTGTGCTTGGTCACCGGAGCCACCGGATACATCGGCGGGCGGCTCGCTCCCCGGCTGCTCGACGCCGGGTACGACGTCCGCTGTCTCGCCCGCGGCGCCGGCCGTCTCCGGGACGTGCCGTGGGCCGGTCGGGTAGAGGTCGCCGAGGCCGACCTGTCCGACCCGGCCACCCTGCCGGCCGCGTTCGAGGGCGTCGACGTGGCCTACTTCCTGGTCCACTCGCTCGGGCGCAAGGACTTCGAGCGGCTCGACCGGGAGGCGGCCGGCAACTTCGCGGCGGCGGCGCGGGCGGCGGGCGTACGCCGGATCGTCTATCTCGGCGGCCCGGAGCCGCCGGCACATGAGCGACCCTCCG
This sequence comes from Actinoplanes lobatus, assembly GCF_014205215.1. Classification (NCBI taxonomy): domain Bacteria; kingdom Bacillati; phylum Actinomycetota; class Actinomycetes; order Micromonosporales; family Micromonosporaceae; genus Actinoplanes; species Actinoplanes lobatus. The sequence continues at coordinate 1,184,166 of NZ_JACHNC010000001.1, forward strand.
CTCACCTGCGTTCCCGGGCCGAGGTGGCCCGCATCCTGCTGGACAGCGGGGTGCCGACCGTGGTGCTGCGGGCGCCGGTGATCATCGGCTCCGGGTCGGCGTCCTTCGAGATGCTGCGCCATCTCACCGAACGGCTTCCGGCGATGGTCACGCCCCGGTGGGTGAGCAACCGGATCCAGCCCATCGCGGTACGGGACGTGCTGCGCTACCTGATCGGCGCGGCGGCCCTCCCGCCGGAGGTCAGCCGCGGCTTCGACATCGGCGGCGCCGACGTGCTCACCTACGCCGAGATGATGCAGCGGTACGCCCGGGTGGCCGGGCTCCCCCGCCGGGTCATCCTGCCCACCCGGGTGCTCAGCCCGTGGCTGTCCGCCCACTGGGTCGGCCTGATCACGCCGGTCCCGAACGCCATCGCCCGCCCGCTGGTGGCCAGCCTCGTCCACGAGGCGGTGGCCCGCGAGAACGACCTGGCCGCCCTGCTGCCGGGCCCCGAGCCGATGGGCTTCGACGAGGCGGTGCGCCGGGCCCTCGGCAAGATCCGCGACGCCGATGTGGAGACCCGCTGGTCCAGCGCCGCCGGCCGGGACGCCGCCGCCGAGCCGCTGCCCACCGACCCGGAGTGGTCCGGCGGCACCGTCTACGTCGACGAGCGGTCCCGCCCGGTGGACGCACCACCCGACCGGTTGTGGCGGGTCATCGAGGGCGTCGGCGGCGAGAACGGCTGGTACTCGTTCCCGCTGGCCTGGTCGGTGCGCGGCTGGCTGGACCGGCTGGCCGGCGGCGTCGGGCTGCGGCGCGGCCGGCGCGACCGGCACCGGCTCCGGGTCGGCGAGGCCCTGGACTGGTGGCGGGTCGAGGAGATCGAACCCGGCTCGCTGCTGCGGCTGCGCGCCGAGATGCGGGTGCCGGGGCGGGCCTGGCTGGAGATGCGGGTGTGCCGCGGCGAGGACGGCCGGAGCGTCTACCGGCAGCGGGCCGTCTTCCTGCCGCGCGGGCTGGCCGGGCACCTCTACTGGGCGTCGGTGCTGCCCTTCCACGGCATCGTCTTCAACGGCATGGCCCGCAACATCACCCGGACCGCGGAGACACGCTAGGCCTTTCTAGGCCGCCGCGCGGCTCAGACGATCGCGTACGGCCAGCCAGTCCTCGGTCTGCGGCGGCTCCTGCACCAGGATCGTCGCGACTCCGGCGTCGTCCAGGCGGTGCAGGGCGGCGTACAGGTCGGCGGCGTACTCCCGCGGGTCGGCGGAGAGGACCTCGGTGCCGTCGCTCCCCTCGTACACCAGGGTGGCGATCGGCTCGGCCAGGCCGGACCGGTCCACGTCCCGGACGTCCTTGCACAGGATGGCCCGGGCGCGCGGCGCGTAGTGCCGCCGGCTCATGCCCGGCGAGGGGCGCGCCACGCCGTCCGCGGTCTCCGACTCCGGCAGGGCGATCGTCCCGGAGGCGTCCCGCAGGATCCGCAGGCCGAGAGCGCCCGGCCGGAGCAGTCGTGGCACGTCACCGGTCACGTCCAGGACCGTCGACTCGATGCCCCACGAGCAGGTGCCGCCGTCGAGGACCAGCGGAACGTCGGGCAGGCTGCGGACCACGTGGCCGGCGGTGGTCGGCGAGATGCCCTCGGACCGGTTCGCGCTGGGCGCGGCCAGTGGCAGGCCGGAGGCCCGCAGCAGGTCGAGGGCGACCGGGTGGGCCGGGACCCGGACGGCGACGGTGTCGTCGGACGCGCCGATGCCGGGCAGGTGCGCGGCCCGCCGCACGACCAGGGTCAGCGGGCCGGGCCAGAACCGGGCGGCCAGCTCGTCCGCCCGGTCGGGCCACTCGTCGGTCAGTTCCCGGGCCGCGGCCACGTCGGCGACGTGCACGATCAGCGGGTTCCAGGTGGGACGGTTCTTCAGCCGGTAGATCTCGGCGACCGCCTTCTCGGAGAAGGCGTGGGCGCCGAGCCCGTAGACGGTCTCGGTGGGAAAGGCCACCACCGAGTCGGCGCGCAGGATCTCGACGGCCCGGCGCAGTCCGTCGGCGTCGGGCTGAATCACCGTGCTCATGGGAGGAGCAAGGCGGCGAGCGGCATCGTGGTGTCCTCGATCTCGTCGGCCACCCGCTGGAAGGTCTGGTCGCCACGGCCCCACGGGTCGTCCAGGTCGTCGGCGGCCTGCGGCGCCTCCGGCCCGCGCAGCGTGGAAACCTGCTCGACGATCGCGACACCGCGGGCGTGCACCGCCTCCGGCTTCGCCTCGGCCGGCGGCAGCCCGGCGGCGTTGACCGCGCCGAGCAGGCGACCGAACTCGCCCAGTACGAAGGTGCGCTCGGCCGCCTCGGGACGCAGCGCCACCACGTAGTCGTACTGGTCGGCGGTGGCCGTGAGGATCAGGTCGGCGTCGTCGATGAAGTCGCCGCGCAGCTTGCGGGCCAGGAAGTCCTCGTCGGTGCCGCGGCGGGCACGGACCAGCCGGGCGGCCGGCGGGTTCATCTCCTCGCCCTCGTGCCAGCCGCCGGTGCCGGCGCTCACGCTGCGGATCAGCGTGCCGCCGTCGGCGTCGCCGGCCCGGTCCCGGACCGCCCGGGCCAGCAGGCGCTCCGCCATCGGGGAGCGGCAGATGTTGCCCATGCAGACGTGCAGAACGGTGAACGGAGGCAAATCAGGCCTGCCCATCGATGATGTCCGGAACCACGTCACGAAGCTTCTCGAGCGGGATGGCGCCGGCCCGCAGCACCCGGGGCAGATCGCCGGTGACGTCGACGATCGTGCTCGGCGCCGGGTCGGCGGCCGGGCCGGCCTCCAGGTAGACGCGAACCGTGTACTCCAGCTGGTCGCGGGCCTCCTCGGCGGTCAGCGGCGCGGGCGAGCCGATCTTGTTGCCCGCGGTGACCGCCATCGGGCCGACCTCGCGCAGCACCTCCAGCGCCACCGGGTGCAGCGGCATCCGCACCGCCACCTGGCCGCCGGTGTCGCCGAGATCCCAGGTCAGGCTGGGCGAGTGCTCCACGATGATGGTGAGCGCGCCCGGCCAGAACGCGTCGGCCAGCTCCCGGGCCGCGCGGGGCAGCGAATACACCAGCCCGTCCAGGGTGTGCCGCGAGCCGACCAGCACCGGCGGCGGCACCCGGCGGTCCGAGCCGCGGGCGTGGTGCAGCTGGTTGACGGCGTGCGGGGTGAACGCGTCGGCGCCCACGCCGTAGACCGTGTCGGTGGGGATCACCACGAGCTCGCCACTCTTGGCCGCCTCGACCGCGGCGGCGATGCCACGGTCCCGGTCCGTGACGGTGGAGCAGTCGTAGAGCATCACGGGATGCAGTCTGCCATGCGCCTAGCCGGTCTCCCACCGGCGGCGGGCGGTCGCGTAGCGGGGACGCTCGGTGAGATCGTCGTGCGCGGCCACCTCGACGAAGCGGCCGTCGGCCCGCAGCAGCGCGGGCACCGACTCACCGTGCGCGTCGTCGTGCTCGATCCCGACCGAGCCACCCGGCTTGAGCAGGGCCGCGGCCAGCTCGATGACCGGCCGGATCACGGTCAGGCCGTCGCCGCCGCCGAAGACCGCCTCGGCCGGGTCGTGACCGGCGACCTCCGGCGGGACCGGGGTGCCGTCCGGCACGTACGGCGGGTTGCACAGCAACACGTCCACCGCACCGTGCAGTTCGGACAGCAGTCCCGGGTCGGTGACGTCCCCGGCCACCACCTCGATCACCGGATGGGCGGCGGTGTTGCGGCGCAGCCAGGTCAGCGCGGCCGGTGAGCGTTCCACGGCGATCACCCGGCCGGCCTTCGTCTCGTCGGCGATCGACACCGCGATCGCGCCGCTGCCGCTGCACAGGTCGACCACGACGGCGCCCGGGTCGGTCCGGGCTACCCCCCAGCCGGCCAGCAGCTCGGTCTCCGGGCGCGGTACGAAGACGCCGTCCCCGACCGCCAGCTCCACGTACCGGAACGCGGCCGTGCCGAGCAGGTGCTGCAACGGGATCCGGCCGGCCCGCGCGGCGACCAGCTCCCGGAACCGGTCCACCTCCGCGGCCCGGATCGAGTCGATCAGCAGCAGGCGCCCGCGCGGCACCCCCAGCACGTGCGCGACCAGCAGCTCCGCGTCGACCCGTGGGGAGGAGACCCCGGCCGCGGCGAGGTCGGCGGTGGCCGATGTCAGGACCGGCGCCAGACGGGCCCGATCCGTGCCTTCGCGGGGGTGTTCGTGTCGCGGTGTCACGGCATAATCATGGGACGTCGCGCACGCGGGGTAGCGGGCGACCCGCCGAGGCCGTGGGAGGCGCCTGGTGAGTTGGTTGGACCAGCTCGCGGAACACGTCGAGGACCTGCGCCGCGCAGGACACCTGCAACAGAACGGGCAGTCCGCGCAGGCGCTGCCGATCCTCGACGCCGTGCTCTCCTCCGCCTCCGACCCGACCACCCGGGCGTACGCGCTGGTCCAGCGTTTCGGCGCGCTGATCAACCTGGGCCGGGTGGCCGAGCTGGCGGTCGCGATGGCCGCCGCCGCCGAGGCGGTCCGCGAGGTGCCCGACCCCTATCTGCGCGGCCAGATGCACGCCTTCGCGGCCCTCGGCGCCCACCTGCAGAGCAACCTGGACCGCGGCGTCACCCACCTGGTGCAGGCGTCGCGGGCGCTGGCCGCCGTCCCGGAACGCGACTCGGAAACCGCGTGGGGCTGGCACGATCTCGCCATGGCGTACTCGTACCTGGGTTTCCACGGCCAGGCGCTGATCGCCATCGAGCAGGCCCGGGAGGTCGGCGCGGCGGCCGGCCTGGCCTCCGAGGTGTTCGCGGCGCCCGGCATCCGGCTGCGCAACGCCGTGGCGCTGGACCATCAGGGCGACACCGACGGCTGCCTGCGGGTGCTGCGCGACATCGACGCCGAGCTGTCCCGTTACGTCGCCACCGACCAGCTGCGCCCGGGCAGCCGGGCGGTCTACGGCTACGCGCTGGCCCGCCGCGCCGCCCTGGGCGAGCCGACCGGCGCCGACGCCGCCCGCTGGCTGACCGGCGGCGGCGACAGCGTCCGGACCCGGGACCTGCGGCATCTCGGCGCGGTCTGCCTGACCATCGCGGGCGGCCGGCCGGAGCGGGCGCTGTCGATGCTCCAGGCGGTGCCGGTCTCGGCCGAGGTGCTGGGCGCGCCCGAGCCGGCCCGGCTGCGCAGCATCTGCCACGCCAGCGCCGGCGACCACGCCGCCGCGCACGCCGCCGACCGGTACGCGTTCCGTCTCGCCGCCCTGCGCATCGACCAGCTCCGCGACGGCTATCTGGACGGTGTCGCCGCCCGGCTGGACGCCCAGGAGACCCACCGCGACCCCGGCCGGTACGGCGACGAGACCCTCACCGACCCGCTCACCGGGCTGCCCAACCGCCGCCAGCTGGAGCGGTATGTGGACACCCTGCTGTCCCGCGGCGAACGGGCCGCGGTCGGTGTCTGCGACGTGGTCGGGTTCACCTCGGTCAACATGCGGCACGGCCGGCACTGCGGAGACCTGGTCCTTCAGCGGATCGCCGGGGTGCTGCACCGGGTGATGCGCCGCGGCGACTTCGTGGCCCGCTTCGCCGGCGACGAGTTCGTGCTGGTCCTGCCGGGCGCCGGCCCGCACCAGGCGGCCGAGGTGTCCCGCCGGATCGGCGCGGCCGCGACCGCGGAGAACTGGCAGGCCCTGGTCCCGGGCACACCGATCGGGCTGGCCTCGGGCTGGTCCGAGATCGGCTCCCACGGCCGTGGCCTGAGCGCCGCGCTGGCGGCCGCCGCGGCGAGCCGAAAGCCGACGTGACCGTGATCGAGCTGGGCGACGTCAGCAGGATTCCGGCCGAGCCGCCGGACCCGGAGCCGGCGCCCGAGTTCCAGCGGGGCACCGTCCGCCGTCTCGTGCTGATCGGCCTCTCCCTGCTCTGCGCCGTGCTGCTGAGCGCCTCGGTGCCGCCCGGCCCGGCCGGGTTCCGCCGGCTGTGGTCGGTCCCGTTCGGCCAGGCGGACACCATGGCGATCCGCGGCGATCTCGCCTTCGTGCACCGCGCCCGCCCGGGCGGCGCCGAGCTCACGGCGTACGACCTGGCGACCGGTGAGGTCCGCTGGGTCCGGGTGACCGGCGGCCAGGTGAGCTGGCTGAGCGGCGGGCAGAACGAGGAGGTGCTGCTCATCCCCGGGAACGAGCAGACCGTCGAGGTCCAGTACGACGACGGCAGCCGGGGAGTGGAGATCTACGGCGGCACGGTCACGGCCCTCGACCCGGCGACCGGCACGCCGCTGTGGAAGCACGCCGGTTTCCAGGAGTGGGCCGACACCCGCGGCACGGTCCTGCTGTACGAGTACGACCGAGACGGCCTGGCCGCGGTCCGGGTGGTCCGGGCCCGGGACGGCGAACTCCTCTGGGAGCGCCGCCTGGAGAACGCACAGTCCGCGATGCTCCAGGTCGACGGGTCGGCCCCGGCGCACGTGGTGCTGATCTCGGCGGACGGCGGGACGACCGTGCTGCGCTACGCCGACGGCGGCACCGTGGTGGGCCGCCGCCTGCCGTGGACGCCGCTGCGGCCGTCCACCGGCCGGGGCAGCTCGCTCTTCACGGCGACCGGTCTGGTCCTGGTCACCGAGAACCTGGCAGAGCATCACGCCAAGGTCACCGCGTACCGGGTGGGCACCCTGGAGAGGCTGTGGGAGCGGGAGAGCGACGAGAACCCGTACGTGCAGGACTGCGGCCCGGTGCTCTGCCTCGTCGCCGGCACCGACATCATCGCCCTCGACCCGGCCACCGGCACCGAGCGCTGGCGCCGGCCCGGCCAGGTGAACGTCGGCTCCCTGCCCGGTGACCGCATGCTGATCAGCGACGCCGGTGACAACGCCCAGCAGACGGTCCTGCGCTCGGCGGACGGCCGGGTGCTCGGCTCCGGCGGCCGCGGCACCGTGGTCCACTACAACAGGGAGGACGGCAGCATGCTGCTGTCCCGGGCGCTGCCGCCGGACTACAACCAGGCCGTGCTGCGCCGGCTCGACCTGGTCACCGGCCGATCCGCGGTGCTCGGCATCATCCCGATCAGCCGGGACGGCTTCTGTGACGGCGACGGCCGCTACATCGGCTGCCGCGACGGGAACGACATCACGTTCACTGCCGTCGGCTGAGCTCCGGGTCCCCGGCCAGGCGGGCCGCCCGGTCGGAGGCGGCCAGCGCTTCCAGCACGCCGTCCAGCTCACCGCCGAGGACCAGGTCCAGGTTGTACGCCGTGTAGCCGATCCGGTGGTCGGTGATCCGGTTCTGCGGGAAGTTGTAGGTGCGCACCCGCTCGGAGCGGTCGACCGTACGGACCTGGGCCTTCCGGGCGTCACCGGCCGCGGCGTCGGCCGCCTCCTGGGCCTGTGCCAGCAGCCGGGACCGCAGGATGCGCATCGCCGACTCCTTGTTCTGGAGCTGGCTCTTCTCGTTCTGGCAGCTCACCACGGTCCCGGTGGGCAGGTGCGTGATCCGGACGGCGGAGTCGGTGGTGTTGACCGACTGCCCACCCGGGCCGGACGACCGGTAGACGTCGATCCGCAGGTCACCGGCCTGGATGTCGATGTCGACCTCTTCGGCCTCGGGCAGCACCAGCACGCCGGCCGCCGAGGTGTGGATGCGGCCCTGCGACTCGGTGACCGGGACGCGCTGCACCCGGTGCACGCCGCCCTCCCACTTCATCCGGGACCAGACCCCGTGGCCGCCCTCCGGCACGCCCCGGGTCTTCACCGCGACCGAGATGTCCTTCACACCGCCGAGGTCCGACTCCTGTGAGTCGATCACCTCGACCACCCAGCCGCGGCGTTCCGCGTACCGGGTGTACATGCGCAGCAGATCGCCGGCGAACAGCGCCGACTCCTGGCCGCCCTCGCCCGCCTTGATCTCGATGATCACGTCCTTGGCGTCGCTCGGGTCGCGCGGGATCAGCATCTCGCCGAGCTTCTCCTCCAGCGCGGGCAGCGTGGCGGCGACCGCCTCGACCTCGGAGGCGAACCCCGGGTCCTCGGCGGCCAGCTCCTTCGCGGCGGCCAGGTCGGCGCGTGCGGCCTCCAGCTCCTGGTGCGCGGCGTTCAGTGGGGCCAGCTCGGCGAACCGGCGGCCGACCCGCCGGACCAGCGCCTGGTCGGAGTGGATCGAGGGGTCCTCCATCCGCCGCTCCAGGTCCGCGTACTCGGCGAGAAGCGTGCTCAAACGGTCGTTGCTCATCGAATCTCTCCAAGTCGTCAGAAGAAGCGGACCACACGCGAACGGCGCCCGCCCCGGAAACCGGGACGGGCGCCGTTGACGCGGTTACTTCTTCTTCGCGGCAGTGACCTTGGCGTACTTGGCCTGGAACTTCGCGACCCGGCCCGCGGTGTCGAGGACGCGCTGCTTGCCGGTGTAGAACGGGTGGCAGGCGCTGCAGGTCTCGACGCGGATCTCCGCGCCCTTCGCGGTGCTGCGGGTGGTGAAGGTGCTGCCGCAGGAGCAGACGACCTCGGTGGTCGTGTACTCGGGGTGGATGCCGCTCTTCATGTCTTCTCGGTCCCTCTCGATGATCGGGTCGCCGGGTCGCCCCACTGGTGTGGCAAGGCGTGAACCGGAACCCCTACTGGCCGATGTACCAGTCTGCCATGCCTCCCGTACCGGCCGGAAATCAGGAGGCGCAAGCGGATTCATGCTGGTTAACGTGTGCGTCCCTCCGTTCATTCCAGCCCCCGGGAAGGCACCCCATGACGCTGCTCCACGACGTCCTCGATCCGGTCGAACTGACCGAGGCGATCGGAAACGGACTGATCCGGACGCAGCGCCATCCCAGCCTGCCGTTCGTGATCTACAACTACACCGAGGCCTGCCAGTACAGCGGCGCCTGGACGCCGATCACGCTGGCCTGCCGTGGACTGGTGGTGGACGCCGGCGGCCGGATCGTGGCCCGGCCGTTCCGCAAGTTCTTCAACCACGACCAGGCGCAGGCTCCGGCGCTCGATCCGGGCGCCCGGGTCACGGTGACGGACAAGGCCGACGGCAGCCTCGGTGTGATCTATCACGACGGCTCCGGCTACGCCGTCGCCACGCGTGGGTCCTTCGCGTCGGATCAGGCACTGCACGCCACAGACCTTCTGCGTACGCGGTACGCGTCCTTCGTACCCCCGATGGGTTTGACCGTGCTCGTGGAGATCGTCTACCCGGGCAACCGGATCGTCGTGGACTATCAGGGCCTCGACGACCTGGTGCTTCTCGGGGCGGTCGACATCGCCACCGGCCGCAGCTTCGGCCCGGAGGCGGTGCCTGGCTGGCCGGGCCCGGTGGTCGAGACGTTCGGTTACGCGACGCTGACCGAGGCGCTGGCCGCTCCGCCGCGCGACGGCCGCGAGGGCCTGGTCGTGCACTTCACGGACGCCGACCAGCGGGTGAAGATCAAGTACGCGGACTACGTCCGGCTGCACCGTCTGGTCACCGGGCTCACCCCGCGCAGTGTGTGGGAGCTCCTGGTCACCGGCGGCGACCTGGACGCCATGCTGGAGCCGCTGCCGGACGAGTTCCACGTGTGGGCGCGGGGCGTCGTGACGGAACTCACCGCGGAGGTCGAGGCACGGGCGGCCGCGGTCGAGGCCACCTACGACGAGATCGTCGCCGGGCTGCCGGACGGCTGGGGCCGTAAAGAGTTCGCGATCGAGGCGATGCGCAGTGGGCACCGCGCCGAACTGTTCCTCCGGCTGGACGGCAAGGATTACCGTCCCGGCCTGTGGCAGCGGGTCCGGCCGGCCGGTTGAGGGATATGGGATGACACGACTTCTGATCACGCGCGGCCTGCCGGCCTCCGGCAAGACGACGTTCGCGCACAAGCTCCAGCCCGGCGTGGTCCGGGTGAACCGCGACGACCTGCGCCGCATGCTGCACGGCGGCCGGCTCTACACGCAGGTGGCCGAGGGCCAGGTCACGCACGCCCAGCGGGCCGCCGTGGAGGCACTGCTGCGGGCCCGGGCCAGCGTGATCGTCGACGACACGAACCTGCGTGCCAAGACGGTCCGCGAGTGGGCCGAGATGGCGGCGCGGTTCGAGGCGTCGTTCGAGGTGCACGACTTCACCGACGTGCCGGTCGACGAGTGCGTGCGGCGTGACGCCGAGCGCCCCGAGGGCGACCGGGTCGGCGAGGACGCGATCCGCCGCCTGCACGACCGCTATCTGGCCGGGAAGAACCTGCCGCTGCCGGTCCCGTTCGTCGAGCGGGGCGGGCCGGGTGTGGTCTACCGGCCCGATCCGGAGCTGCCCGAGGCGGTGCTGGTCGACATCGACGGGACAGTGGCGCTGATGAACGGCCGCAGCCCGTACGACTGGCGCCGGGTCGGCGAGGACGAGCCCAACCCGGCGGTGATCGCCGCGGTCCGGGCGATGCACGCCGCGGGGCACGCGATCGTCTTCTGCTCCGGGCGGGACGCGGTGTGCCGCCCGGAGACCGAGGCCTGGCTGGACCTGTACGTCGGGGTCCCGTACGAGGCGTTGTTCATGCGTGCCGAGGGCGACAGCCGGAAGGACTCGATCGTCAAGCGGGAGATCTTCGACCGTGAGGTCAGGGAGCGCTGGCGGATCGTCGGAGTGTTCGACGACCGTCAACAGGTGGTACGCATGTGGCGGCAGCTCGGCCTGACCGTGTTCCAGGTGGCGGAGGGAGATTTCTAGGGTGAAATACCCGCGGACGTTCCATCTGCCCGGCTCACCGGGAGCGACCGCCGACGACCGGATTCAGCATGATCTGTCCTGGTTGGATGGCGAGCTCGTGGTGACCGAGAAGATGGACGGCGGGAACCTCACCTTCACCCGGGACACCATGTTCGCCCGCTCGCTCGACTCCGGCACCCACCCGTGGGACCGTCCGGCGAAGGCGCTGTGGGCCATGACGGCGTACCGGATACCCGACGAGTGGCGCGTCTGCGGTGAGTCCATGTGGGCCCGCCGCAGCGTCGCCTACACCGATCTGCCCGGTGTCTTCCTGGTCTTCGGGATCTGGGACGAGACGGACACGCTGCTCGGCTGGGACGACACCGTCGATTGGGCCCGTCGCCTGGAGCTGCCCGTCGTCCCGGTCCTCTACCGGGGCGGCAGCCTCTCCGAGGCCCGTGCCGCCTGGGCCGCCCAGCGCACCGAGGACGACTCGGAGGGCTTCGTGGTCCGCGCCACCGGCCGCATCCCAGCGTCCGAATTCGATCACAAGGTCCTGAAGTGGGTCCGTCCCGGCCACGTCCGTACGCCCGCCTCCTGGCGTCACCGCGACGACTTCCCGGTCAACGAGTTCGCCTGAGACTCATCCCCGGTAGGGGCACCGCGAGCCGTGGCGGGCCAGGTCGGCGGCCTCGTCGTCCAGGTAGAAGGCTGGCCGCTCGTCGAACTCGTCGTAGTAGCGGTGGAAGACCGGGGTGATGCCGCCGGAGATGGGCGGGACGATCCAGCTCCAGTCGGCGGGGACACGGCGCCCGGCCTTCTCCTCGTTGCGCAGGTGGGTGATGAAGCGCTGCGACTCGGTGTGGTGGTCGCTGATCTTGACGCCGGCGCGCTCGAAACTGTGCAGGACGGCCCGGTTCAGCTCGACCAGCGCCCGGTCCCGCCACAGCGTGGACTCCCGGCTGGTGTCCAGGCCCATCCGTGCGGCGACCACCGGCAGCAGGTTGTAGCGGTCGGCGTCGGCGAGGTTCCGGGCGCCGATCTCCGAGCCCATGTACCAGCCGTTGAACGGGGCGAGCGGATAGTGCACGCCGCCGACCGTGAGCCGCATGTTGGAGATCGCCGGTACGGCGTGCCAGCGCAGCCCCAGCTCGGCGAACCACGGATGGTCGGGGTGGCTGAGCGGCACCTCCCGGATGGCGCGCTCGGGCAGCTCGTAGAGGCGCACCCCGTCGCCGGGCGTCTCGATCACCAGCGGCAGCACGTCGAACGCCTCGTCCTTGCCCTGCCAGCCGTAGCCGCGGACGGCCTCGGTGAACTCGATCATCCGCGGGTCGCCGACCGTGCCGCCGGCCTCGGTCCGGTACCCGGCGTAGCGGATGAGCTGCTCGTTCCAGATCCGGGCGTGCTGCTGGCCAGGCTGGGCGGGGGCGAAGACGCTGATCACCGGGCGAATCTGCCCGCTGCCGGCGGCCTGGAGGTGCTGCACCAGCAGCGAGTAGATCTCGTCGGCGGTACGGGCGCGCCGGCGGTCCAGCACCAGGAGGCTGCGCCAGTAGAGCCGCCCGATGCACCGGCTGGCGTTGCGCCAGGCCATCTTCGCGCCGTGGGCCAGCTCGTCCGTGGTGTGCACGTAGCTCCCGGTCGCGGCGATCTGCGCGCGGACGATGGCGAGTCGCGGCTCGACCGGTCCGAGGCGGGGGTTCTCGGTGTAGCAGCGCCGCAGGAAGTCCTCGGCCTCGCCGGGATCCACGGGTGAGCTCGGGTCCCAGGGTTCCGCCGGTTGGTCCCGGTAACCGGGCACGATCATCGAGCTCCTCCGGATTGTCGAGGGATGGGGATACCGGAGGTTCGCACGACCCCGTAGCGGGCGAATCAGACAAGGTGTGCGACAAAAGCGGAGCGGCCCACCCGATTGGGTGGGCCGCATCACATTTGCTCTGTTATTCGCCAGGCGTCGACTTGGCGATCTGCATCAGGAACTCGATGTTGGTCCGGGTCTGCTTGAGCCGGTCCATCAGGAGGTCCAGAGCCGCGCCGGACTCCAGCGAACTGAGCACCTTGCGGAGCTTGTGGATGATCGCCAGCTCCTCCTTGCCCAGCAGGATCTCTTCCTTACGGGTGCTGGAGGCGGAGACGTCCACGGCCGGGAAGACCCGCTTGTCGGCGATCTTCCGGTCCAGCTTGAGCTCGGCGTTACCGGTGCCCTTGAACTCCTCGAAGATGACCGTGTCCATCATCGACCCGGTCTCCACCAGCGCGGTGGCGAGAATGGTCAGCGAACCGCCGTTCTCGATGTTGCGCGCCGCGCCGAGGAACCGCTTCGGCGGGTAGAGCGCGGTCGAGTCGATACCACCCGACATGATCCGGCCGGAAGCCGGAGCGGCCAGGTTGTACGACCGGCCGAGCCGGGTCACCGAGTCGAGCAGCACGACCACGTCGTGGCCCAGCTCGACCAGCCGCTTGGCCCGCTCGATGGCGAGCTCGGCGACCGTGGTGTGGTCCTGCGGCGGACGGTCGAACGTGGCCGCGATGACCTCGCCCTTCACCGTGCGCTGCATGTCGGTGACCTCTTCGGGCCGCTCGTCCACGAGCACGACCATCAGGTGGCACTCGGGGTTGTTGCGGGTGATCGCGTTGGCCAGCGCCTGCAGGACCATCGTCTTACCGGCCTTCGGCGGGGAGACGATGAGCGCGCGCTGACCCTTACCGATCGGCATCACCAGGTCGATGATGCGGGTGGTGAGGATGTGCGGCTCGGTCTCCAGCCGCAGGCGCTCCTGCGGGTAGAGCGGGGTGAGCTTGTAGAACTCGGGACGGCGGCGGGCCTCGTCCGGCTCCATCCCGTTGATGGTGTCGAGCCGGACCAGCGGGTTGTACTTGTCCCGCCGCTGCCCGTCGTTGCCACCCTCACGCGGGGCGGAGCGCACCGCACCGGTGACCGCGTCACCGCGGCGCAGACCGTACTTCTTGACCTGCGACATCGAGACGTAGACGTCGTTCGGCCCGGAGAGGTAGCCGGTGGTGCGGACGAACGCGTAGTTGTCCAGCACGTCCAGGATGCCGGCCACCGGGACGAGCACCTCGTCCTCGGCCACGTGCGGCTCCCGGCCCTCCCGCTGGCCGCGGTCGTCACGCTGGCCGCGGTCGTCACGCTGGTCGCCGTCACGGTCCCGGCCCCGGCGGCGGTCCCGGAAGCGGCTGCGCCGGCTCCGGCGGCCACCCTCGTCGTCGCTGTCGTCGTCGTGACCCTGGTCACCACGACCCTGGTCACCACGACCCTGGTCACCACGACCCTGGTCACCACGGCTCTCGGCACGCTGACCACGGTCGTTGCCGCGGTCCTCGCGCTGCTGGTTGTCACGCTGGCCGTCACGCTGGCCACGCTGCCGGTCCCGGCTGCGCTCACCGCGTTCCGGCCGGTCGCCGCGCTCGGGACGCTCGGTGGTCTCGACCGCGGGCGCGGGGGCCTCGGCCGGGGCCGGAGCGGCCTCCACGGCCGCCGCCTCCGGCTCGCGCGGGGCGGTTTCCCGGGGCTCCCGGGAAGCACGCTCACGGCGGCTCCGGGCCGGGCGCTCGGCCGGAGCCGACTCAGCGGGTGCGGCTGCGGTTTTGGGCGCCTCGACCGGGGCGGCCTGGGCCGGGGCCGGCTGCGCGGGGGCGGCGGCAGCCTCGGCGCTGTTGGTGCGCGGGCGCGGGGCCGGCTCGGCCGCGGGCGATCCGCCGCTCTGGCGCTCGGTGATCGCGGCGATCAGCTCGCCCTTGCGCATCCGGGCGGTGCCGGAGATGCCGAGGGAGGCGGCGAGGCTCTGCAACTCGGGCAGCAGCATCGCGGACAGCCCGGTGCCGCCCCGGCGGCGCTTCGTAGCGGTCGCGGTGGTGCCGGCGCCGTCAGCGACGTCAGAAACACCCGACGTCACGTCGGTGGTGTCGCTCAATGGATTCCTTCCGTCGGAAAAAGCCCGAGTTCACCCGGAACTGCAGCCTGGGCCGGGTGCCCTCGGAACCCGCTTCGCAACAGCGGCGCGGGAGTTAGTGCAGCACGGCAGCTCGACCGGTATCCCTGCCCGTCAGGCTTGACGGGTAGGTCTCGGCGAGTGCAGCGATCCATGGATGCTGCCCGGCGTTTGCCTTGATGAGAGTTGAGAAAGGCCGTAGGCCAGAAACCTCGGGGGTGCGCCGAACCGCAGAGATCGCTTGCTTCGCGGCTGTGCTAGGTCTTGAGCGTAGTCAACTCGTGCGACCTGCGGCAACAGGACCCCGCTCGGCGTGTTCCACCATACCCCCTTTCACACGAGCACCGGCGTCATCCACGCCCAGCACTTCGCTGTGCCAGTGCGCACCCGGCACGAAATCGGCCGGGACCTCGGTCAACGCGAGCACGGTCGGGCCCGCTCCGCTGACCACGGCGGCCACCCCGGCCGCCCGGAGGGCCGCCACCAGGGACGCCGATCCCGGCATCCCCGGAGCGCGGTAGTCCTGATGCAGCCGGTCCTCGGTGGCCGGGAACAGCAGGGACGGATCCATGGTGAGCGCGTGCGTCAGCAGGGCGGCCCGCCCCGCGTTGAACGCCGCGTCGTGGTGCGGGACCTCCGGCGGCAGCGCGGCGCGCGCGGACGCCGTGTACCCCAGCTCGGAGGGGATGAAAACGGTGGGGCGCACACCGGCGGCCGGGGTCAGCGAGACGGCACGGGCGCCGTCCGGCTCGGTCCACGCGACGGTGAAGCCGCCGAGCAGGCAGGGCGCCACGTTGTCCGGGTGGCCCTCGAGCCGGGCCGCGATCCGCAGCGCGGCCGCGTCGTCGATCAGCTCGAGACCGCCTCTGATCAGGCCGCGGGCCAGCTGCACGCCGCCCACGATGGCCGCCGAGGAGCTGCCCATGCCACGGGCCTGCGGGATCCGGTTGACGCACTCGACGGCGACGCCCGGCGGCCGCTCGCCGGCCTCGTCGAAGGTCGCCAGCATGGCCCGCACCACCAGGTGGTCGGGGCCGGTCGGCAACTCGCCCGCGCCCTCGCCGTACACCGTGACCGTGTAGGAGTCGCCGGTCACCCGGGCGGTCAGGTCGTCGTACAGCGTCAGCGCCAGGCCCAGGGCGTCGAAGCCGGGGCCGAGGTTGGCGCTGGTCGCCGGCGTGCTGACGGAGACCGGTTCGGTGACGAAGGACAAACCCATCGCCACATGCTAGGGGCTGATCATTCCGGGGTTGGCTCCCCGGTCCCGGTAATCCCGAATGTCGGCTCGGTGGAGGGGCGGAGCCGCCGGGTGGCCAGCCACCATCCGATCGCATAGGTCAGGGTGATCGACGCGCACCCCGCGATGATCCACCGCTGGTCGACCCGGTCGATGACGGCGCCCGCGGCCAGCTGGCTCACCGCGATGGCGACCGTCGCCAGCATCATGTCGGTGGCGAAGACGCGGCCGCGCAACTTGTCGGGCACCTCGCCCTGGAGCGCGAAGTTGGACAGCACCCAGTTGCTGCCGCCGGCGAAGTGCGCCACGAAGACCAGGGCCAGCGTGAGCGGGAACCACGGCGCGAACGCGACACCCAGGTAGCCGACGCCGTACAGGCCCATGGACAGGGCCAGGCCGGGCAGCAGCCAGGACGGGCGGGTCAGCACCGGGCGCATCACCAGCGGCCCGATCAGGGCGCCCAGGCCGCGCAGCGCGAACAGCAGGCCGACGCCCAGCGCCCCGGCCCCGTGCGCCGCCGCGATCAGCGGGAACACGGTCAGCACCCCGTTGCCGAGGCCGACCGCCGACTTCACCGTCACGAGAGCCCGCAGGCGGGGGCGCAGGGCGATGTGCCGCAGCGACTCGAGCAGGGCGGTCATGGCCCGGGCCGGCTCGCCGTCGCCGCTGCGCGGCGCCTGCATCGGACGCCGGATCAGGGCGGTCAGCAGGCTTCCGGTGAGCAGGCAGACGGCGGTCACGGCAAAGCAGGCGTACGGGCTGAAGACGCTGCTCACCACGCCACCGAGGGACGCGCCAACCACGGTCATGGTGCCCCACGCGGAGCCGGCGACGGTGTTCGCGGCCGGCAGGTCGGCGGGGTCCACCAGGTTGGGCAGGGCGGCCGACGCGGCCGGCGAGTAGAACGCCTTCGACACCGCGATGGCCCCGACCGCCACCAGGGCGAGCGGGGCGGTCGCCGCGGAGCGCACCGCGAACAGCAGCAGCACCGACACGAAGGCCGCGGCGTTCGAGACGATCAGGATCCGGCGGCGGTCCACCCGGTCGGCGACCGTGCCGGTGAAGGGCAGCAGCAGCGCGAGGATGCCGGTGTCCACGGCCAGCACCAGAGCGCCCAGCTGGCCACCGCCGGTCAGCTCCGGCAGCAGCACGAGCAGCGGCACCATGACGAACCAGTCCGCCCCGAAGACCACCAGCTCAGCGGCGAACAACCGGCGGAAGTCCCGGTTACGGGTAAGGACCGAGAAGTCTGCTGGCACGTACCGAAGTGTAGATACGCCGATGCCCGGCCGCGGTGGGCCGGGCATCGGTTCGGATCTCGCCTACTCGGCCGGGTTCGCCGGCTTCCGCGGCATCTTCAGCACCTCGAACTGGTCGGTCAGGCCGCGCAGCGCGGACTTCCCACCGGTCTCCGGGACCTCGTGCGCACCGCCGCTGGAGTCCGGCGCCACACCGGCCGGCACCAGGTCGTCGACGGGCTTGTCGGCGGCGTGCTTCGGCTCACCGGCGGCCTGTCCCTTGATCAGCCGCTTCGCCTGCCGCTTGGCCCGGCTCTTCTCCTTCCGGTTCTCCACCATGGTGTAGAGGGTCGGCACCAGGATCAGGGTCAGCAGGGTCGAGCTGACCAGGCCGCCGATCACCACGATGGCCAGCGGCTGGGAGATGAATCCGCCCTCGCCGGTGAGGCCCAGCGCCATCGGGATGAGCGCGAAGATGGTGGCGATCGCGGTCATCAGGATCGGCCGCAGCCGGTGCCGGCCACCCTCGATCACCGCCTCCTGCACGCCGTACCCGGCGGCCCGGTAGTGGTTGATCAGGTCCATCAGCACGATGGCGTTGGTCACCACGATGCCGACCAGCATGAGCACACCGATCAGGGCCGGCACGCCGAGCGCGGTGCCGGTGATCAGCAGCAGGATGATCGCGCCGGTCGCCGCGAACGGGATGGACACCAGCAGGATCACCGGCTGGATCAGGCTGCGGAAGGTGGCCACCATGATCACGAAGACGATCGCGATGGCGGCGAGCACGGCCAGGCCGAGCTGCCCGAACGCCTCCTGCTGGTCGGCGCTGACGCCACCGACGGCCCACTCGGCGCCGGCCGGCAGGTCGAGCTCCTCCAGGGCGGCGGTCAGGTCCTGGTTGATCTCGGTGAGGTTGTCGCCGGTGACCGTGCCGGTCACGGTGACGGTACGGCTGCCGTCCACCCGGTTGATCTCGACCGCGCCGTCCACCTGCTTGACGTCGGCGACCTGGTCCAGCGGGACCACGCCGCGCGGGGTGGTGAGCGGAACGGCGCGCAGTGCGGCCGTGTCGGTGGGCGCCGTGCCGAACGAGATCACCACGTCCTGGGTGGTGCCGTCGACGTTGATCTGACCGGCCGGGGCGGACTGGAACAGCGCCGCCACGTTCTGGGCGATCTGCGCCTCGGTGAGGCCCACCTGCGCGGCGGCCTTGCGGTCCACCACCACGTCGAGACGCGGCACGCTCTCGGCGAGCGAGGTGTCGATGTCGGCGACCCCGGCCACCCCGGCCATCGCGGTACGGACCTGCTCGGTGGCCGTGGTGAGGACCTCGTTGTCGGGGGCGGTCACCGAGACGGACAGCTGGCTGCTGCCGAGGCCGGAGCTCTCCTGACCGATCTTGATCTCACCGGCGCCGGACAGCGCGTCGAACTTCCTGTCCAGCTCGTCGGAGATCTCCGCGGCGTCCGCGTCCTCCTCCAGCGCCACGTTGTAGCTGGCGGTGCCGGCGCCGCCGCCACCCGCGAACGGGTTGGCCGAGCTGCCGCCGACGGTCACCTGGTACGTCTTGACGCCGTTCTGGTCGGCGAGGATCGCCTCGACCTGCTTGGCCGCCTCGTCGGTGGCCGCCAGGCTGGTGCCGGCCGGCATCTCCTGGCTGATCGTGATGCTGTCCTGCCCCGACTCGTCGAGGAAGTTGGTCTCCAGCCGGGTGCTCAGGGCGAACGTGCCGATCAGCACCGCGATGCCGATGAGCACCGTGGTCCAGCGCTTCGTGGTGGCGAACCGGATCACCGGCAGGTAGCCGCGCTGGAGCGGGCTGCGCAGCTCCTTCTCCTCGGCGGCCTTGCGGATCGCCTCGGTGTCGGCGCCGGCCGGCGGCGGCTTGAGGAACCAGTACGCCAGCACCGGCACGATCGTCAGCGACACCACGAGGGAGGCCAGCAGGGCCACCGTCACGGTGATCGCGAAGGACGAGAAGATCTGCCCGACCAGGCCGCCCACCAGGGCGATCGGCGCGAACACGGCGACCGTGGTGAGGGTCGAGGCGACCACCGCGCCGGCCACCTCACGAACCGCCGTGAGGATGGCGTGGACCTTCTCCTCGCCGTACTCGAGATGGCGTTTGATGTTCTCCAGGACGACGATCGAGTCGTCCACCACCCGGCCGATCGCGATGGTCAGCGCGCCCAGGGTGAGCAGGTTGAGGGTGTAGTCGCCGACCCAGAGCGCGATCAGCGCGATCAGCACGGACAGCGGGATGGACACCGCGGTCACCAGGGTGGACCGGACGCTCATCAGGAAGATCAGGATGACCACGACCGCCATCAGCAGGCCGAGCAGGCCCTCGGTGGTGAGGCTCTCGATCGAGCGCTCCACATACGGCGCCTGGTCGGTGATGACGGTCAGCGTCGCGCCGGACGCCTTCTCCAGGTCGAGCAGCATGTCCCGGACCTCGTGCGAGATGTCCACCGGGTTGCCGTCCGGCCGTGCGGTGACCGCGATGCCGAGGCTGTTCACCCCGTCGGTCCGGGTGTACGACTCCGCGGGCGGCAGCTTGCTCTCCACGGCGGCCACGTCACCGAGCCGCACCGGCCCGCGCGAACCGGTCAGGTAGACGTCCTTGAGCTGGTCGACGGTGGTGATCGGGGTGCCCACCTGCACGGTCAGCGACTTGTCGCCCTCGACCACGGTGCCGGCCGGGATGGAGACGCCGTTGGCCTGGAGCACCGTGGTGAGCGAGGCGGGGCTGACCCCGGCCGCGCCCATCTTCGCCATGTCCGGAGTGATCACCACTTCCAGGGCGCGGGCGCCGGTGACCTGGGTGTCGCGGACACCCTCGATGCCGTTGAGCTCGGGCACCACGGTCTCGTTGAGCGCGGCGAGCAGCTCGGCCTCGTCCTTGTCACCGGACGAGGCGGCCAGCACGATCGCCGGGATGTCGTCGGTGCCGCCCGCGAAGACGGTCGGGTCGACGTTCTCCGGCAGCTGCTGCTGGATCCGGTTCACCGAGGTGGTGACCTGGTTGACGGCGGACTCGATGTCCGTACCGAACTCGAAGAGCACGACGACGCTGGACACGTTCTCGCGCGAGGTCGAGGTCACGCTGTCGATGCCGTCGATGCCCTTGACCGCGTCCTCGATCGGCTTGGTCACCTGTTCCTCGACCGCTTCCGGCGAGGCTCCGGGCAACACCGCGCTCACGAACGCGGCGGGCAGCTCGATCGAGGGGAAGAGCTGCTGCTTGAGGGACGGGATGGCGTAGAGCCCGAAGCCGCTGATCACGATGGCGATCAGGGCGACGAGACCTCGGTTGGCAAGACTTAACCGTGTCAGTGCTGACATGGGGGCTCCCCCGAGAAAGGTTCGGTCGATACTGATAGTTTGCATGACGCGAACAAATGGTTTTCGCCGGGGTTCCACTGGTACCGTCCGAGGTCGGATGGACCCGTACCGGCCATCAGCACGTCACAAGAGGAGCACGCGGTGGGCGAGAAGGAACAGCTCATCGCGGACATCATGGGCGCGCAGATCCGGATGGAGCACCTGTTCGCCGGAGACCGGTCGGATCCTCTCTTCTCCTCGCACCTGACCATGTCGCAGCTGAAGATCATGCTGCTGCTGGCCCGGCGCGGCACGATCGCCGGCGGCGAGCTGGCCCGGCTGGTCGGCGTGGGAGCGGCCGCGCTCAGCGGCATGATCGACCGGCTGGTCGTGCAGGAGCTGGTCACGCGCACGGAGGACGTGCACGATCGGCGGGTTCGCCGGATCGGGCTGACCAAGGCGGGCACCGAGCTCATCGACGGCATCATCACGGCGGGCGCGGCGAAACAGCGCGAGCTCCTCAGCCGTCTCTCAGCCGAGGAGCTCGCGATCGTCGCTCAAGCGATGGAACTGCTGCTCCGGGAGGCGGCCGCGTGCCCGCCCCCGGAGCCCGAGGACTAGGCCAGGTCCAGCGCCTTCGCCGCGATCAGCGCGTCGTTCGCGATGACGGTCGGCGACGGGGCGGTGGAGATCGCCCACTCCGGGTCCTTCAGGCCGTGCCCGGTCACCGTGCAGACCACCCGGGAACCGGCCGGGATCTTCCCGGCCTCCGCCTGCTGGAGCAGACCGGCCACGCTGGCCGCGCTGCCCAGCTCGACGAAGACACCCACCTCGCGGGCCAGCAGGCGGTACGCGTTCAGGATGTCCCGGTCGGTGACCGCCGAGATCAGGCCGCCCGAGGCGTCCCGCGCGTCCAGCGCCTTGGTCCAGCTGGCCGGGTTCCCGATCCGGATCGCGGTGGCGATCGTCGACGGATTCTCGACCACCTTGCCGTTCACGATCGGCGCGGCGCCCGAGGCCTGGAAGCCGTACATCTTCGGCAGCCGGGTGCTGTTCCCGGCCGCCCGGTCCTCCTGATAGCCCATCCAGTAAGCGGAGATGTTGCCGGCGTTGCCGACCGGCAGGCAGTGGATGTCCGGCGCGTCACCGAGCGCCTCGACGATCTCGAAGGCGGCCGTCTTCTGGCCGTGCAGCCGGAAGATGTTCACCGAGTTGACCAGCGCGACCGGGTAGTCCTGGGACAGCTTCGAGGCGAGCGCCAGGCAGTCGTCGAAGTTGCCGTCCACCTGGAGCAGCCGGGCGCCGTGCACGAGCGCCTGGGCCAGCTTGCCCAGCGCGATCTTGCCCTGCGGCACGAGCACCGCGCAGGTGATGCCGGCGCGGGCCGCGTACGCCGCCGCGGAGGCGCTGGTGTTGCCGGTCGAGGCGCAGATGATCGCCTTGGCGCCCTCCTCGACGGCCTTCGACACGGCCATCGTCATGCCCCGGTCCTTGAACGAACCGGTCGGGTTGGCGCCCTCCACCTTGAGGTAGACGTCGGCGCCCGTGCGCTGGGACAGCACCGGCGCCGGCACCAGCGGGGTGTTCCCCTCGTGCAACGAGACCACCGGGGTGGCGTCGGTGACCGGCAGCCGGTCCCGGTACGCCTCGATCAAGCCCCGCCACATGGCCGTACTCCTCACTCGCGTGTCAATCTTCGGGAATTTCCGGCCATTATTCAGGACGGTGGCAGACAGCCTCTACGTTGTTCCCGTCCGGGTCGCGAACGAAGGCGCCGTAGTAGTGCTCGTGGTACTCCGGGTGCAGGCCCGGCTCGTGCAGCACCTCGGCCCCGGCCTCGACCGCGGCCCGGAAGAAGGCGTCGACCGCGGACCGGTCGGCCGCGGCGAAGGCGATGTGGCTCTCGCGGAAACCCTCGCCCTCGTTGAACTCGCCGATCCAGAAATCCGCGTGGTCCGAGCCGTACCCGATCGCGACCTTGAAGTCCATCAGCCGGCTGCCGCCCAGCGGCGCCAGCACGGCGTCGTAGAAGGCGGCGCTGCGCGACAGATCGGCGCATTGGAACCCGACGTGGTCCAGCATCAGCCGGCCCCTCCCTCGACACGCAGCACACTGGCGATCGACCGGACGATGTCCAGCCGGGACAGCGAGTCCACGGTCGCGGCGAGGGCCGCGTCGGGCGCGCTGTGGGTGACGATCACCAGCTTCGCGTCGTCCGCCCGGCCGGACTGGCGGACCGTCGCGATGGACACCTCGTGCTGGGCGAACACCCCGGCCACGCTGGCCAGGACGCCCGGCTTCTCGGCCACGTCCAGGCTGATGTGGTAGCGGGTGAGCGACTCGCCGATCGGGCGGACCGTCAGCTTGGCGTAGTTGCTCTCGCTCGGCGCCCGGGCCCCGGTCAGCCGGTTGCGGGCCGCCGCCACGATGTCGCCGAGCACCGCGCTGGCGGTCGGGCGGCCACCCGCGCCGCGGCCGTAGAACATCAGCGGCCCGGCCGCCTCGGTCTCCACGAACACCGCGTTGAAGGCATCACCGACGCCGGCCAGCGGGTGGCTGAGCGGGATCATCGCCGGGTGCACCCGGACGCTCACCGAATCGGCGCCGCGCTGCGCGATGCAGAGCAGCTTGATGGTGCAGCCCATCTCCTTGGCGCTGGCCATGTCGCCGGCGGTCACCGCGGTCATGCCCTCACGGAACACGTCGGCGGCGGTGACCCGGGTGTGGAACGCCAGCGAGGCGAGGATGGCGGCCTTGGCGGCGGCGTCGAAGCCCTCCACGTCCGCGGTCGGGTCGGCTTCCGCGTACCCCAGCTCGGTGGCCTCCTCGAGGGCCTCGTTGAAGCCCGCGCCGGTGGCGGCCATCGAGGAGAGGATGAAGTTGGTCGTGCCGTTCACGATGCCGGTGACCGCGGTCACGCGGTCGCCGTGCAGCGACTCGCGCAGCGGGCGCAGCAGCGGGATCGCCCCGGCCACCGACGCCTCGTAGTAGAGATCGGCGCCGCCCTCGGCGGCGGCGTCGTGCAGCGCGCCGCCGTCCTCGGCGAGCAGCGCCTTGTTGGCCGTGATGACGCTCTTGCCGGCCCGGAGCGCCTCGACCAGCCAGGTCCGGGCGGGCTCGATGCCGCCGACGACCTCGATGACCACGTCCACGTCGTCGCGCTTGATCAGGCCGAGGGCGTCGGTCGTGAACAGCGACGGGTCGACCGGCAGGTCGCCGCGCTCACGGCCGGGACGCCGCACCGCGATGCCGGCGATTTCCAGAGGGGCGCCGATCCGGGCGGTCAGGTCCTCCTGCTGCTCGTGCAGCAGACGGACGACCTCGGAACCGACGATGCCGCACCCCAGCAGGGCGAGGCGGACCGATTTGGCGGGGCTCATCCAACATCCAATACAAGCAGGTCGTCCTCGGTCTCCCGCCGCACGATGACGCGTGCCGCGCCGTCGCGCACCGCCACCACGGGTGGCCGAGGAACGTGGTTGTAGTTGCTGGCCATACTCCGGCAGTAGGCGCCGGTCCCGGGGACCGCAATAAGATCTCCGGGCTGCACGTCGGCGGGCAGGAATTCATCCTTCACGACGATGTCCCCGGACTCACAATGTTTTCCCACCACTCGGGCCAGCATAGGGGTCCCGGCGCTGCTGCGATTGGCGAGCGTGGCGGAATAGGAGGCGTCGTAAAGGGCGGTCCGGATGTTGTCGCTCATGCCGCCGTCGACACTCACGTAGGTCCGGATGCCATCGACGTCCTTGACCGTCCCCACCTCGTACAACGTGAAGACCGACGGGCCCACGACGGCCCGCCCCGGCTCGATCGACAGGTGCGGCTTGCGCAGCGACGCCAGCTCGCACTCGGACTCGACGATCTTGTTGATCCGCTTCGCCAGGTCTCCAGGGGTCGACGGATCGTCCTGAGTGGTGTAAGCGATACCGAATCCACCGCCGAGGTCCAGCTCCGGCAGCTCCACGCCGCGCGCGTCCCGGATCTGCGCCTGGAGCTCCAGGATCCGCCGGGCGGCCACCTCGAACCCACTGGTGTCGAAGATCTGCGAGCCGATGTGCGAGTGCAGGCCGCGCAGGTCCAGCGCGCCCTCGTCGAGGATCTGCGCGGCGGCCGCGAACGCCGCCCCGCCGGCCAGCGAGAAGCCGAACTTCTGGTCCTCGTGCGCGGTCGCGATGAACTCGTGGGTGTGCGCCTCGACGCCGACGGTCACCCGGATCAGCACGCCGGGCCGCTTGTTCAGCTCGCCGGCCAGGGCGGTCAGGCGGTCGATCTCATGGAACGAGTCGACGATGATCCGGCCCACCCCGGCCTCCAGGGCCCGGCGCAGCTCGCTCTCCGACTTGTTGTTGCCGTGGAAGCCGATCCGCTCGGCCGGGAACCCGGCCGCCAGCGCCACCGCCAGCTCGCCACCGGAGCAGACGTCGAGGAAGAGCCCCTCCTCGTCGATGATCCGGACGACGGCCTTGCAGATGAACGACTTGCCGGCGTAGTAGACGTCGGCCCCGGCGAAGGCGGCCGCGAAGTCCCGGCAGCGGGCCCGCAGATCGTCCTCGTCCAGCAGGTACGCCGGGGTGCCGTAGTCGGCGGCCAGGTCGAGGACGTTCACGCCGCCGATCTCCAGGGACCCGGCCGCGGTACGGTTCACGGTCCGCGGCCACAGCTGCGGCACGAGGGCGTTCACGTCCTCCGGGCTACGCAGCCAGGCCGGCCCGCGGCTGCCGAGGTCACCGTGCAGGGCCCCGGCCTCGTGTGCGCGCATGCTCTACATCCTCTCCGGCGCGGAGACCCCGAGGAGGGCCAACCCGTTGGCGATCACCGTACGAGTGGCGTCGTTGAGCCACAGCCGGGCACGGTGTCCGTCGGTGACCGGGTCGTCGGCGTTCTTGGGCGTGATCCGGCAGGCCGGCTCATCGTAGAAGCGGTGGTAGGCGCCGGCGATCTTCTCCAGCAGCCGGGCGACATGGTGCGGCTCCCGGTGCTCGGCCGCGAAGGCGACGGTCTCCGGGTACTCGCCGAGCGTCTTGAGGAGCTCGTTGTCCTTCTCGTTGTCGAGCAGGTCGGCACGGAAGTCGCCGGGCTCGCCGCGGGTCACACCCAGCGACTCCGCCTGCCGGGCGGCGCTGGCCGTCCGGGCCGCGACGTACTGCACGTAGTACACCGGGTTCTCCCGGCTGGCCCGGGTCCACAGGTCGATGTCGATGTCGATCGGGGAGTCCGAGGAGTAGCGGGCCAGCGCGTACCGGGTGGCGTCGACGCCCAGCGCCTCGACGAAGTCCTCCAGGGTGACCACGGTCCCGGCCCGCTTGCTCATCCGCACCGGCTCGCCGTCACGGACCAGGTTGACCATCTGGCCGATCAGGATCTCCAGGTTCTTCGCCGGGTCGTCGCCGAAGCACGCGGACATCGCCTTCATCCGGCCGATGTAGCCGTGGTGGTCGGCGCCCAGCATGATCACGACCCGCTCGAAGCCGCGCTTGCGCTTGTCCAGGTAGTAGGCGCAGTCGGCGGCGAAGTACGTCCAGTCGCCGTCGGACTTGCGCAGCACCCGGTCCTTGTCGTCACCGAAGTCGGTGGTGCGCAGCCAGGTCGCGCCGTCCTGCTCGAAGATGTGCCCCTGCTCGCGCAGCCGGTCCAGGGCCTCCTGGAGCTCGCCGCGGTCGTGCAGGTCCTTCTCGTTGAAGTAGGTGTCGAAGTGCACGCCGAACTCGGTCAGCGACTTCTTGATCTCGGCGAACATCAGGTCGACGCCGACCCGCCGGAAGGTCTCCTGCGCGGCCTCCGGATCCTGGGACAGCACCTCCGGCTCGACCTTGACCACGTCGGCCGCGATCTCGGCGATGTAGGCGCCGCCGTAGCCGTCCTCCGGCGCCGCCTCGCCCTTGGCGGCGGCCAGCAGCGAGCGGGCGAACCGGTCGATCTGCGAGCCGGCGTCGTTGAAGTAGTACTCCGTGCCGACGTCGGCGCCGGCGGTGCGCAGCACCCGGGAGAGGGCGTCGCCCACGGCGGCCCAGCGGACCCCGCCGATGTGCACCGGACCGGTCGGGTTGGCCGACACGAACTCCAGGTTGACACGCTCTCCGGCGAGCCGGTCGGTACGCCCGTAGGCTGAACCGGCGAGCACGATGTCGCGGGCCAGCACGCCGGCCGCGGCGGCGTCGAGCCGGATGTTCAGGAAGCCGGGACCCGCGATCTCCACCGATTTGACGCCGTCCCGGCGGCCCAGCTCCTCGGCCAGCGCCGCGGCCAGCTCACGTGGGGCGACCCCGACCTTCTTGCCCAGTTGGAGGGCGAGCGTCGAGGCGTAGTCGCCGTGCTCGGGGTTACGTGGCCGCTCCATCGTCGTCGTGGCGGGCAGCGCGCCGACGTCGAGTCCACGCGTCTCGAAAACGGCACGAGCGGCTGAGAGAACCGTGTCAGCAAGGTTGGCGGGAGTCACTCAACCATGCTATCGGGGGTAGACTTCGTCGTTCGGCGGCCACCCGAGCCCCGCCCCTCCCCATTCAGACGAATCGACGAGGCACGATGAGCATGAGCACGCCGGGGCCCGAACGGGTCCCGTCCACCGTCAAGGTCGACAAGACCACCGGCCAGGGCAAGCCGCCTGCGGCGAGGTCCGGCGCGAGCCGGCCAGGGGGCAACCGGCCCGCCGGAAAGGGCGGGAAGGGCGGAAAGGGTCGCAAGCCGGTCACTCCGGTCAAGGTGGCCGGCGGACGCAACTGGGGACCGATCGCGGTCGCCGGTGTCGTCGTCCTGATCGCGGTCGGCATCATCGGCTGGGGTGTCGTCGCATCGATCCAGCAGGAGAAGAAGCAGTCCGTGCCGTGGGCCGACCGGGCCGCCGCGATCGCCGGCATCACCAACTTCCGCGAGTCGAACCCGGATCTGGTGAAGGGCAGCCAGCACAAGAACGGCAAGCTGTCGTACGAGCAGCAGCCCCCCGTCGCCGGTGAGCACAACCCGAGCTGGCAGAACTGCAACGGCGTCGTCTACTCCGAGCCGATCGCGAACGAGCACGCGGTGCACAGCATGGAGCACGGCACCGTCTGGGTGACCTACAAGCAGGGCCTCCCCGAGGACCAGGTGGAGAAGCTGGCCGACCGGGTCGAGGGCAAGGAGAAGCTCATGCTGAGCCCGGTGCCCGGCCTGAGCAGCAACGTCTCCCTCCAGGCCTGGGGCTACCAGCTGAAGGTCGACTCGGTGGACGACCCGCGGATCGACGAGTTCATCCAGTCGCTGCGGATCAACGCGTCGATCGAGGGCCCGACCGCGGCCTGTGACGGCGGCGTGTCGGCCACCGGCGTCGTCCCGCAGAGCTGACCTTGTCCACGGAGAAACGCCGCTTCGGCTACTGGCTGCCCGCGACCCTGGTGGTCGGCCTGCTGCTGGGCGTGGCGATCGGATTCCTGATCCCCCGCGGCGAGGACCTGCCGGCCGACGACTCCGCAGAGGCCGGCTTCGCCCGGGACATGTCCACCCACCACTCGCAGGCCGTGGAGATGGGCATGATCGCCTACACCCGCGCGACCAACGACGAGGTCCGGATGATGGCCCGCGACATCGCTCTCACCCAGCAGGGTCAGATCGGCATGTTCCAGGCGTGGCTGCGCGAGTGGGATCTCCAGCCGACCGGCTCGAAGCCGGCCATGTCGTGGATGCCGGGCGGGGCGGAGAGCGTGAAGGACGGCCTGATGCCCGGCATGGCCACCCCGGAGGAGCTGAAGCAGCTCCGGGAGGCCACCGGTCTCGACGAGGACCGCCTCTTCATGAAGCTGATGATCAACCACCACCTGGGCGGCATCCACATGGCCCAGGAGGTGGTGGAGCTGAGCGACGACCCGGAGGTCGTCGAGTCGGCGAAGCTGTCCATCAACAGCCAGCAGCGCGACCTGACCGACATGCAGGATCTCCAGAAGCGGCTCGAAACCGCCTCCTGACCTGTGCTTACCGATGGGCCGCCGGCATCACGCCGGCGGCCCGCCGTGTTTTCGCGATACCGATTGGCCGGGGCCTCCGGAGCCCTGCTAGGCTCATCCTCACTGAGCCCCCGTAGCTCAGGGGATAGAGCGTCGCCCTCCGGAGGCGAAAGCGCAGGTTCGAATCCTGCCGGGGGCACTTAACAAACCTGCGCACCACCGTAAGGCCCGCTGCCGTCGCAGCGGGCCGTTTGCGTTGTCACAGCCGGCAGGATCGGCTGAACGCTCATGTCCGCTCACTTAGGACGTGTTCCGGGGAGTTGGACCAGTACAGTGCGTAGTTGTCGACGCGGTCCGCCCCGGCTGCGCGGGAGGTAGGTCGACGCGCCGCGTAGAGCGCCTGGAGGAGTCCAGCGACCGGCGCGGACGGACGTGGCCGACCACCACCATCCCGCCCGTCCGCGGGCATCCGCGCAGAAAGACTCGTCATGCCGACCAGCACCGTCGTCGTAGGATCCACCGTCGGGCTGCACGCCCGGCCCGCCGGCATCATCGCCGCCGCCGTCAACGAGATGGGCGAAGAGGTGAGCCTGGCCATTCCCGGTGGTGATCCGGTCGATGCCGGCTCGGCGATGCTCATCATGGCTCTCGGCGCCGCCCTGGGAGACAGCGTCGAGGTCTCCAGTCCGTCGCAGTCCGCGCACGACAGGATCGCCGCTCTCCTCGCCCAGGACCTGGACGCCTGACCGCGGCCGGCGCATGAACGGGCACAGGTCCTCCGCCCTGGGTGATGGCGCCGATGGTCGCCACCGTGGCCGAGGCGGCGACCTTCGCCGGCCGGGTCCGCCGGTACGGCCTGACCGCCGCGCTCAGCCGGCTGACGGAATGAGCAGCCGGCCGGTCGCGCCGAGGGCGGCGGCCGCCTGGGAGACCTGGCCGGCGTCGGTGACGAAGGAGGCACCCGGGTCGTCGCCGGATCCGAGGGCCACGCGTGCCCCGGCCCCGGCGACGCGCCGCTTCGCCGACAGGTGGATCGCGTCCACGCCGGCGGCCGTCAGCGCCGGGATGTCGTCCAGGCGGACGCCGCCCCCGGCCATGATCTCGATCCGTCCCGCGGACTGGTCCGCCAGGCCGGCGAGCTCGCCGGCCGCCTGACCGGCGGCGGCCTTGCCGCCCGATGTCAGCACCCGGTCGACCACGCCGAGGTCGAGCAGCTCCGCCAGGGCGTGGGTGACCGAGGCGACCTGGTCGAACGCACGGTGGAAGGTCACCGTCACCTGTGGGGCGCTCTCCCTGGCGGTATCCGCCAGCAGGCGCAGCGCGGCCGTGTCGACGTCGCCGTCGCCGGTGAGGGCACCCACCACGACCCCCTGGGCGCCGGCGCGGCAGACCGCCCGGACCTCCGCCGCCGCGGTGGCCAGGTCGTCGGCGTCGTAGACGAAGTCCCCCGGCCGCGGGCGGATCAGGACGTGCACCCCCTGCCACGGATGGCCGGCGTCCGGCACGGGCGAGGCGAGTTCCGCGAGGCCGGCCAGCGTCGTGTCCAGTAGCCCGGCCGACGGGGTCAGGCCGCCGACCTCGAGGGCCGCACACAGTTCGACCCGGTCGGCGCCGCACCGGTACGCGGTACGCGCGCCCTGGGCGGAGGTCACCGCGATCTCCAGAGCCGTCACAGTGGCCGCCTTTCACGAAGATCCGATGCCCAGCAGCCTAGTACCCATGCCGGTCAGGTGCGGCATTTGAGCAGGTCAGGGCAGGTTCAGCCGGCCAGCCAATCGGTTGCGGCCGCCAGATCGGACCGGGGGAAATGGCGCACCTCGCCGGGGATGGTCCGGCCGAAGACCGTCAGCGCACGGGTCACCCACTCGGCGTCGGCGACCAGCGCGATCCGCTCCCACAGCGAGTGGTGCCGCAGGGCCGTCCCGAGCCCGAATTTCAGGTCCTCCCAGAACGCCCCGGGCTGGAACCACCCGCAGTCGTCGTCGACGACCACCAGTAGACGGACCCGCCAGCCCTCCTTCAGCGCGGCCCGGGTCCGCGGGAGGAAGACCGTACGGTATTCCTCCCGCGTCACCGATCCGGCGAACCGGAAGCCCAGTACGGTCTCCGGCAGGTCCGGCAGAACCTCGATCATTACTTCTCCCCGGCCGCGACGACGTCCTTCTCGATCTCGTCGGTGTCGGCCTGCAACTCCCGGGTGGCGGTCTTCTCGGCATTGGCCATCGCCTGCTCCACCTTCGAGCCGATGTCCGCGACGGCGATCACGACCAGGCCGGCCTGGCCCTCGTCCAGGTATTCGCCCAGTTCCTTGAGGTCGTGCCGGCTCAGCCCGGCCGCGGCGTGACCGGCCAGCGCCCCGAGGGCCACGCCGCCGGCCGTGCTGGCCGCCAGCAGCCCGCCGCCGATCGCCGCGAACGGGAACAGCGCCACGACGAGCCCGGTGGCCAGGCCGAAGCCGCCGCCCACCACACCGCCCACACGGGTCGGCGTCTCGTGCTGTTTGACGATCGTGGTCTTGCCGTTCGCCTTGCGCTCGATGACCGCCGCGTCGTACGCGTCGATCAGGTTCGCTTTGCGGTGCAGCTCCTTCACCGCGTCGTAGTCGGCCCGCGCCTGGGCCACACTCGAGTACGCCCCGACATAGACCAGGAACGTGTCCACTGCCATCGCTGGCTCCCTTCCTACGGTTCTCCGCAGGATGCCGCGTTCCGGCGATGGCCCGCCTCACCCCGGGTAGATGAGAGATCCGGCCGGAGGAAACAATTCCTTGAAAATCTCGAAAAATGTACGAAAAAGAAGCCGTCACGCACCGTAGGAATGGTCGCCCCGAATGATCCGGGCCAGATACGACTCACTGCTCAGCTCGCCCGGGTCGTACCGCAGGCGCAGCTTGTGCGCGAACGCCCCCTCCATGATCGTCTGAAACATCTCCGGCTCGTACGGCCGCAGCATGACCGACCGCAGCGCGTGCGGCGGCGTCGCGTTGAGCCGTAGGCCGGCGTCCCACTCGGCCCGGAACCGGTCGTCGAAGTGCCACAGCATCTCGAAGACGTGGTGGTGCAGCAGCGGGTCGATCAGTTCGCCGCGCTTCTCCCACCACAGGAACGACGCGGCCCGCCACAGGTGCATGACGTAGCTGTCGGCACGGGCGGCCAGGAACCAGTTCGACAGGTAGGGACCGGTGTAGTCGAACGCGAAGACGCTCCCCTTGGCGAGCGCCCGGTCGACGTGCGGGCGCAGCGGCTCGGAGACGAGGCAGGTGGCGTCCACCCAGACTCCGCCGAACTTCTCCAGCAGCAGCATCCGCAGCAGTTCGGAGAAGTGCCCGTGATCGTCCTTCAGCGCGGCGGCCAGGTCCTCCGGCACGTCCACGTAGTTGCCGATGTCGTCCCGGGACAGCGCGTGCACGCCCGGGTTGTGTGCCCGCAGCGCCGCGAGGCAGGCCCGGACCACCGGCGGCGCGGCGTCGAAGCCCTGCGCCCAGTACACGAAGATCGGCTGGTCGAAGCGGCTGCGCACCGGGCGGTCCAGCCGCTGCGCCGCCTGCGTACGGATCTGCCCGAGGTGCCCGGCCAGGAAGATCCCCAGCTCCCGGCGCGCGCCGAAGGCCGGTACGTCGGAGTCCAGCACGGCCGGCCCGTCGAACGGCAGCTCGGTGTCGTGGACCAGGGCCGCCGCCGAGGCGCGCCGGCTGTCGTCCCGGCGCCGGAGCCGGTCGTACGCGGCGGCCAGCGCGTACCCCCGCTCGAAGTCCTCCGGGCTCTTCGCCGCCGCGCTGCGCAGCAGTTGCTCGGCCGCCGCCCAGCGTCTCCCGGCCAGCGCGATCAGGCCCAGCCGGTACGCCGCCTCGCCGTCCGGATCGCCGGCCTTGACCACCCGGCGCAGTTCGGTGCCGGCGGCCGTCAGGTCGTCCTCGGCCAGCGCGATCCGGGCGAGCGCCGGCGGATCGTCCCCCGCGGACGATCGCAGGAACGCCGCCTCCCCGGCGGTGAGCCGGGGCAGACCACTGGCCGGGGCTGTGGGCAGCAGCGTCCGGCGTGACGGCGACGCGTCCGGCTCGCCGGTCCACTCGTAGGTGAACCAGGGGTCGTCCGGGGTCGAGCCGTCGAAGTGGGGCACCGGGGCGGCGGTCTCGGTGACCGCGTAGTGGTACCAGACGACCGCGCCCTGCCCGGCGGCCATGCCGGCGCACAGCCGGACGACCGCGTCCCGGGCGCCCGCCGGGACGGTGAAGGTCACGCTGATCCGGTGGTGCCCGTGTTCGTTGCGGGCGGGCGCCGAACGGGCCGGGGCGACGGCCGCCGCGTCGTCGGCCGTCCACTCGGCGGCCAGCCGCAGCGCGGACCGGTGCAGCCGGCCGCCGAGCGGCTCGGCGAGAAAGACCGAGACACTCGCCGTGTAGGTGCCGCCGGGCCGCAGGGTGATCCCGGCGGGCACCGCGAACGTGCCGTCGTCGCCGTCGGCCAGTCCGGTCACCCGCAGGCCGGTCACGCCGGGCCGGCCGGGCACCTCGACGGCCTCGGCCGTGGCGGCGGAGACCGGCACGGCCGCCGGATCGCCGCGGAATCCCGGATCCGGCACCAGGTTGAGCACGGACGGCGGGGCCGGGGCCGGTTCGGGTAGCGGTGGCGGCGGGGTGAGCCGGAACGCGGCCCGGAACCGGGTCAGCATGCTCTGGTCGGTGGGTGCGGTCGCCGTCATCGATGTCCCTTCGCAGCGTGCCGCCGCAGTTTAGTCGGACATCCGACGCAGTCCGGCAGCCCGCGGGATCCCCGTCCTATATCGGCAGCACCACCCCGGACGGCCGGTTCCCCACGCAGGTCACCGTCATCCGGTAGCGCGCCAGGCCACCGGCGAAGACCACGACCGCGGTGAACGACGGGCCCCGGTCGACCCGCTCCACGGTGAATCCGGGCCGCGGCTCCCAGGACAGCAGCTCGGCGCCCGCCGGGACGCACCGGGCCAGCACCGACCCGCCCGGCGACTCCAGCCGGGTGCTCTGCGGTTCGCCCGGCCCGGACGGTTCGACAACGGTCACGCTCGGTTGCGGACCGGGCTCCGACGGTGCTCCCGAGCCGTCCGGTCCGGCCGGCAGACTGGGCCAGACGGGCTGGCCGCTACTGGTCACCGCCGCTTTCGTGGGCCGGGTGGCGGATTCGGCGGGGCGCGTGACGGCCGGGCCACCGGCGCCGCTTCTGGTCACTCCGGGTGAGGCGGCGGGCGGAGCGGCCACGCCGGGCACGCCGGCCGGGCCGCCCTCGCGCCCGGTGAGCAGCATCGGCACGGCGGCGAGCAGGGCCACGGCCAGGGCGCCGACCAGGAGCCGGGCACGCTTCAGACCCCATTTCGGTACGGGTGGGACAGGCGCCGTCCACTCGTCCACGGGTGGCTCGGCCCGCCGGGTGACCTCGTCGAGGACGTCCTGGGAATCGGGTGCGGGTCCCCGTACCTCCTCGGTCTTCGGCACGCCGGCGGCCTCGGCCGCGTCGCCCAGAACGCCCGCCACGTCGGCCGCGTCCGGGCGTTCGGACGGCTCCTTGGCCAGGCAGCGGCCGACCAGGTCGATGATCTCGGCAGGCACGCCGGGCAGCTCGGGCAGCGGCATCGGCTCCTGGTAGACGTGCGCCTCGAGCATCTGGGTGGTGGTCTCCACACTCCACGGCGCGCCCCCGGTGAGCAGCCGGTAGAGCAGCACGCCGAGCGCGTAGACGTCCGAGGCGGGCTCGATCGCGCCGCCGGTGAGCCGCTCCGGCGCCAGGTAGGCGGGCGTGCCGAGCAGGGCGTCCTCGGGCGAGGCGGGCCCGGCCACGGCGGCGATGCCGAAGTCCACCACCTTGGCGCCGGCCGGGGTGACCATGATGTTGGCGAGCTTGACGTCCCGGTGCACGAGCCCGTCGGCGTGCGCGACGGCCAGCGCGGTGGCCACCTCGCCGCAGATCCGGAAGACCGTGCGCGGTGGCACGCGGCCGCGCGACACCCGCTGTTGCAGGGTCGGCCCGTTGATCAACTCCATCACCACATAGGGGACCGGCTGCCCGTTCTCCTCGCATTCCCCGAAGTCGTAGATCTGCGCGATGTTCGGGTGCGAGAGGGTCGCCGCCGCCCGCGCCTCGTGCAGGATCCGCAGCCCGAACCGGGGGTCGCCGGCATAACGCCCGGCCAGCACCTTCACCGCGACCGGGCGGTTCAGCACCTCGTCCAGGGCGTGCCAGACAACGGCCATGCCGCCGCGGCCGAGTTCATTGATCAGCCGATACCGGCCACCGAGTTTCCGCTCCACCTCCACCCGAGGCAGTCTGCCGAAATGCTCGGGAATTCGCACATCCGAGCCGCGTTTCGAATGCCATTCACCTTTCACATTCGGATATCGTTCGGGCATGGCGGTCTCCACGGCGGACAGAATTCTCGGCCGGGTTCTCGGGCAGACTCCGGCGCTCCATTCGTATTCGATCTCCGAAGTACGCACGCCGATGCGCGACGGCGCCGAACTGATCGGTGATCATTTCGCGCCGGATTCCGCCGGCGCCCGGGGGACGGTGCTCATCCGTACGCCGTACGACCGCGGCTTCCCCACCTCGGCGCTCAACGGGCGGCTGCTGGCCGCCCGCGGCTACCACGTGCTGGTGCAGAGCGTGCGCGGCACGTTCGGCTCGGGCGGCGGGTTCCGGCCGATGGCCCAGGAGACCGAGGACGGTCAGGACACCGTCGCGTGGCTGCGCGGACAGTCCTGGTTCGACGGGCGGCTGGCCACCCTCGGCGCCTCCTACCTCGGGTGGACGCAGTGGACGCTGTTGCAGGACCCGCCGCCCGAGCTGCGCGCCGCGGTGATCTACGTGGCGCCGCACGACTTCCGCGACGCGGTGTGGGGCACCGGGGCGTTCACCCTGGGCGACTTCCTCGGGTGGAGCGACCAGATCGCCCACCAGGAGGACGGCGGTGAACTGCGGCGACTGCTCACGATGGCGTGGGCGCCCCGCCGGGTGGCGCCCGGCCTCACCGGGCTGCCGCTGCCGCACGCCGCGGTGCCGGTCCTGCGCGGACGCGCACCTTGGTACCGGGAGTGGCTGTCCCACCCGGACGGCGACGACCCGTGGTGGGAGCCGTACCGGGCCGGCGCCGCCCTGGCGAAGGCGGACGTGCCGGTGCTGCTGATCGGCGGGTGGCAGGACCTGTTCCTCGACCAGACCCTCCAGCAATACACCGCCCTCGCCACCCGCGGCACCGACGTGGCCCTCACGGTCGGCCCGTGGACGCACTTCCAGGTCGCCACCCGGGCCGCCGGCCTGGTCGCCCGGGAGAGCGTGGCCTGGCTCGACCAGCACCTCGCCGGTGGGCCGGCCGCCCGGAGACAACCGGTCCGGGTCTACCGCACCGGGCAGGACGCCTGGCACGAGATGCCGTCCTGGCCGCCGCCGGCCGAGCCGGTCGCCTTCCACCCGCGCGCCGACCGTGGCCTCACCACAGCGGCGCCCGAACGGCCGGAGGGCAATGCGGCGTTCACCTACGACCCGGCCGACCCGACCCCCTCGGTCGGCGGGCGAACCGTGACCGGGGCGGCCGGGATCCGCGACAACCGGCGGCTGGAGCGCCGTTCCGACGTGCTGACCTTCACCACCGAGCCGCTGCCGACCGCGGTCGACGTGATCGGCTCACCCGTCGTGGAGCTGGCGGTCGCGCTGGACAACCCGTACGGCGACGTCTTCGCCCGGATCTGCGACGTCGACGAGCGGGGGCGATCGCTCAACATCACCGACCGGCACCTGCGCCTCGACCCGGCGACGCCGGCCGGGCAGGTCCAGCAGGTCACCCTGACCCTGGATCCGTGCTTCCACCGGCTCCGGGCCGGTCACCGGCTGCGGTTGCAGATCTCCGGCGGCGCGTTCCCCCGGTTCGCCCGCAACCTGGGCACGCCCGGCGCTCCGGCCGAGGGCCGCCACATGGCCCCCTGTCTGCACACCGTCCACCTGGCCGGCACCCGGCTGCTGATCCCGGTCACCGCCCGGCCGTAGGGTCGCCTGCATGACCGACACCTGGCGGCATCTGCCCGCACCGGCCCGCCCGATCGCCGCCACGGCCACCGCCGCCGTCGCCGCGGTCGCCGCGAAGGACACGACGGCCCTGGACGACGCGGTGGCCGCCCTGGCCGGGCTCGATCCGGCGCAGAGCGGACTGGTCCTCGGCACCGCGGTGCGCCTGCTGCTCGAGGACGGTCATCCGGACGGGCTCACCGCCGACGACGTACGGGCCGCGCTGACGAGCTGTGTCCGGTCCTGGCCCGGGCAGGCCGACCCGCAGGTGCTGCTCTGGCTGCTGGCCGGGGCGCTCGGGGTGCTGGACGAGGACGGGACACCGCCCCCGAAACCGGACGCGCTGGCCCGCAACGCCGCCCTGCTGCTCGCCGACCTGCTGGCCGGCCGTCCACTCGCCCCGTGGTGGACCGCGACCCTCGCCGAGATCGAGAGGGCCCAGCTCAACGATTAACTTTTTGCGCAAACGGCAAGTTCGGCTCTACCCTCGCCGCCATCGTCTCCGAGATCTGAAAGAAGTCGATGACAGCAGTAGTGACCGAAAGCGCCGAATCATCCGGGCGGATGTCCCACCGCGAGGTGATCCAGGCACTGTCCGGCCTGATGCTGGGCATGTTCGTCAGCATCCTGGCCTCCACCGTCGTCGCCAACGCCCTGCCCCGGATCATCGCCGACCTGAACGGCAGCCAGTCCGTCTACACCTGGATCGTCACGGCCGAGCTGCTCGCCATGACGGCCACCGTCCCGCTCTGGGGCAAGATGGCCGACCTCTACAGCAAGAAGCTGCTGATCCAGCTCTCGCTCGGCCTGTTCGTGGCCGGCTCGGTGATCGCCGGTCTCACCCCGAACGTCGAGATCCTGCTGGTCAGCCGGGTCATCCAGGGCATCGGCGCGGGCGGCATGAGCGCCCTCGCGATGATCGTGATGGCCGCCATGATCCCGCCGCGCGAGCTGGGCCGCTACTCCGGCATGTTCGGCGCGGTCTTCGGCGTCGCCACCATCGCCGGCCCGCTGATCGGCGGCGTCCTGGTGGACACCTCGTGGCTCGGCTGGCGCTGGTGCTTCCTGATCGGCGTGCCGTTCTCGCTGATCGCGATCGCGCTGCTCCAGAAGACGCTGCACCTGCCGGTGTCCCGTCGGCAGGTCAGCATCGACTGGCTGGGCGCGCTGCTGATCACGGCCGGGGTCAGCACACTGCTGATCTGGTCCACGCTGGCCGGCAACCGGTTCGACTGGGCGTCCTGGCAGACCGGGGCGATGGTCGCCGGTGGGCTGGCGATCCTCGCGCTGGCGGTACTGGTGGAGTCACGGGCCAAGGAGCCGATCATCCCGCTCGGCATCTTCCGGCACCGTACGGTCACCCTGGCCATCGTCGCCAGCGTGCTCGTGGGTGTGGCGATGTTCGGCGGCACCGTCTTCCTCTCCCAGTACTTCCAGGTGTCGCTCGGCAAGTCGCCGACCGTCGCCGGCCTGATGGGCCTGCCGATGGTCTTCGGCCTGCTGGTGTCGTCCACCGTGGCCGGCGGGCTGATCACCAAGTTCGGGAAGTGGAAGATCTACCTGGTCGCCGGCTCGATCGTGATGACCGCCGGCATGCTGCTGCTGAGCACCATCGACGCGCACACCGGCGTGCCGGTCATCTCCGCCTTCATGGCGGTCCTCGGCATCGGTGTCGGCATGCTGATGCAGAACCTGGTGCTGGCCGCGCAGAACGACGTGCCCGCCGCCGAGCTCGGCGCCACCACCTCGGCGCTGACCTTCTTCCGGAGCATGGGCGGTTCGATCGGGGTGAGCGCCCTCGGTGCGGTGCTGACCCACCGGGTCACCACGCTCTTCACCGAGAAGTTCGGCGCCGCGGCCTCCGGCAGCGGCGAGGTGCCCGACCTGAAGACGCTGCCGCCGCAGGTCAAGGCCGTGATCGCCGAGATCTACGGTACGGCCACCGCCGACCTGTTCCTGGTCGGTGCCCCGATCGCGTTCCTCGCCGTGATCGCGGTCCTCTTCATCAAGGAGAAGCCGCTCTCCACCCTGAGCGGGGACGAGCGGCTGAAGCAGGAATCCGCCCCGCACTAGCCGCCCACCGGTGGGGGCCGTCCGCGATCGGCCGGCCCTCCCCGGACGGGTGAAATCAGGACGGGCGCAGGCCCACCGAGGTCCGCGGGCTCGGCGGCTCGGCACAGCCCAGCAGGCCGACCAGCCCGGAGACCCACAGCTGCCGGTAGACGGTGGCGCTCGGGTGGCTGACCACCAGCTTCACGCCGCTCGCCGCGGCCGTGTGGAAGCAGGCGACCAGGATGCCGATCCCGATGCTGTCGATCAGCATCACCCGTTGCAGGTCCAGGCAGATCCGGCTCGGCGTCATACCGGTCAGGACGTCGTTCACCGCGTCCCGCATGACGTGTGCGTTATCCAGATCGATCTCGCCGCTAGGTGCGATCTCGACGGTGCCGTCAGCCAGCTGGCGGGTCGTGATCGGCAGATACACAGCTGCCCTCTTTCTGGCGCACAGCCGGGGCTGACGCCGACATGCCGCGGGACACTCGGTGCGCCG
The DNA here is from genome assembly GCF_014205215.1 of Actinoplanes lobatus. Classification (NCBI taxonomy): domain Bacteria; kingdom Bacillati; phylum Actinomycetota; class Actinomycetes; order Micromonosporales; family Micromonosporaceae; genus Actinoplanes; species Actinoplanes lobatus. Next base: position 1,223,035 of record NZ_JACHNC010000001.1, read on the forward strand.
GCCGGAGAAGGGCCGTGCGCTGGAGGCGATCATTGGAGGACGCCGACCGGAACCCGCGTACCTTCAACAATCCGCTGGTCTGCAAGTTACGCCACGTAGGCGCGGAACGCCAGAGTAGTTCATATGGCCGGAATGCGCTGGAACGGCCGCCGCGTGGCGGCCACGTTGACTGTCCACTGACTCGGACCGAAACTCACCGTATGCGTTGGAGCTCCGGCCGGAATGGTTGACGCCCTTCCGCGCGCCACGCCGGCGCCGGGATCCGTCTACCTCGACAGTGTCGACGGTGAGCGTGCCCGCGAGGTCCTGAATCGTTTCTACCACCCTTCGCCGATCGGGGCCGATCTCGAACTGGACGCCGAGGTGATCCAACTCGGACCGCTCACCGTGGGTCACCTCACGTTCGCCCGTAGCGCAACTCTGGAGGTCGCCGAGGCCGGCGCGTACCACGTCACGCTGCCCACGGCGGGGCTCGTACGGATGCGGCGCGGCGGGCGGGAACTGACCGCGACCCCGGCCACGGCGCTGGCGTTCCGCCCCGGGGACCGGATCCGCCTGCGGCACGAGCCGAACAGCGCGGAGCTGGGCGTACGGATCGAGAGCTGGGCCCTGGAGGCGGAACTCGCCGGGCTGCTGGGTCACCCGATCGAGGGACCGATCGACCTGCCGCCCGCGTTCGACCTGACCGAGGGGCCGGCGCACAGCTGGAGCCGGCTCATCCGGCTGCTCCGCGACGAGCTGGAGCACGAGAGCAGCCTGATCTACGAGCCGGTCATCGCCGAGCAGCTGTGCGGCAGCGTGCTCAGCGGGCTGCTGCTCAGCGTCCCGCACCGGTACCACGACGAGCTGGTGGCGCCGCCCGCCGCCGGACCACCCCGGCCGATCCGCCGGGCCATGGCGGCGATCACCGACGAGCCGGAGCACGCCTTCACGGTCGGCGAACTGGCCGCCATCGCCGGGATCAGCGTCCGCTCGCTCCAGTCCGGGTTCCGGCGGCACGTCGGCTGCGCGCCGCGGGCCTACCTCCAGGACGTCCGGCTCACCCGGGCGCACGAGGCGCTGCGGCACGGCGATCCGGCCGCCGTCACGGTGGCCGAGGTGGCGCACCGCTGGGGGTTCGCCCATCTCGGCCGGTTCGCGTCGGCGTACCGGAAGCGTTTCGGCGTCTCGCCGTCGGAGACCCTGCGGTCCGGGAACACCTGATCGGGTGTCACTCCCCGGGGTCGCAGCGGCGCGGCTGTGGCACCCCCCCGGTGCTCCGTGGCGCCGCGGCGGCCCCGAACAGGTGACCCCGCAGCGGTGTCCAGTCGCTCCAGGCCGCCAGGCGCGGCGGCACCGTGGCCACCTCACCGTCTCCGGCCCGGCACTGCTGCCGCAGGAACGCGACCACACGCTCGGCGGCCGCCTCACCGTTCTCGGCCAGGCTCCGCAGCACCCGGGGATCGGCCGTCTCCACGTCGCGCAGCAGTTCGGCCAGGCCGGACAGGGCCTGGACCACCGCGGACGCGTCCCGCTCGGCGTCCCACAGGCTGGTCACGCCGGCGCTCCCCCGAGCCGGGCCGGCTTCGCTCCGGCTGCGGTGCAATCCGTCGTGCCTCTGGCTGTGCAGTCGGTCATGCAATGCATCCCCTCACCCCGACACGCGCCCGGCGGTCGTCGCGGGCCCGCGACAGCCGCCACCGGGCCGTCCCCCCGGTGCACGTGACAAGCCGAAAATGTATTCGGCTCGCTACTATGCGTCCATCCGTAACGCGCAGGCTCTGTCCAGTTAGCGCTCAGTTCGACCGGCCCTCGTTGCCACCGGCGTAGAACGTCCGGAATCGGGTATGCGCCGATCCCAACGATTCGTGGAGAGGGCCATGATGAGCGGCACCGAGACCCGGCCGAACACACCGAACTGGCGGACAGGCGCCGAGCAACCCTGGGATCCGGAGGATCTGGCCGTCGCGCAAGGTAAGTACCCGACGCCGGAGAACGTCGCCCGCGCCAAAGCCGAGCTCGAACGCGACGGCGCCGCCGCGATCGAGCGCACGGTTCCCTAGCCGGCCACGGTGACCGTGGTCCGTTCGGTGACCGCCCGCTCGGCGGCGACCAGGAGCGCGGTCACCTCAGCGCCGAACCGCACGTCACAGGACGGCCGCTCACCGCCCTCCGCCGCCGCCAGCAGCCCGGCGAGGGCGCGGCGCAGCGCGTCGACCGGCGCCCACTCGACCTGCGGGACGGTCCACACACCAGCCTCCCCGGCGAAGACCGCCTCCTCGCGGGCGGACGCGGGCGGGGCGTCGACGGCGAGCGTCAACCGGCTCACCGCCCCGCCGGTGTGCCGCAGCATCAGGTGGGTGAGGTCACGCCCGCCGGCCATCCCGGCCACCTCGGCGACCGGGCCCAGCACCGGGAGCACCAGGGCCAGCGCGTGCGGGCCGACGTCCCACAGGCCGCCCCGCTCCTTCCGCCACGGCGACGCCCCGAACGGGTTGTCCGGCGTGAAGATCGAGCCCAGGTGGTCGACCCGCGCCTCGGTCCAGCCACCGGCGGCGACCGCCCCGGCCAGGAAGTCGTCCAGCGCCGGGGTGAACCGGCGGGTGAAGAAGACCACCGACGCCACGTCCGCGGCCGCGGCCACGAGCGCCTCGGCGTCCTCGGTCCGGGTGGCGATCGGCTTGTCCAGCAGGAGATGCCGTCCGGCGGCGGCCGCCTCGACGGCGAGCGGCGCCTGCACGTCCGGCGGCAGGGCGACCGCGACCGCGTCCACGTCCGCGATCAGGGCGGACGCGTCGGTGTAGACGGGGACGCCGTACCGGCCGGCCAGGGCGGCCGCCTTCTCCGGATCACGCCCCCACACGCCGGCGAACTCCACACCGGGTGAATCGGCAAGCGCCGGGGCGTGTGCCAACTGAGCCCACGGGCCCGTACCGAAAAGTCCGAAGCGCACCGGATCGACCGTCCTCACGTCACTGATCTCCGGGCCGGAAGTTACCAGGCCGGAAGGCCCTCAGTAACCTGGCCGGGTGAACGGTCCCCTGTCGGTGGCGACTATCGTCGCCGCCCTTGTCCTGGCGGCGTGGTATCTGCTGCGGGCCGCGCTCGACCGCGCGCCCAGCCGGTTCGACCTGCTCGCCGCCGTCGTGCTCGCGGCGCTGGTCGTGGTTCTCGTCGTGGTCGCCGTGGCCGGCCTCTTCGACGGCGGCCGCCCGGCCGACACCGAGACCTTCGCCGGCTATCTGATCACCACGATCGCCTTCGTCCCGACGGCGCTGGTGCTCGCCAAGATGGAGCCGACCCGCTGGGGCAGTGTGATCCTCGGGGTCGCCTGCCTCGTCCTGCCCGTTCTCGTGCTGCGCCTGCAGCAGATCGCGTCGGTGACCGGTGCCTGAGGAAACCACCGCTGCCCGCCCCAGCGACGCCGCGCTCGGCTCCGGCGCCGGCCGGGTGCTGCTGCTCGTCTACGGGATCTTCGCCCTCTCCGCGAGCGCCCGCGCGCTGGTGCAGATCACCACCCACTTCGACGAGGCGCCGCTCGCCTACCTGCTGTCCGCCATGGCCGGCCTGGTCTACATCGCGGCGACAGTGGGCCTGGCCCGGGGCGGCCCGCGCGGCCGCCGGATCGCCCTGATCAGCTGCACCATCGAGCTGATCGGCGTGCTGGTGATCGGCACGCTCAGCATCCTCGACCAGGGCGACTTCCCCGACGCCACCGTCTGGTCCAACTTCGGCAGCGGCTACGGCTACGTCCCCCTCGTCCTGCCCTTCGTGGGCCTCTGGTGGATCTGGCGCCATAAACCGGCCGAGTGACTTACTCCCCGATCACGTGGGGGATGAAGTTGCACGTGTTGCCGGTTACCAGACCGGCGGTGCCGAGGCCTTCGCGGATGCCCATGCCGGCCGGTTCGCCGTCGATCAGCCAGGAGCCGATCACCGGGTGGACGGTGCCCTCCAGGCCGTCGAAGGACGGCAGCTCGCACAGTTCCTGGACGATGTAGCGGCCGTCCGCGCCGTACTCCGACGGGGTCGAGATGAGCGGAACGCCGTCGCGGACCAGGGTGACCGAGCCACCTTCGCGGCCCCAGACCGGCTTCTTCGCGTACGACCTCAGCGACCCGGCGCCGGACGACTCGGCGAAGTAGGACGGGAGCAGGTACCTCGACCGTTCCGGATCGTCGCCGAAGAGCTTCCACAGCACCGGGAGCAGCGCCTTGTTGCCGAGCAGCGCGGCCTTGTACGGCGGCTCGATCCACACCGTCCCGCGCTTCTCCGGGTCGGCCATGTTCCGGAAGAACGCCTTGCCGCCCTCCTCGTGCCAGAACCACTCCCACGGGTAGAGCATGAAGACGACGTCGATCGGCTCGGCCCGGTGTTCCTGGCCCGGCCCGGGGACGAAGAGCACCCGGTCGCCGGCGACGTCCCACCCGATCTGGCTCATCGCGATCAGTTCGACCGGGAAGCCGGCCTCCTCCGCGGTCGCCATCAGGTACGCCACGTTCATCCGGTCCTCGCCGGACGTCTCGCTCGTCTCGTACGCGAAATAGATCTTGGGTTTTTCCGGGAGCCAGGGACGCGCCTCGCGCAACTTGGCGATGTTGCGCCGCCACGCGCCCGGATCGCCCGGCTCGCCGGGCTGGTCCTCCCAGCCGACCAGGCGTTCGTGGATCGAGTTCCACTGCCGCCACTCGTGCTGGGCCACACCGGTCTGGTCCATCCAGTGCCACTGGATGACCGCGCCCTCGACCAGGGATGTCGGCGTCTGCGCGTTGAATTCGAGCAGCCGCGGGACCGTGCCGGCGCCGTTGTACCAGAGGTCGAAACGGCCGTAGACGGTCGGCGACCAGTCCGGCGTCTGCATCGGCAGGCGGCCGTCCGGATCCTTGTCGCGGTGCGTCCAGGTCTCGGCGTCACCGTCGAACCAGGTCCGGAGGATCTGCTCGTGGGTGTACTCGGGGATCCCGATACGGGTCAGGAAGCACGAGTCCGCGGTGCAGACCGAGGAGAAGAAGCCCTGGCGGCGGCCCTCGGCGGTGTGCCGGGGGCACTGACCGGCCATCCAGTCGCCGGCTTCCAGGCACATGGCGTAGAGGGCGGTGGTGGCCGCCTCCAGCTCCTCGATCTCGGCCGCGGTGAACTCGTAGTACGGGCCTTCCTGCCAGTACGAGTACGCCGTCCCGTCGGGCAGGACGTCGTCGTTGTACGTCAGCCCGAGACTGAAATTGGTCAGCTGCCAACCGTCCCGGACCGGACCGTACGGGATCCGCCGCACCTCAGCCCCCGGACCTGCTCGACGAACCGCTGCCGCCCTTGCCGACGACGCTGGTCTTGACGGTCCCGTTGCTGATCCGCCCGCTCGACGGCAGCCCGAACTTGGCACGCGAAGCGGCGTCGTTGTACGCGAACTTGGACCCGCCGGAGGGCAGCTTCTGGCCGACCGGGTAGCCCGACCGGTAGCCGGCGGAGTGCCAGATGAAGAAGCCGCTGCCACCCCCGCCGCCACCGTCGTCGTCGTCGCAGTTGTCCTCGTCGACGATCACTCCGTTGGCGTCGGCGCAGTAGAAGCCCTCGTCGACGTAGTCGTCGTTGTCGCACGCCGCCGTACCCCCCGCGGCCAGCAGGAGGAAGGTGCTGGTCAACGACACGGTCCGGGAACTCATGCGTCGGTTCATGATTACTTTGTAACTGTTCTCAGCAAGTTGCCAGCAACCACGATTCCTCAGTCCCTCGGTCCGCCGGCCACGTAAATCACCTGTCCGGAGACGAATCCGGCACCCTCACTCGCCAGGAAGGCGACAGTGTTCGCCACGTCCTCCGGACGGCCGGCCCGGGCCACCGGGATCTGGCTCACCGTGTGCTTCTCGAAGTCGGCGAAGTCGACGCCGATCCGGGCGGCGGTCGCCTTGGTCATGTCGGTCACGATGAAGCCCGGCGCCACCGCGTTCGCCGTGATGCCGAACTTGCCCAGCTCGATCGCGAGGGTCTTGGTGAAGCCCTGGAGCCCGGCCTTGGCGGCGGCGTAGTTGGCCTGGCCGCGGTTGCCGAGGGCGGAGGTGCTGGAGAGGCTGACGATCCGGCCGTACTCGGCGGCGACCATGTGCTCCTGGACGGCCCGGCTGAACAGGAACGCGCCGCGCAGGTGGACGGCCATCACCGTGTCCCAGTCGTCCTCGCTCATCTTGAAGAGCAGGTTGTCACGCAGCACGCCGGCGTTGTTGACCAGCACGGTCGGCGCGCCCAGCTCGGCGACGGTCCGCTCGACGGCGGCCACCACCTGGTCCTTGTCCGCCACGTCGGCACCGATGGCGATCGCCCGGCCGCCCGCCTCCTCGATCGCGGCCACCGTCTCGGCGCCGGACTTCTCGTCCAGGTCGACGACCGCCACGGCCAGGCCGTCGGCCGCGAGCTTGCGGGCGATCGCGGCGCCGATGCCGCGGGCGGCTCCGGTCACGATCGCGACACGAGAGGGTACGGACTGCGACATTGCGGCCTCCAGCAGGGTGATCTCCGTGACTGGAGGCCGAGCCTAAACCCCGTCAGGTGGTTCTGCGCATCCGGATCCACCGGTATCCGTACCCGCTGACCTTGATCTTGTCGAGTCCGTCCGGTTCCGGGTACTCCTGGTCGGCCAGCACGTCGTTCGGGAACTCCGCCTCCCCGGCCAGGCCGCTGAGATCGACCACCGCCTCGGCGTCGCTCAGATTGTGCACGAACAGCATGGTGCCGGTGACGTCGTCGGCGCGATGCGCCAGCACGCCGCGCGGCGCGGGCACGTCGACGTGGGTGCAGCGGCCGCTGCCGACCTCGGGGGCCTCCCGGAGCGTACGGATCATCCGCTCGAACCAGGACAGCAGCGACGCCGGATCGTGCCGTTGCAGGGTCACGTTGACCTTCTCGAACCCGAACTCACCACCGGAGATCACCGGCCGGATCAGGTCGTCCTCCCCGGCGCTCGAGAAGCCGCCGTTCGGCAGCAGGGACCACTGCATCGGGGTACGGATGGCGTTGCGGCCCGGCAGCGCGAGGTCGTCGCCCATCCCGATCTCCTCGCCGTACCGCAGCACGGGAGTGCCCCGCAGGCTGAACTGGAGCGAGTAGGCGAGTTCCAGCCGGCGCCGGTCGTTGCCCAGCATCGGGGCCAGCCGACGGCGGATGCCCCGGCCGTACAGCCGCATCTCCTCGTCCGGCCCGAACTGCTCGAACACCTCGCGGCGCTGCTCGGCGGTGAGCCGGGACAGGTCGATCTCGTCGTGGTTGCGCAGGAAGGTGGCCCACTGGCCGCCGGCCGGCAGCTTCGGTGTGTCGCGCAGCGCGTCGATGACCGGCTCCGGGTCCCGCCGGGCCAGGGCGAGCACCATCTTCGCGTTGAGCATGAAGTCGAACAGCATGTGGATGCGGTTGCCGGAGCCGCTCTCGTCGCCGAAGAAGGCGACCAGCCGCTCCGGCTCCACGTTGGCCTCGGCCAGCAGGATCGCGTCGCCGCGCCGCCACTGCACGTGCTGGCGCAGTTCGGTGAGGAAGTCGAAGTCCATCGGCGAGGACGGGTTGCCCGGCTCGGTCTCCTCGATGATGAACGGCACCGCGTCCATCCGGAATCCGGCCACCCCGAGCTGCAACCAGAACGCGCAGATCTTCTTGATCTCGGCCCGGACCTCGGGATTCCGGACGTTCAGGTCGGGCTGGAACCGGTAGAACCGGTGGTAGTACCAGAGCTTCGCCGTGCGGTCGTAGGTCCAGGTGGCCTCCTGCTCACCGGGGAAGACCATGCCCTGGTCACGGTCCGGCGGAGCGGTCTCGCTCCAGACGAACCAGTCACGGTACGGCGAGTCCGGCGACGAACGCGCGGACCTGAACCACGGGTGCTGGTCCGAGGTGTGGTTCACCACCAGGTCGATGATCACCTTGATGCCCCGGTTGGCGGCCTGATGCAGCAGTTCGGCGAAGTCGCCCAGGCTGCCGAACCGGGGGTCCACGTTGTAGAAGTCGGACACGTCGTACCCGTCGTCGCGGCCGGGCGACGGGTGGACGGGGTTGAGCCACAGGCAGTTGACGCCGAGCCGGGCCAGGTAGTCGAGCCGTCCGATCAGGCCGCGGATGTCACCGCAGCCGTCGCCGTCGGAATCGGCGAACGAGTCGATGTCGAGGCAGTAGACGACGGCTTTCGAGTACCACCGGTCATTCATGCGCCCTTACATGTCCGTGGCCCCGGCCGGCCAAACGTTCCCGGAGGCCCAGCAGCAGCACGCCGCCACCGAGCACCAGGAACGGCAGCAGGAACAGCACCACGGCGGACAGGACGCCACCGACCGACGGGCCGGAGTAGCGCCACTCGGTGACCACCTGGTCCACCGCCTGGAGGACGAACGAGATCATCAGGACGACGGCGGACAGCACCGCGATCCGGCCGCGCACCCGGCGGCCGGCGGTCCACGCCGCGGCGGCCAGCGCCAGGGCCGGCAGCCCGTAGTAGGCCAGGTCCCAGAACAGTTCGAAGAGCCGCGGGTCGAACCACGGGCGTTCCTGGGCGCGGGACCGGGCGAGCGCCTCGGTAGCCGCCGCGACCACCGTCCCGGCGGCGACGAGGGCCAGACCACGGCCGCTCAGAACGGCCCGGACCGGGCGGTCGGAGAACGCGAACAGGCCGGTCACCACGATCGCCAGGCCGAACTGCCAGAGCAGGAACATCGCGAACACCGGCCCGATCGCGGTCCACAACAGCATCGCGCCGGCCTGCACCAGCACGCCGGCGGCCGCGAGCGCCACCGTCGCCCGCCGCAGGCCCAGCACCGCCGCGGTGACGACCAGCAGCCAGATCGTCGTGCGCGCCGCCGGGTCGGCCAGCATCAGGCCGTCGACGCCGAGGGCGCGCATCGGGTCGCCCCGGCCCCACAGCATCAGGCCGGCCGCCAGCCGGCTGACCGCGCCACCGGCCAGCACCAGCGCGACGAACAGGCCGGTGACCGCGGCGGCGGGGCGCCACCCCGTACCCCTCTGGGTGTGGAAGGAGTGACCCAGCCGGGCGGTGAGGCCCGCGCGCAGCAGGTCCAGCGCGTCGGCCGGGGAGGGGAAGCGGCGGCCGGGCTCGGCGCCGGACATCAGCACGCCGACCATCTCCTCCTCGTAGGCGGCCCGGTGGCCGGACGGATAGACCCGCAGCAGGCGGCGGTAGCGGACTTCCAGGGTGGTCACGCGGGTGCCCCTCCGATCTCGGCGCGGCGGGCGCGCAAACGGCGCTCGGCGATTGTCGCCTGGCTGCGCAGGCGGGCGGTCTCGGCGGCCAGGCTCTTCGCCCCGGCCGCGGTGAGCCGGTAGTAGCGCCGCAGCCGGGACTGCACGACCTCTTCCCGGTCGACCTCGATCAGGCCCTCGGCGCGCAGCCGGTCGAGGGCGGCGTAGAGCGTGCCGGCGCGCAGCCGGACCCGCCCGTCGGTGATGGTGGCCACGTCCTCGATCACGGCGTAACCGTGCCGGGGCTCCTCGGCCAGGGCGGTGAGCACGAGGAACGTCGGCTCCCGCATCGGGCTCTCACTCATGCCGGAAGCATATACCGATGACAGGTATATACGGGGGGCGGTTCACAGGCCACTTCCCGGGTAACTCTCAGCAACCGGCTGCACTGTGTAGAGGGTTCCCCACGCTCAACTCATGGAGGCGCGCACATGGCCGACGGTGATCTCGGCAATCTCGGCGGACTGACCGGCTGGGTCGCCTCGGTGATCGAGTCGCTCGGCGAGGTCGGGGTCGGCCTGCTGGTCGCCCTGGAGAACCTGATCCCACCGATCCCCAGCGAGATCGTCCTGTCGATGGCCGGGTACCTGGCCGGTGAGGGCCGGGTGAATCCGCTCCTGGTCTGGGTCACCGCGACGCTGGGCGCGCTGCTCGGGGCGGTGGCGCTCTACTGGCTGGGCCGTGGGCTCGGCGAGGAGCGGCTGAAGCACTGGCTGGACCGGATCCCGCTGGTCGACCCGGACGACCTGAACCGGGCGGACCGCTGGTTCGAGCGGCATGAGCGGGCCACCGTGCTGTTCGGCCGGTGCGCCCCGGTGGTGCGCAGTCTGGTCTCCATCCCGGCCGGCGCGAACCGCATGCCGATGGGCTGGTTCATCCTCTGCACCGTGATCGGCAGCGGAATGTGGAACGCGCTGTTCATCGGCGCCGGGTACGCGCTCGGCTCCCGCTGGCGGGACGTGGAGAGGTACAGCCACTGGTTCGACTACGTGATCTGGGCGTTCTTCGCCGTCGCGATCGCGTCCTGGGTGGTGAAGAAGGCGCGCAGGCGGCGGCAGCGCGCCGCCGCCCGCACGTGAGAGCTCCCGCTACTTCCGGAACTGGATCCAGTTCACGTTCACGAAGTCGGCCGGCTGACCACTGGTGAAGGTCAGGTAGACGGTGTGCGATCCGGTCACGTTCGACACGTTGGCGGGGACCGAGGTCCAGGTCTGCCAGCCGCCGGTGTTGGCCAGGGCGAAACTGCCGATCGGGGCGTTGCTGCGACTGTCCAGGCGTACCTCGACCAGACCGCTGACCGCGGTTCCCGCACCGGACGCGACCCGGCCCACGAAGTCCTTCACCCCGCCGGTCCCGAAGTTGACATTGTTGAACTGGAGCCAGTCACCGTTCGCGACGTAGCTGACGTTCTGGCCGCCCTCGGAGCAGGTCTCCAGCTGGACACCGGCGGAGCCGTTGAACGACTCGGCCTCGATCCGGGAGTAGGCGTCCCGGCTGGTCCCGCTGGTCGGGGTCGGGGTGGGGCTGGTCGTCGGCGTGGTGCCGCCGCTCGACTGGTAGACCGCCACGTAGTCGATCACCATCGGCACGCCGGACTGGGTGGCCGAGGTCGGGCCGCCCCCGAACGCCGCCGGGAACCCGCCGCCGATCGCCACGTTCAGGATCATGAAGAACCCGTGGTGCAGGGCGTTGTTCCAGGTGGTGGAGTCGACCGCGGTGGAGGTCAGGGTGAAGTAGTTGGACCCGTCCAGGTAGAACCGCAGCTGCTCCGGGGAGGTGCTCCGGTCGTACTCCATGGCGTAGGTGTGGAAGGCGCCGAGACAGCCGCTGCAGGCCCGCTCACCGCTGGTCAGCCCGGTGGTCTCGTTGCACGGCCCGCCGGGGTTGCTGCCGCAGTGCAGGGCCGAGAAGACGCTGGAACGGCCGTTGATGTTCTCCAGGATGTCGATCTCGCCGATGCTCGGCCAGTTGGTCGCACCGACCGGGCGGGCCGCCGCGCCGAGCGCCCAGAACGCCGGCCAGTAGCCGGCCGCGGCCGCGCCGGTCACGTTGGGCTGCTGGATCCGCGCCTCCATCCGCAGCTTCCCACCGGACGGGGCGGCGAAGTCGGTGCGCTGGGTCTCGACCCGGCCGGAGGTCCAGTTGCCGGCGGAGTCCCGGATCGGCTTGATCACCAGGTTGCCGCCGCCGTCCTGGTAGACGTTCGCGGTCGAGTCGGTCATCGTCTCGATCTCGCCGGTGCCCCAGTTGGACGCACCGCCGGGATAGCCGGTGCCGGTGGAGTAGAGCCAGTTGGTGCGGTTGAGGCCGGTGCCGGACGCGCCGGTGAAGTCGTCGCTGAAGACCAGGCTCATCCCCGCCGGGGCGGAGGGGACGGCGGCCTCGGCCTGGGCGACGAAGGTCACCGAGGCGCCGACCGCGAGCATCGCGGTGGCCACGGCGAGTATGCGTCGGGGAGCTTTCATGGGGGACGCGCCTTTCGCGGGGGGATATGTCGGGAGAGAGCGCTCTCACAGATTGCACGCTTGTTTCCGGGAGTTGTCAACATGGAAGTTCACCGATCGTTTCCGGGGACAGGGCGCCGGGTATCCCGGTGCCCATGACAAGCGCCACCGAGGGCACGGCGATCTCTCCCGAACTCGCCGCCAGGGCCGAACGCGAAGACCTGCTCACCCTCGGCGTCGAGGAGGAGTACCTCCTGGCCGACGCGATGGAGCCGCACGCCGTGGAGGCCGTCGAGAAGGTCTTCGCCGAGATTCCCGTGGAGCTGCGGGACGTGGTGCAGCACGAGTACCAGCGCAGCCAGATCGAGGTGGCCGGCCCGCCGCAGCTGGAGCTGGACGACCTCGCCACGGCCCTGCGCCGGCTGCGCACCGAGGTGGCCGACGCCGCCGCGCGGGCCGGCGCGCGCCTGCTCGCGGTCGGCACCGGGCCGGCCGCCGGGCCCTGCATCCGGATCGTCGACGATCCGCGCTACCACCGGATGCGGGAACACTTCGGCGACCTCTCCCCCGGCCAGGGCATGTGCGGCACCCACGTGCACGTCAGCATCCCCGACCCGGAGACCGGCGTCCGCGTGCTCAACCACCTGCGCCCGTGGCTGCCGGTGCTCCAGGCGGCCACGGCCAACTCACCGCTCTTCGCCGGCCACGAGACCGGGTACGCCAGCTGGCGCTCGATGATGTGGGAGCGGTGGCCCACCGTGGGGCCGACGCCGTACCTGCGGTCGCACGAGCACTACCTGACCCTGGTCGCCGACCTCCAGCAGAGCGGCGCCATGCTCGACGAGGCGATGCTCTACTGGTACGCCCGGCTCTCCGCGCACTACCCCACCGTGGAGATCCGGATGGGCGACGTGATGCCCACGACCGACGACGCCGTGCTGCTCGCCGCGCTGGCCCGGGCCCTGGTCGCCACCCTGCTCCACGAGGTGCGTGCCGGTGTGGAGGCGCCCGACGTACCGCACCCGCTGCTGATGGCGGCACACTGGCGGGCCGCGCACGACGGCCTCGAAGGGCTGAACATCGACATGGCCACCCGGCAGCCGCGCCCGGCCTGGCGCCTGCTCCGGCAGCTCTTCGACTACGTGCGACCGGAGCTGGAGCGGCACGGCGACCTGGCCACCGCCACCCTCCTGATGGGACGGCTGCGCGAGCACGGCACCGGCGCGGCACGGCAGCGCGCGCTGCTGGCCCGGGGCGCTTCGGTGGCCGATGTGGCGACCTGGTTGGCCGCCGCCACCCGTGGAGAGGACGCTACATCATCGATCTGACGGATGTTTGCTCTGCGTAGTCGCACGACATGAGCTGGAAATATCACCGCGTGTGCCGACAAGGTGACTGATTCGGTATCGCGCTTGATCTTGCGGCACGGTAGGCATGACGGATGCCGCCGCACTCTTCGCTCTCACCAGCGCCGACGTCTCAAGGGGACAGACCGGTGGGGCGGCACCGGGTGCCAGAGGCGCCGACCGTCCCCCTACCCCGGATCCCGGTTCCCCGGATCCCGGTCCCCCGGGTCGCCTTCCTGGACGGCGGCGGCTCCGCACGGCACCGCGCCGGGGCGGACGAGTCGTACGGATCCTCCCGGACGGCCGCCCGCCGGACGCGCGCCGCGGAGGCCAGGCACGCGCAGAACCGGCGCGGGTCCACGACGGACCGGGCGTCCACCGGCACGCACCGCGCGCCCAACAGCCTCCCGGTGGAGGCGTGGGTGCAGGCCGCCCGCAACCGGCCGCAGGTGCTGCTCGGCACGCTCGTCGCCGCTGGCCTGCTGCTCACCGCCGTGCCGATCCCGCAGTCCGGCGGGGAGAGCAACAGCGTGATGACGGCCGCCGCCGAGGCGGTCGGCGTGATCAGCAAGAGCGAGAAGAAGAAGCCGGAGAAGAAGGCCGAGCCGGACCCGGTCCAGGCCCTTCCCGCGAACGTCGACCCGTCGGTGGCGCCCTCGCCGTCGGCGCCGACGGCCACGCCCACCGTCCAGCCCACCGGGAAGCAGCCGGAGCAGGTCGTGGTCCCGGTCGGCGACGGGCCGTTCAACTCACTGCGCACCACCGGATCGCAGCTGGTGATGCTGAGCTTCGACGACGGGCCGGACCCGGAGGAGACGCCGAAGATCCTGGCGATGCTGGAGAAGTACCAGGTGAAGGCGGTGTTCTGCCTGGTCGGCACGCAGGCGCGGCGGCATCCGGACCTGGTCCGGCAGATCGCCGCCGCCGGGCACGTGCTCTGCAACCACACCTGGAGCCACGACCTGCGGATCGGCAAGAAGAAGCCGAAGCAGATCCTCGCTGATCTGGAACGGACGAACGCGGCGATCCGCGCGGCCGTGCCGGATGCCGAGATCCCCTACTTCCGGGCCCCCGGCGGCAATTTCACCGACCGGCTGGTCAAGACGGCGTACGGCGACGGCATGACCTCCCTCTACTGGGAGGTGGACCCGCGCGACTGGGAGCACCCCGAGGGCGAGACCTCCGAGCAGCACGTGAAGCGGGTCGTCGCGCAGGTCAAGAAGGAGACCCGGCCGGGCGCGATCGTGCTGTCGCACGACTTCAACCAGCCGGACACCACGGCCGCGTACGCCGAACTGCTCCCCTGGCTGGTGGAGAACTTCCAGGTCGGCGTCCCGGGCGCGGCGTCCGAGCCGACCCCCGCCCCGTCGGAGCCGGCGCCCACGCCCTCGACCACCCCGGCCGAGACGCCGTCGGCTACGCCGAGCGCTTCCGCGGCTCTGTGACCGGCGGCTGGCAGGCCGGGCACCAGTAGAGGTTGCGCCCGGCCATCGGGCCGCGGGCGATCGGGGTGCCGCAGACCAGGCAGGGCTGGCCGGGGCGACGGTAGACATACACCTCGCCGCCGTGCCGGTCCACCCGCGGCGCCCGGCGCATCGCCTCCGGGGTGTGCTCGGTGTGCACCGTGTCGATCCGGCCGCGGGCCACGCCCTCCTTCATGAGCGCCCGCAGATCGTCCCAGATCGCCGTCCAGCGGTCCGGGCCGATCGCGACGCCCGGGGTGGCCGGCGACAGGCCGGCCCGGAACAGCACCTCGTTGGCGTAGATCAGGCCGCAACCGGCCACGATGGACTGGTCCAGGAGCAACGCGGACAGCGGTTTGGTGCTGGACCGGATCCGGCTGTACGCGAACGCCGGGTCGGCGTCGTCACGCAGCGGGTCGGCGCCCAGACGGGCCCGCAGCAGGTCGGCCGCGGCCGGGTCGAGGACCTCGCAGGCGGTCGGGCCACGCAGCTCCAGCCAGTGATCAGAACCGGTCAAGACCATGCGCAGCTGGCCGACCGGGGCGGGGGCGGGCAGCTCGCCGTCGGCGAACTTGCCGTACAGCCCGAGGTGGACGTGCAGGATGCGATCGCCCTCGTAGTGGTGCAGCAGATGTTTGCCGCACGCCTCGGTGTCGAGCAGCACACGCCCGTCGATGAGGGCGGCCCCGGCGGTGAAGCGGCCCTGCGGGCTGTGCGCCCGCACCGGATGCCCGGCGAAGAGCTCACGATGGCGGGTCGCGAGGCGGTGAATGGTATGTCCCTCCGGCACGCACCAAAGGTAGCCGGGCATTATGCCGTGAGCGGATTCGCCCTGAGGCGAATCGCTGGGATCCGGGAAGCGAGTGGGAGAAGGTGGGTTCATGAGCATTGAGACGACCATGCGGGGCGGCGGCGCGTCCTTCGACGACCAGGTGTTCGACCGGCTGCTGCGGGAGCGGATCATCTTCCTCGGCAGCGAGGTGAACGACGAGGTGACCAACCGGATCTGCGCGCAGATGCTCCTGCTCGCGTCCGAGGACTCCGAGCGCGACATCGCTCTCTACATCAACTCTCCGGGCGGCTCGATCAGCGCCGGCATGGCGGTGTACGACACCATGCAGTACATCAAGAACGACGTGGCCACCATCGCGATGGGCATGGCCGCGTCGATGGGCCAGTTCCTGCTCTGCGCGGGCACCCCCGGCAAGCGGTACGCACTGCCGCACGCCCGGGTCATGATGCACCAGCTCTCCGGCGGAATCGGCGGCACCGCCGCGGACATCGCCATCCAGGCCGAGAGCATGCTGCACATCAAGCAGGTGATGAACGAACGGATCGCCTTCCACACCGGGCACACCCCGGAGGAGATCGAGCGCGACTCGGACCGGGACCGCTGGTTCACCGCGATCCAGGCCAAGGAGTACGGCCTCGTCGACCACGTGATCGCCAAGGCGACCGACGTGAACGCGGTCTCCTCGCTGATCTGAGGAAGACCGTCACCCGCGCCGCCCGTGTCAATTCCGGGCGGCGCGGGTACATAACCACGTCAGAACCTGACAAGGAGGTGCTGACGTGCGGATCCCTACCTTCCCGCGCCATTCCACGGACGAGGACACGGCCACCGGGCGGACCCCGGTGACCCCCCGCCGGGACGACGGCGCGACCACCACGACCCTGCCCCCGGTCCGCTCCGAGACCGAGCGCGCCCGAGCCGTCTCCGAGCCGGTCGCGGTCCCGTCGCCCGCTCCGCGGGCCCGAACCGGTTTCCTGGCCACCCTGGGCCTCATCCTCTCGGTGGCGGGCGCGATGCTCGTGCTCTCCGGCCCCCTTCTGGGGTACGGCGTCGGCGTCGCCGCGGTAGCCCTGATCATCTCGCTCGCCGGCGTCTTCGGGACCCGCAAGCGGCACGTGGCCGGCAAGACCAGCGCGCTGATCGGGATGGCCCTGTCCATCGGCGCGATCGTGCTGGGCGTCCTCGCGCTGACCGGTCAGATCTGGTGGCTGGGCACCGGCACCGACTCGGCGACGGAGCTGCGGACATGGCTCGACACACAGTTTGCGAACCGGACCTGACGGGTACTGCTCTGACATGTCCTTCAGCGGTTCGCGGAGGACGCCGAGGCCCCGGCATGGGTGGCGGTTCGCCGCCCCGCCGGGGCCTTTGCAACGAATCGCCGCGGGCCGCCGCGATCACGCAACGATCGGCCGCGTCACGCATGGTTGATCAGGGGCATCCGACGGGCCCCGCGACCTACCGTTTTCTTCCATGACGTTCAAGCGCCGCTACCTGATGTGCCGGCCCACCCACTTCGCCGTCACCTACCGGATCAATCCCTGGATGGACCCGACGGCGCCGTACGACAACGCGCTGGCCATCAGCCAGTGGGAGAACCTGCGGCAGACCTTCCTCGGTCTCGGCCACGCCGTCGAGCTGATCGATCCGCTACCCGGGCTGCCCGACATGGTCTTCGCCGCCAACGGCGCCACCGTGGTCGACGGCCGGGCCCTGGGTGTGCAGTTCCGCGACGCCGAGCGGGCCGACGAGGCCCCGGCGTACGCCGCCTGGTTCCGTGAGAACGGCTTCGACGTGCTCGAACCCAAGCACACCAACGAGGGCGAGGGCGACATCCTGCTCGCCGGGGACGTGCTGCTGGCCGGCACCGGCTTCCGGACCTCGCACGCCTCGCACGCCGAGACCCAGGAGTTCCTCCAGCGGCCGGTGATCACCCTCCAGCTCGTCGACCCGGCGTACTACCACCTCGACACCGCCCTCTGCGTGCTGGACGAGACCAACATCGCGTACCTGCCGGAGGCGTTCTCGCCCGGTTCGCAGGCCGTGCTCCGGCAGCTCTTCCCCAACGCGATCATCGCCACGCCCGAGGACGCCGCCGTGCTCGGCCTGAACGCGGTCAGCGACGGTGAGACCGTGGTGCTGGCCGAGCAGGCCACCCACCTGGCCGGCGCGCTGCGGGCGGCCGGATACCGGACCATCGGGGTCGACATGTCCGAGCTGCGCAAGGCCGGCGGCGGACCCAAGTGCTGCACGCTGGAGGTCCGGCGATGATCGACTGCACCGAGTGGCAGCCAGCCGCAGCAGCGGACGGCCTTTCCGACGAGGGCCGGGAGAGCATCGCAAAGGGGTACAGCAAGTGACGACCGTTGAATTCCGTACGCCGGGGGCGCTGGCCGACGCCGAGCGCTGGACCGCCCACAACTACCACCCGCTGCCGGTGGTCGTGGCCGAGGCCGAGGGCGCCTGGGTGACCGACGTCGACGGCCGCCGCTACCTGGACTTCCTGGCCGGCTACTCGGCCCTCAACTTCGGGCACCGGCACCCCGGCCTGATCGCCGCCGCGCACGCCCAGCTCGACCGGGTCACCCTCACCAGCCGGGCCTTCGTGCACGACCAGTTCGCCACGTTCTGCCGCGGGCTGGCCGAGCTGTGCGGCAAGGACCTGGTGCTGCCGATGAACACCGGCGCCGAGGCCGTGGAGACCGCGATCAAGGTGGCCCGCAAGTGGGGTTACCGGGTCAAGGGTGTGGCCGACGAGCGGGCCGAGATCATCGTGGCGGCGAACAACTTCCACGGGCGTACCACCACGATCGTCAGCTTCTCCACCGATCCGGAGGCGCGGGCCGACTTCGGGCCGTACACGCCCGGGTTCGTCGTGGTGCCGTACGGCGATCTGGACGCGGTCCGGGCCGCGATCACGCCGAACACGGTGGCGGTGCTCATGGAGCCGATCCAGGGCGAGGCCGGTGTGCTGGTGCCGCCGGCCGGGTTCCTGGCCGGGCTGCGTGAGCTGTGCGACACGAACAACGTGCTGATGATCGCCGACGAGATCCAGTCCGGGCTCGGGCGTACCGGGAAGACCTTCGCCATCGAGCACGACGGCGTGGTCCCGGACATGTACGTGCTCGGCAAGGCCCTCGGCGGCGGCATCGTGCCGGTCTCCGCGGTCGCCGCCGACCAGGCCGTCCTCGGTGTGCTGCGGCCCGGCGAGCACGGCTCCACCTTCGGCGGCAACCCGCTCGCGTGCGCGGTCGGCGCCGAGGTGGTCCGGCTGCTGGCCACCGGCGAGTTCCAGGAGCGCTCGGCCCGCCTCGGCGCGCGGCTGCACGCCGGCCTGGAGGCGATGATCGGCCACGGTGTGGTGGCGGTCCGCGGCCGTGGGCTGTGGGCCGGCGTGGACATCGACCCGGCGCTGATGACCGGCCGGCAGGCGTGTGAGCGGCTCGCCGAGCGGGGCGTGCTGGCCAAGGACACCCACGGGTCGACGATCCGGCTCGCGCCGCCGCTCGTGGTCACCGAGGAGGACCTGGACCACGCCCTGGCGCAGCTGGCCGCCGTACTGAAGGGTTGATCCGAGCATGTGCCGCCGCCCATTGGGCGGCGGCACATCGCTATCTGCCGACCGGCCGGAACGCCATGGTGGGAGCCTCGCTCATCACCGACTCGGGCTGGACCACGCCGCCGCTCGCCCACATCTTCGACCGGCCCACGTGCACCTGGGCGTAGAGCTCGACGATGTCCTCCGGGCCGAGCACCCGGCGCTCGTCGCGGCGCAGCGTGATCCGCTGGTCGTCGTCTGACGAGCCGCCCGGGCGGACCCCGGTGCCGTTGGTGCTGACATCCTGGGCGGTCACCTCGCCGCCGCGCAGCGACAGCCGGACGTGCCCGCGGCTGATCCACTTCCGGGCGTCCTCGGTGAGCCACTGGCCCAGCATGACCCCGC
Source organism: Actinoplanes lobatus (assembly GCF_014205215.1). NCBI lineage: Bacteria > Bacillati > Actinomycetota > Actinomycetes > Micromonosporales > Micromonosporaceae > Actinoplanes > Actinoplanes lobatus. The sequence goes on from NZ_JACHNC010000001.1 coordinate 1,242,231, forward strand.
CGCCGCCCTCCGGCGCCCGGCCGATCACCACGGCCTTGTCCTCGGACACCACGAAACGCTGACGGATCACGCCGTCGATGCGCACCGAGAAGACCTCGGTGGCCGGGCGCGCGCCCATGTCCTTGAGCCGGTCACCGTGCCGGGGGCAGGTCGGTGCGCCGGCCCGCAGGGCGGGCGGCGGCTGAGACACCGGGCTGGTGAAGGTACGCATGTCGGCGAACGGGCTGTCCGGGTCGCCGCCGTCGCCGTAGGTGTTGCAGTTCATCTGTGGGCAGCGCCACACCCGGGCGAGGAGCCGCTCACCGAGCGGGGACCGCGGCACCGGCGGCGCCGCCTCACCCCGGCCGACCCGGGCCACCAGCACCGGGCCACCCTGGTTCGACACCAGGGCGAGCAGCCGGCCCGGATCGGTCACCCACGGCCGGCGGTCCCGGAACCGGTCCTCCCGGTCACGGGTGAGCACCGGCAGACCGAGCATCTCGGCCACCTCCAGCACCCGGTCGTCGATCTGCGGGACCACCTCGACCTTGCCGTCGTCCGCCCAGCGGCGCACCACCATGCGCTCGTTCGACGTCAGGTCGGCGTCGGAGAGCAGTGCCCGGGGCGCGACCGCGTAGACCGGGACGCTCTCCTCCGACACATACCGCCCCAGGGCGTCGATCAGCAGACCTAGGCGGACCAGGCTGGCCGGACGGCCCCCGTCGAGGTCCGCGTAACGGACCACCTCTGACAGATCCACCACACCCCGGGCCAGTGCCGGATCGGTGGTGAGCCGGGCCTCGATGGCATCGAGGACCTTGCTGACCTCGAATCTCACGAGTCCTCCCCTGTTACGTACGCGTGCGGCCCCTCCGAACCATCATGCCCCGCCCATGATCGCCGGAGAAATCGGGCCGGTATTTGTCGGACCCGGCCGCTATGGTGGGCGCCGCTCAAACGAATCGACAAGGAGACACACATGAGGTTCCAACGGCTGGCCGTCGTCACAGTGACGATCGCGGCCCTCGCCGGGATGGGTGGCTGCGGTTCGGCCTCCACCGACTCGAAGCCCGCCGCCACGCAGGCCGCCGCCGACCCGCTGGCCGAGTTCGTCGCCGCGTCGAAGAAGCTCGGCACCGAGACGATGAAGATCAAGATGGCGATGCCGGGCGGCATCGAGGGCAGCGGCGTGTCCGACCTCGCCGGCAAGAAGGTCGACATGGTGATGAGCATCGACGCCGCCGGGCAGTCGATGAAGATCGCGGTCCGCCTGGTCGGCGACGAGATGTTCATGAAGTACGAGACCGGCGCGGGCGCCAAGTGGTGGCGTCTCGACGTGTCGAAGCTTCCGGCGAGCAGCTCGATGAACCCGAAGAACATGGCGGACGCGTCGGCCATCGCGCAGGCCGCGGTCAAGGTGGAGAAGAACGGGGACACGTTCTCCGGCACGCTCGACATGACCAAGTCGCCGACCTCCGACCCGGAGTCGCTGAAGGCCCTGGGCGACAAGGCGACCGCCATCCCGTTCACCGCCAAGGTCGACGGTGAGGGCCGGCTCACCGAGCTGGTCATCGACATGAGCTCGATGGGCGCCGGCGCCGGCAAGATGACGACCACCTACTCCGACTTCGGCACCCCGGTGTCGGTGGAGGCCCCGCCGGCCGCCGAGGTCACCGAGATGCCGGCCGAGATGCTCAAGTCGCTGAGCCAGACGGCCTAAGCGTCGGCGCGCCCCGGCCGCGTCCACAGTGGCCGGGGCTCCGGACGGTTCTCGTCGATCCACGCGTCGATACGGGCCCACCAGTCGTAGAGCCAGTCGATCCGCTCCTGTTCGCCGGTGGGCACCTCCTCCGGCGGCACACTCCAGAACCGCATCACCAGCCGCTTGTCCATCGGCAGCTCACGCCACACGTCGGCGACGCTCGTCATCCGGTCCAGGCCGGTGTGCGCCACGAAGATCACCCCGGCGTCCGGGGCCGCGTCGATCGCGGCGAAGAGCCCGCCCGGCTTCGGCGGCAGCAGGTTGTTCAGATTCTCCGCCCTGGCCGCCAGGTCGTGCAGACCACGGGACCACAGCCGGGCGATGGCACTGGCCCTCCGGCGGAGCGTGAAGTTGCCGCCCTCCGGGAAGATCACGAAGGCGTCGTTGTCGTCCAGCCCGGTGGCCAGCTCGCCGATCTGCTGCTCCAGCGTCGCCGTCCCGGTACGGCCCGGCGAGATGAACCGGTTCGGCAGCCGGTTGAGCAGCACATCCACCGCCGGATCCCACTGGAGGGCCGCCTTCAGCACGATCCGCGGCTCCCGGGCGAACCAGTTGACCAGCGCGTGGATCAGGGTGAAGGAGTCACCCGGCCCGGCGTGCCGGCTCACCACGATCTCCGGGCGGCCGGGCTGCGCGGTGTCCGGGTCGGTGCCGACCACGTCGATCGTCAGGTGCAGCGACCAGCGGGCGAACCAGAAGAGGCTGCGCAGGAACCAGCCGGTCAGCACGTAGTGCGCCCGCTGGAAACCAGGACCGCGGATCTTCCAGCCGAAACCCGACGCCACCCAGAGCACCGCGAGCCCGGCCAGCGCCACGGCGTCCCACACCAGGTAGACGATGAGCAGGAAGACCACCCGGGGCACCCGCAGCCGGCCCGGCACCACCGGCGAGACGGCCAGCGCGATCAGCAGCCAGACCGGCAGGGTGGTGAGCAGTGTGAAGGCGAGCAGGACGACGGCCGGGGCGATCACCATGCGGCGGACCCAGACCGGGGGCATCAGCGGCCCGGCCCCGGCAGCGGATTCACGTTGGCGTTCAGGTAGCGGCGGGACGCGGTGTAGGCCCGGCTGATCCGGCGCCCCACCGCGGCCATGTCCCGGTACGCCCACGGCGAGTCGTCCCGGTTCTCCCCGCCGCCGCTCGGCAGCACGTGGACGCGGACGTCGTCCGGCAACGACGCCAGCTCGCGGGCGAACCGGTGCCGCCGGGCGATCTCGAACGCCACCTGCGCCACCTCCCACGGCCGCTTCGGCACGCTGAGCTGGCGTTCCACCCGGCCGACCTGGAGCACGAAGATGAGTTTCGCCCCGAGCCGGACGGCCTCGCCGATCGGGATCGAGTTGACGATCCCGCCGTCCACGTAGTGCTCGCCGTCGATCTCCATGGGTGGCAGCAGCCCCGGCACGGCCGACGAGGCGACCACCGCGTCGACCAGCGGGCCACTGTCGAACCAGTGCTCGGCGGCCCGCTCGATGCTGGCCGCACAGCAGTGGAACGGCACCTTGAGATCGGCGAACGTGGCGTTCTCCCCCAGCTCGCTCTCCAGCAGGCGGCGCAGCGGGCGGGGCGAGTGCAGATGGGTACGGGCGGCGAACCGGCGCATCTGGCGGCCGAGGGAGTCGCCGTACACCGCGGCGGCCTCCGGCGACGTCCAGAGCCGGACCAGGCGCTCGGTGACGTGCTCGGCCGGGTCGGCGGCGACCAGGGCGCCGTTCACCGCGCCGATCGACGTGCCCACCACCAGGTCCGGGCGGAATCCGGCCCGGAAGAGCGCCCGCAGCATGCCGACCTCGACCGCGCCGAGCACGCCCCCGCCGCCGAGCACGAAAGCCACCGGACCGTCGACCATGTCACCATCCTCGCACGATCTTGCAGCCTTGCCCTGACACCGATGTCAGGGCTTACCGTCGGCTCATGCTTATCGGAGAGCTGGCCGACCGGGCCGGCACCAGCCCGCGGACGCTGCGCTACTACGAGGAGCACGGGCTGATCCGTCCGCGCCGGGACGCCAACGGCTACCGGCAGTACGACGACGCGGAACTGCGCGTGGTGCACGAGATCCGCACGCTGCTCGCCGACGGATTCGGCGTGGACGACATCAAACCGTTCGTCGCCTGCCTGCGGGCCGGCAACAGCGCCGGGCACGTCTGCCCGGAGTCGGCGGTCGTGCTGCGGCGGCGACTGGCCGAAGTGGACGACCTGCTGGGCCGCCTCACCGACGTACGGGAGCGGCTCCAGGACCAGTTGAAGGAGATCCGATGCCAGATGACACCCTGACCACCGTCACCGACGCCACCTTCGCCGAGATCGTGCTGTCGGCGAAGGTCCCGGTGCTCGTCGACTTCTGGGCCCAGTGGTGCCCGCCGTGCGGGCCGCTGAAGCGGGTGCTGAGCGAGCTGGCCGGCGAGTTCGGCGACCGGGTGCTGATCGTCACGCTGGACGTGGACGCCAACCCGTCGACCACGATCGCCTACCGGGTGCACTCGATGCCGACCCTGCTGTTCCTCCGGGACGGGACGGTCACCCAGACGATCGTCGGCGCCCGGCCGAAGTCGGTGCTCCGGCCGGCGATCACCAACCTCATCACGCCGTACGCGAACGTCTAGTCCAGCTCGGGCATCGCGACCGGCTGTGGCCGGGGACGGCAGGTGCCGCACTGCACCGCGTCCTCGACCACCAGCGCCTCGGCCCGGTCGCGGCGGGCCGACCGGGTCACCTCCAGCAGGTACGGCCCGAAGCGCGCGTGCTCGGCGCACACCCCGCGCCCGCAGAACCGGCAGATCGCACGCGCCCCCTCGGCGCAGAACCAGCACAACATGGGCGGCCACTCCTTCTCACGTCGGGGAGGCCGCCCATGGTCAGTTGCTGGACGGCCCCGTGGTCGTCGGCTCGGGCTCCGGCGCGGTGGTCGTCGGGTCCGGGTCCGGTGCGGTGGTTGTCGGGTCCGGGTCCGGCGCGGTGGTCGTCGGCTTCGGCGTGGTCGGCTTCGGCGTGGTGGGTTTCGTGGTCGTCGGCTTCGTCGTGGTGGGCCGGTTGGTCGGCACCGTGATCGTCGGGTTGCCGGTGGTGGGCTGGGTCGTCCGGGTCGTCGTCGGGTTCGTCGTCGCCGGGTTCCCGTCGTCCAGCGGCTGGTCGTCCGTACCGGGAACGGTAGTCGGGTCGGTCGACGGCGCCGGGATGGCCGGCGCCTCGGCCGGGGCCGATTCCTCGGTCGGGTCCGGGGTCGGCTCGGCCTCGGTCGGCGGGGTGACCGGCACGCCGTCGCCGCAGTTCAGCGGCTGGTTGTCGGCCTCGTTACGGGAACCGCCGACGTTCACGGCGCCTTCCGAGACCGCGACACCGGCGGTGTCCACTGAATACCACGCCCGGCCGTCGCTGGTCACGTCACCCTGGGTGCGCAGCACGGTCAGATCCAGCGGCTCGTACGCTCCGCTCGGGCTGCTCGTGTCGGCCAGCAGCCGCCCGTTCTCCAGGTTGAGCCGGCCGGACGGGGTGGACCGCCGCCCGTTCTCCACGCCCACCGCGGTGATCCCGGTCCGCGAGCCGCCGCACAGCACCACCGCGGCGCCGCCCGGGAAGGTCAGCAGGGCCACGCCCCGGCCCGGCACCTCGATCTCGGCGCCGACCGCGAGGTAGCGGCGGTCGTCCGGACCGAGCGCGATCGACTCCCGGTCGGCCACCGCCGTGGCGGAGCCGCGCTGCACGGACAGCAGCACCCGCTCGGCGGGCATCTCCGCCCAGGCCGGTCCGGAGCTCACGTTCACCAGCAGGCTGCCGAGGGCGAACACCAGCAGCAGGCTCACGAAGCCCCACATCCGGCGTTCGAAGTGCCGGTCCACGTCGTACTGCTCGTCGGCGTCCGGCGGGCCGGGCGGTACGGCGAGGGGCGGGTGCGCGGCGCCGGGCCGGGCCACCGCCGGGATGCTGGGCCGCAGCGACGGCATCGGGACGCCGGGGCCGTACGAGCCGATCAGCGGGGGCAGGTCGGAGGCGTCCGGGATGACCCACAGCCGGACCGGGGTCCGGGCCTGGGCCACCATGCCGGGGCTGCCGTCGCCGACCGGGCCGACCAGGGTGCCGCGGCGCAGTTCGACGCCGTCCGGCATGGCGATCACGCCGGATTCGACGACCACCGCGTGGGTCGGGCCGGGCAGGATCACCGGCGCGCCCGGGTCCAGGTCGGCCGGGTGCGCGGCGGCGATCAGGGCCAGCCGCTGGTCCTCCTCCAGCGCGGCGAGCGCCGGGGTGTCGGCGAACAGGGCCTCGGCCTCGGCGCGCTCCTGCGGCGGCGGGCCGGGCATCGGGCCGACCACGGTGGCCACCGTGGAGGTGGGCAGGGTCAGCAGGGTCACGCCGGCGGTGTGCCAGTCGAGCTGGGCGCTGCGGCCGGTGAGCGCGGTGGCCAGGCCGACCACGCCACCCGGGCCGACGTGGTGCCGGATGGTGCCGCCCGGGTCGCCGGGCCGGCGGCCGTGCAGCGCGCCCTCGGCCACCACGTAGACGGCGCCCTGGGTCTCCCCGGCGAGCACCAGCTGACGGCCGGTCGGCGGACGGTACCACCGGGCCCGGGCGGCGAGCGCCTGCAACGACGGCTCGGGCAGGCCGCCCAGTTCGGAGGCGCGCAGGGTGGCCACCCGGCGGGGCAGGTCGGCCTCCCGGTCGCGCTCGGCCATCTGCTGGCGCGCCCGGCGGACGGCCCGGACCAGGCGGCCCAGCAGGAAGTAGAGCGGCGGCGCGACGACCCCGAGGACGATCACCAGGAGCAGCAGCGCGCCGGCGAAGCCCTCGTACCAGAGGCCGACGATCAGGCCCTCGATCCGGTCGGTCCACAGTCGATAGCCCAGTCCGATGGCGCTGACCAGCCACAGCAGCGACAGGAAGCCGTAGAGGGCGACGAGCCGGCCCTCCCGGTCCAGCGACTTCCAGCCCGGTCCGCGACGGCGCAGGCGGCCGCCCATCCAGGACAGTGCGCGGGCCCGGACGTCCGGGATCTCCAGCCAGTCCATCAGCAGGTACTTGCCGTCCAGCGGCAGCAGCGGGCTGAGGTTGAAGAACGTGTGCAGGTAGAACAGGAACGCCAGCTTGAAGGTCACCCCGGCGACGGCCGGGATGACGAGACCGGTCAGCTGGAACAGCCCGGCCAGGCCCAGGGCGGTGGCCGGGCCGGCCGCGGTGACCGCGATCCGGGCGCGGCGGCCGGCCATCCAGACGTCGCTGGCGTCGACGAAGACCGAGGGGACTCCGAAGTAGAGCATCAGGCCGGCGGCCGGGACCTCCCGGCCGACCCGTTTCGCGGCGAGCGCGTGCCCCAGCTCGTGCACCGTCAGGACCAGCACGTTCAGTGACACCAGGGCGAGCGCGCCGAGCAGGTACGAGTCGCCCACCAGGAAGAGGGACCGGCTGCCCCGCTGCCAGGTGCCCGCGAACAGCAGCAGGCCGACGGCCGCCACCACCGCGCCGATCCACACCGCGACCCGTGTGAAGAGCAGCCGGCCGACGGTGGTGTAGAGGGTGGTGACCAGGCTGTCGACCGGGAAGGACAGGACCACGCGGCCGCGCGCGGCGGCGGCCAGCGAGTCGCCCATCCGCCGGGGCAGCGGGTCCCGGCGCAGGTCGCGCAGCGGGCGGAAGGCGTCCATCGGCAGCTCTTCGAGCATCCGGTTGGCGGCCAGGTCGGCGACGACCCGGCGGACCTGGTCGGGCGCGAGGCGGCCGGCGATCCGGGCGAACTCGGCGACCAGCCGGGCCACCGTGCTGTCGCCGTCCATCATCAGGGCGAGCTGGTACTCCTCCGGGGTCAGCCGAAGGTACGAGCTACGGCCGCCGTCCTCGGGCGAGCGCAGCATCACGTACCGTCCGCCGCGCACCGCCGTACGATGCCGGACCTCGATGCCGGAGCGCAGGATCGGGCGTGCGCTGGCCGGGTTGAGCCGGTCCGCGACGGTGTGCCAGAGGCCGGTGTCGGCGGGGCCGGCGGGCACTCCCGGAGCCCGGCCGGCCAGGGCTTCCCAAACGTTGGTCCGGGTCTCGACGTACGTCAACTCAGGAGGCCCTTCACTCCGCCGGTCGTGGTGGGGGGTTGCTCGCCGGCGACTGGCGAAGGCGTCGCCGATGGCGAATGGAGATTAGGCGGTCGCCTGCACAAACGCGAGCCCTGGGCGGGGAAACCGTCCTGTTGGTCGCTAAGGTCCCGAATCCCGGCATAGACACAATCACGGCGGGTGACGGACCCACCCCCGGGTACGTCACCCGCCGTGGCGGGAAGAGCTGATGCCTACTGCGTCTCTTGCAGGGTGACGGTGACCGTCTGCTTGCTGCCGTTGCGGGTGAAGTCGAGCGTCATCTTCTCCCCGACGCTGCCCGCCTGGACCACCGCGACCAGATCGTCGGAGTCGTCGATGGCCTTGCCGTTCGCCTCGGTCACCACGTCGCCGGTCTGGAGCCCGGCCTTGTCCGCCGCGCTGCCGCCGGTGACGCTGCTGATCAGGGCCCCGCCGTTCTCCGCGTCGGTGACGCTGACGCCGAGCGCCGGGTGGCTGACCTTCTTGCCCTGCATGAGCGACTCGGCGACCTGCTTGGCCTTGTTGCTCGGGATGGCGAAGCCGAGGCCGATGTTGCCGGTGCTGGAGCCGGAGGTGGCGATCGCCGAGTTGATGCCGATCACCTCGCCGTTCGTGTTGACCAGCGCGCCGCCGGAGTTGCCCGGGTTGATCGGGGCGTCGGTCTGCAGGAGGCCGGTCATCGTGGTGGTCCCGGACTGCTGCTGCTGTTGCTGGCCGCCGAACGGGCTCTGCTGCTCCTCGCCGCCGGACTGGATGGTGCGGTCCTTGGCGCTGATGATGCCGGCGGTGACCGAGCCCTCCAGGCCGAGCGGGCTGCCCAGGGCGAGCACGGTGTCGCCGACCTGGATCTGCGCGCTGTCGCCGAAGGTGGCGGCCTTCAGGTCGGAGACGCCGGTCGCCTTGATCACCGCGAGGTCGGTGCGCTCGTCGGTGCCGACGATGGTGGCCTGGGTCTTGGTGCCGTCCGCGAAGATGACCGTCACGTTCGAGCCCTGGGCGGTCGAGACCACGTGGTTGTTGGTCACGATGTAGCCGTCGGCGGTCAGCACCACGCCGGAGCCCTCGCCCGAGCCGGTGGTGATCGACACGACGCTGTCCTGGACGGCGGCGGCGATCTGGGCCAGCGACGACCGGTCCACCACCCGGGTGACCGACGAGTTGCCGCTCTGCACGGTGTTGACCGTGTTGTTGCCGTCGAGGGCCAGCGCGGTGGCGGCGCCGACGCCGCCCGCGGTGAGCGCGATCAGCAGCGCGGCCGCTCCGGCGAGGAGGACCTTGCGGCCGGAGCCCGGCCGGCGCGGGGCGCCGGTGGTCTGCGGCGCGGCCCAGGCCGGCGGGACGGTGCCGTCGCCGGCCGCCTGGGCCGCCGCCGCCGCGTGCCAGGCGTGGTACGCCGACTGCTGCTGCGCGTAGTCCTGGTAGCCGGCGGCCTGCGGCGAGTACCCCTGCGGGGCCTGGTAGCCGTAGTGCGGGTGGCTGTAGGGAACCTGGCCCGGCTGCGCGGAGACCGGCTGGGTGGACACCGGCTGCGCGGAGACGGGCTGCCCGGAGACGGGCTGCTGCTGCTGTTGCCAGGGCGACTGGGCCCAGGCGCTGTGCTGCTGGGGTGCCGCGGACTGGGGAGCACCGGACTGCGGAGCAACCGGCGGCTGCGCAAGAGTCGGCTGCTCAGACTCCACCCGCTCCGTGCTGCTGTGGTCAGCAACGGCGTCCGCGGGCCGCGGGTTGGTCTCGTTCTCGTTCATGTGAATAACTCTGCCCCGTCGTACTCGTACCGAACTGTGTTACTCCTGGACGTTTTCTGTGAACCCTTTATCCGCATTTATGGTAGGCAATGACACCCGGAACGTCGCTCCGGCACCGGGCTCCGACAGCACCTCGACGGATCCCTCGTGGGCTCGCACGATGGCGGCCACGATGGCCAGCCCCAGGCCCGTTCCGGTGGCCGCGCGCTCGGTGTTGCGGGTCCGCGCCTCGTCCACCCGGTAGAACCGCTCGAAGACCCGGGCGCGCTGCTCCTCGCTCATGCCGGGCCCGGTGTCGGACACCTCGACCACGGCCCGGCCCTCCTCCCCGGCATACAGCCGGAGGGTCACCGAGGCGCCGGGCGGTGTGTGGACCAGCGCGTTCGTCATCAGGTTGCCGATCACCTGGCGCAACCGGGCGTCGTCACCGTACGCCACCAGGCGCTCCGGCGAGTCCCGCACCTCCAGGGCGATCTCCTTGTCCGGGGCGGTCGCCTGCGCGGCCTGCACCGCGTCGACGGCCAGCACCGGCAGCTCCACCGGCGCGAGGGTGAGCGGCCGCTCCCGGTCCAGCCGGGCGAGCAGCAGCAGGTCCTCGACGAGCAGGCCCATCCGGGCGGCCTCGTCCTCGATCCGCCGGACCAGACGGGCGACCTGCTCCGGGTCGGAGACGGCGCCCTGCCGGTACAGCTCGGCGAAACCGCGGATGGTGGTCAGCGGGGTGCGCAGCTCGTGCGAGGCGTCCGCGACGAACCGCCGCATCTTCTCCTCGGACTGCAACGCCCGGGACTCCGACGCGAGGGCCCGGGCCTCGGAGCGCTGCGCCGCCTCGGCCGCCTCCATGGCCGCCTGCTCGGACTGCGCCCGGGCCAGGAAGGCCGCCTCGATCTGGGCGAGCATCGTGTTCAGCGCGCCGGAGAGCCGGCCCAGCTCGGTGGTGGGATGGCCGCCGGACTCCTCCGGGTCGGGCACCCGGCGGGTGAGGTCGCCGGCCGCGATGGCCGCCGCCGTGCGCTCCACCTGGACCAGCGGGATCAGGCTCTGCCGGACCAGGGCGGCGCCGACCGTGGCGAGGGTGACCAGCACCCCGACGCCGACCAGCACGTCCACCCAGATCAGCCGGGCGATCACGTCGTCGATGCCGGCCATCCGCTGGCCGACGTGCAGGACGCTGTCGTCGGGCAGGCGGCGCACCAGCATCCGCCACATGTACTTCCCGTTGCGGCCCTTGACGGTGTACGCCTTGCCGTCGTGGGCGGCGATCACGTCGACGCCGCTGAGCAGCCGGGGCGTGTCGTCGGCGGAGACGCCCGCGCCGACCGTGCCGACCGCGGCCTCCCCGCTCACCGAGGTGAAGGCGACGATGTAGTCGGGTGGCGCGAAGACCGCGCGGTAGTGCAGGTTCGCCATGTCGACGGCGGCGCTGTCGGCCATCACGTCGAGCTGCTTGTCGAGCCGGCCGACCATGTAGGTGTTCAGCGCGTAGGTGCTGGCGGCGCTGATCAGGGTGAGCGCGGCGAAGACCAGGACCAGCACCGAGGCGACCAGCTTGGTCCGCAGGGAGATCCGGCGCAGCGTGGGGTGGCGCGGGATCCGCTCGCGGACCCGCTCGGTCAAAGTCATCCCGCGGCCTAGACGGCTGGCTTGCGCAGCACGTAGCCCACGCCGCGCAGGGTGTGGATCAGGCGCGGCTGGACGTTGTCCACCTTGCGGCGAAGGTACGAGATGTACGACTCGACGATGTTGTCGTCACCGCGGAAGTCGTACTTCCACACGTGGTCCAGGATCTGCGCCTTGGAGAGCACCCGGTTGGCGTTGAGCATCAGGTAGCGCAGCAGCTTGAACTCGGTCGGCGAGAGCTGCACCCGGGAGCCGGCCCGGTAGACCTCGTGCGTCTCCTCGTCCAGCTCCAGGTCGGCGAAGACCAGGCGGGACGGCTGCTCGTCGGTGGCGTTGGTGCGGCGCAGCACCGCCCGGATCCGGGCGGTGAGCTCCTCTAGGCTGAACGGCTTGGTGACGTAGTCGTCGCCACCCAGGGTCAGCCCGCGGATCTTGTCGTCGGTGCCGTCCCGGGCGGTCAGGAACACCACGGGGGTCCGCTGGCCGCCCTCACGCATCAGCCGGATCACCTCGAAGCCGTCCAGATCGGGCAGCATCACGTCGAGGACGACCAGGTCGGGCGTCGAACTGCGGGCCGCGCTCACCGCGGCGCTGCCGCTCGTCGCGGTGGTCACCTCGAACCCGGCGAAACGCAGGCTCGCGGAGAGCAGCTCCAGGATGTTGGCGTCGTCCTCGACGACGAGGAGCTTCGCCTCGCTCTGCTTGGGCTGGGTCTGGATGGCCATGGGGTCATTCTTTCCCGGACCGCTGCGGCCTGCCTGCACACTCGCTGAAAATTTTCTGTGAGCGCCGGACCCGGTCACGCGGCCAGGCGATAGCCCGCCCCACCGAGGCTGGACTGGGCCGCCCGGGCCAGCGCCCGCCGGTCCGCGCCCGGCTCCGGGCGCATCGCGGGGGCGGCCACCAGGGTCACCGTCAGCCGGCGGACCCGGGCCACCCGGCGCACCGACTCCCACAGGGTGTCCACCGCGACGAAGGCCGCCTCGGTCGAGTCGTAGCCGATCGAGACCGGCACCACCGGGGCGCCCGCGTCGATCGCCGCCTGGAACAGCGCGGGACGGAACCTGCCCTGGTCGGGGCCGCAGAACGTCGTACCCTCCGGAAAGAGGGCGACCGACCGCCCGGCCCGCAGCGCGGCGGCCACCTCGGCCACCGAGCCCGGCAGCGCCCTCGGCCGGGTCCGGTCGACGAAGATCGCGCCGGCCCGCCGCGCGGTGCCGCCGATGCCCGGCCAGGCCGCCACGTCGTGCTTCGCCACCGGCGCCGCGGGCACCATCGCGCCCAGCGCCACCACGTCCAGCCAGGAGACGTGGTTGGCGACCAGCAGGCTGCCGGGGCGCGGCCGGGGACCGCGCCAGACCGCCCTGACCCCCAGGGCCGCGAGGATGGCGCGGCACAGGGCCCGCAGCGCGGCGCCACCCAGCAGACCCGCGGGCAGCAGACCCAGCAGGAGTACGGCCCAGAGCACGGTCACCCGCACGGCGGCCGCGACCGCGCCGGCCCGCCGGAAGCCGGCGTCCCGGCAGTGGTCGCCGCAACCGGAGGCCGGCTGCCACAGCGTCCCGTGCTCGCCCACCACGGCCGCCGTGGTCATCGGGACGCGCCCAGGAAGTGCCGGCGGTACCGCGGGTCCAGCCGGTCCAGCGAGAAGAGCACGTAGAAGTCGGCACAGTCGAAGTCGGCGTCGTAGGCCGGCTCGCCGCACACCCAGCTGCCCAGCCGCAGGTAGCCGCGGAGCAGCGGCGGCACCGCCACCTTCGGGTCGGCCACCACGCCGTCCGGGACGGTCCACGGGCGGCGCGGGCGGACCCGCATCGCGGGCGGCGACAGGTGCCGGCCGTTGATCCGCTCGCGCACCCCGGCGGCCGTCACGCCGCCGTCGCCGAGCGGCACCGAGGCGCAGCCGCCCAGCCAGCGCAGGTTGTTCAGGTGCAGGTAGCGGGCGATGCCGGCCCACATCAGGTTGACCACCGCGCCGGAGCGGTGATCGGGGTGCACGCAGGAACGGCCGATCTCCACGAGATGGTCGCGCAGCGGGCGCAGGGCGCTCAGGTCGAACTCGGCGTCGGCGTACCGGCGGCCGGCCAGCTCGGCGGCGCGCGGCGGCAGCATCCGGTAGGTGCCGACCACCTCGCCGGTCGCGTCGTCCCGGACGATCAGGTGGTCGCAGTGGGCGTCGAACTCGTCGGCGTCGACGCCGTCGGCGGTGCCCTGGAGACGGGCGCCGAGCTCGCCGGCGAAGACGTCGTGGCGCAGGCGCTGCGCGGCCTCGACCTGACCCGGGTCGTCGGCGAGGAGCAGGGTGTAGCCGCTGGTCCCGGTGGGTGCGGCGGCGGTCATCAGAACTGCCATGTGATCTGTGTAAGCCCGATGTCTGCCGATGGCGTGTCCGATTCGGTGGCGATGTGTGACCGCTGGATGAACGACGTGTGCGAAGGTCTGGGGATGATCGTTCCGGCTCGTTTCAACGGCCCGCCCGGCTCCGGAAACGGCGGCTGGTGCGCGGGCGCCTTCGCGGCCGCCGCCGGCGCCCGGCCCGGTGGACCGCCCCATCAGGTGACCCTGCGGGTGCCGCCGCCCCTGGAGACCCCGCTGGAGTTGCGCGACGGGTCGGTCTGGGCGGACCGGACCCTGGTCGCCGAGGTGACCGAGGCCGCCGGCGCCGGTCCCGGGGTCCCCGGTGTGCCGTTCGACGAGGCGGTGACGGCGTCGCGCGGCTATCCCGGTTTCACCGCCCACCCGTTCCCGGGCTGCTACGTCTGCGGGCCGGACCGGGCGCCCGGCGACGGGCTGCGGATCTTCCCGGGGCCGCTGCCCGGCGACCGTACGGCCGCCCCGTGGACGGTGCCCGGCGAGGTCACCCCGGAGACCGTCTGGGCCGCGCTGGACTGCCCCGGCGGGTGGACGGCGATCGGCTCCGGCGGCCGGCCGTACGTGCTGGGCCGGATCACCGCGGCCGTCGGCGCGCTGCCCGGCCCGGGGACGGAGTGTGTGGTGGTCGGCGCGCTGTCGGGTGTGGACGGCCGCAAGGCGACGGTGGACTCGGCCCTGTACGGTCCGGACGGGGGACGCCTGGCATACGCGAGGGCCACATGGCTCGCCCTGGTCTAGTACCTTGATCGCTTCCAGCTGACGGGGGAAGGAGCCGCGACAATGAGCCGGCCCAACCATACGGAGATCAGCGTCGAGCACCTCACCAAGCAGTACTCGAAGGTGCGGGCCGTCGACGATCTCTCCTTCACGGTGCACGCCGGCCGTGTCACGGGCTTCCTGGGCCCGAACGGGGCGGGCAAGACCACCACGTTGCGGATGATCCTGGGCCTGGTCACGCCGACCTCCGGGACCGCGACCATCGGCGGCGTCCGGTACACGGACCTGCCCGATCCGATCCGCCACGTGGGCGCGATCCTGGAGGCCTCCAGCGCGCACCGCGGCCGCAGCGCCCGCAACCATCTGCGGGTGATCTGCCGCGCCGCCGGGCTGCCCGACCGCCGGGCCGACGAGGTCCTCGAGATGGTCGGTCTGCAAACCGTGGGCGGCCGCAAGTTCAAGGGCTACTCGCTGGGCATGAAGCAGCGGCTGGGCATCGCCGCGGCGATGCTCGGCGACCCGCGGGTGCTGATCCTGGACGAGCCGACCAACGGCCTCGACCCGGAGGGCATCCGCTGGATGCGGGACCTGCTCAAGGCGTTCGCCGCCGAGGGCCGTGCGGTCCTCGTCTCCAGCCACCTGCTCGGTGAGATGCAGCAGCTCGCCGACGACGTGGTGATCATCGCGGCCGGCCGGCTGATCCGGCAGGGCCCGGTCAGCGACGTGCTCGGCGAGACGGCCGGCGTGGCGAAGGTTCGGGTCCGCACGCCGCAGGCGGAGCAGCTGTCCGCCGCGCTGCGCGACGCCCAGCTGGAGGTGGCCGTCCAGCCGGACGGTTCGCTCCAGGTGCTCGGCGCGGATCCGGCGAGGGTCGGCAACATCGCCTTCACCACCGGTGTCGAACTGCACGAGCTGATCGGGGAGGGCGTCGACCTGGAGCGGGCCTTCCTGGAGCTGACGGCCGGAAAGGCGGGCGCCCGATGAACCTCATCAGTGCCGAGCTGCTGAAACTGCGGACCACCGCGCTCTGGTGGATCTTCGCGATCATCCTGGTGCCGCTCTGGGGTCTCGCGCTGGGCTTCAACTGGCTGAGCATGAACGCGGCGCTGAGCCTGAGCGAGGGCGACATCCAGGAGGCCGGGCTCGGCGACCTGGACCGGCTCGTCTCCGGCCTCTACACCAGCGGCCAGTTCTCCGGCGTGCTGCTCGTGCTGCTGCTCAGCGCGATCCTGGTGACCAGCGAGTTCTTCCACCTGACCGCCACGTCGACGTTCCTCACCACTCCCCGGCGGGAGCGGGTGATCGTCGCCAAGATGGTCGTCGCGGTGATCATCGCGGTGGCGGTCTGGCTCTTCACCACCGTGCTCAACCTGGCCATCACCCCGATCGTGCTGGGCAGCATGGACCAGCCGACGCACCTCGGCGAGCCCTTCGTCTGGCAGGCGATCGGGCTCAACGGGCTGGCCTTCGTGCTCTGGTCGCTGGTCGGCGTCGGCGCCGGGGTGCTGATCCGCAGCCAGATCGGCACGACGATCACCCTGTCCGTGGTCTACGTGATCGGCACCCAGGTGCTCAGCATCGTCTTCTACCTGCTCGACGAGTTCGTCTGGGACGGGTTCATGGCTCTCCGGGTGCTGGTCCCGACGTTCGCCTCGGACCTGCTGATCTCCGGGCCGCAGCTGCCGGAGGACCCGCCCCGCTGGGTCGGCGGTGTGATCCTGATCGGTTACGCGGCCCTCATGTCGGTGATCGGCACACTGGTCACGAAACGACGGGACATCGCGTAACCACAGTCTGCGAACGACGCACGGCCGGACTGTCCGGTCGTGCGTTTTTCGTTGGGACGACCAGCGGAAACGTGGTTCTGGGAGGTCTCCGGTGCGCCGGTCGGCGAGAAAACGGAGGGTGTAGTCTCGCCCCGTCGCGACGGTGCGGCGGGTGCCGGAGCCGTAGGTCACAGGGTGGACGTCCGCACCGACAGCGCCCATCCACGGCGTAGCCTGGACACCGAATCCTACCCGTCCCGCGTGACGGAGCAGTCACGTGATGACAAAAACGGTGAAAGAGGCGAACGCGGCAGTGTCGACGCAGCAGACTTCGCAGGACAATCCACTCGCGGATTTCGGTCCCAACGAGTGGATCGTCGATGAGATGTACCAGCGCTACCTGGCCGACCCGACCAGTGTCGACCCCGCCTGGCACGATTTCTTCGCCGACTACAAGCCGGCGACCTCCCAGGGACCGATCGCGACCCCGGACCAGGCCACCGCGGCGAACGCCACGGCCACCGCCGCCAAGGCGGGCACCGACGCGCCGGCCGCCACCACGGTCGCGCCTCCGAAGCCGGTGACCCCGCAGGCCGCCCCGAAGCCGGCCGCCAAGCCCGGGCCGAAGCCCGCCGAGGCCGCCCCGGCCGGCGCCCGGACCACCACCCTGCGCGGTGTGGCCGGCAAGATCGTGCAGAACATGGAGGCCTCGCTGCAGGTCCCCACCGCCACCTCGGTGCGCGCGGTCCCGGCGAAGCTGATGGTCGACAACCGCATCGTCATCAACAACCACCTGTCCCGCGGCCGCGGTGGCAAGGTCAGCTTCACCCACCTGATCGGCTGGGCACTGGTGCGGGCGGTCATCGCCCACCCGGAGATGAACAACATCTACGCCGAGATCGACGGCAAGCCCACCCTGGTCCAGCCGGAGCACGTCAACCTCGGCATCGCGATCGACCTGGTCAAGAAGGACGGGTCCCGCACGCTGGTGGTGCCCTCGGTCAAGAACTGCGAGACGCTCGACTTCCGCGGCTTCTGGCAGGCGTACGAGGACATCGTCCGGCGCGCCCGCCGCAACGAGCTGACCATGGACGACTACACCGGCACCACGATCTCGCTGACCAACCCCGGCGGCATCGGCACGGTCCACTCCATCCCCCGGCTGATGAACGGGCAGAGCGCCATCATCGGCGTCGGCGCCATGGAGTACCCGGCCCCCTACTCCGGGATGAGCGACGAGACGCTGTCCGACCACGGGGTGAGCAAGGTCACCACGCTGACCAGCACCTACGACCACCGGGTCATCCAGGGCGCGCAGTCCGGCGAGTTCCTCAAGGTGATGCACGAGCTGCTGCTCGGCCAGCACGGCTTCTACGACGAGATCTTCACCTCACTGCGGATCCCGTACGAGCCGGTCCGCTGGGTGCGTGACGTCGCCCGGACCTCCGAGGGCCAGATCGACAAGGCCGCCCGGGTGGTCGAGCTGATCCACGCGTACCGGGTGCGCGGTCACCTGATGGCCGACACCGACCCGCTCGAGTTCACCATCCGCAAGCACCCCGACCTGGACGTGCTCCAGCACGGCCTGACCCTGTGGGACCTGGACCGCACCTTCCCGGTCGGCGGCTTCGCCGGCAAGCAGCGGATGAAGCTGCGCGACGTCCTCGGCGTCCTGCGCGACACCTACTGCCGCCGGGTCGGCATCGAGTACATGCACATCCAGGACCCGGAGGAGCGCCGCTGGGTCCAGGAGCGCATCGAGGTCAAGTACACGAAGCCGGACACCGACGAGCAGAAGCACATCCTGCACCGGCTCAACGCCGGCGAGGCGTTCGAGACCTTCCTCCAGACGAAGTACGTCGGCCAGAAGCGGTTCTCGCTGGAGGGCGGCGAGTCGCTGATCCCGCTGCTCGACGCCGTGCTCCAGGCGTCCGCCGAGGGCGGGCTGGACGAGATGGTGATCGGCATGGCCCACCGCGGCCGGCTGAACGTGCTCACCAACATCGTCGGCAAGCCGTACGAGAAGATCTTCAACGAGTTCGAGGGTCAGATGGACCCGAAGTCGGCGCACGGCTCCGGTGACGTCAAGTACCACCTCGGCCAGACCGGGAAGTACACCACGCCCGACGGGCAGTACTCGACCACCGTCAGCGTCGTCGCGAACCCGTCCCACCTGGAGGCCGTCGACCCGGTCCTGGAGGGCATCGTCCGGGCCAAGCAGGACCGCCTCGACCTGGGCCTGCACGGTTACACGGTGCTGCCGCTGCTGGTGCACGGCGACGCCGCGTTCGCCGGCCAGGGCGTGGTCGCCGAGACGCTCAACCTGTCGCAGCTGCGCGGTTACCGGACCGGCGGCACGGTCCACGTGATCGTGAACAACCAGGTCGGCTTCACCACCGCCCCGGAGTACAGCCGCTCGTCGATGTACTCGACCGACGTCGCCCGGATGATCCAGGCCCCGATCTTCCACGTGAACGGGGACGACCCCGAGGCCGTGGTCCGGGTCGCGAAGCTGGCCTTCGAGTACCGTCAGGCGTTCAACAAGGACGTCGTGATCGACATGATCTGCTACCGGCGCCGCGGTCACAACGAGGGCGACGACCCGTCGATGACCAACCCGCGCATGTACCAGATCATCGACACCAAGCGCAGCGTGCGGAAGCTCTACACCGAGGAGCTGATCGGCCGCGGCGACATCACCGTGCAGGAGGCCGAGGAGCAGCTGCGCGACTACCAGGGCCGGCTCGAGGAGGTCTTCAAGGCCACCCGGGACGCGGCGGGCAGCCCGCCGCGGCCGCGGTTCATCGCCGAGGAGCCGGAGCCCGAGGTGGCGAGCGCCGTCGACGCGAGCGTGGTGCGGGCCGTCGGCCAGTCGCACGTCGAGCTGCCCGAGGGCTTCACCCCGCACAAGCGGGTCCAGCAGCTGCTCGACCGGCGGGCCAAGATGTCCACCGACGGCGGCATCGACTGGGGCTTCGGTGAGCTGATCGCCTTCGGCTCGCTGCTCGCCCAGGGCGTCACCGTCCGGCTGGCCGGCCAGGACTCGCGCCGGGGCACGTTCACCTCGCGGCACGCGGCCATCGTCGACTCGAAGACCGGCAAGGACTTCCTGCCGCTGTCGTCGCTGATCACCGGGAACGCCCGGTTCTTCGTCCACGACTCCCTGCTCAGCGAGTACGCGGCGATGGGCTTCGAGTACGGCTACTCGGTGGAGAACCCGGACGCGCTGGTCCTCTGGGAGGCCCAGTTCGGTGACTTCGTCAACGGCGCCCAGTCGATCGTGGACGAGTTCCTCTCCTCCGGCGAGGTGAAGTGGGGCCAGCAGTCGTCGCTGGTGCTGCTGCTCCCGCACGGCATGGAGGGCCAGGGCCCGGACCACTCGTCCGGCCGCCCGGAGCGGTTCCTCCAGCTCTGCGCGCAGGACAACATGCGGGTGGCGAACCCGACCACCCCGGCGAACTACTTCCACCTGCTGCGCCGCCAGGCCCTGTCCACCAAGCGCAAGCCGCTCGTGGTCTTCTCGCCGAAGTCGCTGCTGCGGCACAAGATGGCGATCTCCGGGGTGAACGAGTTCACCCAGGGCGCTTTCCAGCCGGTCCTCGGCGACGCCGGCAACAACGGCCAGCAGCTCGACGCCGCCTCGGTGAAGCGGGTGCTGCTCTGCTCCGGCAAGGTCTACTACGACCTGCTCCAGGCGCGCGGTGACCGGGGCATCACCGACACCGCGATCATCCGGATGGAGCAGATCTACCCGCTCCCGGTCGAGGAGCTCAAGGCCGTCCTGGCGCAGTACCCGAACGCCGAGGACTTCGCCTGGGTGCAGGAGGAGCCGGCCAACCAGGGCGCCTGGTCGTTCGTCGCGCTCAACCTGCTGGAGCACCTGGAGGGTGTCCGCCTGCGGCGGATCTCCCGCCCGGCCGCGGCCGCCCCCGCGGTCGGCTCGGCGAAGATGCACGACGCCGAGCAGGCCGCGCTGGTCGAGGCCGCGCTGCCGCGCCCGTAACGCACGTCGAGTGAGGGGGCGCTCCGCCGCGGCGGGGCGCCCCCTCCTAATATCCGGGGCATGTACTTCACCGATCGGGGCATCGAGGAGCTGGTCGAGCGGCGCGGCGAGGAGACCGTGACGCTGGAGTGGCTCGGCGAGCAGCTGCGCACCTTCGTCGACATGAACCCGGAGTTCGAGACCCCGATCGAGCGTCTCGCCACCTGGCTGGCCCGCGGCGACGAGGACGACGAGGACTAGATCACCGGCAGATCCGGGACCTTTGACCCGGCCGGGGGCATTCCCGGCCGGTAGTTTGAAGACGTGGCACGCAGCGTCTACGTAGCGGGCTTGGGCCCGTCCGTCGGTAAGGGGACCGTGGCACTCGGCATCGTCGAGGCTCTGTCCCGCCAGGTCGCCTCGGTGGCCGTCTTCCGTCCCATGATCTCCGGTGGCAACCCCGATCCGTTGCTCTCCGTGCTCCACGAGCGCTATCCGGGACCGAACCCCGCGGACGCGTACGGCGTCACCCTCGCCGAGGCGTCCGCACTGGTCGCCGACGGCCGCTGGGAGGAGCTGATCGGCCGGATCGTGGAGCGCTACCGGGAGGTCGAGCGGCACGCGAGCGCCGTGGTGATCATCGGGAGCGACTTCACCGACAACCCCGGCGAGGGGCAGGACGAGCTGCCCCGGGAGTTCGCCTTCAACGCCCGGCTGGCGAACGAGTTCGGCAGCGTGGTGGTGCCGGTGGTCAGCGGCGAGGGCCGGTCCCGGGATTCGCTCGCGGCGGCCGTGCGCAGCGCGTACCACTCGCTTGTCGATCTTGGCACGACGGTGGTGGCGGTGATCGCCAACCGGGTCCCGGCAGCGGCTCTGGGTGGTGAGCCCGAAGGGCTGCCGGTGCCGTTCTGGGCCCTTCCGGAGGTCCCCGCGATCGCCGCGCCGACCGTCGGTGAGGTGGCCGCCGCGCTGGACGCCGACGTGATCGCCGGTTCCGCCGGATCGCTGGAACGGGACGTGCTGGACTACGTGGTCGGCGCCGGGCAGGTGCCGACCGTGCTGGGCGCGCTGACCGACGGGGCGCTGCTGATCACCGCGGGCGACCGGGCGGACCTGCTGGTCGCGGCGAGCGCGGCGCACGCGGCCGGCAACGTCACGCTGGCCGGGCTGGTGCTGACCCTGGGCGAACCGGCCGACGAGCGGGCGCTCCGTGTCATCGAGCGCCTCAACACCGGCCTGGCCATGCTGGTCACCAAGACCGACAGCTACCACACGATCGCCGCGGCCGACCGGATCACGGCGCAGCTCAGCACCCCTCGCAAGATCGACGCGGCACTCGGGATCTTCGAGGAGAACGTGGACACCGCCGAGCTGTCCCGGCTGCTCGACGTGGCCCGGTCGAGCCGGGTCACCCCGCTGATGTTCGAGAACGATCTGATCGAGAAGGCCCGCACCGACCGCCGTCACCTGGTGCTGCCGGAGGGCACCGAGGAGCGCATCCTGCGGGCCTCGGAGACGCTGCTGCGGCGCGGGGTGGCCGACCTGACCCTGCTGGGCGACCCGGAGGAGATCAACCGGCGGGCCCGGGAGATCGGCGTGGACATCGCCGGCGCGCGGCTGGTGGACCCGGCCACGAGCGAGTGGCGGCAGGATTTCGCCACCCGGTACGCGGAGATCCGCAAGCACCGCGGCGTCACCCTGGATCTGGCCTACGACGTGGTCACCGACGTCAACTACTTCGGCACCCTGATGGTGGCCGGCGGTCTGGCCGACGGCATGGTCTCCGGCGCCACCCACACCACGGCCGCGACGATCCGCCCGGCCTTCGAGATCATCAAGACGGTGCCCGGCCTGACCGTGGCGTCCAGTGTGTTCTTCATGCTGCTCGCCGACCGGGTGCTGGTCTACGGCGACTGCGCGGTCAACCCCGACCCGGACGCCGAACAGCTCGCCGACATCGCCCTGTCCTCGGCGCAGACCGCCGCCGCGTTCGGGATCGAGCCGCGGGTCGCCCTGCTCTCCTACTCCACCGGCAGCTCCGGGGCGGGCGCCGACGTGGACAAGGTGGCGGCGGCCACCGCGCTGGTCCGGCAGCGGCGGCCCGATCTGCCGGTCGAGGGCCCGATCCAGTACGACGCGGCGATCGACCCGGCGGTGGCCGCCGCCAAGCTCCCCGGCAGCGCGGTCGCCGGCAAGGCCACGGTCTTCGTCTTCCCGGACCTGAACACCGGAAACAACACCTACAAGGCGGTCCAGCGATCGGCGAACGCGGTCGCGGTCGGCCCGGTGATGCAGGGCCTGCGGCGACCGGTCAACGACCTGTCCCGCGGCGCGACGGTCAAGGACATCGTGAACACGGTCGCCATCACGGCGATCCAGGCGGGAGCGAAATGACTCGGGTGCTCGTGCTCAACAGCGGCTCGTCGTCGCTGCGATACCGGCTCTTCGACGGCTCGGACGTGCTGGCCAAGGGGCTGATCCAGCGGATCGGCGAACCCGGCGGCGACGCGGCCGACCACGGCGCCGCGCTACAGCGGCTGATGGACGAGCTGGACCTGTCCGGGCTGACCGCGGTCGGGCACCGGGTGGTGCACGGCGGCGAGCGGTTCACCGCCTCGACCGTGGTCGACGACGAGGTGCTGGCCGCCATCGAGGAGCTGATCCCGCTCGCCCCGCTGCACAACCCGGCCGCGCTGACCGGGCTGCGGGTGGCCCGTGACCTGCTGCCCGGGGTCCCACAGGTGGCCGTCTTCGACACCGCGTTCCACGCCACGATCCCGCCGGAGGGCGCGCTCTGGGCGATCGACCGGGAGGTGTCGCGCAAGTGGGGGCTGCGGCGCTACGGGTTCCACGGGACGTCGCACGCGTACGTCTCCCGGGAGACCGCCCGGGTGCTCGGCCGGCCGGTCGCCGACACCAACGTGATCACGCTGCACCTGGGCAACGGGGCCAGCGCCACGGCGGTCCGCGGCGGGCGCAGCGTGGCCACCTCGATGGGCCTGACCCCGCTGCCCGGGCTGGTGATGGGCACCCGCTCCGGTGACATCGACCCGAGCCTGATCTTTCACCTGCACCGGGTGGCCGGGCAGTCGCTGGACGAGATCGAGGAGATGCTGACCCGCCGGTCCGGGCTGCTCGGCCTGACCGGGGACAACGACATGCGTACCGTGGAGGAGCGGTGGGCGGCCGGCGATCCGGACGCCACCCTGGCCTTCGAGATCTACTGCCGGCGGATCCGCGAGTACACCGGCTCCTACCTGGCCGTCCTGGGCCGGGTGGACGCGATCACCTTCACCGGCGGGGTCGGGGAGAACTCACGGGAGGTCAGGGCGACGACCATGGCGGGGCTGGAGGCCCTCGGCATCGCGATCGACCCGGACCGGAACCGGGCCAACGCCTCGATCATCTCTCCGGACGGCTCCCCCGTGACGGTCTGCGTGGTGCCGACCGAGGAGGAGCTGGAGATCGCCTCCGAGGCCCGTAGGGCGGTCGGGGCCTAGAGGACCAGCCAGGCCACGAGGGCGATCAGCAGGACCGCCACGGCGCCGCCGACGATGTAGGGCATTTTGGACGGTGCCGCGTCGTCCGGCGTCGTCCGGTTGAAGGCCCGGAACGCCTCGGTGTTGCCGCTCGGGTCGACTTGGTTGTCAGGCATGAGGCCGACCCTAACCACAAAGGTCAAGGTTGGCGAAACAGGTCCACCTGTTCGGCGGAACCCGGTGTGATGTCCGCTACCAGGGAACTCTGATCTTTCGACGGCACAATGGTCGGCGTGTTGCGCCGTTCCCTACTCGCCCTTGTCGCCACCGCCGGCCTCGCCGCCTGCACTTCCGAGAAGCCGAAGGAGGAGACACCCACCTCCTCACCGGCTCCGGAGAAAGCCTCACCAGCTCCGGAGAAAGCAGAGGCCGGCACCAGCGAATTCGACCTCAACCGCGGCGGCGACCGACCCCTGCCGACCAAGGTGTGGCTGCCCGCCACCGCCGGGGCCCGCCCGCTGATCTACTTCAGCCACGGCCTGACCTCCCAGCCCGACGACTACGCCGAGCTACTGACCGCCTGGCAGGCCGCCGGTTTCGTGGTGGCCGCCCCGAAGTACCCGCACACCTGGCACGACGCGCCCGAGTACAACGCCGGCGACATCGTCAACCAGCCCGCCGACGCCCAGTTCGTGATCACCGAGGTGCTGAAGGCGCTGCCCGGCCGGATCGACGCGAACCGGATCGCGGCGGCCGGGCACTCGGCCGGCGCGATCACCACGATCGGACTGTTCAGCGGCAGCCGGGACGAGCGGCTCAAGGCCGGGGTGCTGATCGCCGGCCGGCAGATGCCGCAGCCCGCCCCGTTCGCCGGCACGCCGTCGCCGCTGCTGTTCGTCCAGGGCAAGCTCGACGAGACGGTGACCTACGAGCAGGCGTACGGCGCGTACAACGAGGTGACCTGGCCCAAAGGCTTCCTGGAGCTTCCGCAGGGCACCCACCTGCCGCACCGGGACCAGCCGGCCGTGGTGGCCGCCACCACCACGGATTTCTGGCACTGGACCCTGGACGGCGACGAGGCCGCCAAGCAGAAGCTGCCGCAGGACGCGTCGTCGACCGGTGTGGCCGGGCTGACCAGCACCTTCTAGAACTCGACGACGACCTTCCCGAAGACGTCACCGGCGGCGAGGCGGGCGAACGCCTCGCCGACCGCGTCGAACGCGAAGGTCGAGTCGATCACCGGGCGCGCCCGGCCGGACGCCACCAGTTCGAGCAGGGCGGCCAGCTCGTCCGGGGTGCCCATGCTGCTGCCCAGGATCTCCAGCTGCATGGCGAAGACCCGGCGCAGGTCGACCTGGGCCAGGTGGCCGGCGGTCGCCCCGCACACCACGATCCGGGCGCCCGGGGCGGAGCACTTCATCGAGTGCTCGAAGGTGGGCGCGCCGACCGACTCGATCACCACGTCGACGCGCTCCGGCAGCCGGGCGCCGGACTCCACCGCGGTGGCGCCCAGTTCGGCGATCCGCTCCCGCTTGGCGGCGTCGCGGCTGGTCACGTACACCCGCTTGCCGAGGCCCGCGGCGAGCGCCACGGCCGCCGTGGACACGCCGCCGCCCGCGCCCTGGACCAGCACCGAGCCGGCCTCGGCGACCCGGCCCCGGGTGAACAGCATGTGGTAGGCGGTGAGCCAGGCGGTCGGCAGGCAGGCGGCCTCGGCGAAGGACACCCCGGCCGGCAGCGGGACCAGGTTCTCCCGGGGCGCGGCGAGGCGCTCGGCCAGCGTGCCCGGGTGCCGCTCGGAGAAGAGCGAGAAGCCCCGTGGATCGGCCTTGTCCTCGACCACCGGGTAGACCACGACCTCGTTGCCGTCCGGGTCCACCCCGGCCGCGTCACAGCCGAGGATCATCGGCAGCCGGTCGGCGGGCAGGCCGACCCCGCGCAGGGACCAGATGTCGTGGTGGTTGAGCGAGGATGCCCGTACGTCGACGGGCACCCAGCCGTCCGGGACGGAGAACGGCAGGTCACCCACGGTCAGGCCGTCGAGCGGCGCTTCGGGGTGCAGGGCGGAGGCGTAAGCAGCTCGCATGACCCGACCTTAGGGCTGGTTCAGGGGATCACAGAAGCGTGATCCCCTGAACATCCTCGACTAAACGCTCTGCCGCTGCTGGGCCGGAGCCGGCGTGGCGGTCCGGCGGGCGACCCCGTCCTCGATCGCGGCCGCGGCGACGGCGGCGGCGACCGCCGGGGCGACCCGCGGGTCGAGTGGCGACGGCACGATCGCCTCCGGGCGGAGGTCGTCGGCGACGATGGCGGCGATCGCGTCGGCCGCCGCCACCTTCATCCGGTCGGTGATCGTGGTGGCCCGGACGTCCAGCGCGCCCCGGAAGATGCCGGGGAAGGCCAGCACGTTGTTGATCTGGTTCGGGAAGTCGCTGCGGCCGGTCGCGACGATCGCCGCGTACCGGTGCGCGATCGCCGGCGGAACCTCCGGCGTCGGGTTGGCCAGCGCGAAGATGATCGCGCCCGGCGCCATGCCGGTCAGCGCCTCCTCCGGGATGTTGCCGCCGGAGACACCGACGAGCACGTCGGCGCCGATCAGCGCCTCCGCGATCCCCCCGGTACGCCCGGAGACGTTCGTGACGGCGGCCAGCTCCGCCTTCATCCCGTTCAGGTCGCCGCGCTCGGCGTGGATGATGCCGCGCGAGTCGACGACGATCATGTTGGCGCCCTGGACACCGGCCGCCATCAGGGTGTTCGTGATCGCGACACCGGCCGCGCCGGCCCCGCTCACGACGACGCGCAGGTCACCGAACGACCGGCCGAGCAGCTTCGCGGCGTTCCGCAGGGCGGCCAGCGTGACGACCGCGGTGCCGTGCTGGTCGTCGTGGAAGACCGGGATGTCCAGCTCGGCGTCGAGGCGGCGCTCGATCTCGAAGCAGCGCGGCGCGCTGATGTCCTCGAGGTTGATCCCGCCGAACGACGGCGCCATCGCCTTGACCGTGGCGATGATGCCCTCGACGTCCTGCGTGTCCAGCACGATCGGGATGGAGTCGACGCCGCCGAACTGCTTGAACAGGACGGACTTGCCCTCCATGACCGGCATGGCGGCCTTGGGACCGATGTTGCCGAGACCCAGGACGGCGGATCCGTCGGTGACCACGGCGACCGTGTTCGACGTCCAGGTGTAGTCGGAGTAGAGCGACTCGTCCTCGGCGATCGCCTCGCACACCCGGGCGACACCCGGCGTGTAGGCCAGTGAGAGGTCGTCACGGCTGGCCAGCGGAATGGTCGCGCTCATCGTCATCTTGCCCCGGCGGTGCAGGTCGAAGACGGGATCGGCGGCGAGGGCGGGATCGAGTTCGAAACTGAAGAAAGACACGGTGAAACTCCACACTGCATCGACATTGATACGTGGCACCAGCGGGTCCTGGTCGCGAGTATGCGCCAGGCGGCGGTGCATGCGGGGATCACCCGGTAAACCGTCCACAGCACGGGTGTGCGCTGGGGATTAGAGGACACTAACTTAACCGGAAGGGTCTCGGGTAGTAGCGAAATATCACACGCCCGATGACATCAGCGACGCCGTGAGCACGGGAATCGTCCTCCACGAACTGATTGTCACCGACCAGCCACCACCCGCCGTCGCGCTTTTCCACGGCCCGTTTCACGACCAGCAGACCCGGCCGGGAACGGAACTCGCCGACGACGATGTCCCCGGCCCTTACATGATCTGCCCCCCGGCGCACGATCAGGGCATCTCCGGACCGCAGAGTCGGAGCCATCGAGGGCCCGTTCACAAGCACCGCGAACAGTGGTAATTGCCATCTCAACGCATCAAGCCTCCGTCGCGTTACGTCCGGGCTGTAAGGGGTAGGGTCAACCTCGGATCATCGCAAACTCTATGGAGGAGTCCTGATGCGACTTCCGCGTTTCCTCACCCCGCGCACCGTGGCCAGCGCGCACTGCGACCTGCCGTGCGGCGTCTACGACCCGGCCCAGGCCCGGATCGAGGCCGAGTCGATCAAGGCGATCGCCGAGAAGTACCAGGGGAACACCGACCCCGAGTTCCGCACCCGGGCCATCCTCATCAAGGAGCAGCGGGCCGAGCTGGTCAAGCACCACCTCTGGGTCCTGTGGACGGACTACTTCAAGGCCCCGCACTTCGAGAAGTACCCGAACCTGCACCAGCTCTTCAACGAGGCCACCAAGCTCGCCGGCGCCACCGGCGCCAAGGGCTCGGTGGACCCGGCGATCGCCGAGCAGCTGCTCGGCAAGATCGAGGAGATCTCCAAGATCTTCTGGGAGACCAAGCAGGCCTGATCCGTGCCTGTGCCGACGGCCGGCCCGCCCCGAGCGAGCCGGCCGTCGGCGTCTCACTCCCCCGTT
This sequence comes from Actinoplanes lobatus, assembly GCF_014205215.1. Classification (NCBI taxonomy): domain Bacteria; kingdom Bacillati; phylum Actinomycetota; class Actinomycetes; order Micromonosporales; family Micromonosporaceae; genus Actinoplanes; species Actinoplanes lobatus. Next base: position 1,270,102 of record NZ_JACHNC010000001.1, read on the forward strand.
TTCCAGGCCATATCACCCACACATCGGAACTGGCGGTCACCGGGTGCTCCCGCAGCGTCCAGTAGCCGCTAGAGTCTCTCCATCGGGAGGAGGCCTCGGGTGACTCAGCTGATCGAAACGGAGCCGGTCGTCGGAGACGATGTCGTACTACTGACGGTGCCCGCCGACGGCGGTTACCTCAGCGTCCTCCGGACGGCCACCGCCGGCCTGGCGGCCCGCCTGCACTTCGCCCTCGACGAGATCGAGGACCTGCGCATCGCCGTCGACGAGGCGTGCGCCATGCTGCTGGCCATCGCCACCCGCGGCGCCGAGCTCGAGTGCCGCTTCGCGGTCACCGACGACGCCCTCACGGTCGAGGTCACCGTCGCCACCGTCCGCGGCGCCCGCCTCCCCTCCGAGTCGTCCTTCGCGTGGAAGGTCCTCACGGCCCTGACCACGAGCGCCGCCGCCGAGGCCAACGGCCGCCAGGCCACCATCCGCCTCCTGACCCGCCGAACCGAGTTCTAAACCCCTTCTCCGGTACGGGCTGCGCCGCCCCCGCCGAATCCCGGCCGTACCGCGGCACCCCGCGACCATCTGCCGGGTCAAGCCCGTGCCGCGCCCGCCGGGCTCAGATCGGTGGTCCGGCAGACCGGCCCTCCACCAGAAGCGCCGCTCACATGCCCCCCACGCAACGCACACGACCGAGCAGACACCGCGTGGACCCCCCAGCCTGCCTCTCGACTACGGACGGCCGCGCCCGAAAGACACCACGTGGAACCCCCCGCAACCCCAGAGAGCCTGCCTCTCGACTACGGACGGCCACGCCCGAAAGACACCGCATGGAACCCCCCGCAACCCCAGAGAGCCTGCCTCTCGGTTGTGGGTGGCCGCGATGGCAAGTCACGCATTCGGATGGCTCCGGCGTCACCCCAGACTCGCCGGCAATCTTGGTCGATTGTTGCTTTCGGGCCAATCTTGATTCCTGGTTGCCATCCGACGGGCGATCATCACCCATGATCCATTTCCCCTGGAAGATCTTGGGTCATCGGACACATCGGTTGCGAGGCGCTCAAGATGGCCAAGGCGCACGGGTGGGCCGCGCACCCGGCTCCCTCCACCCGCGATCTTGGACGATAGGCCACCGATTGCGGTGGTAAGGCGTCCAAGATCGCAGAGGCACGCAAGAGCGCAAGACGACATGGGGCCGCGCGTCTGGCGCGCCCCCGGCCGCGATCTTGGACGATTGGTCACCGCAATCGGCGGCGAGGCGTCCAAGATTGCCGAGGTACAGGCGCGTCCGGCTCCGCCTGCCCGCGATCTTGGACGATAGGCCACCGATTGCGGTGGTGAGGCGTCCAAGATCGCGGAGGTACAGGCGCGTTCGGCTCCGTCTGCCCGCGATCTTGGACGGTGGGCCACCGTTAGCGGTTGGTGGGCGTTCGAGATTGCGGGTGGGTGGATGGGGTGGGTGCGGGACCACCGGTATGCGCCCGGCGGGCGCGGCAAAGGCTGGAGTGGCAGTCGCTCGCGTGGAACCGACGGGACTGCCAGGATTCGGCGGGGGCGGCGCACCCCGTACCGGAAATGGGTTTGAAACGGACGCCCGGCCGGAAGCGCGCCCACGCGCCGGAAGGAACCGCCAAGCCGAAGAGCGACGCACGGCCGAAGAGCGACACACGGCCAAAGAACGACACACGACCGAAGAACGACAGACGACACACGGCCGAAGAACGACACACGGCCGAAGAGCAGCATCCGGACGGAGAGCGGCATCCGGACGGAGAGCGGCAACCGGACGGAGAGCGGCAACCGGACGGAGAGCGGCAACCGGACGGAGGGGCTGGTCAGCGGACGGTTTCGGCGATGAATTCGAGGTGGGCGGCCGCTGTCCGGGTGGCGCCGTCGGCATCGCGGGCGACCACGCAGTCGAGGATCGCGCGGTGATCGGCGTCGATGCGGTTCCAGTAGTCCGCGGGGAGGCCGTCGGTCACCTCCTCGCCGTAGGTGGCCTCGTACAGCGGGAGGCTGACCAGCTCGAAGAGCGGGTTACCGGTGGCCTTGGCCATCACCCGGTGGAAGGCGGGGTGCGCCGCCATCATGGTGTCGAAGTCGTCGATCGCCGGGTCGAAGAGGGTGCCCCTCAGCTCGGTGAGGTGGCTGTCGGCGCGGCGGACGGCGGCCAGGCCGGCGGCCGGAACCTCCAGGGCGCGGCGCAGTTCGAGCAGGTCGGCGAGGCCGACGTCGGCGGAGTGGGCGAGCAGCGCGAAGCCGGTGGAGAGGCCGTCGGCGAGCTGGCCGGCGTCGGGGTGTGCGACGAAGCTGCCGCCGGTGACACCTCGCGTCGTGACGATGAGGTGCTGGCTGGCGAGGAGGCGGAGGGCTTCACGCACCGTGCTCCGGCTGACGCCGATCTTGACGCACAGCTCGGGTTCGGGTGGTAGCCGCTCGCCGGGTTGGAGGCGGCCGGACGTGATTTCCGCGCGTAGCTCGTCGGCGAGCTGCTGGTAGGCGGGTGGGCGCACCGTTGAGCCGGTCACCCGTCCAGGTTAGGCCCTGATCCGCACCGGAAGACCGGCTAATCGACGCCCAACGCTCGGCTACTGGGTGGAAGAAGGATCAGCAATGCGGTCAGCGCGGCCAGGACGAGCAGTCCGGCGCCGGCCCATCGCGGGCCGATCTGGAGCAGGAAGCCGCCGGTGGCGAGGAGGAACAGCTGCACCACGATCGCCGGGCCGCGGGCCCGGGCGGAGCGCCGGCCGAGGGCGCGGGCCACCGCGAAGACGGCCAGCGCGGCCAGCGCGGACATCACGGTGAGCGAGACGGCGATCGCGACGACGATGTCGCCGCTGGTCAGATCAAGGACGATCAGGTACGCGGTGAGCGCCACGAGTCCGGCGCACTGCAGGTAGAGCAGGCGCACCCCCCAGTCGAGGGTGGCTGCGTCGACGGTCACGGGCTTCTCACCGGTCACCGGTGCACCATACCTACCGCTTCCGGGTAAGGTGCCGCCCATGCGAGCGTTGCTGGTGGTCAACCCTCGGGCGACGACGACCAGCGAACGGGCCCGCGACGTGCTGGTGCGGGCGTTGCGCAGCGCGGTGGACCTCACGGTGGCCTACACGGAGCGGCGCGGTCATGCCACCAGGCTGGCCCGGGACGCCGCCGAGAGCGGGATCGACCTGGTGGTGACGCTCGGTGGGGACGGCACCGTGAACGAGGCGGTGAACGGTCTGCTGACCGCGACGACCGCGCTCGACGGTCTCTCCGCGACCCCGGCGGACCGGCTGCCGGCGCTGGCCGTGGTCCCGGGCGGTTCCACGAACGTCTTCGCCCGCGCGCTGGGCATGCCCCGTGACTGGGCGGACGGGACGAGCGTGATCCTGGACGGGCTGCGGGACGGCCGGCACCGGGTGATCGGGCTGGGCCGCGCCGACGACCGCTATTTCTGTTTCACGGCCGGGCTGGGCTGGGACGCGGCGACCATCCGCCGGGTGGAGCAGTCCCGGCTGCGGGGCCGTACGTCGACGCCGGCCCTCTACATGCGCGCGACGTTCGGCCAGTTCTTCACCGGCCTGGACCGTGGGGATCCGCCGCTGACCCTGGAGCGCCCGGATGAGACGCCGGACACCGGGCTGGCCACGGTGATCGTGCAGAACACCGCCCCGTGGACATACGTGGGTGACCGTCCGGTCCATCTGAATCCGGACGCATCGTTCGATCTCGGCCTGGATGTGACCGCCCTGCGCCGCCTCACGATCGTGGCCGGAGCGCGGACCGTGACACAACTCGCGTGGCGTAGCGGGGATCCACGCGGTAAACAGGTGTTGCGTCTGCATGACACCGCGGAGTTCACCGTGGTGGCGTCCCGGCCACAGCCTTTCCAGCTGGACGGTGACTACCTAGGGGAACGACAGAAGGTGCACTTCGTGTCCGTCCCCTCGGCTCTGCGTGTGATCTGCTGACGACGGGGTACGTGTCTCGGCACGTGCTCACGATCCGTTACAGAAGCGCGGCAAAAGGTCTGCGAGATGGCCGGGACCTTACTACATTGATGGGAGCGTTCGTCAACCGGCTCTGGCGACAGCGGCGGAACCGGACATATGGGTGCGTGAGCCAGCTCACCCGCCGGGAGAAACTTCCAGCGCTACCCTTGACATCGCGTGAGTTCGTGAAAGCATTCACAAGCGATAAGAAGTAACCGGTTGCCGGTTGTGCGCGTTCCTTAATCCGGAAGCGCAAACAGCACCAAACACCAAAGCTTGCTGACGCATCGGTGAGCGTACGGGCACAAGCCGTCGCCAACCACTGCGCTCGCATATAGGTAAACAGCACTGTTTTCATTACCCCATCCGAAACAAGGAGTTTGCCGCCATGGACTGGCGTCACGATGCGATCTGCCGCGACGAGGACCCCGAGCTGTTCTTCCCGATCGGGACGAGTGGGCCGGCGCTCCTGCAGGTCGAGCAGGCCAAGGCCGTGTGCCGCCGGTGCCCGGTGACCGAGGAATGCCTCTCGTGGGCACTCGAGTCCGGTCAGGACGCCGGCGTATGGGGCGGGATGAGCGAGGACGAGCGGCGCGCCGTCAAGCGTCGTGGTGGTCTTCGGATCAGCGCCCCCACTGCCTGAATCAATCCCCCACACAGCATTTGCGCCCCGGGCCGTACGGCACCGGGGCGTCTTGCTGTTTTCAGGTTCTTCACAGCTACCAACTCCAATGCGCGCTAATTTGATCACGGTACGTTTCCCTGGTCCCGCCGAAATGATCTCGAAATTCCGTCCATGACGCTTTGCGTTGCGAGTCACACACACTCCGCAATGGACGATGGGGATCGGGACGTCAATCACATCAAGGCCGTCGCCGAACGCAGAGTGACAGTCGCGCAGAGTAGCGATCAGTCCGGACGGCTCTCAGGAACGTCTCAGGCCGCGACGGGCAGCGGCTCGTTCAGGACCGCCTCGGCCCGTGCGCCGATCAGCCGGACCAGCTCCGGGGCATCGCCCAGCGGCTCTGCGGCGGTGACCGCGCCGGCCTCGACGGCCGCCCGTACGGCGGTGTCGTAGAGAAGCCCGGGCGCCAGGAAGTAGGCGGCCACCCCGACCCGCCGGGCGCCGGCCGCCCGCAGCCGGGCCACCGCCTCGCCGGAGCGGGCGCCGGGGCCGGAGGCGTAGGACACCGCGGACGGCAGCCCCAGACGCCGTCCCAGGGCCGCGGCCGCCTCGGCCACCGTCTCGCGTGCGGCGTCGTCCCTCGTGCCCGCAGCGGCCAGCACGACGGCGTCGAGGTCGTTTCCCGGGAGTCGCCGCTCGAGGGCGGCCAGCAGGAGCGGGGACGCCGGGCCGAGCACGTCGGTGGCGGTCACCGTGAGCGGGAGCGGCTCCGCCTCCCGGATCACCGCGGGCAGGTCCACCCGGCCGTGGTAGGCGGCGGTGAGCAGCAGCGGCACCAGGGCCACGCGCCGGCCGGGCAGAGCGGCCAGCACGTCCAGCGGGCGGGGCCCGTCGTGGTCCAGGTACGAAGCCCGGACGGTCCAGTCGGGGCGGGCCCGCCGCACCGCCCGGGCCAGCGCCTCGGTCGACACCGCGGCCCGGGGGTCCCGGCTGCCGTGGGCCACCAGGACCACGGCCGGCCGGTACGGGGTGGTCAGACGTGCAGACCGCATTCGGTCTTCTCGAACATCGCCCAGCGGCCCGCGCGCGGGTCCTCGCCGGCCTTGGTCCGCCGGGTGCACGGCCAGCAGCCGATCGAGCCGTAGCCCTTCTTGAACAGCTCGTTGACCGGCACGTTCCACCGGCTGATGTAGGCGTCCACGTCGGCCTGGGTCCAGGCGGCGATCGGGTTGACCTTCACCTTGCCCTTCTTGGCGTCGAACGCGACGACCGGCGTGTTGGCCCGGGTCGGCGACTCGTCCCGGCGCAGGCCGGTGGCCCAGGAGTCGTACTCGGCGAGGGCGCGTTCCAGCGGCTCCACCTTGCGCAGGAAGCAGCACTCGTCGGGGCTGCGGGCGAACAGCCGGGGACCGTACTCGCCGTCCTGCTGGCCCACGGTCAGGCGCGGGCGGATCGAGCGGACGTTGACGTTCATCGTCCGGACGACCGTGTCCCGGATCTTCAGCGTCTCCGGGAAGTGCAGGCCGGTGTCCAGGAAGACCACGTCCACGCCGGGCGACACCCGGGAGAAGAGGTGCGCCACCACGGCGTCGGCCATCGAGCTGGTGACGCAGAACCGCGCGCCGAAGGTGTCGGTCGCCCACTTGGCGATCTCCTCGGCGGGCCGGCCCTCGAGCGTCTCGGCGGCCTCCAGCGCGAGGGCCTTCAGCTCCTCGGGTTTCCGGCGTTCGGGATCCGCGCCGGCGGACGGACCGCCCAGGTTGATCAGGCCCATACCCGCGGCGTTGAGGAGACTCATGACGAACTCACTCCCTTGGACAGAAGACCGATGAACTTGACCGAGAACACACGGGCGCAGGAGTGGCACTCCCAGGCGCCGTGCGAGGACTCGTTGGGGCGGAGGTCCTCCTCACCGCAGTAGGGGCAGTACAGCGGAGCCTGTCGCTCGCTCATTTGAGGAGCTCCTCGTCGGCCCGCAGCACCCAGTTGGCGAAGGTCTCGCCCTGGTCGCGGCCGTCCAGGTAGTGCCGGGCGACGCGTTCCACGTACTCCGGAAGCTCTTCGGCGGTGGCCTTGAGGCCACGGACCTTGCGGCCGAACCCGGCGGTCTCGCCCTTGGCCATGCCCAGCGCGCCGCCCAGGTGGATCTGGAAGCCCTCGACCTGCTCGCCGTGCGAGTTCAGGACGAGCTGGCCCTTGAGGCCGATGTCGGCGACCTGTGTGCGGGCGCACGCGTTGGGGCAGCCGTTGATGTGGATCGACAGCTCGGCGTCGAAGCCCTTGAGCCGGTCCTCGAGCCGGGCCACCAGCTCCTCGCCGCGCGCCTTGGTCTCGACGATGGCGAGCTTGCAGTACTCGATGCCGGTGCAGGCCATGGTGCCGCGGCGGAAGGCCGACGGACGGGCTTCCAGCCCGATGCCGCGGAGACCTTCGATGATCGGCTCCACCTGGTCGTCGGCGATGTCCAGGACCAGGAGCTTCTGGTACGCCGTGAGCCGCACCCGCTCCGACCCGTGCTTCTCGACGAGGTCCGCGAGCTCGGTCAGCTGGGTGCCGGACGACCGGCCGACCACCGGGGCCGCGCCGATGTAGTTCCGCCCGTCGATCTGCTTGTGCACGCCGATGTGGTCGAGCGGCTTCTCCGGCAGCTCCGGAGCCGGGCCGTCGATCAGCGCGCGGCCCATGTACTCCTTCTCCAGGACCTCGCGGAACTTCGCCACGCCCCAGTCGGCGAGCAGGAACTTGAGCCGGGCGCGGTGCCGCAGGCGGCGGTAGCCGTAGTCCCGGAAGATCCCGACGACGCCCTCCCAGACGTCCGGGACCTCGGCCAGCGGCACCCAGACGCCGAGCCGCTCGGCCAGGCGCGGGTTGGTGGACAGGCCGCCTCCGACCCAGAGGTCGAAGCCGGGGCCGTGGTCGGGGTGGTGCACGCCGACGAAGGCGATGTCGTTCGCCTGGTAGGGACCGTCGGGCAGCCAGGAGATGACCGACTTGAACTTGCGCGGCAGGTTCGAGTAGCGCGGGTCGCCGACGTACCGCTCGACGATCTCGTCGATCGCCGGGGTGGCGTCGATCACCTCGTCGGCCGAGACCCCGGCGACCGGGCTGCCCAGCACTACGCGGGGGCAGTCGCCGCAGGCCTCGGTGGTCTGGAGGCCGACCGCCTCGAGCCGGCGCCAGATCTCCGGCATGTCCTCGACCCGGATCCAGTGCATCTGGATGTTCTGCCGGTCGGTGATGTCGGCGGTGTCCCGGGCGAACTCGGTGGCGATGCCGCCGATGGTGCGCAGCTGCGCGAGGTTCAGCGCGCCGCCGTCGATCCGCACGCGGAGCATGAAGTACTCGTCCTCGAGCTCCTCCGGCTCCAGCACCGCGGTGCGGCCGCCGTCGATCCCGGCGCGCCGCTGGGTGTAGAGGCCCCACCAGCGGAACCGGCCGCGCAGGTCGGCCGGGTCGATCGAGGAGAACCCGCCGTGGGCGTAGATGTTCTCGATCCGGGCCCGCACGTTGAGCGGGTTGTCGTCCTTCTTGCTGCGTTCGTTGGGGTTGAGCGGCTCGCGGTGTCCGAGCGCCCACTGACCCTCGCCGCGCGCCTTGCGGGGGCGGGCGGTCGGCCTTGCAGCGGGAGTGTTGCTGGGCGCCATCTCGGCGTTCCTCCGGGTTTCGTGGGCGCGCTGTGCCGCTCACGGCCCGTGGGAGGCTCGTGACATCTGTGTCAGGAGTTGGGCCCGGCGGTCGAGCGCCCGGAAATGGAAATCGGGCGTCGTCAGGAAGCCGGACACATGGCGCTGCGGACACGGCCGTAGTCGACGTGGCGACGGGCCACGAAGCGGCGGTCAACTGCAGCGGTCATGTCGGCTAGCCTCTCACGCCCAGCGATTCTCGGCCAGCACGGTCCAGATTTCGGGAGTGTGCCGAGTCGCACAACGGCAACATCTTGTAACAGTTGGCCCCTAAGCTGTACGGCTACGCTCCGTGAGTAGCGCATCACGAGCCGGAGTTGCGACACTCGGGCCGGAGGCGCTCATGCAGGCTCAGGCCGTCCACGACGACTCACCGACCCGGCCGCTGTCCGGCCCGCACCGCCGCCCGGCACGCCGGGCGGCCACCCTGTTCTGGACGTGGATCCCGTCCCTGCTGCCGGCCGCGGCCATGCTGATCGTCGGCCGGATCGGGCTGACCGGCCCGGCGCCCGGCCCGCGGGAGGCGCTGACCGGCGACTCCCCGGCCGCCCTCGTCGAGGCGGGCCGCGCGGCCGACGCCGTGCTGGTCCCCTACCGGATCCTGCTGCACTACTGGAGCCAGGTGGCCGGCGACTCGGTGGTCGCGCTACGGGCGCCGTCGCTGCTCGCCATGGCGCTCGCCGCCGGGCTCACCGGGGAGCTGGGCCGCCGGCTGCTCACCCCCGGGGCCGGCCTGTGCGGCGGCCTGCTGCTGGTGGCACTGCCGGTGACCAGCCGGTACGCCCAGGAGGCCGGCCCGCACGCCCTGGCCCTGTGCGCGGCCACCGCCGCCACACTGCTGCTCTACCTAGCCCTGGACCGGCCGGGGGCGCTGCGCTGGATCGGGTACGGGCTGGCCGTCGCGGTGACCGGGCTGGCGCATCCGGCGACCCTGCTGGTGCTGGCGGGGCACACGTACACCGTGGTGTCCCGGTGGCGACTCAGCCGGGAGCGGTCGCTGTTCTGGTGGTTCCCGGTGACCCTGCTGGCCCTGGTGGTCCCGGCGCCGCTGGTCTCCCTCGGGGTGCGCCAGCACACCGCGCTCTTCCTCTACCGGCCCGGCACGCCGTGGGAGATGCTGCGCGCCGCCCCGGAGGCGTTCTTCGGCGCGGCCGCGGCCGGGCTGTTGGTGACCGGCCTGGCCCTGGCCGCCCGCTGGCCGGACCGGGCGCTGCTGCGGGAGCTGGCGGTGCTCGCCGTGCTGCCGCCGGTCGCGCTGCTCGCCGCGTCCTTCCTGACCGGCCCGCTGTGGCAGCCCCGCTACGTGCTCTTCGCCCTGCCCGCGGTCGTGCTGCTGGCCGCGGCCGCGCTGCGCGGGTTGCGGCTGCGCGCGGTGGTCACGGTGGTCCTGGTGGCCGCGCTCGGGCTACCCCAGCAGCAGGCGCTGCGTCAGCGTTTCTCGAGCGGCACCACCAGCACGGCCTCGGTGCCGCCGCCGGCCCGGTTGCGCAGCTCGATGCTGCCCCGCAGCTCACCGGTGGCCAGCGCCCGGACGATCTGAAGCCCGAGACGGTTGCTGCCCTCGAACTTGAAGCCGTCCGGCAGGCCGCGCCCGTTGTCGGCCACGGTGACGTGCAGCTGCTTACGGAACCGGTGCGCGGAGACGACCACCTCGCCGTCGCTGCCGGCCGGGGCGCCGGCCGCCTCCTCGTCCTCCTCGGGCTCCGGGAAGCCGTGCTCGACCGCGTTGATCAGCAGCTCGTTGAGGACCATGACCAGGGAGGTGGCGATCTCGGCGGGCAGCACCCCGAAGGTGCCGTCCCGCCGGATCCGGACCGGGGAGCCGGTGGTGGCCACCTCGGTCGCGGCCTGGGCGACCCGGTCCACGATGCCGTCGAACTCGACCGCCTCGTCGCTGGACATCGACAGCGTCTCGTGGACCAGGGCGATCGAGGCGACCCGGCGGACCGACTCCTCCAGCGCCATCCGGGCCTCCGGCGCGTCCACCCGGCGGGCCTGGAGGCGCAGCAGCGCGGCCACGGTCTGGAGGTTGTTCTTCACCCGGTGGTGGATCTCCCGGATGGTGGCGTCCTTGGTCATCAGGGCCCGCTCCCGGCGGCGCACCTCGGTCACGTCCCGGACCAGCACCAGGGCGCCGATCGGCACACCGGCCGGCAGCAGCGGCAGCGCCCGGGTGAGGACGGTGGCGCCGCGCGCCTCCACCTCCATCCGGGCCGGGAACTCGCCGCGCAGCGACCCGAGGATCCGCTCGGACGCGTCGTTGCCCTCCAGCGGGTCGCCGGAGAGCCGGCTGGCGAGCTTGGCCAGTTCCTCCCCGACCAGGTGCGCGTTGAAGCCGAGCCGCCGGTACGCCGACTGCGCGTTCGGGCTCGCGTAGGTCACCTTGCCGGAGGCGTCCAGCCGGATCAGCCCGTCCCCGACCCGGGGCGCCGAGGTGATCTCGCCGGGCAGGCGGGGCGGCGGGAACGTCCCGTCCGCCACCATCTGCGCCAGGTCGTCGGCCGTGGTCAGGTAGTTCAGCTCGAGCTGGCTCGGGGTGCGCGCGGTGCTCAGGTTGGTGTCCCGGCCGATCACCGCGATCACCTCGCTGAGCGCCTCCTCCAGGTCGGTGGCGTCGCGCAGCCGCACCGGGATGGCCTCGTGCCGGGCGGGGGTGTCCCCGTACCAGACCGGATCGCCCTCCCGCCAGATCCGCTCCTGCGTGATGGCGACGTCGAGGTGCGCCACCTCCGGCCCGCCGACGATCTTGCCGACCTGGTCGTCCTGGTACGCCGTGGGCGCGGTGGTGGGCCGCACCTGCGCGACGCACAGGAACTCCCGCGGCTGCCTCGGCTCCCCCTTGATCGGCACCCAGAGCAGCAGGTCCGCGAAGGAGAGGTCGGACAGCAGCTGCCAGTCACCGGCGATCCGGTGCAGGTGATCGATGTCGGCGGGGCTCAGGCCGGTGTGCTCTTCGACAAGGTCACGGAGGGTGGACACCGGCCCAGCCTATTTCTAAAGCGTGGTGGTGACCTTCTTCAAACCGCGAGGAGCATCGGGATCTTCGCCACGTGCCAATGCCAGCGCGAGCGCGAGCTGCTGCAACGGCAGGATGTCGAGCAGCGGCGAATAGCGCTCGTCGACGGCCGGCACGGCGAGCCGGGCCGAGGCGCCGGGCACGTCGGCGGCGCCGACGGTCACCACGTCCGCACGGCGCTCCCCGAGCCGGGTCACCACGTCCCGCATCGAGCGGCCACCCGGGCCGTCACCGACCACCGCGAGCACCGGCACGTCCGGGTCGGTCATGGCGAGCGGGCCGTGCAGCAGGTCGGCGCCGGAGAACGCGAGCGCCGGCAGGTACGACGTCTCCATCAGCTTGAGGGCGGTCTCCCGGGCGGTGGGGTACGCGTACCCCCGCCCGGTGGTCACCAGGCTGGAGGCGAACCGGTAGCGCTGGGCCAGATTCTCGGCCGACCGGTCGGCGAGCACCTCGGCGGCCAGCCCGGGCAGCCTGTCGAGGGCGGCCCGCTCGCCGGCGGGCAGCCTCCCGTCGCCGGCCCGGATGCCCTCGACCAGCAGCAGCAGGGCGAGCAGCTCGGCTGTGTAGGTCTTGGTGGCGGCGACGGCCCGCTCGTGCCCGGCGACCACGTCGATCGACAGTTCGGCGGCCTCCGCGAGGGGCGATGAAGGGTTGTTGGTGACCGCCAGGGTGAGCGCGCCGGTCTCCCGGGCCACGTTGAGCACCCCGGCGAGGTCGGGCGAGCCGCCGCTCTGGCTGACGCCGATCACCAGCGTGCCGGTCAGGTCGGGGCGGGCGCCGTAGAGCGTGATGGCGCTCGGGGAGGCGCTGGCCACCGGCAGGCCGAGCCGGATCTCGGCGAGGTAGGCGCCGTAGAGCGCGGCGTGATCGGAGGTGCCGCGGCCGACGAACAGGACGCTGCGCGGCGCCCGGCGGGCCACCTCGGCGGCCACCTCGGCGATGGCGCCGGCGGGCCCGTCCTCCAGCAGCCGCGCGAACCCGGCGGGTTGCTCCGCGATGTCCGCTGCCATCCCCAGGCCTCGCTGTGTCACGTGATCCTCCCCTTTTCGCGCGCTCCTTGCGCATTCTGTGCGCAGTCTTGCAAGAAACAGCTTACTCGGTCAAGGTTTCGTGCATGAACGAGCAAACGTGAGGACTGACAACGAGCGGCGCTTCCCCTAGGGTCTTCACTCGTGGATTCCCCCTCGGCCCACCGTGACCTCGCGCGTGCTCGCGACGCCCTCGAGCGCGGCGAAACCGCGTCCGCGGCCGGGCACATCGCCGCCGCCCTGGCCCACGCCCCCACCCTGCCCGACACCCACGAGCTGCTCAGCCGATTGGCGGCACGAGCCGACGGCGGGCTGGACCTGTTCCCGGTGGAGCCGTACGCGCCGGTCGGCCGGCTCGCCGCCCGGGCCCACCTGCTCGCCGCCACCGGGCGCCCCGAGGAAGGGCTGCCACTGCTCGCCGCCGCCAGCGGGCACAGCCCCGGGCTGGACTGGGCCGGAGTGCCCTGGGTCGGCGACCCGGCCCTCGGCGCGCGGATCGATCCGGGGGTGCTCGCGCGTACCGTGATGCGGCTCTGCACCGCGGTCGGTGACCCGGCCCCGGCCGGTTCGGTCACCACGCTGCGGCCGTACCTCGAGGTGGTCCGGCACGCGGTCGCCGCCCACGGCGAGCACGGCATGCTGCTCGGCGCCGGCTCGGCGCTGGCCCGCCGGCTCGGCGAGGTACGACTGGCCGTCGACTGGGCCGGACGGGGCTCCCGGGCACAGCCGTCCAAGCTCGCCGAGATCTGGCTGGGGTACGCGTACCGCAGCGCCGGCCGGATGCCGGAGGCGCTCGCCGCACTGCGCCGCGCCGTCGCCTACGACCCCGACGACCTCTCGGTGTACGCCGACGTCGCCGCCACCCTGGCCGACCTGGGCCGGCTCGACGAGGCGCTCCGCTGGACCGAACTCGCCCTGGAACGCGACCCGGACTTCGACTGCGTGGTGCACACCGCCCACCGGCTGCGCTACCGCGCCGACGGCGACGTCGCCCACCTGGTCGACCTGGCCGACTTCATCCGCGGCCACCCGGACGACGCCCACGAGCACACCGACCTGGAGGAGTGCTGCCGGGAGACGCCATGGCTGGGCGGGCTCCCGGCCGGGGCGCCGCTGCCCGCCGGCCGGGCACCGGTCAACGCCGAGCCGTCCGCCGACGCGCTGCACCGGCTGCAACGGATCTCCGGCGCCACCTGGCCGCACCCGCCGGGCGCCTACGACCGGGCGCTCGGGCTGGTCCTGGTCGAGCCGTGGGAACTGCTGGCCCTGCTCGCCCACCCGGAGACCACCCGCGCCGACCAGCAGAACGGGCTGGAGGTGTGGGCCTGCCTGGGCCTGCTGCACCACGGGGCCGAGGAGCCCTGGCCGGAGTCGAGCCGCCGCAGGCTGCTGCTCGGCCTGCTCGACGGCGAGGTGGACCGGGTGACCCAGGCCGCGCTGTTCGCCCTGGTCGCCTACGCCTGGGTGGACCCGGAGGCCCGGGCCGACGTGGCCGCCGTGGTGGCGGCCCGGCTCACCGAGACCGCCTCCCGGCCGAACGCCCGCGCGGTCGCCGAACTCGCCCTGGCCGCGCCCGCCCTGGACCGGCCGACCCGGGAACTGGCCTCGGCCACCATCCGTGTCCCGGCCGTCCCCCGTCAGCGGGGCCGGGGCCGCTCCCTGCTGCGCTGGCGCCGCGACTAGGACGTGCCCTAGTCGATGACGGCGATGAGGTCGCCCTCCTGGACCGTGTCACCCTCGTGCACGGCCAGCCGGGCGACCGTCCCGCCGGTCTCGGCGTGCACCGGGACCTCCATCTTCATCGACTCCAGGATGACCAGCGTGTCCCCCTGGGTGACGGTGGCGCCGGGCGCTGTCACGACCTTCCACACGTTGGCCCCCATCTCGGCACGGATCTCGTCCGCCATGGCTCGGCCTCCTCGTCCGTCGGCACGGTTCGGTGAAGGCCATCACATCACGGATCGGACGCGGGTGAGTCCGGTCCGGCCGGACCGGCCCATTACGATCGGCAACGAGTTCCAGCACCACGAACAGGAGACGCGACATGGCCAAGAAGGCTCGCAAGAAGAAGGCCCGTAAGAAGAGCGGCGCCAACCACGGCAAGCGCCCCAACAGCTGAAAAACGAGAAGGCCCGGCGATCGCCGGGCCTTTCGTCACCTCAGGTTCGTCCCCTCCGGGTTCGTCACCTCAGGGCAGGAACTCCTTGGTCTCCGTCTGCACCTCGAGCTGCCCCAGCTTGTGACGCAGCCGGTCACGCAGCTCGGCCGGCGCCCGCTCGTCGCCGCAGCACCGGCTGACCAGCGCCTTCACGTCGTGCTCGATGCCGAACTCGCGCAGGCAGCCGGCGCACTCGTCGAGGTGCTTCTGGATCAGCCGGCGGCGCTCCTCCGAGCACTCCAGGTCCAGGTAGAGATAGACCTCGCTCAGGACGATCCCGCAGTCGTTCTCGTTCTCCTCGGGCTCCATCTCGTCATGCCCCCTGCGGCTCGGAGGTCGCGGCCCGGGTGATGCCCCGGTCCGCCGCGTACTGCTCGAGCAGCTTGCGCAGGTTGCGCCGGCCGCGGTGCAGCCGGGACATGACCGTGCCGATCGGCGTGCCCATGATGTCGGCGATCTCCTTGTACGAGAAACCCTCGACATCGGCGAGGTAGACGGCGAGCCGGAAGTCCTCCGGCAGGGATTGCAGCGCTTCCTTGATGTCGCTGTCCGGAAGCCGGTCCAGCGCCTCGGTCTCGGCCGACCGCAGACCCTGCGACGTGTGCGACTCGCTCGACGCGAGCTGCCAGTCGGTGATCTCCTCGGTCGGCGCCTGCACCGGCTGCCGCTGCTTGCGCCGGTACGAGTTGATGTACGTGTTCGTCAGGATCCGGTAGAGCCAGGCCTTGAGGTTCGTCCCCTGTTCGAACTGGTGGAAGGCGGAGAACGCCTTCAGGAACGTCTCCTGCACCAGGTCCTCGGCGTCGGCCGGATTCCGGGTCATCCGCAGGCCGGCCGCGTACAGCTGGTCGACGAACGGCAACGCCTCACGCTCGAAGCGCTCTCGGCGCTCCTCGATCCGCTCCCTCTGGGCCACCCTGGACTCTCCCCTCGACCGCCCCGCCGAGGATACGGGTCGAGCCCGCGTGACGCTCTCGAAAACCGCGGGTGTGCTCACGCTCACCGACGGCGACACCTGCGGAGCCCCGGCCGCGGGCCACTCGGGGGAGCTCAGAAGGCCCCGCACCCGGTTCGCCCCCCGGCCGTCACGCTCGACGCATTCGGTACCGGCACGCACCACAGAACCCCTTCCCGCCGACAAAGTCTCATCCGCTGTAACGCCGGCCAGGGTTCCTCACATTCCCTATCTCAGCGCGCCCAGGAATGGCGGCGGAGCCATTCGATCGCGATCACCACCGAGTCGGAGAGGCCTTTGCGCAGATCGTGCACGGCGCCCGGCCGAACGGCCACCTCGACCGTGCCGGCCGGCTCCGGCACCCCGAACGGGTCCCGGTCACCGTTGATCACCAGTGCCGGCAGATCGGTGGGCAGCTCCCCCGCCCGGCTCTTCTCCGGCTTGCCCGGCGGATGCAGCGGGAAGGCCAGGGCGAGCACCCCCGCGGCGCCGAGGGTGGTCGCGGTCCGGCACGCGACGCGCGCTCCGCTGGAGCGCCCGCCCACGATCAACGGCATCCCCGGTACGCCGATCGCGCGCACCACCGCGGTCCAGGCCTCGTCGAGGTGCCCGGCCGGCGCGGGCGCACGACGGCCGGCCACCCGGTACGGCTGCGTGACCAGGGCGACCCGGACCCCGGCGGCCACCGCGGCGTCGCACACCGCCACCAGGTCCGGCGCGTCGACCCCGCCACCGGCCCCGTGACCGAGGACGAGCAGGGACAGCGCCGGACCGGAGGGGTCGCTGACGGCCACGACCGCGGGGCCGCGCGGCGTTTCGATTTCAAGATCCGTACGGGACACGAGTCCCGTTGTATCAGCGACTGACCGGAATCAGGTTGAGCAGACGGCGATCCTCGGCGTCCGGCGAGTCGTCGATCTCCTCACCGTCGGCCTGGATCCGCTCCCGCCAGGCCACCAGCATGGCCCGGCGCTCCCGTGGCGTGGTGCCGCCCCAGACGCCGTGGCAGTCGCCGACCTGGAGCGCCCAGGCCAGGCATGGGCCCTGCACCTCGCACGTGCCGCAGAGGGCGACGGCGCCCCCGGACGGCTCGTTCGGCGCGGGAAAGAACGTCTCGGGATCCACGCTGCGGCAGGCGCCCCGTGTGCGCCAGGCCTCGTCGGTACGTCGTTGCGCGATCGCCTCGAGCAGCCGCGGGTCGCGTCGCGCGATGGCTACCTCGTGCGGACGCGGCATGCGTGCTCGTGTCATCAGCCCACCTCCCCCGTGGGACCGGAACTGCTGTGGCGGCCAGGCCGCACCTTACGGTCCGGCACCACTCCGGCGCTGGTTTGTACCGCAGGGTACAAGATCAGAACAAGGGGGTGATCTATCTTGAAACAAAGTTGGCCAACGAGAATGGCCACATAAACCGACAAAGACCTTTGTTGATCTTCACTTGTTCAAAAAAGCGTTACCTGCGGATCGACTTCGATCAACTCCGGTCCGTTGTTGCGCACATTGCCGACCGTCGGTCCGACCGGACGGATTTCGATGGCTTCCAGTTCCCGTTCGGAGAGCGGGCGCAACAACCGCTCCGGCTCGCCACCGCCGGCCAGCCAGTCCGCCCACCGCTCGGGCGGCAGGACGAGCGGCATCCGGTCGTGCACCCGGGTCAGGCCGCCGACCGCCGCGGTGGTGACCACGCTGCACGTGAGCACCGACTCCGGGCCCCAGGCCGACCAGAGGCCGGCGAAGGCGAGCGGCGACCCGTCCGCCGGCGTCATGTAGAACGCCTGCTTCTCCTTGCCGTCGCGGACCCACTCGAACCAGCCGTCGGCCGGGACCAGGCAGCGGCGCTTGGCGAACGACGGGGCGAACGACCGCAGCTCGGCGACCGTCTCCGCGCGCGCATTGATCATGCGGGCGCCGACCTTCAGGTCCTTCGCCCAGTGCGGCACGAGACCCCAGCGGGCGGTGTCCAGCACCCGGCCCTCGTGCTCCTTCGACATCCGGATCAGCGGCACCGGGTCGGTGGGTGCGACGTTCCAGCTCGCGCGCAGCGGCTCGGCCACATCCACGGCCTCGAACAGCCTGGTGAGGTCCGCGTTGCTCCGGGTGGTCGCGTATCGCCCGCACATGGGCAGCACGGTACGCCGGTTTCGAACACTCGTCCGCCCCGTGACACTCCGGTGGGCCTCACACGTCCGCCTGGAAATGTCCCGGGAGGCGGGAAGGCGGGCCGGAACCGTCGTACGGCGGCGGCAGAATGGCGGCGTGACTGCAGAACCCCGTCCCTGGCTCGCCCCGACCGCCACCGGCCCGGTCACCACGACCGTGCGGCTGCCCGGCTCCAAGTCGATGACCGCCCGTGCCCTGATCCTCGCCGCGCTGGCCGACGGCCCCTCGGTGATCGAGGCGCCGCTGCGGGCCCGTGACACCGTGCTGATGGCGGCCGGCCTGCGTGCGCTCGGTGTCGAGGTGGACACCTCGGCCGACGACCGGTGGACCGTCACCCCCGGCCCGCTGCGCGGCCCGGCCCGGGTGGACGTGGGGCTGGCCGGCACCATCACCCGGTTCCTGCCGCCGGCCGCCGCGCTGGCCGAGGGCGT